>QUJA01000015.1 GCA_003480425.1 Firmicutes bacterium AM31-12AC
TTAACAAAAAGCCAGAAAACTCCGTCCCCCATTGGTCTCCCCGTCCCCGTTGGTCTCCCCTTAGTTCATCTTCAAATACTGAATACTATAAGCCGGCATATTGAGTGATCCTGACAGGTTTCCGGTTTCACCTGTGATCAATTCAGTATAATCGCCATTCAACTCACCATTTCCAGCAGTGAAATCACAATCCCCGGCGTTGATCGCAACAAGAACCCGTTCGCTGTCGCTGCGGCGTTCAAAGACAAGCTGGTGATTTGTAAGAACGACATTGCGGTATCCACCATTACAAAGTGCATCGCTTTCACGGCGGATTACAATGAGCTTTTCGATAAGCTCAGTCAATTCATTTGGTTTCGGAGCATCGAAACATGGACGAAGTGCATAATCATTATCCGGGGCTTTGACACCTTCTTCGCCCCATTCACTTCCATAGTAGATACATGGAATGCCAGGCATACCAAATAAAATACCATAAGTCAGTGGTAAATGATTCTTGTTTGTGAGAATGCTGGCAATACGAGTAACATCGTGGTTGTCAACAAAGTTCATAAGATGCTTTCCTCGATAAATACACCACTGCTCAGGGCCGTACTGACGGTTCAGTGAATGTGCAATCTCAAACATGTTCATGCTGTTAAAACTAGAGTAAATGCCTTTATAACATTCATAGTTTGTGCAACTGTGAAGCATTTCATCATTTACAATAATATTGTAATCACCAAAGAGTACTTCTCCAATCAATGCAAATCCCGGTTTTAATTCTTCACAGAAATGGCGCAAACGACGCATGAAATTGTGATCCAGACTATAAGCAACATCGAGACGTAGTCCGTCAATATCGAATTCTTCAATCCAGAAACGAACACAGTCTAACAGATAATCTACGACTGCAGGATTCTGTAAGTTTAATTTTACCAGTTCAAAATGTCCTTCCCATCCTTCATACCAGAAGCCATCATTATAACAGCTGTTTCCGTCAAAGCTGATGTGGAACCAGTCTTTATAAGGAGAATCCCATTTTTTCTCCTGTACATCCTGAAATGCCCAGAAGCCGCGTCCGACATGGTTAAATACGCCATCCAGCATAATCTTTACATGATGCTCATGAAGTGTCTGACAAACTTCTTTAAAATCATCGTTTGTTCCGAGACGACAGTCTATTTTCTTAAAGTCGCGAGTATCATAACCATGGTTATCAGATTCAAATATAGGATTTAAAATAATAGAACCGATACCTAATGTCTCAAGGTATTCGCTCCATTCACCAATCTTTTTGATCCTCGGAACAGTCACCCCATCATTATGCACCGGCGCACCGCAAAATCCAATCGGATATATTTGATAAAAAGTTTCATTATAAGCCCACATAAAAAACACCTCTTCCTGTTGTTAAAAATCTAGTAAAAATCCTTTTTATTATAACATAAATTGGTAAAAAGTGATAAAAAATATAGAGAAAATTTAAAAAATATGATTTTTTAGTGAAAGGCTTCGGCTTGACATTTTCTAAAGGAAAGGGCAAAATAAAATGCATGAAAAAGAGTTGTAAAATTGAAATAAGAAAGGCGAAAAAATCATGAATTTTGGAAATATTGGAACAATGATGAAATTACAGTCAGCATTAAAAACATTTAACGCAAATCACCCAAGAGTAATGCCGTTTTTTAAAGCTGTTGGAGCAGAAGGTGTTAAAGAAGGCATGATTATTGAAATGACAGTGCGCACACCGGAAGGCAAAAGTATGACAAGTAATATTAAAGTGCAGCAGTCAGATCTGGAATTGATCGAGACATTGAAAAATTTAAATATGAATGAATAAGGAAGAAAGACATGAAACGGAATGTTGAGTTGAGTGAGATTTCAGACGGAAGACTATATACAGCAAATGATATGGTAAAAGCAGACTGCTTTGACTGTCAGGGGTGTTCGGCATGCTGCCATGGGATGGGAACTTCCATAGTATTAGATCCGATGGATATCTGGCGCCTGCAAAGAGGGATTGGATTGGATTTTGCGGCACTCATGGAGGAATATATTGAGCTCAATGTAGTGGATGGTATGATTCTGCCTAATTTAAAATTAGCAGGACAGACAGAGGCGTGTGCATTTTTAAATGCCGAAGGACGTTGCAGCGTACATGAATTTCGTCCGGGAATTTGCAGATTATTTCCATTGGGCCGCTATTACGAAGAGGAAGGATTCAAATATTTTTTACAAATTTATGAATGTAAAAAAGAAAATCGCGGCAAAGTAAAGATTAAAAAATGGCTGGGGATTCCAAATCTGTCAGCATACGAGAAATACATAGCAGACTGGCACCGGTTTTTGCTGGATTGTGAAGCAGGAATACAGACTTTGGATGAAGAGAATACAAGAATTTTAAATCTATATGTTTTGAAAATGTTTTACCAGACAGCATATGAGAGTGAAGAATTCTATGGAGAATTTTATGAAAGGCTTCAGCAAGTGAAAAATACACTTGGAATTTAAGTGAAAATGAAACAAGTGAAAATATATCAGTTGGATGTTACAAAATTCGAAGATCCGCAGTGCTTTCAGAAACATTATGCGATGCTTTCAAAGGGCAGGCAAAAGAAAATCGATGCATATCGGGTAGACAATGCGAAAAGATTATCTCTGGGGGCAGGCGTTTTGCTGGAACGGGGGCTGCGAGAATATAATATTTGCGAGTGTGATGTAAAAATTAAAACAGGAGAGAATGGAAAGCCCTATCTGGAAGAATATCCGGAGATTCATTTTAATTTATCACATTCCGGAAATATGGTTTTTGCAGTATTTTCAGACCGGGAAGTAGGGTGTGATATCGAAGAAATCGGGAAACCGCAAGAAAAATTGGCGGAACGCTTTTTTTGTCCGGAAGAATATGAGCATTTGATGAAAATAGAGGATGAACATAAACGATGTGAAGAATTTTATCGTTTGTGGACATTAAAAGAAAGTTTTATGAAAGTGACAGGTCTTGGAATGAAGTTGCCATTGGATTCGTTTTGCTTTCAATTAGGAGAACATGTTGAGATAAGACAACATATAAATAAAGAAGAATATGATTTTCAAGAGTTGGAAATAACAGATAAAAAAGGAACAAAATATAAAGCAGCAATATGTTTATGCGTAAAGAAATGAAGTGTAAAAAATGAGACAACATAAGTGGAGAACAGGAAGAATATTAGGAATAGTAATGGCGGCAGCTATGCTGGACAGTATCGCTACACCGATTTGTGCGGTGGCGGAAGAATCAGAAGCAGTTGAAATGCAGGATGGTGAAATACAGGATGATGGTATTTTAGAGTATGTCGCTTTGGGAGACAGTATTTCAAATGGATATAGTGCAGATCCAGAATCAGAGATTATTAGTTACCCGCAATTGATTGCACATGATTTGGAAGAAATGGCGGGAGAAGATGTTGAGCTGTCAAAAGACACAAAGAACGGATTGACAACAACGAAGCTGAATTCTGTTATTTTGAAAAGAAAACAAGTGCAGGAGTCTTTACAAAAAGCTGATTTTGTGACGGTGACGATTGGGGCAAATGATCTTATGAATCAGTTTAAAAAGGTATCAAAAGAAATTTTGAACAATAATACCAAGTTTTCAACGGCAAATCAGGCCTTAGCGGCGTTGCAAGACGGGATTAAGGCAAATCCTCTGCTGCTTGTGAAAGTAGTCAGCGCAATCAGCAATTGGGATTACACCTCATTTGAAGACGATTGGAAGCTTACAATGGAAAATATTGATTCGATGCGACCGGCAAATAGCGAGATGATAGTTACAACAATCTACAATCCGGTAGAAAGCATGGAGCTTCCCGGAACATTGAACAGTATTGTTGAAGGTCTGATTTCAAAGATGAATGATATTATTGTATCTTACGCTGATGATTATGATTATAAGGTAGTGGAGCTGTTGGATTCCGGTATAGGAGAAAAAGTGCAGTCAGATGGACTTCATCCAAATCAGGAAGGGCAACAGCTGATATGTGATTTGATGGAAGAAACTGCAACATCAGAGCCATTTGAGGAAATCAGAGAATACCGGGAAGAACAGGAACGGGAGAAACAGGAAGCTCTGGAAGCGGCAAAACGTCAGAAGGAGCAGGAAGAAGCAGAAAAGAAAGCTCTGGAAGAAAAAAAAGAGAGAAGAAAGACAGTGGTAAGCTGTGTATCACTCGCAGTTGCAGTTGGTCTTATGGCATTATTGCGTAAGAAAACAGAAAATGAAGAAAGAAATAAACAGAGTGGTAAAAAGTGATACGTGATAAAGAGAAAAGGCGGGTATTGAAGTGAGAAAAAAAGAATTGGCGGCAGAGGTAATCGCACGTTTAAAAAAAGAATATCCGGATGCAGGGTGTACATTGGATTATGATGATGCATGGAAACTACTTGTTAGTGTGCGCCTGGCTGCACAATGTACGGATGCAAGAGTAAATGTGGTTGTGGAAGGATTGTTTGAAAAATATCCAAGTGTAAATGCATTGGCGGAGGCGGATGTAGAGGACATTGAAGCGATAGTGCGTCCGTGTGGTCTTGGAAAGAGTAAGGCAAGAGATATTAGTGCCTGCATGAAGATGATAAAAGAAGAATATGGTGGAAAAGTCCCGGATGATTTTGATGAACTGTTGAAACTTCCGGGAGTTGGAAGAAAAAGTGCAAATCTGATCATGGGAGATGTGTACGGAAAACCGGCAATTGTGACAGACACACATTGCATTCGTCTGACAAATCGTATTGGATTAGTTGACGGCATAAAGGAACCAAAGAAAGTAGAGATGGCATTATGGAAAATCATCCGCCGGAAGAAGGAAGCGATTTCTGTCACAGACTCGTATATCATGGGAGGGAAGTCTGCACAGCACGAACAAAACCATATTGTGATAAATGTTGTCTCGAAGATATTTGTAAGAAAAAAGGTGTTTAAGATTTCGGAATAGTTAGACATAAAGGAAACATTATAATTAATAGAAGGGCAATTTTAAAGAAAAAATGAAAACAGTAAACGAAAAAGATATTAAGATAACAAAAGAATTATTTGATTTTATAGAAAAAAGTCCAACTGCATTTCATGCTGTGGAACAGATGAAAAACAGATTGGATAAGGAAGGCTATCAGCAATTGCTGGAAGGAAAAAAATGGGAATTACAGAGCAAAGAAAAATATTATGTAATTCGAAATGGCTCAGCAATCATTGCATTTCGCATACCAGAAACAAAACCACAGGGATTTCAGATTATGGCAAGCCATAGCGATTCACCAACATTTCGTATTAAAGAAAATCCGGAAATGAAGGTGGAACAGGCATATGTGAAATTGAACGTAGAAAAATATGGCGGGATGCTCTGTGCACCATGGTTTGACAGACCGCTGTCGGTTGCCGGCCGAGTAATCATAAAGGAAGGAAATAGGCTTGAGAGCAAGCTGGTTTCTATAGACCGCGATCTTTTGATGATTCCAAATCTCGCAATTCATATGAATCGTGATGCAAATAACAACTATCAATATAATGTACAGAAAGATATGCTGCCATTGTTTTCAATGTCAGGTGAAGAGGGTGAATTTGCACAGATGATCGCGGATGAAGCAGGGGTAGAAAAAGAGCAAATCATAGGCAATGATTTGTATTTGTACAACCGCCAAAACGGAAGTATATGGGGTGCAAACCAGGAATTTTTATCAATTGGACGACTGGATGACTTACAGTGTGCATTTGCTTCGTTAAAAGGATTTTTGCAGGCAGAGACAAAGAACAGTATACCGGTTCATTGTGTCTATGATAATGAAGAAGTCGGAAGCGAAACAAAGCAAGGAGCAGCCTCTACATTTTTATATGATACGTTGTATAGAATCAATGAGAGCCTGGAAGGAAATGACAGCGACTACCACAGATTACTTGCATCAAGTTTTATGGTGTCAGCAGATAATGCACATGCCGTACATCCAAATTATGCAGATAAAGCCTGCCCGACAAACCGTCCGTTGTTAAATGAAGGTGTTGTGATTAAAATCAGTGCAAATCAAAAATATACAACAGACGGAATGGCATTTGCGGTATTTAAACAAATCTGTGAAAAGGCAAATGTTCCGACACAGGTTTTCCATAATCGTTCAGATATACTGGGAGGTTCTACGCTTGGAAATATTTCCGGTAATCAGGTGGCTGTGAACAGTGTTGATATCGGACTTCCACAGCTGGCAATGCATTCACCATATGAGACTGCGGGAATAAAAGATACAGGATATCTTGTAGAGGCGGCAAAAACATTTTTTGAAACATCGTGTGTAGAGACGGAATATGGAGTGTACGAGCTGCAATAATGCAGGGAAATGAACGGAGATTTGATGTTCGAAGAAGAACATTTTTCAACAGAGGATAACATAGAGGTTAGGATAAAATGTTATATACAAGACCGGATTATTATAAAGAATTTACATGTACAGCGGAACAATGCGAAGATACTTGCTGTGCCGGCTGGCAGATTGTAATTGATTCTGCATCGATGAAAAAATATCGAGGCGAAAAAAGTGCGTACAAAAAGAAACTTCACCATTCCATACACTGGCTTCAAAAAACATTTAAACAAGATAAAGAAAAAAGATGTGCTTTTTTAACAGAAGAAAATTTGTGCGATATGTATTTGAATCTTGGAGAAAAAAGCTTATGCAGAACATGCAGACAGTATCCAAGACATATGGAAGAATTTGAAAATGTAAGAGAGGCATCCCTGTCACTTTCCTGTCCGGAAGTCGCAAAGCTGCTGCTTTCAAGAAAAGAAAAAGTGAAATTTCAATATCGTGAAACAGAAGAAGAGGAAGAATGGGACGATTTTTCACCATTTCTCTATTCCCAGCTAGTGGATGCCAGAGAGCTGATGATCGAGTTGCTGCAGAATCGGAAATTGCCGATTGAAAATAGAATCGTTTTATGCCTTGGGATGGCTTATGATATACAGAATCGCATTGATGCAGATGAGTTGTTCGGCTGCGGAGATGTAATTGAAAATTATCGCAAGCAGGCATATTTTTCATCGGCTGGCAGAAAAGTTGATAGATATAGAAAAAATATAAAAGCACAATATCAGTTTGCACATAGAATGATAGAAGATTTATATCAATTGGAGCTTTTGAAAGAAGAATGGGATATGCTTCTTCAAGAGGCACAAGTCCGTCTGTTTGGAAAAGGTGAAGGTGTGTATGCAGAGATTATGGATGAATTTAGCGAGTGGATTCAGACAGAGTATCAGTGGGACTGGAACATTCAGTGCGAACAATTGATGGTGTATTTTATTTACACATATTTTTGTGGAGCTGTTTATGATGAACGCATTTTGGTAAATGCAGAGATGGCGGTGGCAGCAGTCAGTGTTATCTGGAATTTGATGGCGGCAACCTGGCTGAAAAATGAAAAGCAGCTTGATCTGGAAGATGTGTGCAGTATTGCGTATCGATATTCAAGAGAGTTAGAGCACTCAGATGAGAACTTGAAACGATATTGGAATATATTAGATGAAGAAAAATTGTTATTCAGGTAGTGAGAATAGGAGAAAGCGTTGCTGGTCACAGGTACTGTGAACAGTAACGTTTGTCGTGAATAAGGGTAAGAAAATAAAAAATATATATTGACAAGCAAGGTTTTACATAATATAATAGTACAGCATGAAAAAAGGAGAAACAGCATACACCAAAGCCCCGGAGTAGGCTGATTTCATATAAAAAAAGTAAAAAAACGATGTTATATGATGATTATTAGTAGGAGGAATACCCATGAAAACTTATATGGCTAACCCAGACAAGATTGAAAGAAAATGGTATGTGGTTGACGCTGAAGGTCAGACATTAGGACGTATGGCTTCAGAAATCGCAAAAGTGTTAAGAGGTAAAAACAAACCAGAATACACACCACACGTTGATACAGGTGATTATGTAGTAGTTGTTAATGCAGAGAAAGTTAAAGTTTCAGGAAAGAAACTTCAGCAGAAAATCTATTACAACCACTCTGATTATGTAGGAGGAATGAAAGAGACTACATTAGCAGAGATGATGGCTAAGAAACCTGAAAAAGTTATCGAACTCGCTGTTAAAGGAATGCTTCCAAAAGGACCTATGGGAAGAGACATGATTAAGAAACTTCACGTATATGCTGGACCAGAGCACAAACAGCAGGCTCAGAAACCAGAAGTATTGACATTTTAATGAGAGGTTGAAAGGAGGACATTACAGTGCTAATACAAAATATTATGGAACAGGAAGAAGAAAAAAATCTATCGCAAGAGTTTACCTTGTACCTGGAACAGGAAAAATTACAATTAATAAAAGAGATATCGACGAGTATTTAGGACTGGAGACACTGAAAGTAGTTGTTCGTCAGCCACTCGTTGCTACAGGAACAGTTGATAAATTTGACGTAATCGTTAACGTTCACGGTGGTGGATACACAGGACAGGCTGGAGCTATCCGTCATGGTATCTCTAGAGCACTTCTTGAGGCTGATGCTGAGTACAGACCAGTTCTTAAGAAAGCTGGATACTTAACACGTGACCCACGTATGAAAGAACGTAAGAAGTACGGTCTCAAAGCAGCTCGTCGCGCTCCGCAGTTCAGCAAGCGATAATCGACTGCTCAGACTATATCAAAATGGTTCAAAAAGCCCGGAAAATCAAGGTTTTCCGGGCTTTTGCTATATCTAAACGGGCTGATATGGTTTGACCAAATTTGGCAAAACGAGAGCCGGTTTCATCCAATTTTTAGTGGTCCGCAAGTGGTTAACTGGCTAAAAAGAGGGCAAAAAGAGGGGAAAGTGGTTCCCAAAGTGGTTAACCGAGAGCCGATTTTTGGGGTGCTTTTCAGCCCTCCTTCCCCTCGTTTTTTGGCTGTGGCAGTTTGGCATAGTTTGAGCTAATTTGAATAATTGAATATGAATTTGATGTAGCACACAGTATAAATGCTGGGTGCTTTTTTCATTTCAGAAACTCGTATTCCGGCGATAGAAAGAGCCGTCACTTCACTGTTAATTTTGAAGTGGCGGCTTTTTCTATTTCCAGAAACAACAGCAACAATCAGAAATGAGGTGAAGTCATGAACACACAAATCATCGCCATCGCCAACCAGAAAGGCGGCGTTGGCAAAACAACAACCTGTGCGAACTTGGGAATAGGTCTGGCACAGGCCGGAAAGAAAGTGCTTCTGATCGACGGGGACCCGCAAGGAAGCCTGACAATCAGCTTGGGAAATCCGCAACCAGACAAGCTGCCATTTACACTGTCGGATGCAATGGGCAAAATTCTGATGGATCAGCCTATACGCCCCGGAGAAGGTATTCTGCATCATGCAGAAGGCGTTGACCTGATGCCTGCGGATATTCAGCTTTCCGGTATGGAGGTTTCTCTGGTAAACGCCATGAGCCGTGAAACGATTTTACGGCAATATCTGGACACACTGAAGGGACAATATTCCCATATCCTGATTGACTGTCAGCCCTCGTTGGGGATGCTTACGGTCAATGCGCTGGCGGCTGCGAACAGGATTATCATTCCCGTTCAGGCAGAGTATCTGCCCGCCAAAGGGCTGGAACAGCTTCTATCTACGGTCAGTAAGGTGAAACGGCAGATCAATCCAAAGCTCCAGATTGACGGTATCCTGCTGACGATGGTGGATAACCGCACCAACTTTGCAAAAGAGATTGCTGCTTTGCTGCGGGACACCTATGGAAGTAAAATAAAAATCTTTGGAACGGAGATTCCACACTCTGTCCGTGCAAAGGAAATCAGCGCAGAGGGAAAAAGTATTTTCGCCCATGACCCTGGCGGCAAGGTGGCAGAGGGGTATCGAAATCTGACGAAGGAGGTGTTGAAACTTGAAAAGCAGCGCGAAAAAAATAGAGCTGGCCTCGGTAGATGATCTGTTCTCCACCGAAGAAGGCCGCCAGGATGCAAAGCTGGAAAAGATTCAGGAAATTCCATTGTCTGAACTGCATCCCTTTAGGAACCACCCATTCAAAGTCAAGGATGACGAAGCCATGATGGAGACCGCCGACAGTATCAAGCAGTATGGCGTTCTGGTTCCGGCGATTGCTCGACCGGACCCGGAGGGCGGTTATGAACTGGTGGCCGGACACAGACGGCACAGAGCAAGTGAACTGGCAGAAAAAGAGACCATGCCGGTAATTGTCCGTGATCTGGACGATGATGCAGCCACAATTATTATGGTTGACAGCAATCTGCAACGAGAAAGTCTCCTCCCCAGTGAAAGAGCATTTGCTTATAAAATGAAACTGGATGCTATGAAACATCAGGGAGAGCGAGTTGATTTAACTTGTTCCCAAGTTGGGAACAAGTTAGAGGGCAAGAAGTCCAGTGAGATTTTGGCAGAGCAAGTAGGTCAGAGTAAAAACCAGGTTTTTCGCTATATCCGTCTGACAGAGCTGATTCCTGAACTGCTGGACATGGTGGATGAAAAGAAAATTGCCTTAAATCCCGCCTATGAGCTGTCCTTTCTCAAAAAGGAGGAACAGGTAGACCTGTTGGACGCGATGGACAGCGAACAGGCTACCCCTTCTCTTTCTCAAGCCCAGCGGCTTAAAAAATACAGTCAGGAGGGGCATCTGACCCTCGATATGATGCGTGTCATCATGGGTGAGGAAAAGAAAAGCGATCTGGACCGAGTGACATTTACCGCTGACACCTTGCGGAAGTATTTTCCTAAAAGCTATACGCCCCAGCGGATGCAGGAGACCATTATCAAGCTATTGGAACAATGGCAGCGTAAACGTCAGAGAGACCAGGAGCGATGAAAGGAGCCGCCTATGAAAGATATTTCAGCCCGTGAGCTGAAAGGACACAACATTCTCGCCGTAGAGAGGTTTTGGGATAACACCCGCTGGATGATTGAGTTTTCCGTCCTGCATCCCAGCACAGCTTACGGCAGCCCCGGAGAGGAAATGCGGCTGTTTTTGACTGAGGACGGGTATCAGGCCGCCCTGCAAAGCCAGCAGCGCCGGGAGATCAAGATTAAGCGTTACGCTCGTGTGATTGAGGGACATATCCTCGATTTCAAACCGGGAAAACGCCGCCGCTCATAAACCCATACAACGAAAGGAAAGGAATGACTATGTGTACGGTAAAGGAAATTCAAGAAGCAATCCGGGAAGATTGCAAATCTCAGCATGACATGGAATCAACGGATATTGACCGAGTGATGCAAACACTTCCTTTCGCCCAGGAGGAGCCATTTACAGAGGCGCGTCCTCGAAAGCCGCTGTTTTGGTTCTATGCAAGAAAATTTGAAAAGTGTTGAACACCGCAATTCTTTGGAATGAGGATTGCGGTTTTTTTGTACCCAAAATTCGGAAGGAGTGAGGTCGATGGCCGTTTTTCGCATTGAACGGACCCGTGATTATACCGTGATGAGCAATCATCATTTACGAAATGCAAACCTGTCGTTAAAAGCCAAGGGACTGCTTTCCATGATGTTATCTTTGCCAGAGGACTGGAATTACACCACCCGTGGTCTTGCAAAGATCTGTAAGGAGGGCGTGGATGCCATAGGCGCTGCGTTGCGGGAATTGGAGGCTGCCGGTTACATTGTGCGGCACAAGCTGCGTGACCGGCAGGGACGCATCAGCGATACAGAGTATGTCATATACGAGCAGCCACAGCTTAGAAAACCGGATACGGATTCACCAGATACGGAAAACCCGTATATGGATAAACCGGATACGGAAAAGCCCGCAGAATTAAATATAGAGAAATCAAATACTCAAAAACAAAATATTTATGGATCAAGTACCGATTCCATTCCCTTCCGGGATTGCGCGGCAGATTGTCTGCCGGAACGGAAAGGAAGGGATGCGATGTCACTCACAGAGATAGAGAGTTATCGGGAATTGATTCAGGAGAATATCGGGTATGAATACCTGTGTCAGCAGTATGAAACTTATCGGGAGGATTTGGATGAGATTGTGGAGCTAATCGTGGAAACGGTCTGTGCAAAGCGAAAGACCACCCGTATTGCAGGAAGTGATTTTCCGCATGAAATCGTTCGTTCCAGATTCTTGAAGCTGGATAACTCGCACATTGAGTTTGTCATGGACTGTTTACAGAAGAACACCACGGAAATTCGTAACATGAAGCAGTATCTTCTGACCGTTCTGTTCAATGCACCGACCACGATAAGCAATCATTACACCTCACAAGTAAATCACGATCTGTATGGCGGCTGGTAAATGGTCGCTTTTTTATTGCCCGGAACTGCCGGGAGAAAGGAGCAAGCATGATGTCTGAGGGAAAGACCATAGGGCAGCTGATGGAAGAAATGCGGGCAAAGGCAGGAGCGCAGAATTATCACGGTCATGGATATATGGATCTCCAGCGTTTTGCGGAGGACACCCGGCACATGATTATTTTTGATGTGCTGACGAACGATTCCCCTGTTGGCTGGAAAGGCGAACGAACCCGCCTGTTCCTGTCGGATACCGGTTATGAAAAAGCACTGGATAGTCAGGAAAAGGGGCAGATTAAGATTTTGAGCCACGCAAAGGTACGTCAGGGCAATCTGCACTATGACCGTTCTGACCAGTTACGCTAAGGAGGGCGGTATGAAGCGTTATCTTCTGCGGCGGCTGGTGGTTCCGCCTTAGCAAAAAAAGAGATTCCCTGCAAACTTCGTGGAAAGGAGGCGAGAAAATGCAGGAAGAAGTGGAAAACAGAACTTTGACGCTGGTTGTCAGTGGAACAAAGTTTACCGGCAGAATGTTTAAGGCTGCCATAAGCAAGTACATGGCACATCGCAAGGAAAAGAAGCTGGAAAAACAGAGAAGCCGTGATGCGCCGGTTGTTCCGCATGGAAAACAGACTGTGAAGCAGCTTGTCGGGCAGAATCAGGGAATATCCAACATTGAGATCACAGACCCCTCTATCAAGGAGTTTGAGAAAATCGCCCGGAAATATGGTGTGGATTATGCGGTGAAAAAGGACCGCAGCAGTTCTCCGCCAAAGTACCTAATTTTTTTCAAAGGCCGTGATGCAGATGCTCTGACAGCAGCTTTTACAGAGTACACCAACAAAAAGGTCAAAAAGGCAACGAAAACAGAGCGCTCGTCCGCACTGGCAAAACTTAACCAGTTCAAAGAGATGGTTAAAAATGCTGTGGTGGATCGCACCAAGCGAAAGGAGCTGGAACGATGAAAAAGACATTGGACATCAAAAAGCTCATTTTGCTGAATATGCCGTATATCCTGATGGGACTGTTTGCTACCAATTTTGGAGAGGCATGGCGAATGGCACAAGGGGCGGATGCTTCAGAAAAGTTTCTTTCGCTGATTGCGGTTCTGCCTGGGGCGCTGGAAAGTTTCTGGCCAAGCCTGCATCCATTGGACTTGTTGGTAGGGCTGTGTTGTGGAGGCAGTCTGAGGCTGGCGGTGTATCTTAAAAGCAAGAACGCCAAGAAATATCGACATGGTTTGGAATATGGTTCGGCCCGCTGGGGAACCCGTGAGGATATTGCACCTTACGTTGATCCTGTATTTCAGAACAATGTGATTCTGACGAAAACGGAGAGCCTGACCATGAACAGCCGCCCCAAGGACCCCAAGACTGCCAGAAACAAAAATGTACTGGTGATTGGCGGCTCCGGTTCCGGTAAGACCCGCTTCTGGCTGAAACCCAACCTAATGCAGATGCACAGCTCCTATGTTGTGACGGACCCGAAGGGAACAATTCTGGTGGAGTGCGGAAAAATGCTCCAAAGGGGTGCGCCCAAGCTGGGGAAAGACGGAAAGCCTATGAAGGATAAGCACGGCAAGGTCATTTATGAGCCGTACCGAATCAAGGTCCTAAATACCATCAACTTCAAGAAGTCCATGCACTATAACCCTTTCGCCTATATCCATAGCGAAAAGGACATCTTGAAGCTGGTAACAACGCTGATCGCCAATACCAAAGGCGAAGGCAAGGCCGGAGACGATTTCTGGGTAAAAGCAGAAACCTTGTTGTACTGCGCGCTTATTGGCTATATCCATTATGAGGCTCCGGTGGAGGAACAAAACTTCTCCACCCTCATTGAGTTCATCAACGCCATGGAAGTCCGTGAGGATGACGAGGAGTTCAAAAACCCCGTAGACCTGATGTTTGATGCACTGGAAGCCGAGAAGCCAAACCACTTTGCGGTGCGCCAGTATAAGAAATATAAGCTGGCCGCTGGAAAAACAGCCAAGTCGATTTTGATTTCCTGCGGCGCTCGCCTTGCCGTGTTCGACATTGCAGAGTTGCGTGAGGTCACGGCTTATGATGAGCTGGAGCTGGATACTCTGGGAGACAGGAAAACTGCTCTGTTCCTCATTATGAGTGATACGGATGACAGCTTTAACTTCCTGATCTCCATGTGTTATACCCAGCTTTTCAATCTGCTCTGCGAAAAAGCCGACGATGTGTATGGCGGCAGGCTTCCGGTTCATGTGCGCTGTTTGATTGATGAGTGTGCTAACATCGGGCAGATTCCGAAACTGGAAAAGCTGGTGGCCACCATCCGAAGCCGTGAGATCTCTGCCTGTCTGGTGTTGCAGGCACAGAGTCAGCTCAAGGCGATCTATAAGGATAACGCAGATACCATCATCGGTAACATGGATACATCCATCTTCCTGGGCGGTAAAGAGCCGACTACCCTCAAAGAGTTGGCTGCCGTGCTGGGAAAGGAAACCATCGACACCTACAACACCGGAGAGAGCCGTGGGAGGGAAACCTCCCATTCACTCAACTATCAAAAATTGGGGAAAGAGCTGATGAGCCAGGATGAGCTTGCTGTTATGGATGGAGGCAAGTGTATCCTCCAGCTGCGCGGTGTGCGTCCTTTCCTTTCGGATAAGTACGACATCACCAAGCACCCCAATTTCAAGTACACTGCCGACGCGGATGATAAGAACGCTTTTGACATTGAAGCATTCTTGTCTGCAAGGCTGAAACTCAAGCCCAATGAGGTCTGCGATGTATATGAAGTAGACACAAAGGGCGCTTAATTTCGTTCCGCTTTAGAAGGGAGTGATCTTATCTATTCGCCGCACTTGCCCTCTATGGGCCATTGGCGTACAAAGCGGACAATCGCGAGAAAAAATAATGAAAAAGGAGGACAGCCGGAATCATGCCCCCGGAAACCGGGCGGCAGATTGTTCCGGCTTTTGTATGCCTATGAAACATGACAAACCTATTTTTTAATCAGATTCCGGCTAACAAACTATATGGCATTTTTTGAACAGGCAATCACCGTTCTTCAGACCCTCGTTATCGCGCTCGGTGCCGGTCTCGGTATCTGGGGCGTTATCAACCTGCTGGAAGGTTACGGCAACGACAACCCCGGCGCCAATGCTCATGTACGGTAGAGAAGCACAAGACATGGATAGCCAGCCCTGCCACTATTCCGAAGTCAGGGGAACGCAATAGAAAAATTCATAGCTGTATGCTATACTTAATTAGCATTTGAACATATCAAGCTGACACAGCAATCTCTTTGCTTGCCGTTAATGCGCGTCTACCAATAGTCCGCAGAAAGCAAGAGTAGCGTAAAGGTATAAAAATTTCAAACTTCTTTGTAACGAAATTCCGATTTCTCCGTCTAACCTATGAAGCTGAAGGAGGTGATGACAAGTATGGACTATGAAAAGCTCTATAAAGCCTACTATTTACAGGTATACTCGTATACTATTTCTCTTGCTAAAAATCGTGAGATAGCAGAGGAAATCACGCAGAACACATTCTATAAGGCTGTTTCTACAACATCACAATTCAAAGGTAAGTCAGATGAATTGACATGGCTCTGCTCCATAGCAAAAAATCTTTACCATGATGAAATGCGAAGCCGTCAGCGAGTAGCTGATGTGAGTGAAATCAATGACTTGCCATCAAATGAAAATGTTGAGAACTCAGTTACAGATTCTGACATGGCGTTCCGCATACACCTCGTTCTTCACCGTTTGGAAGAACCATACAAAGAAGTCTTTCAGCTTCGCGTATTCGGGGAACTATCTTTTTCACAAATCGCTGCAATTTTTGGAAAAACAGAATCATGGGCGAGAGTTACTTATCATCGTGCAAAGCTAAAAATTCAAGAAAGGATGGATGAAAAGCATGAGTAAACAATGCGATATTGTTCGAGATATTCTTCCGCTGTATGTTGACGGTGCTTGCAGCGAAGCAAGCGCAGAGATGGTAAAAGAGCATTTGAACGCCTGTGCTGACTGTAACGCAATTTATCAGAAATTGCTTTCTCACACGAGCGAAGATGTTCTTCACGAAGAAAGCGAAAGCGTTATTATGCGCCATGAGGCAAAAGAAAAGCAGAGGGGCAGAAAAAAGATAACTATTGCTGTTCTCGTTTCCATCACTCTTTGTATCATTGCAATTTTTACAGCTCTCTTTCTGTTACCTATAAACATTGCTTATGAGCCTGTCAAAATCGACTTCCCATTTGAGGTTGAAGATGTCGAAAGCGTTGAAATGTACCACTATGACGGAGTGCCTGCATCAGCAGAAAAGAAAGTAGTTGTTGCTGAAAATGATATAAAGACCCTGTATGATAAGTTCAAGGGCTTATCCCTAAAAGACAAAACAACTGAGGAAACTGCTGGAGCAGATGTGACCAGCTTTAGATTTAACCTCTCAGATGGAACAAGCTACGATTTGATTTACGCCTGCTATGGAGTTAAAAACGGCGAATTGAAGTCAGAAGCAGGCGGTTTTAAGTATTTCACAAGTGCGGATATTGGCTCTTATTGGAACAATTTGAATACGGAACTTGAAGCAATTCCTATCAATGAGAGTGAATTGCCGTGAGCAGATAGCAAACCCAGCCGAGCCTGTCAACAGTCAAGATGAACGGCGCAAATGCGCCGCCGTTGACAGCCCCGCCCGTCTTTGCTGTTCGGTAACCAAGAGGGCGACAGCATAAAATGCTGCCGCCCTCTGCCATATTCAGAAAGGGGGATTTTCCATGACCGAACACGAAAAGTATCAAGAACATATTCGGCATACACACGATGCCTTTTGCAAGACTGTTATTCGCCACGCTGCCATAGACGCAGCCCGAAGCATACGCAGCCGCCGCAAGCGGGAAATCTCGCTTGAATATCTGATAGAAGAAAAACACTATCCATTCAGCACCACAGATAAATACTTTACAGAGCAATCCGGCATGAACAGCTATCCGCTTTTCGTCTGCGGTCAGATGGTGCTTTTGGAAAGTCCAGAGCTTGCCGCAGCCCTGTCCGCACTATCACAGATGGAACAGGAAATCATTTTCCTATACTACTTCCAACGATTGACGCATAGGGAGATTGGACGGAGATATGGACGGGCAGGCAACACAACCGGGCGGCGTATTCAGATGATTTTGCGGCGGCTACGGGCAGAGTTGGAGGGCTTGTCCTATGAGCCAGCTACTTTCCTATGAAACAATCGTTAAGGCAAGCGAGGGCGACCCGGAAGCTGTTGCCGCCGTCCTATCCCATTATGCCGGATATATCCGCTCTTGTGCGAAAATGGACGGACAGATCAACACAGATATGCAGGAACATATCGTCGGGCGGCTGATAGAAAGCCTGTTGAAGTTCCGCTTTGACCGCTAAGCAGAAAAGTTGTATAATTAGAGCCTGACAAATTAAACTTTAATGGGGGTGGAGCAAATGGAACAGATTATCAATTATAGAGACATACCCACAGATAAAAGGCTTGACATATTAAATGCTCTTGAGCGAATAGGTTTTTTTCCTGCATACGGCGGTGTGAAAACCATGCAACAAATTATGGAAAAGTCAGTTCCGGGTTCAGGTCCACAATTCTATTTCGTTTTCCGTGAAAATGAGTTGATAGGGTACAATTTTCTCATTGGTGACACTAAGAAATATAAAGCGTTCCCATGGCTTGCTATTAGCAATATGGATGAGCAGAAGTTGGCTGTTTGCGAAGAACTGATGAAAATACAAATTGCTTTTTTTGAAGAACTCGGAATGCAAAAGATAGCAGATCATTGCGTTAGGATTATGGAAGATTACAGAAAAGGGATTGGAAAGCGAAAAGAAAGCGATTGCAGATAAATTCCATTTGAAAAACGGCTGACAATTTAATACCGCCGCCCATCACAGCGGCATATAAGCAGTAAATCTTGAAAAAGGTTTGCTGCTTTTTTTGCGCCTATTTTCAAAAATCTTTGGCAAACCACACCGCCGGATTGTTGTAGGGAGCAGGACGGGGAAATCAAAAAAATTTCCGCTGCATTTGCCAAAACGCACCTTTTTCACCGTTGTAGTGGTGAACAGCGGGCAGAACACGCCGCCGCAATCGCTATATTGGTGGAGCAAGCCAGTATATCCGCAAACCAGAGCCGCCGAGGAAAGCGGCAGTTTTTTAGAGCAAGATTCTACCGAGGTGCCAAAATTCGCGTTTTGCTCATTTTGCCCCTGCGGGAATCTTGTTGGGGAGTGCCTTCCCCAAACCCTGCTTATACGGCTTGCGCCGCTTAAAAATCCCTCAAAATAATTTTCGGATTTTTCAAAAACAGTTCCGCTTCACACCCTGTTTTTCTCCTATTAGTGAGAGGACACCACGCACAGAAAGGAGGTCTGCCGACCATGAAACGATACAACACACCGCACCGCAGCCGGGTAGTCAAGACACGCATGACCGAGGAAGAATACGCCGAGTTTGCGGAAAGGCTTTCTGCTTACAACATGAGCCAAGCCGAGTTTATCCGGCAAGCCATAACCGGGGCAGCCATACGCCCCATCATAACCGTTTCCCCCGTCAATGACGAGCTGCTTGCCGCTGTCGGGAAGCTGACCGCCGAATACGGCAGGATCGGCGGCAACTTAAACCAGATAGCCCGGACGCTGAACGAGTGGCACAGTCCCTACCCGCAGCTTGCCGGGGAGGTACGGGCGGCGGTTTCCGACCTTGCTGCCCTAAAGTTTGAAGTCTTGCAGAAAGTGGGTGACGCTGTTGGCAACATTCAAACATATCAGCTCTAAAAATGCCGACTATGGCGCAGCGGAAGCCTACCTCACATTTGAGCATGACGAGTTTACCATGAAGCCCACCCTTGATGAAAACGGGCGGCTGATACCGAGGGAGGATTACCGCATTTCTTCCCTTAACTGCGGGGGCGAGGATTTCGCCGTTGCCTGTATGCGAGCCAATCTCCGCTATGAGAAAAACCAAAAACGGGAAGATGTGAAAAGCCACCACTATATCATCAGTTTTGACCCACGGGACGGGACAGACAACGGCTTGACCGTAGACCAGGCGCAGGAGCTGGGTGAGCAGTTCTGTAAAGAGCATTTTCCCGGACACCAAGCCCTTGTATGCACCCACCCGGACGGGCATAACCACAGCGGCAACATTCATGTGCATATCGTCATCAACTCCCTGCGGATTTATGAAGTCCCGCTTCTGCCCTACATGGACAGACCCGCTGACACAAGGGAGGGCTGCAAGCACCGCTGTACCAATGCCGCTATGGAATATTTCAAGAGTGAAGTCATGGAGATGTGCCACCGGGAGGGGCTTTACCAAATCGACCTCTTGAACGGCAGCAAGGAACGGATAACGGAACGGGAATACTGGGCGGCAAAGAAAGGGCAGCTTGCCCTTGATAAAGAGAACGCTGTCAGAGAAGCCGCCGGACAGCCCACCAAGCCCACCAAGTTTGGAACGGACAAGGCGAAGCTGCGCCGGACAATACGGCAGGCACTTTCCCAAGCCGCCAGCTTTGACGAGTTTTCTTCTCTTTTGCTGCGGGAGGGTGTGACCGTCAAGGAGAGCCGGGGGCGGCTTTCCTACCTCACGCCGGACAGGACAAAGCCTATCACAGCCCGGAAGCTGGGGGACGATTTTGACAAGGCTGCTGTCCTTGCCCTGCTTACACAGAACGCCCACAGAGCCGCCGAAAAGCCCAAAGCCATACCGGAATACCCACATACCCAAAAGGGACGCTTGCAGGAGGAAAACGCCGCAAAAACCACCCCGACAGACAACACCTTGCAGCGCATGGTTGACCGGGAAGCCAAGCGAGCCGAGGGCAAGGGCGTGGGCTATGACCGCTGGGCGGCAAAGCACAATCTAAAGCAAATGGCGGCTACCGTTACCGCCTACCAGCAGTACGGCTTTTCTTCCCCGGAGGAACTGGACGAAGCCTGCTCTGCTGCCTATGCCGCCATGCAGGAAAGCCTTACAGAGCTGAAGCAGGTGGAAAAGACGCTGGACGGGAAAAAGGAGCTGCAACGGCAGGCGCTTGCCTATTCCAAGACCCGCCCTGTCCGAGACGGGCTGAAACAGCAGAAAAACGCCAAAGCAAAAGCAGCCTACCGACAGAAGCACGAAAGTGACTTTATCATAGCAGACGCAGCCGCCCGCTATTTCAGGGAGAACGGCATTTCCAAGCTGCCAAGCTATAAAGCCCTGCAAGCAGAGATTGAAAGCCTTATCCAAGAGAAAAACAGCGGCTACAACGATTACCGGGCAAAACGGGAGGAATACCGCCGCTTACAGACGGTCAAGGGCAATATCGACCAGATTTTACGCCGGGAACGCAAGCCTGTGAAAAGGCAGGAACAGGAGCGATAAAAACCACCCCAAAATGTACCCGAACCCATACAGAACAAGGGGGCTGCCCCGTACCCTATCTGCAATACCAAAGGATTTTTTAACGGGCTTACAGGGCAGAAAAACCCCGAAAATGATACCGAGATGATACAGAATTACCGCCGATACCGCCACACCAGCGGAAACGGCAGAAAGGAGCGCACCCATGCCAAGAATGAGCAAGAAACGGCGGCTGGAATGGTCTTTTTTCCTGCGGCAAGTGAAAGTCGGGAATACCACCTGCGACCGTATCACATACAACGACCTCTGCCGGGGCTGTACCCATAGCTGCAAGCAGAGCTTCCGGGCGGTTATCATACTCTGCCCCCACTACTACTCCAAACGCCGGAAAAAGGAGGACAGGGACAATGGCAGATAACCGCAAGTATTACTACCTCAAGCTGAAAGAGAACTTTTTTGACAGCGACTCCATTGTGCTGCTGGAAGATATGAAAGACGGGATTTTATATTCCAATATCCTCTTGAAGCTGTACTTAAAATCGCTGAAAAACGGCGGGAAATTGCAGCTTGACGAGCATATCCCCTACACAGCGCAGATGATAGCGACACTGACCCGCCATCAGATAGGGACAGTTGAGAGGGCTTTAGAAATTTTCCGGCAGTTGGGGCTTGTGGAGCAGCTTGACAGCGGGGCTTTTTATATGACCGACATTGAACTGATGATAGGACAGTCCTCTACCGAAGCCGAGCGAAAACGGGCTGCAAGGCTGGAAAACAAGGCACTTTTACCGCCCCGGACAAAAGGCGGACATTTGTCCGACATTCGTCCACCAGAGATAGAGTTAGAGAAAGAGAAAGAGATAGAGATAGAAAAAGAGAGAGAGGGAGAAACGGGACACCCCGCCCCCGCCGCTTATGGCAGATACAACAATGTGATACTGACCGATACAGAGCTTTCCGGGCTGAAAACAGAGCTGCCCGACAAGTGGGAGTATTATATTGACCGGCTTTCCTGCCATATCGCTTCCACCGGGAAGCAGTACCACAGCCATGCCGCCACCATTTACAAGTGGGCGCAGGAGGACGCTGCCAAAGGTAAGGCTGCCCCGAAACAGGGCATACCCGATTATTCATGCAAGGAGGGCGAGAGCTTATGAAAAACGAGATTGAAGCTATGATTACGGACATTACAACCACTACCGCCGAAGCGGAGGACTACACAGGCGAGGACGGGCTTTTATACTGCGGCAAGTGCCATACGCCCAAAGAAGCCTACTTTGCAGAGGGAAAGACTTGTTTCGGGCGTGACCGCCACCCAACAGACTGCGACTGCCAGCGGGCAGCCCGTGAAAAGCAGCAAGCCGCCGAAAGCAGACAGAAGCACCTTGAAAAAGTGGAGGACTTGAAACGCCGGGGCTTTACCGACCCCGCTATGCGGAACTGGACATTTGAGCATGACAACGGCAGAAACCCGCAGACCGAAACCGCCCGCTTTTATGTTGAGAGCTGGGAAACCATGCAGGCTGAAAATATCGGCTACCTGTTCTGGGGCGGCGTGGGGACAGGAAAAAGCTACCTTGCCGCCTGTATCGCCAACGCCCTTATGGAAAAAGAGGTTGCCGTCTGCATGACAAACTTTGCAACAATACTCAATGACCTTGCCGCCAGCTTTGAGGGCAGGAATGAGTATATTTCCCGCCTTTGCAGCTACCCCCTGCTGATACTTGATGATTTCGGTATGGAGCGAGGGACAGAATACGGGCTGGAACAGGTTTATAGCGTGATTGACAGCCGTTACCGAAGCGGCAAGCCGCTGATCGCCACGACCAACCTCACGCTGGAGGAATTGCAGCACCCGCAGGACACGCCCCACGCCCGTATCTATGACAGGCTGACTTCCATGTGCGCCCCCGTCCGCTTCACGGGTAGCAACTTCCGAAAGGAAACCGCACAGGAAAAGCTGGAACGATTAAAGCAACTGATGAAGCAGCGAAAGGAGAGCCTATGACAGAAACCAAACAGACAAGCACCACCAAAACAGACCGCCGCCCGGACTGTGTAACGGAAATCCGCATGGGCAACTCCGTCCTTACCGTTTCCGGCTTCTTCAAGCAGGGCGCAACCGACACCGCAGCCGACAAGATGATGAAAGTGCTGGAAGCGGAAGCTGCTACACAAAAAACGGCGATTTGACCGACCATAAAGAAGCAGATTTGACGCTTTTGCTGCTATACAGACAGCCGCCCCATGTGGTACAATCAAGGTACGGAATAGTGGGGCTGGCTGTCGGAAACGGAGGATTTTATGTTAAGACAGACCAACCAACAACCAATTACCGCCCTTTACCCAAGACTTTCCCATGAGGACGAGCTGCAAGGCGAGAGCAATTCCATTTCCAATCAGAAGCGTATCCTTGAAACCTATGCAAAGCAGAACGGCTTTTCCAATCTGCGCTGGTACACGGACGACGGTTATTCTGGTGCGAACTTTCAAAGACCCGGTTTTCAAGCCATGCTTGCGGACATTGAAGCCGGAAAAGTCGGGACAGTTATCGTAAAGGATATGTCGAGGTTAGGGCGAAACTACCTGCAAGTGGGAATGTACACGGAAATGATTTTCCCACAGAAAGGTGTCCGCTTCATCGCTATCAATGACGGAGTGGACAGCGCACAGGGCGACAATGATTTTGCCCCGCTGCGGAATATCTTTAACGAATGGCTGGTGAGAGATACGAGCAAGAAAATCAAAGCAGTGAAACGCTCAAAAGGCATGAGTGGCAAGCCTATCACAAGCAAGCCTGTGTATGGCTACCTCATGGACGAGGACGAAAATTTCATCATTGACGAGGAAGCTGCACCCGTAGTCAAGCAGATATACAATTTCTGCCTTGCCGGGAATGGTCCGACCAAGATAGCCCGTATGCTCACAGAGCAGCAAATCCCCACGCCGGGAACGCTGGAATACCGCAGGACGGGCAGCACCCGCCGCTACCACCCCGGCTATGAGTGCAAGTGGGCGACCAATACCGTTGTGCATATCCTTGAAAACCGGGAATACACGGGCTGTCTGGTAAACTTCAAGACAGAAAAACTTTCTTACAAAGTCAAGCACAGTGTAGAAAATTCCCCGGAAAAGCAAGTGATTTTCGAGAACCACCACGAGCCTATCATAGACACGCAAACATGGGAACGGGTGCAGGAGCTTCGCAAGCAGCGCAAACGCCCCAACCGCTATGATGAAGTGGGCTTGTTCTCCGGCATACTGTTCTGTGCGGACTGCGGCAGCGTCATGTATCAGCAGCGATACCAGACAGACAAGCGCAAGCAGGACTGTTATATCTGCGGCAACTACAAGAAACGCACCCATGACTGTACGGCGCACTTTATCCGCACCGACCTCTTGACTGCTGGTGTACTCTCCAATCTGCGGAAAGTGACCAGCTATGCGGCAAAGCATGAAGCCCGGTTTATGAAGCTCTTGATTGAGCAGAACGAGGACGGGGGTAAGCGCAGGAACGCCGCCAAGAAAAAGGAACTGGAAGCCGCCGAGAAACGCATAGCCGAGTTATCCGCTATCTTCAAGCGGCTGTATGAGGACAGCGTGACCGGGCGCATATCAGACGAGCGTTTCACAGAGCTGTCGGCAGACTATGAAGCAGAGCAACGGGAACTGAAAGAAAAAGCCGCCGCTATCCAAGCGGAGCTTTCCAAAGCACAGGAAGCCACCGTGAACGCAGAAAAGTTTATGAATGTTGTCCGGCGGCATACCAGCTTTGAAGAACTTACCCTACTCTGCTGCGGGAGTTTGTAGAGAAAATTGTTGTGCATGAGTGCAGCTATGACGAGAACAAGACCCGTAGGCAGGACATTGAGATTTATTATTCTTTTGTTGGCAAGGTGGACTTGCCCGAATAACCGCCCGACCTGTCCGACACAATGCGCAAGTGCCGGATAGGAACGGCAAAATTTTTTACACTTCTATTACTTCTTTATCGCACATCAGTAAAGAGCCAGGGCATGAAGCAGCTCATGGCCGGTGCTGGTGTAGCCGTGGTAGGCATGGTCCTTGTACCTCTGCTCTCCGGGCTTTTCTCTGTCTAAGCGTCTCCGTATGAAATCCTTGCCGCTCCCGCAGTTTTGCGGGGGCGGCGGAAAGGAGGTTGACACCGTATGGATTTCTTACTTGAAGCCCTGACAAATTGGCTGAAAGAAATGCTGGTGGGCGGCATTATGAGCAACCTTTCGGGGATGTTTGACAGTGTAAATCAGCAGGTCGCGGATATATCCGTACAGGTAGGCCAGACCCCACAGGGATGGAATGGCAATATTTTCAGCATGATTGAGAATCTGTCCAACTCCATCATGGTGCCGATTGCAGGCGTGATCCTGGCTATCGTGATGACCGTAGACCTGATCCAGATGATCGCAGACAAGAACAACCTGCATGATGTGGACACCTGGATGATTTTCAAGTGGGTGTTCAAATCAGCCGCTGCCATCCTCATTGTCACAAACACATGGAATATCGTGATGGGCGTCTTTGATATGGCGCAGAGCGTAGTGGCGCAGGCGGCAGGGGTTATCAATTCGGATGCGTCCATTGACATTTCCTCAGTTATGACCGATCTGGAACCGAGGCTGATGGAAATGGATCTGGGACCGCTGTTCGGACTGTGGTTCCAATCCCTCTTTATTGGCATTACTATGTGGGCGTTATATATCTGTATCTTTATCGTTATTTATGGCCGTATGATCGAAATCTACCTTGTGACTTCGGTGGCTCCCGTTCCAATGGCTGCAATGATGGGTAAAGAATGGGGCGGTATGGGCCAGAATTACCTCCGATCCCTGCTGGCGCTGGGCTTTCAGGCGTTTCTCATTATCGTCTGCGTGGCAATTTATGCTGTGCTGGTGCAGAACATCGCTCTGGAAGATGACATCATCATGGCAATCTGGAGCTGCGTGGGCTACACCGTACTGCTATGTTTTACGCTGTTCAAAACCGGCAGTCTCGCCAAATCAGTCTTTCAGGCGCACTAAAACGGAAGGAGGTTTCCACATTGGCTTATGTACCCGTACCCAAGGACTTAACAAAAGTCAAAACAAAGGTCATGTTCAATCTGACCAAGCGGCAGCTTATCTGCTTCACGGGCGGAGCGCTTATTGGCGTACCGCTTTTCTTTTTGCTCAGAAAACCTACCGGAAACAGTGTAGCGGCTATGTGTATGATGCTGGTTATGCTGCCATTCTTTATGATGGCTATGTACGAAAAGCATGGACAGCCCCTGGAAAAGATCGTGGGCAACATTCTCAAAGTAGCTGTGATCCGTCCCAAGCAGCGTCCCTACCAGACCAATAACTTTTATGCCGTATTAAAGCGGCAGGAAATGCTCGATAAGGAGGTGTATGACATTGTTCACCGCAATAAAAAAATGGCTGCATCGGATGTTCGGGAAAACCGAGGAAAAAACTGTGCAGCCGGTAAAGACAAAGAAAAAGCTGTCCCGCGCCGATAAGAAGCAGATCGAAGCGGCCATTGTCCGCGCCAACCGCACGGACAAAAAAGGAAAATCTGCGCAGGACAGTATCCCTTATGAACGGATGTGGCCGGACGGAATCTGCCGCATATCGGACAGCCACTACACAAAGACCATTCAGTTTCAGGACATCAACTATCAGCTCTCCCAAAACGAAGATAAGACGGCAATCTTTGAGGGCTGGTGTGATTTCCTCAATTATTTTGACAGCTCGATTCATTTCCAGCTGTCTTTTTTGAACCTTGCGGCATCGGAGGAGACCTTTGCTAACTCCATTTCCATCCCGCCCCAGAGGGATGCCTTTGACAGTATCCGCGAGGAATACACCACAATGCTGCAAAATCAGCTGGCCAGAGGTAACAACGGTCTCATCAAGACCAAATACCTGACTTTTGGTATCGACGCAGACAGCATCAAAGCTGCCAAACCCCGTCTGGAGCGTATTGAGACCGATATACTTAATAACTTCAAGCGTCTTGGTGTAGCTGCCAGAACGCTGGACGGTAAAGAAAGGCTTTCTCAGCTTCATGCAGTATTCCACATGGACGAACAGCTCCCATTTCAGTTTGAATGGGACTGGCTGGCCCCTTCCGGTCTGTCCACAAAGGATTTTATTGCACCAAGCTCCTTTGAGTTCCGCACCGGCAAGCAGTTCCGTATGGGCAAGAAATACGGGGCTGTTTCTTTTTTGCAGATTCTCGCACCGGAGCTGAATGACCGTCTGCTGGCTGATTTTCTGGATATGGAAAGCTCGCTCATTGTGAGTATGCACATTCAGTCGGTGGATCAGGTGAAAGCCATCAAAACGGTAAAGCGCAAGATTACCGACCTTGACCGCAGTAAGATTGAGGAACAGAAAAAAGCAGTCCGCGCCGGATATGACATGGACATCATTCCCTCTGACCTTGCCACATACGGCAGTGAAGCGAAAAAACTCTTGCAGGATTTGCAGAGCCGCAACGAGAGAATGTTCCTTTTGACCTTTCTGGTGCTGAACACAGCGGACAATCCCCGTCAGCTTGGCAACAACATTTTCCAGGCAGGCTCCATTGCCCAGAAGTATAACTGTCAGCTGACCAGGCTGGACTTCCAGCAAGAAGAAGGGCTGATGAGCTGTCTGCCCCTGGGACTCAATCAGATCGAGATCCAGCGAGGACTGACCACCAGTTCTACGGCCATCTTTGTACCGTTCACCACACAGGAATTATTCCAGAACGGCAAAGAAGCTCTGTACTACGGCATCAACGCCCTGTCCAACAATCTCATCATGGTGGATCGAAAGCTGCTGAAAAACCCCAACGGCTTGATTTTGGGTACGCCGGGTTCCGGTAAGTCCTTCAGCGCAAAACGAGAAATCGCAAACTGCTTTTTGCTTACCAGTGATGATGTTATCATTTGTGACCCGGAAGCGGAGTATGCACCTCTGGTGGAGCGTCTGCATGGGCAGGTCATCAAGATCTCGCCTACCTCCACCAACTACATCAATCCGATGGACCTGAACCTGGACTACTCGGATGATGAAAGCCCGCTGTCCCTCAAGTCTGACTTTATTCTCAGCTTGTGTGAGCTGATCGTGGGCGGTAAGGAGGGCTTGCAGCCGGTGCAGAAAACCATCATCGACCGCTGTGTGCGTCTGGTCTATCAGACTTACCTCAATGACCCGCGCCCGGAGAATATGCCCATACTGGAGGATCTGTATAACCTGCTTCGGGAACAGGAGGAAAAGGAAGCTCAGTATATCGCTACGGCCCTTGAAATCTATGTAACCGGCTCCCTCAATGTGTTCAACCACCAGAGCAATGTGGACATCAACAACCGCATTGTCTGCTATGACATCAAGGAACTGGGCAAGCAGCTTAAGAAAATCGGTATGCTGGTGGTACAGGATCAGGTGTGGAACCGTGTTACCATTAACCGTGCCGCCCACAAGTCCACCCGTTACTATATCGACGAGATGCACCTGCTTTTGAAGGAGGAACAGACCGCTGCCTATACGGTGGAAATCTGGAAGCGATTCCGTAAATGGGGCGGTATTCCGACAGGTATTACCCAGAATGTCAAAGACCTTTTGAGCAGCCGCGAGGTAGAGAACATCTTTGAAAACTCCGACTTCGTGTATATGCTCAACCAGGCAGGCGGAGACCGTCAGATACTTGCCAAGCAGCTGGGCATTTCCACACACCAGCTTAGCTATGTGACCCACTCCGGTGAGGGCGAGGGCCTGCTGTTCTATGGCTCCACGATCCTGCCGTTTGTAGACCACTTCCCGAAGAATACCGAGCTGTACCGCATTATGACCACCAAACCCCAGGAACTGAAAAAGGAGGATGAATGATGATGAACCCCAACATTTTGAATCAAAACCCGTTGATGTTTTTTGACAGGGCGGTAAATGCCCAGCGCAGCCAGCTGCTTACGGTCATGGCCGATGCGGTAAGTGAGTGCCGCACGGCGGCAGATCAGGCAGCCGAACTGAATGAGACCGGTCAGGTGGGGCTGCTCCGTCTGGCAGAGGTCTGGAGCACCATCCGTGCCAAGGAAGGTATGGGTGGTCTGGTTCTGGAAGGAACCGAAGCGAAAATCCTGTCCGATGTGGTGGCACAGTTTTACGCCTACCTGTCCGGTTGTATGTTCAACGATCCTGTGGGAATGGCCATTTATGCAGAGCTGCACTACATGATGTCCTCCCTCATGCTGGGAGAATGGTTTGAATAAGGAGCCGCGCCTGCGCTTTACTGATGAGGAACGGTCTGACCCTGCACTGGAAAAGCCGATCCGTAAAGCGGAGAAAGCTGCGGCCAGAGCAGATAAGGCGCAGGCCAATATCCCAAAGAAAAAGGTCAGGCAGACGGTCATCGACCCGGATACCGGAAAAAAGACCTCGAAGCTGACCTTTGAGGACAAGAAAAAGCCACCCTCCAAACTTTCTCAAGGGGTCAAGGAAGCTCCCGTCCATCTGGTTGTGGGCAAGCTCCACAAAGAGATCCGGGAAACAGAACAGGACAATGTGGGCGTGGAAAGCGCCCACAAGTCCGAGGAAGCGGTGGAGACCGGCGCTTATCTGGTGCGGGAGGCTATCGCAGCCACAAGCTGAAGCCGTACCGCAAAGCAGCACAGGCAGAGCGCCAACTGGAAAAGGCAAATGTAAATGTTCTGTACCAGAAATCTTTGCAGGAAAATCCCCAGTTTGCCAGCAATCCACTTTCCCGCTGGCAGCAAAAGCAGGCCATCAAAAAGCAGTATGCCGCCGCCAAACATGCCGGTCAGACTGCTGGAAATACTGCCCAGGCTGCATCCAAAACAGGAAAAGCCGCAAGGACGGTAAAAGAAAAGGCACAGCAGGCAGGGGCGTTCGTCATGCGCCACAAGAAGGGTTTCCTGATGGCAGGGGTTTTGTTCCTCATTACCTGTATGCTGATGAATACCATGTCCTCCTGCTCCATGATGGCGCAGAGCATCGGTTCCGTTCTCTCCGGCACCACCTATCCGTCGGATGACCCGGAAATGCTGGCGGTGGAGGCAGATTATGCAGCCAGAGAAGCCCAGTTGCAGGAGGAAATCGACAACATAGAAAGCAGTCACCCAGGGTATGACGAGTATCGCTATGACCTTGGTATGATCGGCCATGACCCTCATGAGCTGGCAGCATTTCTGTCTGCCGTTTTGCAAGGTTACACCCGGCAGAGCGCTCAGGCAGAGCTGGCGCGTGTGTTTGCAGCACAGTATCAGCTGACGCTTACTGAGGAAGTGGAGATTCGCTACCGCACGGAGACCTCCACCGACCCGGAGACCGGCGAGACCACCTCAGAAGAAGTCCCCTATGAGTATTACATTTTGAATGTGAAACTCGCCAGCAAGCCCATTTCCGCTGTGGTGTCGGAGCTTCTGACCCCGGAGCAGATGAAAATGTATCAGGTTTACCGGCAGACCATGGGCAATAAGCCGCTGTTGTTTGGCGGCGGCTCCCCTGATACCAGCGGCTCGGAAGATCTGTCCGGTGTGCAGTTCATTAACGGTACCCGCCCCGGCAATCCTCAGCTGGTGGAACTGGCCAAGCGTCAGGTGGGCAATGTGGGCGGCTATCCTTATTGGAGCTGGTATGGCTTTGACAGCCGCGTGGAGTGGTGCGCCTGCTTCGTATCCTGGTGCTATAACCAGGCAGGAAAAAGTGAACCGCGCTTTGCAGGCTGTGAGTGGCAGGGCGTTCCGTGGTTCCAGTCCCATGGACAATGGGGTGCAAGAGGCTATAACAATCTGGCTCCCGGAGATGCAATTTTCTTTGATTGGGATTTGGATGGGACAGCAGACCATGTAGGTATCGTGATCGGTACGGATGGCAGCCGTGTTTATACCGTGGAGGGAAATTCCGGCGATGCCTGCAAGATCAAAAGTTATGACCTGAATTATCAAAGCATTAAGGGCTACGGCCTGATGAACTGGTAACAGAGATTTTTAAGAAGGAGTGATAGACGATGGCAAAGAACAAAATTGAGCGCATTGACCAGGAGATTACAAAGGTCCGCGAGAAGATCGCAGAGTATCAGGAAAAGCTCAAGGCGCTGGAAGCACAGAAAACCGAGGCAGAAAATTTGGAGATCGTTCAGATAGTTCGTGCGTTACGCATGACTCCAGCACAGCTGAACGCTATGCTTTCCGGTGGAATGAACCACGGCAGAGATACAGCACTGTCGGAATCAAATAATCAGGAGGCTACCGCTTATGAATAAAAGAATTTGCAAAACACTTTCCGCCTTTTGCCTGACAATGGTTGTGGCATTTGGCTTTACGATCCCTGCTTTTGCACAGGGGTCAGAACAGGCTCCGGCGGCACCGGCAGAGGATTCTACCAATGACAGCAATGTGATTGTGGAAGAAACAGAACCGGCACCGGCACTTACACCAGATGGCAATGCCGCTCTGGTGGATGATTTTGGTGGCAATAAGCAGCTCATTACCGTTACTACCAAGGCTGGCAACTATTTTTACATTTTGCTCGACAGGGCTAATGAGGATAAAAAGACTGCTGTTCACTTTCTGAACCAGGTGGATGAAGCGGATTTGATGGCACTGATGGAAGATGAAAATGTCAAAGAGGAGCCGGCTGCTGTGTGTAGCTGCACGACAAAATGTGAAGCAGGGGCAGTCAATACGGCTTGCCCGGTCTGCGCAACTGATAAGAGTAAATGTACGGGCAAAGCACCGGAACCTCCGGCAGAAACACCGGAGCCGGAAAAAGAGACGCCTGCCGGACTAAATCCGGCTGCGCTGATTCTTCTGCTGGCTCTGCTGGGCGGCGGTGGCGTATTTGCCTACATGAAGCTCATGAAGAATAAACCTAAGACCAAGGGCAATGACAGTCTGGACGATTATGATTATGGCGAGGAGGATTCCGAGGAATGGGAAACCGAGGATGAGGAGTCGGACGAACCGGACGCTGATGGGGGCAGCACAGAAGAAGATGACGAGGACAGCGTGAAATGACCCGTTTCACAGACAGTCCCTATGAACGCATGATGACACGCAGGCCGGAGGGCGGGAGGAAAACTTCCCGTCCTCATTCTTTATCCCACAACCACCCCTGCTATGGTTGCGGGAGTTATGGAAGTCCCTGCGTAGGTATCTGCCATCGTGAGATGGAACGCTGGCTCAAAGAAAGGAAACGAAAAAAATGAGTGTTCTGATTATATTTATCAAGCTGATTGCTGTTTTTGACCTGCTTGTGATTGCTGTGTATTTTGGCGGCGACATTCTTTCTACCATGTTAAACAAACTTTGGAGAAAGCCAAAGCAAGATGACCCCTTTGATTTCTCCTTAGATACCATGACAGTTTCATTGTCCATAGATTCTATCCGTCAGCTTTATTCCGGTGACGCGGCAGATTTTGTGGAAGAAAAGATCCTGCCAAATGCGGAGAAAACAATGGCCGTTTTGACGGAACAAGAACAGACGGCGGCTCATCTGCTCTTATCCGCTCTGATCGGTTTTCTTGCAGCAGAAGCTCCTATGGATGAACAGAGCTTTCCTTTGATGATGGAACTTCTGAACTGCATGGAAGGGGAAAAAGAAGATGGTTGTCAGGATGCAGTAGATAGTTTACTTGAAGATGCCGCCTGCAATACCCGCCGTCACGAAGAATATTACAGCAATTATCAACGCTACCAGCTGATGCAGGTGGATAAAACCCGTGTCATTTTGGCTTGCCGTATCATCATCAATGACCTGCTGGGGAAACTGTACCGCTATGACTACCGGTTTGGTTATAACCTGCTACTGGATGAGGAAAACAGCATAGAGAAAAAACTGCACACGCCTGTGCGGGAAGAATGGGAGGCTGAAGATTATGAATTTAGTGATTGCTGAAAAACCATCGGTTGCACAAAGTCTGGCTACGGTAATCGGTGCAACTGCTCGTAAGGATGGGTATCTGGAGGGTAACGGCTGGCGTGTCAGCTGGTGCGTGGGCCACCTGGCCGGTCTTGCGGATGCAGACAGCTATGACTCCAAGTATGCCAAGTGGCGATATGATGACCTGCCTATCCTGCCGGAGCATTGGCAGATGGTGGTGGGAAAGGACAAGAAAAAGCAGTTTGATATTCTCAAAAAGCTGATGAACGCCCCGGATGTGACGGAGGTAGTAAATGCCTGTGATGCCGGACGCGAGGGCGAGCTGATCTTCCGCAGCGTCTATGAGCTGGCAGGCTGCCAAAAGCCGATGAAAAGGCTCTGGATTTCTTCGATGGAGGACTCCGCCATAAGGGAGGGCTTTGCAAACCTGCGCCCAGGTGTAGATTATGATGGACTTCGGGATGCTGCTCTCTGCCGTGCCAAGGCCGACTGGCTGGTGGGGATCAATGCCACAAGGCTTTTTTCCGTGCTGTACCACCGCACCCTCAACATCGGGCGCGTGATGTCCCCAACGCTGGCACTGATTGTTCAGCGAGAAGCTGAGATCGACACCTTTAAGCAGGTTCCCTTTTATACCGTGGCGCTGGAGCTGCCCGGTCTTACCGTATCCGGGGAGCGCATGAGTGACCGAGCAAGCGCAGAGCAGCTGAAAGAAGCCTGTCAGGGTGCAGCTGTCACAATCAAAAAAGTGGAGTGCAAGGAAAAATCCGAAAAGCTGCCTGCCCTCTATGACCTGACTACTCTGCAAAGAGATGCCAACCGCCTGCTTGGATTTACAGCCCAGCAGACCCTGGACTATCTGCAAAGCCTGTATGAAAAGAAGCTCTGCACCTATCCCCGTACTGACAGCCGCTATCTGACCGGTGATATGGCAGACAGCCTGCCGGTGCTGGTGAATCTGGTTGCCAATGCTATGCCATTTCGCAAAGGGATCGCCATTACCTGTGATCCGCAGACGGTCATCAACGACAAGAAAGTAACCGACCACCACGCAGTAATCCCTACCAGAAATCTCAAGGATGCAGACCTTTCTGCCCTTCCTGCGGGAGAAAAAGCGGTGCTGGAGCTGGTGGCCCTGCGTCTGCTGTGTGCCGTGGCCCAGCCCCATATCTATTCGGAAACCGTTGTGATTGCAACGTGTGCCGGTAGGAAGTTTACTGCCAAAGGAAAAACGGTGAAGCACCCCGGATGGAAAGCACTGGAGGACGCCTACCGTGCCAAAATGAAGGATGCAGAGCCGAAAAAAGAGGGCGCAGAGAAAGCCCTGCCGGAGCTGACCGAAGGACAGATCCTTTCGGTTGCTGCTGCAATCGTCAAAGAAGGCAAAAGCAGTCCGCCCCAGCACTTTACGGAGGACACCCTGTTGTCCGCGATGGAGACTGCCGGAAAAGAGGATATGCCGGAGGATGCCGAACGAAAAGGTCTGGGGACACCGGCCACCCGTGCCGGTATTTTGGAAAAGCTGGTATCTGCCGGTTTTCTGGAACGAAAAAAGAGCAGGAAAACAGTGCAGCTTCTCCCTTCCCATGATGCAGTTTCCCTGATCACCGTTCTGCCGGAACAACTGCAATCGCCGCTTTTGACTGCCGAGTGGGAGTACCGCCTGGGCGAGATCGAGCGCGGGCAGCTTGCCCCGGAGGAGTTTTTGGACGGGATCAGCACCATGCTGAAAGACCTGGTGGGGACTTATCAGGTCATCAAGGGAACGGAGTACCTGTTCACTCCGCCTCGTGAGGTGGTGGGCAAATGCCCTCGCTGCGGCGGGGAGGTTGCAGAACTGCAAAAAGGCTTCTTCTGTCAGAATGATTCTTGCAGATTTGCAATCTGGAAAAACAACAAATGGTGGGCTGCCAAGAAAAAACAGCCGACTAAGGCTGTGGTGTCTGCACTGCTTAACGATGGCCGTGTCCGTGTGACGGGCCTATATTCGGAGAAAACCGGAAAGACCTACGATGCCACTGTGGTTTTGGAGGACGATGGACAGTACGCCAACTTCAAGCTGGAATTTGACCAGCGGAAAGGAGGTAGCCGATGAAGCTCTCTTTAGTGGAACGGGAAACCATTCTTCTCTATAATCAGGCAGAACCAATGGCTGAGATCTATACCCATGATCCCCGTCTGATGGAGAAGCTGGATCTGCTGGCAAAAAAGCACCCCGACCAGATCACCCGAAAGGACGCCCATAACTTTACCGTCCCCAAGCGGTGTGTATCAGTCAGGGAGCCATATAGCGCAGAACGCCGCAAAGCTGCCAGTGAGCGTGCGAAAGCTGCCGGATACCAGCCTCCTATGCGAAAGTCCAGCAGTTAAAGGCACATGGCAGAGAATGTATTTGAAGCAGTCAAGCTGTCAGTCAGCACCAGAGAAGCGGCAGAGCTTTATGGGATAAAAGTCAGGCGAAATGGCATGGCCTGCTGTCCTTTTCACGATGATAAGAACCCCAGCATGAAGGTAGACCAGCGATTCCACTGCTTTGGCTGCGGTGAAGATGGGGATGTGATCGACTTTACCGCAAAGCTCTTTGACCTCTCCCCAAAAGAAGCGGCGGAGAAACTGGCACAGGACTTTGGCCTGATCTATGACAGTCAGGCCCCTCCCCGTAGGAGATATGTCCGGCAGAAAACAGAGGCACAAAAGTTTCGGGAGGACCGGCAGCGGTGTTATCGCGTACTGTCCGATTACTACTATCTGCTGAAAAAATGGGAGGCCGACAATTCTCCCCGGACACCGGAGGAAGAACCGCACCCCCGTTTTGTGGAAGCAATCCAGAAGAAAACCTATGTAGAGTACCTGTTGGACCTTTTTCTTTATGAAAGTGAAGAAGAACAAAAGGCATGGATTGCAGAACACACAGCAGAAATCACACATTTGGAAAGGAGATTGAAAATCATGGCTGAGAACAAACCCACCAACCGAGAGCGGCTAAGAGAAATCACAGATGGCATCGAGCAGGGGATCAAGGAACTGTTTGAGAGTGAAAAGTATATGCGCTATCTGTCCGTCATGTCCCGCTTCCACCGCTATTCGGTAAACAACACCATGCTCATCTATATGCAGAAGCCGGACGCTACATTGGTAGCCGGATACAATAAGTGGAAAGACCAGTTTGAGCGTCATGTAAAAAAGGGCGAGCATGGCATTACCATCATTGCTCCCACACCATATAAGAAGAAAATCGAGGAGCAGAAACTGGACCCGGATACCAAGGCTCCGATTTTGGATAAAGACGGAAAGATCGTCACAGAGGAAAAAGAAATCGAGATCCCCATGTTTCGCCCGGTCAAGGTCTTTGATGTGAGCCAGACCGACGGGAAACCTTTGCCTGAGCTTGCTTCCTCCCTTTCCGGCAATGTGCCAAATTATGAGGCATTCATGGAGGCTCTGCGCCGCAGTGCGCCGGTGCCGATCACTTTTGAAGCAATGGCCGCCGATACGGACGGCTATTTTTCTGCCGATCATCAGAAAATCGCCATTCGCCAGGGCATGAGTGAGGTGCAGACGGTTTCGGCCACAGTACACGAGATTGCCCACAGCAAGCTCCACAATCAGAAAAAGATTCAGATTGCCAATGACGAGCAATATCAGGAGATCGAGCTGTTTGATAAACCCGGTCTGTTCTCCAATGGGCGGATTGTCCGTGATAATCTGCCGGAGGGCGTTTATTGCTATGACCTGCGCGGTTCTGACTACGACCCCGGAGAGCCGGTCTGTGTAGAAGAACAAGTGGTTGTAAACCATGCAGGTTCCGTTCTGCTGACAGAGCCGCTGGAGCTGGCGGAAGATGGACGCCTGATGCTGACCGAGGAAGAAGGGCTGAATTTTGTTGGCGGCTTTTCTACCCTCACCCAGTTTTTGCAAGAACAGAGGAAAGACCGCCACACGGAGGAAGTGGAGGCTGAAAGCATCTCCTATGCGGTCTGCAAATATTTTGGCATTGAGACCGGAGAAAACAGCTTCGGCTATATTGCAAGCTGGAGTCAGGGCAAGGAACTGAAAGAGCTGAGAGCCAGTTTGGAGACCATCAATAAGACCTCCGGCACTTTGATCTCTGACATTGAGCGCCACTATAAGGAAATCTGCAAAGAGCGTGGGATTGATCCCCATGCAAAGGCAGAGCCGGAAACCGCCCCGATAGAGCAGCCAACCGGCAATCTGACTTACTATGTGGCAGAGTGCATGGAGTTTCCAAACCTCGGAGAATACCACGATAACCTGTCTTTGGAGGAGGCGGTCCGCATCTATCAGGAAATTCCGGCAGAGCGAATGAACGGGATCAAAGGAATTGGTTTTGAGCTGAAAGACGGAAGCGACTATGAAGGACCGTTTCCGATTTTGACCGAGCAGACCATTGACCTGGACACTATTCAGGCAATCGACTATTACCGTGACAATCCGCTGGTACAGAAAGCGGTAAAGGAACTGGCTGCGACCATGCCGGAAATGGAGGTACTGGGGGCGGATGCCAACCAGCAGGAGGCTTTGTTTCTGATCAACGATACTACCTATCTTCATATCCAACCTTGTGACAGCGGATGGGACTACACTCTTTACGATGCTGCGTCCATGAAAGAGCTGGATGGTGGTCAGCTGGATATGTCGGAGCTTTCCTGCATGAAGGCAGTTCTCCAGATTTGTGATGATAACGATCTGGACAGCACTTCGCTCAGACGCGCTCCCTTGTCTATGGTTGAGACCTTGCAGGAAGCGGCCTATCAGCAGATGCAGGCAGAGACCAGTCAGATGACTGCCTCTTCCCAGCTGCCGGAAGCGCAGGAGCAGGCACTGGATGAATACCCCATGCCGGATGAGCAGGTATCCACACCGGATATGCAGGAATATGGCTACACCTATGATGGGATGCTCCCTGTTACCAGAGAACGGGCGCTGGAACTGGATGCCGCCGGTTTGACCGTCTATGTGCTGTATGAGGACAATACGGAGAGCATGGTGTTTGACCCGCAGGAAATCATGGATCATGGCGGTCTTTTCGGTGTGGACCATGAGGAATGGGAGAAAAGCCCTCAGTTCCACGAAAAGGTCATGGAGCGTCAGGAACATCAGCGGGAACGCGAACAGGCATTTCTCTCCCAGAACAGAGATTGCTTTGCCATCTATCAGGTAAGTCGTGACGATCCGCAGAATGTGCGCTTTATGAATCTGGACTGGTTAAAGTCCCATAACATTTCCATAGACCGCAGCAATTATGACCTCATTTACACAGCTCCTCTGAGGGAGTCTGGCACTGTGCCGGAGCAGCTGGAAAAACTCTATCAGCAATTCAATCTGGAAAAGCCCGTGGACTTTCACAGTCCCTCCATGAGCGTCAGCGACATCGTTGCGATCAGACAGGACGGTAAGGTATCCTGTCATTACTGTGACAGTGTTGGTTTTACCCAGATCCCCGGATTCCTGCCAGAAAACCCGCTGAAAAATGCGGAAATGATGCTGGAGGACGATTACGGCATGATTGACGGTATCATCAACAATGGCGCAAAAGAACCCACGGTGGCAGAGCTGGAACAGCAGGCCCGAAGCGGTCAGCCCATTTCCCTGATGGAGTTGGCAGCCGCCACCCATCGGGAGGAACGGGAAAAGAAAAAGTCCGTCATGGAGCAGCTGAAAGGCCAGCCCAAGACAGAACACAAAAGGACAGCACCCAAAAAGAGTGCGGAAAGGGAGATTTGATATGGGAAACTTTACTTTTGAGGAAATGAACCTGATGTGCATTTACAATACCGGCAGCCGCACCGGGCTGATTGACAGTCTGCGTGAGATGCGCGGCGAGCTTTCGCCGGAGGAAACAGAGCTGAGAGAGTTGACCGACAGCGCCCTTACGAAGCTCTGTGCGATGACCGATGAGAAGTTTGCCGAACTGGAGCTGTACCCGGATTTTGACCAGTAAACAACATAACCGCAGGGATGGGGTGGCGATCTGCCACCCCACCTTTTTACCCCAAAACTGAAAGGAGGACAGAACACTATGCCAACCAAAGCTGAACTATATGCACAGATGGCGGACAAAGTGGCAACACAGCTCACGGGGAGCTGGCAGGAATGGGCAGGGTTTCTCACTACTGCTTCCCGCCTTTACAAGTACCCGTTCCATGAGCAGCTGATGATCTATGCCCAGCGACCGGACGCCACCGCCTGTGCGGAGTACGATTTGTGGAATGAAAAGATGGGCCGTTATGTAAGGCGCGGTTCCAAGGGAATCGCTCTGGTGGATGATTCCGGGGACAGACCTCGCCTGCGTTATGTCTTTGACATTTCCGACACCGGAACCCGTGAACATTCCCGCACTCCCTGGCTGTGGCAGTTGGAGGAGCGCTATCTGGATTCCGTGCAGGCCATGCTGGAGCGCACCTATGATGTTTCCGGTGAGGATCTTGCCGGACAGCTCACGGAGGTAGCCGGAAAACTGGCCGAGGAATACTGGACGGAGCATCAGCAGGACTTCTTCTATATCGTTGACGGTTCCTTTTTGGAGGAATATGATGAGTATAACATCGGAGTGCAGTTCAAGGCAGCCGCCACCGTCAGCATCACTTACGCTTTGATGTCCCGCTGTGGACTGGAGCCGGAACGCTACTTCGACCACGAAGATTTCATGGCGATCTTTGATTTCAACACCCCGTCCACCATCGGGGCGCTGGGAACAGCGATCAGCCAGATCAACCAGCAGGTGCTGCGGCAGATCGGCGTTACCGTCCGAAATGCAGAGCGCGAAGCCAACCAAGAAAGGAGCAAGCAAGATGAACAATCCCATGACCTACATCCAGAACGGAGACTATCAGATTCCCGACCTGAAGCTGAGCCAGCAGCCGGAGAAACCCCTGGGCAAGTACGGCAGGATGAGGAAAACCTACCTGAAGGAACACCGTCCCATCCTCTACAACCAGATGTTGCTGAGCGAGAAGCTGTACCCGCACCTCATCGAGATCGACGAGACCGCCCAGAGCAGACTGGAACAGATGATGCTCCAGCTGGCGAAGGAAGCGGGAGCCACCGAGGAACTGAAAGCCAGCGATCCCATGAAGTGGGTGGGCCTGATGAACACCTGCAAAGCCCAGGCAGAGGAGATCCTGATGGCGGAGCTTATCAACAGCTGACCCTAAACCTGTTCCTCTCCGAAGCGGAGCAGATCCAATCCATAGATGAAGCAGAGAATGTAGCGCATACATCCTCTGCTTTTTCTTTTGCCCAAAATGATATTGACCATGTGCTGCGTTTGGGAGGCAATACAGATCGTCAGAGGGAGCGTGTGGTTGCAGCATTTGAAAAGCAGAAAACCACCGCTGAGATTGCCGAGATACTGAAAACGCTGTACCACGGCGGCAACGGCCTTGGCAGCGTGAGCGTATGGTATGCCGAGGATGGCATCCATCTTTCCCACGGGAAGTCTGTCCGTTATGACAGGTCTGCCCAGGTCATTTCCTGGGAGAGTGCCGCAGAGCGCATCGGGGAACTTTTGGAAAGTGGCCAGTTTGCCTCCAATGTGGAGCTTGCAGAAGCGGCAGGCTATGAACGCTCCCTCCTTGCAGAAAAACTTTGGCATCTGTACCACGATTTCAGCGATAAAGCCAGAGATTCCGGGTATCTGTCCTGTCTGTCCGGTATTCAGAGAACCGGGTTCCCGGAAGAAACTGCATGGCTTGCCGAGCAGCTGAGTGACCCGGCTTTCCGCCAGACCCTCAAGGAAGAATACGCCGCCTTCTGGACTGCCTATCAGCAGGACCGTGACCTGTTGCGCTTTCATTACCATAGGCCAAGGGAAATTTGGGAGAACCTGAAGGATCTTGACCTGCCACGCAGAACTTTTTCTTCGGACCTTTCCCAAGTGCCAACCGTCCAGCATTTCATTACCGAGGATGAGATCGACGCCGCCATGACCGGCGGCAGCAGTTTTGCCGGAGGAAAGGGCCGTATCTATGCGTTCTTCATGGAAAACCATACGGATAAGGAAAAAGTGAGATTCCTTAAAGACGAGTATGGCATTGGCGGACGCTCTCATGCCCTGTCCGGCGCAACACACAGCGGCGAAGATCACGATGGGAAAGGACTGCACTATAAAAAGCAGGACTGCCCGGATGTTCACTTGAACTGGGAAAAGGTTGCCAAGCGCATTACTTCACTTGTCCAGAAAGGCCGCTATCTTACCGAACAGGAACAAGCGCAGTATGACAAGATCCAGGCTGAAAAGGATCTGGCAGAAGAAGATGCCATTCATGCCCAGCAGCCGGAGATAGAGGAAGAAACGCCAAAGCCTACCCTTCGGGAGCAGTTTGAGCAGTATAAGCCTGTGGTGACTGCCGCCATATCTGAGGATGTGGCATATCGAAATGCCTGCGGTCATTCCGACCGTGAAAATGCTGTCATCGAGGGCAATGCCGCTGTGCGCCGTGCGGTTCTTGGCTCTAAGGATATGGAGCTGATTCGGCTCTATTCCGATGTGCCGGAGTTCCGTCAGTGTCTGCACCGGGAAGTGATCGACGAGACCTATCCAAAGCTCCATGAGCTTCTGCGCCCTCTTTCTCAGGAGGATATTGATACCGCCCTTTGTGCATGGAACGGCAATATTGAGAGTAAACACGCTGTTGTCCGCTATATGAAAGACCATGCAAGAGAAAAAGATACCGCCGCATGGCTGGCTCAGGAATACGGCGGCAGTAACAGCAACAGCCTGTTTGTTGTCCGTGCCGGCAGCCCGGAGGAAACGCAGCTGCCCTGGCCGAAGGTACAGCGCAGGCTTGCCCAGCTCATTCAGGAGGACCGGTTCTATACCGAAGAAGAACAGGACCGTTTTGACGACATCGACCCAATCGCCATCCGGGAAGCTCTGGAAGAAAGAGGGATCGTCAACGGACAGGTGGCAGACCCGGAAAAACTGGACAATGCCCCGTTTATCCAACAGGTGATGTCAGATGCCGAGCAGATCGCAGATGCCGAGATAGAGCAGACTTCCGAAGTTTCCATTTCCGATGAGGAATATGACGCAGTTCGTCGCCCAATTTTGCAAAGAACCTCCTATGACCCAGCCGCCCCGGTCTATGCCGTGGGCGATACCGTGTATATCGAGGATGACGCCTATCAGATCACCGAGCTGCGGGAGGACACCGTACAGCTTCTGCCCACCGGGATGGTATATCCCATCTACCGGGCAGAGCGCAAAGAACAGTTCGAGCAGCTGCTTCGGGCAGACCGCCGCAATGCTTACTATACCGAGTTTCTTCCTATTGACCCGGACAAGGCAGATCAGGACTTGCGGGATGTATTGGCTCATGGACTGATGGATGAAGCGGATAAAAAGCAGATTTCCACGCTGCTGCAATCCGGCAGGAGCAACAGCGAGATCGCCTACTGGCTGAGCAGAGCCTATTCCGGTGAGATCGAGACACTGAATCTGGAGACCGGCGATATTGCCGATTACCGTACCACGGCACAGGGCATGGAGCTGGAAGTCATGGATGCAGAGGAAAAGCGTCTGGCTGTGCTGTATTTCCGCTGGGATGAGGTTGCGCCTTTGCTGCGCGGGATGTATGCCCGTCAGCAGGACGGCTTTGGACAGGAACAGCCCCAATCGGCTACCGAATCCCCGACCTTCCATTCCGAGACCATGGCCGTCTATCCGGGCGATAAGAACAATCTGCCTTATGATGTGGTGGTGGAACGACTGCATATCGAGGAGCCAGAGCCACCAGCCCCTGTGACTGAGCCGGAGAAAACCTTTGAGGAAGTGCTGGACGAACACCCGGTTTCCATTCAGGTCAATGGCCAGTGGGAGACCTTCTCCAATGCCAAAGCTGCCGAGGAAGCCTCCTATGAGGAATACAAGGCTAACCTGCGCCGCAATGCAAAAAACTTCCGCATTACCGATGAGCATTTGGGCGAAGGCGGTCCGAAAGCCAAGTTCCAGGCAAATGTCAATGCGATTCGTTTACTGAAAGAACTGGAAGTTGCCGGACAGCAGGCAAGCCCCGAACAGCAGGAGGTTCTTTCTCGATATGTGGGCTGGGGCGGTCTCTCTGATGCGTTTGACCCGGAGAAACCGGCATGGGCTTTAGAGTATGCCCAGCTAAAAGAACTGCTGACCCCGGAGGAATATGCCGCCGCCAGAAGCTCTACCCTCAACGCCCATTACACCAGCCCTACGGTCATTCAGGCCATCTATGAAGCGGTGGACCGTATGGGATTTGAGACCGGAAATATTCTGGAGCCGTCTATGGGTGTGGGCAATTTCTTTGGTATGCTGCCGGAGAAAATGCGAAACAGCCGTCTGTACGGCGTGGAGCTGGACCCTGTTTCCGGGCGCATCGCAAAGCAGCTCTATCCCAAGGCGGACATCACAGTAGGCGGCTTTGAGACCACCGATAGGCGTGACTTCTTTGACCTTGCCATCGGCAATGTACCTTTCGGTCAGTATCAGGTCAATGACAAAGCCTACAACAAGCTGAGTTTCAGTATTCACAACTACTTTTTTGCCAAAGCACTGGACCAGGTGCGTCCCGGCGGCGTGGTGGCTTTTGTAACCTCCCGCTATACTATGGACGCCAAGGATTCCACCGTGCGCCGCTATCTTGCCCAGCGTGCTGAGCTGCTGGGAGCTATCCGTCTGCCGAATGACGCGTTCAAAAAGAATGCCGGTGCCGAGGTGGTATCGGACATCATCTTCCTCCAAAAGCGGGACCGCCCGCTGGACATCGTGCCGGAATGGACCCAGACCGGACAGACGGAGGACGGTTTTGCCATCAACCGCTATTTCCTGGACCACCCGGAAATGGTGCTGGGCCGACAGGAGCCGGAAAGCACCGCCCATGGCATGGACTACACCGTGAATCCCATTGAGGGGCTGGAGCTTGCCGATCAGCTGCATGATGCCGTGAAGTACATTCGCGGCACCTACCAGGAAGCCGAGCTGCCGGAGCTGGGTGAGGGCGAAGCCATCGACACCTCCATTCCCGCCGACCCCAATGTGAAAAATTACTCCTACACCGTTGTGGACGGCACTGTGTATTTCCGTGAAAACAGCCGCATGGTGCGCCCAGACCTGAACTCCACCGCCGAGGCCCGCGTGAAAGGCTGGTGGGCCTGCGGGAATGTGTCCAGCAGCTCATTGATCTCCAAATGGACGCCGCCACACCGGACAGCGCCATCCAGGATAAACAGGCTGAACTGAACCGGCTCTATGACAGCTTTTCCGCAAAATATGGTCTTATCAATGACCGGGCGAACCGGCTGGCCTTTGCCGATGATTCCAGCTACTATCTGCTCTGTGCGCTGGAAGTCATCGACGAGAACGGAAAGCTGGAACGCAAGGCAGATATGTTCACCAAGCGGACCATCAAGCCCCATCAGGCGGTGGCTGTGGTGGATACGGCAAGTGAAGCACTGGCGGTGTCCATCTCGGAAAAAGCCTGCGTGGATATGGACTATATGAGCCAGCTTACCGGAAAAACAAAAGAAGAACTGGCCGGAGAGCTGCAAGGCGTAATCTTCCGTGTACCGGGACAGCTGGAGAAAGATGGCACACCCCATTATGTGACTGCTGATGAATACCTCTCCGGCAATGTACGCCGCAAACTGCGTCAGGCGCAGCGGGCGGCACAGCAGGACTCTTCTTTTGCAGTCAATGTGGAAGCTCTTACCGCCGCCCAGCCCCAAGACCTGGATGCGTCGGAGATCGAGGTGCGCCTTGGTGCCACCTGGATCGACAAGGAATATATCCAGCAGTTTATGTACGAGACCTTCAACACCCCGTTTTATCTCCAGCGCAGTATCGAGGTCAACTATTCTTCCTTTACTGCTGAATGGCAGATCAAGGGGAAATCTTCCGTATCCTACAACGATGTGGCAGCTTATACCACCTATGGGACCAGCCGCGCCAATGCTTATAAGATTTTGGAGGACAGTCTGAACCTGCGGGATGTCCGTATCTATGACACCATAGAGGACGCGGATGGAAAAGAGCGCCGCGTGCTGAATGCCAAGGAGACCACCCTGGCTGCTCAAAAACAGCAGGCTATCCGGGAAGCCTTTAGGGACTGGATCTGGAGAGACCCGGAGCGCCGCCAGACTTTGGTGCGCCAGTATAACGAAGAAATGAACTCTACCCGTCCCCGCGAGTATGATGGCAGCCATATCACTTTTGGCGGCATGAACCCGGCCATTACCCTGCGGGAACACCAGAAAAGTGCCATCGCCCATGTGCTGTATGGCGGAAATACCCTGCTGGCACACGAAGTAGGCGCAGGCAAAACCTTTGAGATGGTGGCCGCTGCGATGGAAGCCAAACGCCTGGGCTTGTGCCAGAAATCTCTCTTTGTGGTTCCCAACCACCTGACTGAGCAGTGGGCATCGGAGTTTCTGCGCCTCTATCCTTCTGCCAACATCTTAGTCACAACCAAAAAGGACTTTGAGACCCATAACCGCAAGAAGTTCTGCGCCCGTATTGCGACCGGTGACTACGACGCCATCATCATGGGACACAGCCAGTTTGAGCGTATCCCCATCAGCCGGGAGCGTCAGGAAAGGCTTCTCTATGAGCAGATCGACGAGATCACCGAGGGCATCGCAGAGGTGCAGGCCAGCGGCGGCGAGCGTTTTACCGTCAAGCAGCTGGAGCGTACCAGAAAGTCTCTGGAAGCCAGACTGGAAAAGCTGCAAGCCGAGGGGCGAAAAGACGATGTGGTAACCTTCGAGCAGCTGGGTGTGGACCGTTTGTTTGTGGACGAGGCCCACAACTATAAAAACCTGTTTCTATACACAAAAATGCGGAATGTGGCTGGTCTTTCCACATCGGACGCGCAGAAATCCTCCGATATGTTTGCCAAGTGCCGCTATATGGATGAGATCACCGGAAACCGTGGCGTGATTTTCGCCACCGGCACCCCGGTCAGCAACTCCATGACCGAGCTTTACACCATGCAGCGTTACCTTCAGTATGAACGCTTGCAAGAGCTGAACATGACCCACTTCGACTGCTGGGCTTCCCGCTTTGGGGAGACCGTCACAGCATTGGAGCTGGCACCGGAAGGCACCGGCTACCGGGCAAGAACGAGATTCAGCAAGTTCTTTAACTTGCCTGAGCTGATGAACCTGTTCAAAGAAGTGGCCGACATTAAGACTGCCGATCAGTTAAATCTCCCTACCCCGGAAGTGGAGTACCACAACATCGTGGCGCAACCCACCGAACATCAGCAGGAAATGGTCAAGGCTCTTTCGGAGCGCGCATCGCTGGTACACAGCGGAACCGTTGACCCGTCCCAGGATAATATGCTCAAGATTACCTCGGATGGCCGCAAGCTGGGGCTTGACCAGAGGATCGTCAACCAGATGCTGCCGGATGAACCCGGAACAAAGGTCAATCAGTGCGTGGACAACATCATGCAGATCTGGCGGGACGGCAAAGCTGACAAGCTGACCCAGCTGGTGTTCTGCGACATTTCTACCCCGCAGGCAAAAGCTCCTGTAAGCAAGGCGGCGAAAACGCTGGATAATCCACTGCTTCACGCACTGGAAGGCGCTGTGCCTCTGCCGGAGCAGGAACCGGTCTTTACGGTATATGACGATATTCGTCAGAAACTCATTGCCCAGGGGATGCCTGCCGACCAGATCGCTTTTATCCATGAAGCCAATACCGAAGTGCGGAAAAAGGAGCTGTTCTCTAAAGTCCGTACCGGTCAGGTTCGTGTCCTTTTGGGCAGCACCGCCAAGATGGGCGCAGGCACCAATGTGCAGGACCGTCTGGTGGCACTTCATGACCTGGACTGTCCGTGGAGACCGGGAGACCTTGCCCAGCGCAAGGGCCGTATCGAGCGCCAGGGCAACCAGAACCCCCTTGTCCATGTGTACCGCTATGTGACAGAAGGAACTTTTGACGCATACCTCTGGCAGACGGTGGAGAACAAGCAGAAATTTATCAGCCAGATCATGACCAGCAAAAGTCCGGTTCGCTCCTGCGATGATGTGGATGAAACCGCCCTGAGTTTTGCCGAGATCAAGGCTCTGTGTGCCGGAGATCCCCGTATCAAGGAGCGTATGGATTTGGATGTGGAGGTATCCCGCCTGAAGCTGATGAAAGCTGACCACCAGAGCAAGCAGTACCGTCTGGAGGACCAGCTGCTCAAATACTTCCCAGAGGAGATTGAAAAGCACAAGGGCTTTATCAAGGGCTTTGAATCTGACCTGGAGGTTTTGGCAGCTCACCCGCACCCGGAGGACGGCTTTGCCGGTATGGAGATTCGTGGAGACCTGCTGACCGATAAGGAGAACGCCGGTGCAGCCCTTTTGGATGCCTGCAAGGAGGTTAAAACCTCCGATCCGGTGCAGATCGGCAACTACCGGGGGTATGCCATGTCCGTGGAATTTTCCGCTTGGAAACAGGAGTATACGCTCCTGCTGAAAGGACAGATGACCCACCGGGCAACCCTTGGTACAGACCCTCGCGGAAATCTTACCCGTATCGACAATGCCCTTGCTCAGATGCCCCAGCGTCTGGAGGCGGCAAAGGCCCAGCTGGATAACCTCTATCAGCAGCAGGCTGCCGCAAAGGAGGAAGTCGGAAAGCCATTCCTTTATGAAGAAGAACTGAGAAGCAAAAACGCCCGTCTGGTGGAGCTGGATACCCTGCTCAACATCGACGGAAAGGGGCAGGCACACACCGAGTCTGTTGTTGCCAAAAGCACACGGCCTTCGGTGCTGGATAACCTAAAACGCCCGGTGCAACCCCGCAGTACAGACAAGAAACCAAAACAGCATGAGGAGGTGCGATAACATGAATACTAACGATCTGAATACAGCCCTTTATGAAAAGATGGCTGCCGAACAGGATAAGTTCCGGGACTGGCTGAAAAGCCAGCCCCCGGAAGAAATCCTGCACCACACCTATGAATATACTGTCCGTGAGGATATTGTGATGGCGATGGAGGAGCTGGAGCTGACCGACGCCCAGGCCAAGGCACTTTTGGAATCTCCCTCTCCATTGGCGGATGTGTACCGCTATTTTGAAAAGCTGGAGACCGGCTATATGGATGTGATCCGGGACAGTATTGAGAACCGTGCCGATGATGTGTGCAAGGCGCAGGAAGAATTACGAACCGCCCCTCTCTACCCCCATTCTGCCGCCTATGCGTCCGAGCATGGAGAGATGGCACAATATAACCGTTCGTATCAGGCGAACAGCGCCTGCAAAGAAGCCATTGCGCAGACCATCAGCGCCCACTATGCAGAGAACCGGCTGGATACGGAGGCGGCGGTCAAAGATGTGCTGGAAAAGTTCGGGACGGAACGGGTACAGTTTATTCTTGCCAATACCATCCAGCGCAAGAACTATGACGGGCGTATCTCTCAGGACAATAAAGCATGGGCAAAAACCATTCCTATGCTGGAGGACAGCGGCGCTTCTCGCCACTGTGCCTATCTGGTGGTAGATCAGGTCAATCCCGGTTTGACCGATCTGTTCACCAGACAGTTCCGAAAAGTTGCTCAAGAACAGCAGAAAAGTTCTGTCCTGCAAAAGCTCAAACAGGAGCTGCCCGCCCATAAGTCTGCCGCCCCGAAAAAACGGGAGCCGGAGCGATAACCATGGCAAAGCGCAAGCGGGATGTTCCGGTTTTGTTTTGGGTGTCCGCAGAAGAACTGGAGCTGATCCATCAAAAGATGCAGCAATACGGGACAGAGAATTTGAGCGCTTATCTGCGGAAAATGGCACTGGATGGGTATGTGGTCAAACTGGATTTGCCGGAGCTGAAGGAGTTGGTTTCCCTGATGCGCCGAAGCAGCAACAACTTGAATCAGCTGACTCGCAAAGTGCATGAGACCGGGCGGATTTATGATGCTGACTTGGAGGATATATCCCAGCGGCAGGAACAACTGTGGGAAGGTGTGAAGGAAATCCTTACCCAACTCTCCAAACTTTCATAACAGGGATAGATACTCCATTTGCGGAGGGAGGAACGGCGTTTCTTCGCCGCACCTTCCTCCGCTTTTTCTTTTTGCCGGTATCCTTGTCTTTTGCCTGTCCGTACCGGATAATATGAGTAGAATAAGAAGCGTAGCAAAGGAGTGAAAACAGATGCTGACCTTTGAAAAGGTGCTGGAGATTTTTGCGGATTACCTAACCGCAGACGAGACCATAGAAGTTTATATCAGCCGCCATGGATGTGTAAGAGTTGAATTTGACCAAGATTTTCACTATTGCTCTGGCGAGGTGTGCCATACTCCCAAGGAACTGTTCGACCTCTTAGCCGATGATTACCGGACTTATCTGGAGATTGAACTGACCAAAGGAAAACGGGAAGTGACGGAAGATGATGAGAGAGAAGCGGATGCCCTATGCAAACAGTATCTGGAGCGTTGGAAGGAGGAACAGAAATGAAGATTTTGAAATGTCTGCTGATGATCGTAACTGCACCGGTCATTTTGGTGTTGACGCTTTTTGTCTGGCTCTGCACGGGGCTGATCTACATATCCGGTCTGGTGCTTGGTCTACTAAGCACGGTAATTGCTCTGCTTGGCGTGGCTGTGCTGATTACCTATTCCCCGCAGAATGGTGTGATTTTGCTGGTTATGGCATTTTTGATTAGCCCGATGGGGCTGCCGCTGGCTGCAATCTGGCTACTGGGAAAGGTGCAGAGTTTGAAATTTGCGATACAGGATTGGGTGTATGGGTAAATGATGTGAATATAATTTGGAATGAAAAAGAAGCAGGACAATGGGAGATGAGACCCAATGCCCTGCTTCTCTGTTTATTCGGAACGAACTGTAATATATTTTTGATTGCGACTTTTAGGTTTATCGGGAATAGTCATTTCTAATTGCCCGGATTCTAAAAGCGGATTGATATGTTTCAAAGTGAAGTTTCTTAAATCTTTGAAGCCGCAAAATACTGCAAGCTCTTTCTTGGATTTTGGTGTTGTGCAAAAAGCCAAAATCTGTTTGGACACCGTTGATAGTTCAATATCTTGGTGGGTAACTTGGTGGATAACTTGGTGGGTGTCATCCTCTAAGTTGTAGTTTACATTTTTCAAGATGACCCTGAAATCTGTTGCTGTTGAGGAAAATTCAGGCTTATATGCCGCTGTATATCCAGGTAGCTTTTCGGTTTCACTGACGATTTTGCGTAGGCCACTTCCACGGCGTTCCATGTACTTCATGCGGTGGAACAGGTCAGCAATCACAGGGTTTCGCCGCATGGAACGGATACTGTAAATATCGTATTCCTGAATTGAGCCGCCGCCAAACATACCGCCAGGAGATGTGATTTCCACCCGATCATCAAACATATCAATATGGATTTCGCTGCCAAGCACAATATAATCACGATGGATAAGCGCATTGACAAGAGCCTCTGTCACAGCTCGTTCAGCATAATCCGGCTTGTCTACACGATACTGTGCCTCTTTGACAAAACGGACTTTGGAATTATTGCGAATAAATTCACTGCCGCTTTTCAGTAGATAAATCAGATTCCCTTCGTATTCTTTATCGTCCAGCGCATCATCAAAGATAGAGCCTTTTTCCAAGCCATTCCACCGGGTACAGAACATACGGGAGTTATAAACTGTGTGCTGATCGGTCATGAGCTTTCCGGCATTGGTCAAGAACCCATTTTTGTCAGCCAAACCGAAGGAGACATAATCGGATGGCTCAAAGCGGAGACCGGTCCGTTCCAGATAGGTTGCTTCCAGAAGTGTAAAGCTGTAATCCTTTTTTACCGCGTCTGTTGTTAGGGTATCAAAGGACTGATTGGTTCCCTTTAAGATCAGTTCATTCACAATGTAATCCGGTGCAATTACGCTTTCATTTCCAACACGGATGTATGCTTCCATTACTCCGTCTGCCTTGTAATAGTATGGGGTGCTGCGGCCAGGAGAAACCTCCAGAGCCAACAGGTTTTTACCATCTTCCTGCAATGGCTTTAAGATAAACTGCGGTAATGGTGTGATACGTTCTTTGATTAAGCGGCTGATCGCTTCAGCATCCTTTTGAACATCGGACAAGCCGATAGGCTCCCGGTCATCGGAGACTCCGAAAAACAGAGTGCCGCCAATTCCATTGGAAAAGGCACTGACACTTTTTAACCAGCTTTTTGGCTTTTTTATTTCGAGAGCAACTTTGAAATCACATTCGGTTGCTTCAGCAATGAGCTGTTCTATCATAAAATCCCTCCTTTGAGGTATTGGTAGTTTCTTTATATTATACCCATAAGGAGAGTTTATTTCAACGATAGGCACAAAGAGTTCAGAGAAAATATTTTGAGAGGAGGGCTTTTTATGGCAACTACAAGAATCATGCCACTTCATGTCGGCAAAGGCCGCACAGAGAGTCGGGCGATCAGTGACATCATCGACTATGTAGCAAATCCACAGAAAACAGATAATGGAAGGCTCATCGCAGGATTTGCGTGTGACAGCAGAACGGTTGATGCGGAGTTTCTTTTAGCAAAAAGGCAGTATATCGTTGCTACCGGACGAGTGCGCGGTGCGGATGATGTGATTGCCTATCATGTGCGCCAGTCCTTCCGCCCCGGCGAGATTACTCCGGAAGAAGCTAACCGGCTGGGTGTGGAATTTGCCAAGCGATTTACTAAAGGCAACCATGCCTTTGTGGTCTGCACTCACATAGACAAGTCGCACATTCATAATCACATTATCTGGTCATCGGTCAGCTTAGAATATGACCGGAAATTCCGAAACTTTTGGGGCAGTACCAAGGCGGTTCGCAGGTTAAGTGATACCATCTGCATTGAAAACGGACTGTCCATTGTAGAGAATCCGAACCCTCATGGAAAGAGCTATAACAAATGGATGGGAGATCAGGCAAAGCCCTCTCACCGAGAGCTGCTTCGTGTGGCGATTGACAACGCATTATCACAAAGTCCTGCTAATTTTGAGGAGCTGCTGAAGCTGCTGCAAGAGTCCGGCTGTGAGGTATCAAAGCGCGGAAAATCGTATCGACTGAAGCTCTCTGGTTGGGAGAAAGCCGCCCGCATGGACAGTCTGGGCGAAGGATATGGATTGGAAGATTTGCGGGCAGTTCTCTCCGGGAAGAAAGCACATACCCCGCGAAAGAAAACAGTCACACAGGCAGAGCCGCCAAAGATCAATCTGCTGGTGGACATTCAGGCAAAATTGCAGGCTGGAAAAGGCGCTGGTTATGCTCGATGGGCTAAGGTGTTCAACCTCAAGCAGATGGCGCAGACCATGAATTACCTGTCAGAGCACAACCTGCTGGAGTATGCGGTTTTGGAAGAAAAGGCTGCGGCTGCCACGGCACATCACAATGAACTTTCGGCGCAGATCAAAGCGGCTGAAAAGCGCATGGCAGAGATCGCTGTTCTGCGTACTCACATCGTAAATTATGCCAAGACCCGTGAGGTCTATGTGGCATACCGCAAGGCGGGTTACTCTAAGAAATTCAGGGAAGAACATGAGGAAGAAATTCTGCTCCACCAGGCTGCTAAGAATGCCTTTGATGAGATGGGCGTCAAGAAGCTGCCCAAGGTCAAAGAGTTGCAGACAGAGTACGCGAAATTGTTGGAAGAAAAGAAAAAGACCTATGCCGAGTATCGGCATTCCCGTGAGGAAATGCGAGAACTTTTAACGGCAAAGGCCAATGTGGATCGGGTCCTGAAAATGGAGGTAGAACAGGATGTTGAAAAAGAAAAAGACCACGGCCAGCGGTAAGCTGGTCCTGGTCAAAAGCGTTCGCAGAACGCGTAGCCACAGAATGAAATTCTGTGTTCAAAGGGGCTTGGGGGCGCTGCCCTCAACAAGCAAGCGGAGAGGAAAATCACGGAGGGATTTTCTTCTCTGCGGGCCTGTGTGTATTAACACAGGCATTGCTTGCCTCTTTTCTCAGAAATTGAAAAGAACCAGTGAGAGAATCGTTAAATTTCACTCACTGGCTCAATTCATTTCAAATTTTTCGGACAACTCTGTCAGTTCTTTCACCGTTTCCTGGGTGTGATGTAACAGGGTGCCACGCATTTCTGGCGGACAGCTGGAATAAAGCATTTTCATCTGATTGACACCTTCATCTTCCAGAGAAATATCTGGATTTATAAGCGTATCTAAAGAGATGTGCAGGACCTTTGCCAATGCTCTTAAAATCAAATAAGAAGGATTCATTTTCCCCTTTTCGATATTGGCGATTTGCTTTACAGAAACATGGCTCAGATCCGCAAGTTCCTGCTGTGTCAGGTCTTTTTTCTTTCGGGCTTCCCGCATTTTTTGCCCAAAAGCAGTCAAATCATCAATCGGCATAATCATCCACCTCAAGTATATTCTATCGTGCCGATTTGCACAAAGGAATAACCTTATTATACCGGTTGATAGGTTTGATTATGCCGATTTTTAATAAAGACTTGAATACCATCCTTGTATCACTAACTGGATCAACTTATAATATAGATGGAAATTTTTTTTTGAAAAAATCCGTCCGCTGTAACATTTCGCGGACATTTGCCTGTTATACTATCTGCAAAAAGCAAAGGAAGTGAGGATATGAAGCAGATTTTAATTGTCGAGGACGACAGTTTTTTGAATAAGATGTTGACTTATAACCTGACCGCAGATGGCTATGGCGTGACTTCTGCCCTAAACGCCAGAACCGCAGCCGATGCCATCCGCCAACGGGAGTTTGATTTAGTTCTGCTGGACGTCAACCTGCCGGACGGCAACGGTTTTGAACTGTGCAGGCTAATAAAGCCCCAGCACCCGGACACCATCATAATTTTCCTGACCGCCAACGATCAGGAGAGCGACCAGATACGGGGTTATGAGGTGGGCGCGGTGGACTACATCACAAAGCCCTTTGTGATCAGAGCCTTGCAGCGAAAAATCAAAGCCATGTTCGCCATGCTGGAACACCACAAACCAGCTAAAGACATTTACGACGATGGACGGCTGTTTCTGGACTTTTCAGAGCAGACGGCTTCCTTAAATGGAAAGCCTCTGACTCTATCCCCGATGGAGTACAAAATGCTGAACCTGTTTCGCAAAAATCCCCGGCAAGTGCTGACTCGTGGACAGCTTTTGGAAAAGCTGTGGGATATAGACGAGAAGTATGTGGACGAACACACCCTGACAACCTCCATCAGTCGGATTCGCAGCAAGATTGAATCCGACGGAGGTGCCCCCTACATCAAGACCGTTTACGGCATGGGTTATCAATGGACGGGAGGCGAGGCAAAATGAAGTTTCAAAACCTCTCGGTAAAGCGGCTGTTTGGCTGGGTGGCAATAGGACTTGTCCTCTCCATGTCCGGGATCACCATAGCCCTGTTTTTTGTGACAAAACAGACGGCGGTGCTGCTGACGGGCGGAGCGATGCTGCTGTGCGCCCTTGCAGGGATCTTTGTACTGACGCAGGCATTTGGAAAGCGGCTGTCGCAGTTTACCGTAGACCTGTGCCAAACCTTAGACCACATGATCACCGGAAACGAAGCGCCAAAACGCCCGGAGGACAGTGAAACCCAGCTCGCCAGAATCGGGCACCGGCTGGCGAGACTTTACCAGATCATGCAGGAGAACCGTCGCCGGGTGGACGAGGAACGGCAGGAGTTACAGACCCTTGTATCGGATATTTCCCATCAGGTGAAAACGCCGGTAAGCAATCTGAAAATGGCGACGGACACCCTGCTGGAAAAGCCCATGACCGAGGCGGAGCGTACCGATTTTATCCGTGGAATCCGCACCCAGACAGATAAACTGGACTTTCTCTTTCAGGCTCTTGTGAAAACCTCACGGTTGGAAACGGGCGTAATCCAGTTGAATAAGAAACCGGTCTGCCTCTTTGATACCGTGGCGCAAGCCATGAGTGGGATCGTGTATGCAGCGGAAAAAAAGAAAATCGCTGTATCTGTGGACTGCCCGGAGAATTTGACCTTTTCCCATGACAGCAAGTGGACATCCGAAGCCCTCTTTAACCTGTTGGACAATGCGGTGAAGTATACTCCGGCAGGTGGAAAAATTACGGTGTCGGTGATACCGTGGGAAATGTATGTGGAGATCAAAGTAGCCGATACCGGCAAGGGCATTTCCGAAAGTAATCAGGCTGCTATCTTCCGGCGCTTTTATCGTGAGGAAGAAGTACACGAGCAGCAGGGCGTGGGCATTGGCCTGTATCTGACCCGCGAGATCGTAACACGGCAGGGCGGCTACATCAAAGTGGTTTCTGAGCCGGGCAAGGGTTCAGAATTTTCCATTATGCTGCCGACAAAATAGAATGCGGCGGACGGTCATTCTCGGCTGCCCGCCGTAAGTCTTTTCGCAACAGTGTGCCGATAAAGCTGCCAGTGGCAGTTTTTCGGCGGAAATGTCCGAGCGTTGTAACATTTCACCCCCGATTTTCAATGAAATTTTTTGGCCGCTGTAACATTTCGCGGACATTTGGGTTTTACAATAGCCTTATCAACAGGCAGAAAGCCTTGAAAGGAGTTTTGAGTATGAGCGTTTTACAGGCGATTGATCTGAAAAAGTATTACGGCACAGAGCCGAACATTACCCGCGCCCTTGACGGTGTGAACTTCTCCGTGGAGGACGGTGAGTTTGTGGCCGTTGTGGGAACATCCGGCAGCGGCAAGTCCACCCTGCTTCACATGATGGGCGGGCTGGACACTCCCACCAGCGGAACCGTGATCGTCCGGGGCGAAGAACTGGCAAAGAAGAACGATGAACAGCTTACCATCTTTCGCCGCCGCAACATCGGCTTTATCTTCCAGAACTATAACCTTGTTCCTATTCTGAATGTGTATGAGAACATCGTCCTGCCGGTGGAGCTGGACGGGGACACGGTGGATCAGAAGTTTTTGGACGAAATTGTTCACCTACTGGGGCTGGAAGATAAACTGAAAAATATGCCGAACAATCTATCCGGCGGACAGCAGCAGCGTGTGGCGATTGCCCGCGCTCTGATTACCAAACCGGCTATTGTGCTGGCCGATGAGCCAACCGGTAACCTTGACAGCAAGACCAGCGCCGAGGTGCTGGGACTTATCAAGCGCACCAGCGCGGAGTTCCGGCAAACCGTTGTAATGATTACCCACAATGACGACATAGCCCGCCTTGCAGATCGGATTGTCCGCATTGAGGATGGCAGGATTGTGGAATAAGGAGGTGGCAAGCTATGACATGGCCTTTTGAAAATGATACCAGTGACATTGAAAAGAAGCTGGCAAAGCGCAGTTTGCATCGTGAACGGCAGCGTAATTTATTTGCAATCATTGCTCTTGTGCTAACTGCATTTATGATAACTGCGACATTCAGTATTGGTTTTAGTTACTTTGAAACCTACCAAATGCAACAAATTCGGTTAATGGGAACTACCGCTGATGTCGGAATCACAAATGTAACAGAAAATCAGTTGGTTGAAATTTCAAAATCAAACCTTGTCCTTGACGTAGGTATACAGCAGCGTTTAGGCAGTGTTGATACAGAGCAACTGCAAAATGCGAGATTAGGTATAGCTTGGATAGATGATACCGAGTGGGAACACCACCGTCTTCCTACTATATCAGGTGTTGTAGGAAATTACCCATCAAGTAAAAACGAAATTATGCTACCTACATGGGTGCTTGAACAGATGGGCATTTCTGATCCGCAAATAGGGATGGAGATTGTGTTGTCATACCAAATTGGCGATAGCTATGATTATGTCACGGACACCTTTTTGCTGTCGGGCTACTATACGGACTACATTCCAATGCGCACAAATAATCGTGGTTATGTTTATGTTTCATCCGCTTTTAAGGATAGCTTAAATGTATCACTGGATAATAGTGTTACGGCAATGATCCGTTTTCAAGGCAATGATAATGCTGACAAAAACTGTGAAAGATTGCGGCGTGAGATTGACTTTACAGAAGGGCAAACATTTGAAATTGTGCCATTAGAACAGGCAAATGGTGGAACTATTATTTTAGCTGTAATAATTTTAGCAGTTTTTATATCCTTTAGCGGCTATCTGCTGATTTATAATATTCTTTATGTCTCTGTCATAAAAGATGTGCAATTCTATGGCCGTCTTAAAACGATTGGAACGACTCAAAGGCAGATAAAGAGAATTATCTATAAGCAGGCAATCAGAATCTCTTGTATTGGTATTCCGATTGGTCTGTTACTTGGTGCGGTTGTTTCCTTTGGCATTGTTCCTTACTTCCTGAATATGATGTATTCAACAAATTCTGATGTGGGAACAAAAGTATCTTTTTCGCCGTTTATTTTCATAGGAGCGGCTATATTTACGTTCATTACCGTTATGATTGCAAGCATGAAGCCCGCCAAAATTGCCGGAAGTGTTTCACCAATAGCAGCACTCCAATATACAGCAGCCAGCACAAAGAGCAGCGCCAGAAATTGTAGCAAAATGAAGTTGTCCAGAATGGCATGGAACAATGTCTTTCGTAATGCTAAGAGTACAACCCTTGTTTTTGCATCGCTTTTTTTCGGCCTTTCCTTGTTCCTTGTCGTCACAGGGCTATTACATGGTTTAAGCCGGAGAATTATGTGAGCCAATGGGGAGTAAGCGATTTTGCACTCACATATAGTATCCACGAAAGAGAAGATTTAATTTCCAGCGAAATGGTTTCAGAGATTGGTCAGCTTGACGGCATTGAGAATTTGAGGTTGACCTATGCACCTTATCCTCAAGTAGCAGTAGATGTTGTATATGACGATGCTGTATTTCACGAGTTTCTTGCGTCATTAGACGGAGTAAACGGCATTGATTTTTCTGATCCGGCAAAATTAGAAAATTATCAGCAAAACTTTTTTAGCGGGGTTTTTGGAATTGACAGTGCATATTTGGAAGAAATCAATAAAACCTTAAACTTGCCTATTGACACGTCTGCCTTTGAACAAGGAAAGGTTGTGCTGCTGTCCAAAACAGTAGAAGACCTTATTCAGCCGGGGCAGGAAATAACAATCCAGACGCAGAACGGACAGCATTCCTTTATTGTAGCGAACGGTTATTTGAATGAAGGGTTTCGAGCAGGAGGAGGCAATGAGAGAGGGACGGCTCCTGATTTGTATATTAGTCAAACAGCTTTGAAAGAACTCTTTCCGCAATATAGAGTGTTCCGCGTGGCCTTTGATACGGATGGTCAACATGACGAAAGTATACTGCAAGAATTAAAGCAAATCACCGCATCACAAGCTAACATTGATATTATATCCCGATATGAACGGCGAGAAGAAATGCAGGAATATCTCATTACAGCAAAGGTTTTAGGAACAGGGTTGTCCGTGATCCTGCTGCTTGTTGGTGTCATGAACTTTGTCAATACAATGGTTGTCAATGTAAATACTCGGCGCTATGAATTAGCTGTTCTTGAAAGCATTGGAATGACAAAGCGACAAATCAAACGAATGCTATTTATGGAAGGTTTCTATTATTGGGGCGTTTCCCTTTCCCTTGCAGTCACCATTGGAACAGCAATCTTCATCTTGCTATATATGATTTTTAGTAAAGTGGCCTATTATGCTGTTTTCTCCTATCCATTTATCCCGCTGGTGCTGGTGTCTGGACTGGTGTTGCTAATCTGCCTTATTGTGCCTATATGGGTCTACAAAACTGACGTTAACCTTCCAGTTGTGGAGCGATTGCGGTTGACAGAGTGAGTTTAATCAAATAGCAAAACATCCTTAGATCAATCATATCGAAGCGGAGCAGATTTTAGCTGCTCCGCTTCTTTAGTATTTTTCAAAAAATTCTTTTGAAATGTCCGAGCTTTGTAACAATTCAGCCTGTTTTTCTGTCGAAATCAAAGGCACCTCGGACATTTGTGTAACATTTGTAGTTTATGCTTGTGGTAAATCAATAAGAAACATCTGCCTCCACAGCGGGGAAAAGAAAAAAACCGCTGACGGGCAGATCATTTCCCATGCAAACCCACATAGCTGATACGGCGGTTTTGAGTAGATCAAGGCCGCTGTTTCTTTTTGCTTTTCCAACGATGCTCATGCAATCAAGAGGGCGGTATATAGGAGGATACCGCCATGTCAACTTTTGTCATTCATACCACCCATGAGCTGCACCAATTAAAAAAAGCCTTGCCCCTCCTCTGGGGAGATATGATTATCTATCGGCATTATCATTCCAATTAAAACAGAAGAATTATGGTTATTTTTGTTGCGCCAGTTTCCCATTGTGTGGAGCTGGCGCTTTTTGCTGTCGATTTTTCGGGAAAGTTCCCGAAGTACGTCGCTGCCGTTCCCCACCTCCATTCGATTCACCCGTCAATCACCCGTGAATCGAAATGGAGGTACATAATGAAGAAAATTAACCTTCGGGAGCTTTATCCTGATGTTTATACAACAGACTTTTTTGTAGATGTGACAGAGGAAGTAATGGAGACTATTCGGGCAGCTGAACGTGCGGAGGCTGCGTATGAGCGAAAGATGTATCGTTATAAAGCACAGTATTCTCTGGATTGCGAGAATGGCATTGAAAATGCGGTGTTGTTGAAGCCGCAAACACCGGAGATGGTTCTGGAGGAAAAACAGTTTCAGGAGCAGATCTATGCTGCTGTGATGAAGCTGCCGGAAAAACAGGCAAAGAGGATTTATGCCAGATACTACCTGGGAATGACGGTAAATGAAATTGCTGAAGTAGAAGGTGTAGACCCAAGCCGTGTCCGTGACAGCATCCGGCGAGGTTTAAAGCAGCTCGGAAAGTATTTTTGATAAAGTTTCATTTGATGCGCCTGTTTTTTGCTTTTTTTGTCAGTGTTAATAAGAAGGACAAGTTTTCCTCCTTCATCAAGTACATTGACAATCGAATAGACAGCACAACAGGTACATAACCCATGTACGAGCGAATATGAAACGCCGCGAAGATGGAGCAGTCAGGGAGGTGATGAAAAGACTGCTTCGGAGCGATCTACGATTTCATAAAACGGATTGTGGCAGATCCGGCGCGATGACTGCATGGGGGCTTAAAGATACTTCCTCACGGCCCGCCAAAGACTTGGGGGGAACCCTGCGGCACACGATACGAACGATGCTGCGGAGTTATGACAGCCGCGCCAGCGGAGACCTGTTGTGTTCCCATCGTCAGGGGGCGTGGCAAATGAGACGAAAGCTGAGGTTTATAAATAGGGAGCGTTTACAGCTTCCTGTTCAAAATCAGATACCATGCGCTGGCAGTTTCGGCTGCCAGCGTATTCATGTGGCTTTGAACAAACACGATGACAAACTTGACAGATTGGAGGGAATATGCTTTATGGAAAAACTTATTACACGAAAAGAAGCAGCAGAAATTTTAGGTATCAGCATTGCAACGCTGGACGCGGCCCGTAACAATGGTCTTATTTCTTATGTGCAATATGTGCAGAATGGCTGTGTGTACTTTACCTCAGCGGGCCTTCAGGAGTATATCGCAAAATGCACCCACAGAGCAAAGCCAGCAGAAAAGAACGCAACTTATCGTAAACCTCGCAGAGCTGGAGTGTGAGCCGGTCCGTATCCTTGTCGAAATCATAATGGTCTGATAAAACATAGATACAGCGCTGGAGTCTATTCTTAGGAGGTGACGGAATTGGCCAAACGGCAAACAATAATTCCTCAATATGGCACAGTTATGAAAAGAGGTGTCCTATATTATAGGACCAGAATCAAAGACGCGAATGGTAAGCTCGTAGCTATCTACGCAAAAACACCTGAAGAACTATACAACAAAGAAACGCTTGCGTTGGAACAGATTGAGAATGCCACTTTTCATCGGAAAACGCCCACAGTTGCAGAGTATTGTGAAAAGTGGCTGCTGATGCAGTCGGTTCATGTACGAGCTACTACTTTGACGGATTACACCTCAAAGGTTAGGCGGCATATTATAGCGGAATTGGGAGATAAACGGATGGGTGAGGTTAGCCTGGATGATATTCAGCTTGCCCTTGTTCCGGTTTCCAAAAAATCTGCATCGGTTTATAAATCTGTGGTAATCCTTTACAAATCTATCTTTCGCGCAGCGATGGAAAGCAGGATTATTGACCACAACCCAACGATTTATCTGACAACAAAAGGTGGCGGTGTTCCACAAGAGGATCGTCAGGCTTTGACAGATGAACAGGTGGAGCGCCTTTTGGATGCTATCCGAGATTTGCCGCCTTATGTCTTTGTCATGATTGGTTTATATGCAGGGCTACGTCGGGAAGAAATTCTTGCTCTGCAATGGGATTCAGTATATCTGGATACAGATACTCCATATCTGACGGTAAGACGGGCATGGCACACCGAACATAACAGACCGGTGATTTCGGATGAATTGAAAACCAAGGCTGCGGAGAGAAATATCCCCCTTCCTGTTTGCTTGGCTGAGTGTTTGAAAGCAGCAAAGGAAACTTCGACTTCGGAGTATGTGGTTTCAAACCGGGATGGCGAACCGCTGTCCTACACGCAGTTTAAGCGACTTTGGCAGTATATTGTTACGAGGACGGTCAAGGAGCGGAGCTATTATCGGTATGAAGATGGAAAAAGAGTAAAGCATACTGTCACACCTGTCTTGGGAGAAAAGGCTGCTCATAACGGAAAAGTGGTTTACAGTCTGGACTTTGAAGTAACACCCCATCAGCTGCGGCATACTTACATTACCAATCTCATTCATGCATCGGTAGATCCCAAAACGGTTCAATACCTGGCAGGCCATGAAAGCAGCAAGATTACCATGGACATTTATGCAAAGGTTAAGTACAACAGACCAGATGAGCTGGTCAGATCAATGAACTGTGCGTTTGCAAGCTGGGATGCAGTACAGTAATAACAAATAGGAAATGAAGCAGGAGCGAGGCAAGGATGTCTCGCTCTTTGTTTTACCTCAGCCGTATCTTTGATTAAATCGAGGCTTTCTGATAAAAAGAGAGTGTAGATACGGAGACTACACATTATCAAGAAAGGACGATCAAAGATGGCAAAAAAGAAAACACAGATCCCGAAGTACGGGACCATTACATTGAAAGGAATCCAGTATTACAGAACCAGGATTACGGATGCAGATGGCAAAGAGTTGAGTTTGTATGCCGCAACTTGTGAAGAATTGTATGAGAAGCAGTTAGAGGCCCGGAAGCAGGTGGAAGAAATTATCTTTCACCGGCAGCACCCGACAGTAGCCGAGTATGGAGAGAAGTGGCTGCTGATGCAGTCGGCAAAGGTGTCTGCGTCTACACTCAGAGGTTATACGAGGGATATGACAAACTATATCATAAAACCTCTGGGAGAGATGTATATGGAAGAAGTGACCGCTGACGATATTCGGCTGGCGCTTGTTCCATTGTCAAAGAAATCGGAAGGCTTATACAATAAGGTCAATATGCTACTCAAGTGCATTTTTTATGCGGCAGAGAGAAACCAAATTCTTGAACACAATCCCTGTGCGGGAATATCCGGTAAAGGCGGAAAACCGACAAAAAAGAAGGAGGCATTGACAGATCAGCAGGTAGCCGTGCTTCTGGATACAGTCAAGGGACTTCCTCCATATTTGTTTATTATGCTCGGTTTGTATTCCGGTCTGCGTCGGGAAGAAATTCTTGCACTGCAATGGGATTGTGTATTTCTGGACGAGGATACACCTTATCTATCGGTGAGGCGGGCATGGCGTACAGAGCATAACAGACCCGTGATTTCTACGGTGCTAAAGACTCCGGCGGCAAAAAGGGATATTCCGATACCGAAGTGTTTGGTGGATTGTCTGAGAGAAACGAAAGAAAATTCCATATCAGATTATGTGATTGCTGACAGCAAAGGAGAGCCGCTGGCTGCTTCGCAGTTTCAAAGAGTGTGGCAGTATGTCGTTGTCCGCTCCACTAAGCCCCGGAACTATTATAAGTATGTGAATGGCAGAGCATCAAATACACGGTTACCCCAACGCTGGGCATGACCCAGAAAAATCAACCCAAAATCAGATATACGCTGGACTTTGATGTAACCCCGCATCAGCTGCGGCACACTTACATTACCAATCTTCTCTATGCTGGTGTTGATCCAAAGACCGTCCAATACCTTGCCGGACACGAAAACAGCAAAACAACTATGGACATCTATGCAAAAGTGAAGTACAATAAACCAGAGGAGCTGTTTGGGGTAGTAAATGGTGCGTTTCATCAGGCTATTGCTGAATGAAAAAAGGCCGTTTTTTATGGTCCGCACACCGGATAACTGAGAGGCAGAAAGCCGGAAAAGCCCGGAGTATCAAGGGAAAACAGCTCAAAAACTCGCGCAGTACGGTCTCAAAGCAGCCCGTCGCGCTCCGCAGTTCAGCAAACGTTAATCGTTGTTGTTCAATATTGTATTTTCTATCCCGGAAGTATTTTGCTTCCGGGATTTTTCTAAAAATATCTAAAACAATCTATTATCAAAAATAAATTAAAATTCAGATTAGAAATCAAAATAATAATTCAGTAAAAATCCAGAGTAAATTAAATAGAAGAGTGTATTGGAGTGTGGAGTATCTGCAAGATAGAGAAAAGGCAAGTTGCGGATGCAAATTTTTGCAGGGGAGTATCTGCAAGATAGAGAAAAGGCA
>QUJA01000016.1 GCA_003480425.1 Firmicutes bacterium AM31-12AC
ATGACTGAGTTTTCGGATTTGAATCTATGCCCGATTAACAACCGTCAGGGAATTGTAATTGATGGTGAAGGTTCAAAGGTTATTTGCAAAGACTAATTTGAAAATTCCTGTTTTTGAAACTGGAAAATCGGAAGCTGAGGAGATAGACTATTGAGAACATATGAGAATAAAGACGAGCTTAAAAACGAGATAAATAAAAGCTTTGCAAAATATATTTCAGAATTTAATGATATTCCGGAGCATTTAAAAGATAAGAGAATTGATGAGATCGATCGAACTCCGGCAGAAAATCTTGCTTATCAGGTTGGCTGGACAACTCTTGTTATTAAATGGGAATCAGACGAAAGAAAGGGTATTCCTGTTAAAACTCCTTCGGATAATTTTAAGTGGAATCAGCTTGGCGAATTATATCAATGGTTCACAGATACATATGCTCAGCTGTCACTGCAAGAATTGAAAGACAGATTGAATGAGAATATCAACTCTATTTATGCAATGATTGATTCTCTGAGTGAGGAAGAATTATTTAAACCACATATGAGAAAATGGGCTGACGAAGCAACTAAAACAGCTGTCTGGGAAGTATACAAATTCATACATGTTAATACAGTTGCTCCATTCGGAACCTTTAGAACCAAGATTAGAAAATGGAAAAAGATTGCACTATAACTTCAAGTTTACAGAACTGAATCAAAAGAGCTCGAAGGAGCTCTTTTTCCTTTTTTATAATAGTATCATTATGGTATAATAGAGACATTAAAATCGGAAGTTGGAGGATACACACATGAAAATTGTAATCATTAATGGAAGTGCCAGAAAAGGAAACACGCTGACAGCAATCAATGCATTTATAAAAGGAGCGTCAGAAAAGAATGAAATTGAAATCATTGAACCCGACAAACTCAATATTGCACCATGCAGGGGATGTGGTGTCTGTCAATGCTCTAAGGGATGCGTCGATAAGGATGATACAAATCCTACAATTGATAAAATTACTGCCGCAGATATGATTCTTTTTGCTACGCCAGTTTATTGGTGGGGAATGTCAGCACAATTGAAATTAGTCATTGATAAGTGCTACTGCCGTGGATTGCAGTTAAAAAATAAAAAAGTGGGCACGATTGTTGTAGGTGGTTCTCCCGTAGACAGTATCCAGTATGAGCTGATTGATAAGCAGTTTGACTGTATGGCAAAATATCTTTCATGGGACATGCTTTTCAATAAATCATATTATGCAACAGCCAGAGATGAACTTGAAAAAAATAAGGATTCCATGAACGAACTTGAGGGAATCGGAAAAAATTTATAAAGCACACTCCAAATTCCAGTTTGTATATATCTTTTAAAGGTATATGATTAAGAAAAACGGCAGGAGGTATCTGAATGAAATCACATAAATATTGGTCTATCGGTGCACTGATTACAATGCTTGGAAGTTTTTATACAGGTTATAAGGGATCAAAAGAAGGCCATAAGTACTTTGCAGCAAGTTCTTTGCTTTGCATGATTATGGCTATTTATACAGGACACAAGATGATTTCTGGTAAAAGTAGGAAGAAAAAAGAAGTTTCAGTAGAGAGTGTTGAAGATTAAAAAACAAAATATTTTAATAAATAACGCCGGTGCGAGATTTTTGATATCCAGTACTGGCGTTATTTATCTCAGTCGAGAAGACTCCCACCTCTTTCAGGTGGTGAGTAACAGCAAATTTGTCTCAGTGGGAGTCCAATCTCCGACTGAGATAAACGCTCCGCGAGGATGCGCAGTGATTCTGTAAAGAATGTGTCAGCTTACGCTGCCCAGAATCACGCGCCAAGTCTCGCGGATGCTCGACTTGAATCTACAGGGGCTTGGGGGTGTAGCCACCAAATATACTATTCATTTTCTGCTTCGGCAAGTTTGTTAAGGATCCACTCCCGATTGATAACAATGTCCTTATCATCGCGGAGATCCTTGAAATCATTGCAGTGTGAAGAAGCAAATTCATACATATTGTCAATGTCAACTGCACCAGTGATCTCACTCTTATTAATGATTAGCAGCAACAATCGGTTACGGGTCTTTTCTGTGAAGTATCCGGATGATTGCTGGTTGAAAGGATCTTCGGAGGATGGAAGTGAAACGTATATGATCAAAAAGGGACGGTTGTCATTGAATTTAAGACCACCCTATTCCAAGGATAGGATCCATAAAGCGACAGAACGAATTATTGAAGAACAGAAAGAACAATCTGAGGATTCATAGAATGCGATTTAAGAGAAAAAAGCCTCATGACCATGAGGAAAAATGAAAGCAACGGATATGATGGGATGGATAGGATTGATGAATAACATTCGAGCCTGTGCCGATGAGATTGTATTGAATGATATTGTGTATTCCTAACGGATACCAACCGAAGAAGAACTGCTGTCAAACCGATGGCAGTTTTTCTTTTTCGGCAAGTATTCAAGAAGTCATTAAGTCGTGAGTATAATCGAAGTGGTAGAAAAGTTATCTCTTATATCGGTTGTAACTTTTTTATGACTCTATTGACAAGAAAACTTGGTATGTGTATAATTAAAACATGCAAAGAAAACTTGGCATGGAGGTGTTTTTATGAAAAAGGACGAAATATTAAATGCAAGCAGAAAAGAACATCGCAATAAGGACTTGGCTGAAATGGAAGTGGTATATCAAGCCGGAAGTCACGCAAGCAGAGTTGGTGCTTTAGTGTGTTGTTTGCTTTCGCTGTTATCTTCTGTGCTTGCTCATACTATGATTTACAGTCCGTGGGTTATATACTTCAGCATTATTGCAACACAATGGTTAGTTCGTTTTATCAAAATGAAGCGAAAGAGCGATTTAGTCTTGACTGTTCTGTTTTTTGTGCTTTCCATTTTGGCATTTGTTGGATTTGTTAGCCATCTTTTAGAGGTGAGAATATGAAAGAACAATTACAACTGAAAAATCACTTAAAGGAAGTTCGCACAGAAGCAAATCTTTCTCAAGCTCAGCTTGCAGAAATGGTAGGGGTATCAAGAAATACCATTAGTTCTATTGAAACAGGACAGTTTAATCCAACTGCAAAATTGGCTCTAATTCTTTGTATTGCATTGGACAAAAAATTTGAGGAACTATTCTATTTTTAGGAGGTTATTATGGAAAATATTATAATGTTGATTTTGGGAGTGTTCATATCTGTTGTGGGAATTGTAAATATCAAAGGCAATATCAGCACAATTCACTCTTATAACAGGCGAAAAGTAAAGGAAGAAGATATACCAAAGTATGGAAAAACAGTCGGCACAGGAACACTGATTATAGGAATATCTCTTGTATTAGGTTTTATTGTTTCGTTTTGGAGTGAAATAATTATAGATTATATCATTCTTCCAGCAGTTATTGTCGGATTAGGCTTTATATTGTATGGACAGTTCAAATACAATAAAGGAATTTTTTGAGAATCAGGGAGGTATAAAGATGGAATTGAACACAATATCAGGTCTGGCGATAGCGGGAGTTATCTGCTCCGTTGTCCTCTCGATGGGGGTACCGATTGCTTTGTTCATTGCAGGAAGGGTGAAGCTTAAGGCAAGGATTTCCTCGTTCTTTATCGGAGCAGGAACCTATCTGCTGTTTGCCATGCTGTTGGAGCAGCTGCTGCATGTTCTTGTCATTCAGTTCTGCGGACTGAACGCACAGAGCAGGCCATGGCTTTACTATGTGTACGCGGCTTTGGCTGCAGCGGTTTTTGAAGAGACCGGAAGACTGATTGCCATGAAGTTCTGGATGAAGAAATGGCTGGATTTTCCAAATGCACTGATGTATGGAATCGGGCATGGCGGTGTGGAGGCCATTCTGCTCGGAGGACTCTCCGGAATCAGCAATCTTGTGTCCATGCTGATGATCAACAGCGGAGCCATGCAGAATACGCTGGAGGCACTTCCTGCTGAGTCTGCAAACCAGACCGTGTCACAGCTGTCGGCCCTATGGACAACACCGGCACCACTCTTTTTTGTAAGCGGAATCGAAAGAATCAGTGCCATCATTCTGCATATCGGGTTGTCACTGCTGATCTACCGGGCGGTAAAGGCAGGCAAATGCAGAACAGCGGCTTTTACAGCGGTTCTTGCATATGGGATTCATTTTATTGTGGACTTCTTTGCCGTGGCAGGTCCGGTGCTTCTTCCCATCTATGTGATTGAAATTGGTGTCTTTGTGATGGCAGCCGGAACTCTTGTTATGGCGCTGAAGATGGGAAGGATGGAAGAACTGTGAATTCCAGTTTTCTGCTATCATAAAACAGAATATATCTGACAGAACGCACCGTAGAAATACGGTGTTTTTTGTTACCCAATAGGAATACTTTCAGAAAGTGCCAAAGGTTGGAAAAAAGAATTAAATATGATTTCATGGAATGGAGCTGCAGAAAAATATGATATTCGTGACAGGGCACCAGAACATGAAAAAATGGGAAAAGGAATTACTTTATCTCAAGAAGAGGCAGAAGCTCGGTATGAGTTACTGGGTAAAACTCTAAAAAAATAGTTGTAATTAAACAAGCCAAAGACGTTTGATTGGGTGAACAGTTAAATGTCTTTGGCTTTCTTCGTAGAAATATAAATTTAATCCAACTCCGCCCCTAACTCATACCTCCAATATTCTGCCGCTTCATACTCTCTAGGTTCTGAGAGTACTGGTACGGTAAAGAGTTTAAGCGGCAATACTGTTAAACACGGGTGGATCTTGCTCTTATTTGTATCCCTCTATATAACGAAACGCTCAGAGCCTGTTTTACAGTGGGGGAAAAGAAAAAATATCAAAAAAATAATGATTAATGGTGAGCTTGTGATAGAATGAAAAAAAGAGAAAAGCATAAAGGATGTAGTTGGGGAGAATATTTGTTATGATTAGAAAGTTGCTGAACGGAGATATCGATAGAGTTGCTGACATATGGTTAAAGACAAATCTGAAAACACATTATTTTATTTCCAATCAATACTGGAAAAGTAATTATGAATTAGTGAAAGAAATGATGTCACAATCCGAAGTCTATGTGCTTGAAGTGGATAAAATGATACAAGGATTTGTAGGACTAAATGATGAATATATCGAAGGTATTTTTGTCTCTGATGAAATGCAGTCATGTGGCATAGGTAAACTTTTATTGGATTATATTAAGGATAAAAAAGTTAGCTTACGATTAAATGTATACCAGAAGAATGCCAGAGCAATTTCTTTTTACCAAAGAGAAGGGTTCATTATTCAATGTGAAGGTTTGGATGAAGCTACTGGTGAAAAAGAATACACCATGCTATGGAAACAAAAATAGAAATCGGTATTTGTGAGGAAAAGACGAATGGAACAAAAAAGTAAAAATGGGGTTTCAATCATAGGTGGTGCAGATGGTCCTACAAGCATTTTTATAGCTGGACATTCAGAAAAGCAACCATTAACGATTAAGATCAAAAATAGCATATATAGATATAAGAGAAAAAAAGTGGAGAAGACAATAGTTGCAAATCCGCATTCTCTTTCTGAAACAGTACAGTATGCAAAAGAAAAATACGGATTGACAGAAACAGCTCCAGGCGATAGAGAATATATTGAACAAATAAAATGCCTAAAAGAAAGTTTGATTTTGCAACATGAACCAGAACTTTTGGGTGAATTGAAGGATATTCCATTACCAGATTATTTTAATGAAGCATCCGTTATAGAGTATTTTGGTAAAATAAAGACTCGAAGTGAAATGATTGCTGAAATGCCCGATAGTATAATTTCTATGGATTTCCATTTGTATAAAATAGAAATTAATGATAATTTTCTTGAAATGGAAATAGATTATACTTGGAATATATTTGGAATATCTTATTCAGGAAATAATGCGGTAATGAAAAAGTTTAAGAAAATAGCCAGAGATTTATACAGTTATTATGGTGTTACCGAGAAAGATATTAGAAATAAGACAAAAAGATATTCGTCACTGGTAACGAATTTGAGTTCATAAATTATAAATTTAAGGAGTTAGTTATGGCTTTTGATTTTAAGAAAGAATATAAAGAGTTTTATATGCCTAAAAATAAACCGGAGATCGTGACTGTCCCTAAAGCAAATTATATTGCGGTCAGAGGAAAGGGTAATCCAAACGAAGAAGGTGGAGCATATCAGCAGGCAATTAGTGTATTATATGCGGTTGCATATACTTTGAGAATGAGTTATAAGACAGATCATAAAATTGCAGGATTTTTTGAATATGTAGTTCCACCACTTGAAGGATTCTGGTGGCAGGAAAATATACATGGTGTAAATTATGCAGATAAAGATTCTTTTAATTGGATTTCAGTTATACGCCTGCCTGATTTTGTAAATCAAAAGGATTTTGAATGGGCTGTTGAAACAGCAACCAAAAAGAAAAAAATAGATTGTTCATCTGCAGAGTTTGTGACCATTGACGAGGGATTGTGTGTTCAAATAATGCACTTGGGAGCATTTGATGATGAACCGGAAACTGTTGCACTTATGGATGCGTATTTGGAGCAGAATGGATATGTTAATGATATGAATATGGAAAGATTACATCATGAAATATATCTGTCTGATGCAAGAAAGGTTGCCCCAGAAAAATGGAAAACGGTCATTAGACATCCTATAAAGAAACTGTAAACTCGGAAATTGTCGAACTGACACAGTAGAAAGGATTATATATGAGTGAATTGTTTAAGGCTGATAATGAATATAAAGAGTGGATTGCCGGAATATCCACTGATTTTAGAAGAAGCCAAATCAGGGCTTCTATGAAGATAAATGATGAGATGCTAAGATTTTATTGGAAACTTGGTAAGGGCATTTCATCTATGAGTGAACAGTTTGGATATGGAACAAGATTTTATAAAACGGTGAGTGACGATTTGAAATCCATTTTGCCAGACGTGAAATCATTTTCTCCAACTAACTTGAAATATATGAGATACTTTTATGAGATGTATCCTGACGCAGTAATTTGTCCTCAAGTTGAGGACGAATTGATTACAGATGCAAATCGTTCCCAAGTTGGGGATGATTTACAAATCATTTTTAGAATACCATGGGGACATAACAAAATAATACTTGATAAATGCAAAGGAAATTCTGCAAAGGCATTGTTTTATATCAGAAAGACTATTGAAAACAATTGGTCAAGAGATGTTTTACTAAACTTCTTAGGAACGGATTTATATGAACGTCAGGGCAAGGCAATAACTAACTTTTCTAATACACTTCCGATAGAACAGAGCGATTTAGCACAAGCAATTACGAAGGATCCATATAATTTTGATTTTTTGACTTTGCGTGAAAGGTATGATGAAAAGGAACTAAAGGATGCGCTTATAGAGAAAGTTAATAATTTTCTTATGGAGTTAGGTACTGGCTTTGCTTATATGGGCAGGGAAGTGAGAATTGAGGTTGGAGATACTGAAAAATTTATAGACATGCTATTTTACAATACTCAAAGGCATTGCTATGTTGTTGTAGAAATAAAAACAGGAAAATTTGATTCTTCTTATGCAGGTCAATTGGGAACTTATGTTGTGGCTGTTAATCATCAGATGAAAACAGAAGCCGATAATCCTACATTGGGACTTCTGATTTGCAAAGATATGGATAAAGTAGAAGCCCAGTATGCATTAGAATCTACTAGCCAGCCACTTGGTATTTCTAGCTATGAATTATCAAAACTTATACCAGAAGAGTTTAGAGGTAGTATGCCTACCATTGAAGAGATTGAGGCTGAATTAAATGAATAATTTTTAGTTTGGGAAACTTGTTGTTGAGTTAAAAATGAATTTAAGTTCAAGAAATCATAGAGTGTATGGATTCAATTCCATATGCTCTTTTTCTTTACTGAAAAATCTAATGTTACGAGTTTCTTACGAGTTGCATTAAAAAAACTCGCAAGAAAACTCGTAAGAAAAAAGTAAAAAAATTTGCTTTTGACCACTGTAAAACATGCTCTGAGCGTTTCGTTATATGAAGGGATAATTTTTCTTTCATATTTCAAAGAAAAGAGGATAAAGAAATGTCAGAGAAAAGATGTTATACAGTTCAGGAGTTACAGGAAATCTTAGGAGTCAGCAGACCTACTATTTATAACCTTTTGAAGAAAAAGGAATTCCGGTGGATCCAGTTGGATGGCGGAAAGTATCGTGTCTCTAAGAAGAGTTTCGACGACTGGCTCGATAACTTGGAACAGTAAAAAACAGGGTGTTGATCAGCAGATTTTGTCTGCATCGACATCCTAAATTTTTTTCTGGATTCGAGATATGATATAGGAAAAATAACACTAACACTAAAAGGACAGGAAGTGAAGAATAAATGGCAACAGCAATTATGAAACAAAAAGAAGTTCCGGAAATGGACGATGTTGAGGAAATCATTTCGAAGATTTCAGAAGAAAGTCCTTACAGACGGCATCCAACACAAAAGAGGACCTGGATGACAGTGCCGGAAATGGGAAAGCTGCTGGGATTTCCTTTTAAATGCAGATAGTTTAGAGTTCTGACATCGGTTATAGATGCGTCAGAGGATATCTATACTGCTGATTATCAGGTAGATGCAGATGGACAGAGAACACTGTATTTTGCAAAGGGCGCACTGGTAGCAACCGTCACACGCTGTGCGGATTGTATTTGTATTGTACTTGTATCAATTGTAATTCGAGATTCCATGCCCATTATCTTGGATAAGTGCATAGAAATAAGTGAAATATCAATACAGTTGTATTGAATTAGTAATGGAATGGCATTATAATGAAGAAAAAAGGAGGTATCTAAAATGGCAAGTACAATTCAGATCAGGGTAGACGATGACTTAAAAAATAAATCAGATCAGCTTTTTAAAGATCTTGGAACTGATACGACATCAGCAATAAGGATGTTTTTAACGCAGGCGGTTGCATACAATGGATTTCCATTTGAAATAAAACGAACTGTGCATAATCCTTATAAATCTATGACGGAAGAAGAGATGCTTCAAAGATTGGAACAATCCAGAGAATCTTCAAAAAAGGGGAATTACCGAAATGCAGATGATGTGATTTCAGATATGAGAGGAAAATATGGATTATAAAGTAGTTGTAACAGCTGAAGCAGAAGCAGACTTAAACCAGTTTGTACAGTATCTGCTTTTCGCCAAGAAAAATAAGCAGGCAGCAAAGAATGTGCTTGATGATTTTGAGGATACTATTAAAAAGTTGAAGTATGTAGCAAGTAGTTTGAAGGTATGCGACAATCCACGTTTACAGAGCCTTGGATATCGTCGAATAAATTTTCAACAGCACAGATATTTTATGTTGTACAGAATAGAAAATGATGTTGTATATGTGGATGATATTTTTCATGAGTTACAAGATTATGAAAACAGAATGATATAAATTAAATATTGGCAGTAAAAAGATCATTTACCGTAAAACCGTAGATGGTCTTTTTTGTACCTTTTTGGGAAGGAGGAAATATTTATAGCTGCTCAGACATGGACTATGTAAAAGAATATTGCCTCGAAGTAGATGGAAAAGAAGCATATTTGAAAAAGTTGTTTGAGAAATTATTGCTTGAAAAAATCAATGAATTATTAGCTCTGTGTCTGGGGCGAGGAGAATCGACTGACAGAGTGATAATTTCAAGTTTATGAAATCATAGAGTGTATGGATTCAAATTCCATATCCAGAGATGCGGGCATTACTCAATTCGCTGGCGAAGACGATGAGTTAGATGGAAGTCTATGCTATGGAAACGAAAATAGAAATTAATGATAATTTTCTTGAAATGGAAATCTTCCAGTTTTTCTGTTGTGTTCATGGGCATCACCCTCCTTTAAAGACTAGAGGGCTGTCAAGATAGCTAAAAGCACTGGAAGAAGATGGTTTGATTATCAGAACTGAATATGCGAAGATTCCGCCAAAAGTAGAATATAGTTTAAGTGATATTGGAATGAAAGTTTATTAAGCATAATGTAGACGATGTGCTATAATACTGACAGTAGACATCAGAAAAGAAGGGACAAAATATGCAAATCAGTTTATTACTAATGGAAGAGATTGCAAAGCTTTTTGCGATCATGCTTATGGGATATGCGGTTGTAAAAGCTGGACTTATGAAGTCATCAGAGAGTAAAAGCATATCTGTAGTTATGGTTTATCTTGTTATTCCATGCGTGATTATCGACGCATTTCAGGTGGACTATACATCAGATGTAAAAAAAGGCCTGCTTCTGGCATGTGCAGCAGCAGTTCTGGTACATGTTTTATTTCTGATACTTACCGCAATATTAAAACAAGTATTACAGCTAGATACGATTGAGCGTGCAACTGTTATTTATTCCAATGCCGGTATACTGGTGATTCCGCTGGTACAGGACTTGCTTGGACAGGAGTACGTTATTTACTCCAGTGCTTATATTGCGGTACAGCTGGTTCTGATCTGGACACACTGCAAAAATATGATTTGTGAAGAAGATAGATTAGAGTGGAAAAAAGTATTTTTGAACGTAAATATTATTTCAATCATAGTAGGGGTGATATTGTTTATCTGCAGAATCCAGTTACCTTCGGGTGTACAGGATGTCATGGATATGATGAATAATATGATTGGTCCGATCGGTATGCTGCTTGCCGGAATGGTTATTGCGGATGTACCTCTTAAGACTGTATTTACTAAAAAAAGGAACTATGTTTCGACAGTATTGAGATTGATTGTCTATCCAATATTTATATTGATTTTAATGAAAATGCTTAATACATTTGCGGGATTAAATGATTCCAAACAGATTCTCCTGACTGTGTATATTGCATCCATAACACCTGCCTGTGCAACTGTGACGTCCATGGCACAACTATATGATAAAGATGCGGCATATGCGAGCTCATTGTATGTACTTACGACACTGCTGTCAATTGTGACCATGCCAGTGATGGTGGGAATGTATGAGATGTTTGTGTGAGAAAATAAAAAGATTGAAGAATTCTATTTATGAAATTTGTGATTATAATGTTCCATATGAGATTACATTGAAGGAAGCAATTAATAAAATGGAAAAAGCAGCGCCAGAAATTGTCAGGATGGACGGCGCAGATCTGTCAACATGAAATTGATCATTTGTCAGGGAAAATCATATAACCAATGCGGATTGCGAGGTGACGGATATGCTGAAAAATGTATTAATCGTGGTAAATGATATAGAAAAATCCATAGAGTTTTATAGGGATTTATTTGGATTACAAGTGATTCTTCAGAATGAAGGAAATGTGATCTTATCGGAGGGGCTTGTTTTGCAGGATGCCGGTTTATGGGAGAAGACACTGGATGAGATTTCTACTCCATTCAATAACAGGATGGAACTGTATTTTGGGGAATTTGATATAGAGGGATTGCTTGCAAAATATGAATCTGGTAAGTATTTCGTCCGATATACCACTGAACTAACAGAAATTGCGGGTGGTCAGAAACTTGTAAGACTGTATGATCCGAGTGGTAATCTCATTGAGGTTCGCACTCCATTCAGGTGTAATTAAAGGAGAGAATATGCAGATTTTTGGCCAAGATAAATAAGAATTATAAACAGAACACAGGAGAATCGGGAGGTGTAGAATGATGGAAAAGGAAAGAACCTATATTGCAATCGATCTTAAGTCATTCTATGCGTCTGTGGAATGTAAAGAACGAAATAGGGATCCTTTGACGACCAATCTTGTAGTTGCGGATAAAAGCAGAACAGAAAAAACAATCTGTCTTGCGGTATCTCCAGCTTTAAAGTGTTATGGGATACCAGGAAGGGCTCGTTTATTTGAGGTTGTTCAAAAAGTAAAAGAAGCCAACAGCGTCCGCAGGTGGAAAGCGCCGAATAGAACTTTTATCGGAGTATCTGATGACAGCACAGAATTAGATATCAATCCGGCACTGGAGATTGATTATATTGTTGCCCCGCCCCGGATGGCTCTCTATCTGGAATACAGCACCAGAATTTACAGCATTTATCTGAAATATATTGCGCCGGAAGATATTTTCCCTTATTCGATTGACGAAGTATTTATGGATGTAACGGATTATCTGCATACGTATAATATGACAGCAAGAGAACTTGCAATGACCATGATACATGATGTGCTGAAAACGACAGGTATAACGGCAACTGCTGGAATCGGAACAAATATGTATCTGTGTAAGATTGCGATGGATATCGTGGCGAAGCATATTAAAGCAGATAAAGATGGTGTACGAATTGCAGAACTGGATGAAATGTCATACCGAAGGAAACTCTGGGGTCACAGACCACTTACTGATTTCTGGAGAGTAGGAAAAGGATATGCAAAGAAACTGGAAGAATACGGGCTTTATACAATGGGAGATATTGCAAGATGTTCCATCGGAAAAGAAAATGAATTATACAATGAAGACCTGTTATACAGGCTGTTTGGAGTTAATGCAGAGCTTCTGATCGACCATGCCTGGGGATATGAGCCCTGTACCATGGAAATGGTCAAGGCTTACAAACCGGAAACGAGCAGTGTTTGTTCCGGGCAGGTACTTCATTGTCCTTATGATTTTGAAAAAGCAAAATTAGTCGTCAAAGAGATGACAGACCAGATGGTTTTGGATTTGGTGGATAAGAAGCTTGTGACGGATCAGATTGTGTTGACAGTTGGTTATGATATTGAGAATCTGAATAATGCCGACAGGAAAAAACAGTATCATGGAGAGGTTACAATCGACCGTTATGGAAGAAGAATCCCGAAACATGCACATGGAACGACCAATCTGAAACGGCAGACTTCCTCAACAAAACTGATAATGGATGCAGTAATAGAGCTATATGACAGGATCGTTGACAGAAACCTGCTTGTCAGAAGAATCAATATCACGGCGAACAGGCTTGTGGATGAAAGTTCGGTAAAGAAAGAAGAAGTGTATGAGCAGCTGGATCTTTTTACGGATTATGAGGCACAAAGGAAAAAGAAGGAAGAGGAAGAAGCCGCGCTGGATCGCGAAAAACGTATGCAGGAAGCAATGCTTAGTATCAAAAAGAAATTTGGAAAAAACGCTGTACTGAAGGGAATGAATCTTCAGGAAGGTGCAACCGCAAAGGACAGAAATGAACAGATTGGCGGACATAAGGCGTAAAGGAGTTGGAAGAGGATGAAAAATAATTCTTATGACGATATTATCAATTTACCGCATCCGGTCTCTAAGAATCATCCGCAAATGCCACTTCAGGATCGGGCAGCGCAATTTGCTCCTTTTGCAGCTTTGACCGGACATGATGCTGCGATAAAGGAAACGGCAAGATTAACCGATGAGAGATTGGAACTGAGCGAGGAAGTGATTGCTCAGCTGAACGAAAAAATCAATATAATCAGAAATAATATCGGTATAGAACAGAAAGTATCGATAACTTATTTTGTTCCCGATGCAAAAAAAGCCGGCGGATCCTATGTTACGTGCGTAGGTATTGTAAAAAAGATAGACGAATATGAGCATACCATAATCATGACGGATCAAACGGTTATTCCAATCGAGCAGATAAGTGAAATGGCAAATCAAAATTTGTAAGAATAAATCAGAAGTTTTATCTGCGGCATTTCCGTGTTATTAACATTATCCTTGCACTAACATTACTGGAGTGCATTTGGGGAATGTTAAGATAATTGTTGCTTTTAGTGAAGCATAATCTGGATTATTTAAAATGTCTTCTGTCGCAGATCCGCCGCTTTTATTCGACTTTAGTTCACCGTTTACAACAATCACATCCGGATTCTCAAGAAAGGGACGGAATGAAAACACACTTATTTGGTATAAAAGCTTGCAAATCCACCTTCTTTCCGTTAATATATTGACAGCAAATAAGGAAAGGAAAGAAGGTATGTTTCAAACAATTATTGGTACAACAAGTTCTTTTATGTACAGCAAGCTGCTGGTCATTCTACTGATTGGTGCGGGAGTGTATTTTACGATCCGTACAAGATTTCCGCAGGTAAGATTATTTAAGAGAGCTTGTGGATCCGTAATGGAAAAGCCGGAGGATAAAGGGGCGATTTCCTCTTTTCAGGCACTTATGGTTTCAACAGCATCCCGTGTGGGAACGGGAAATATTGTCGGGGTTTCATCGGCAATTTGTATAGGGGGATTTGGTTCTGTATTCTGGATGTGGGTGATTGCGATCATTGGAAGTGCATCTGCTCTGATCGAGAGTACATTGGCACAGATTTATAAGAAAAGAGGGGAAGACGGAAGCTGTTATGGGGGACCGGCTTACTATATTGAAGCGGCACTTCATTGTCGCCCGCTGGCAATTGTTTTTTGCGTTGCAATGATTTTAACCTACGCATTTGGATTTAATATGCTGGCATCTTATAATCTGCAGTCTACATTTTCAGTATTTTCTTCTTATAATGCAGAGATGAGTCCATGGATCATCGGTGGAATTTTGGCAGTGCTGACAGGATGGTGTCTGCTTGGCGGCGGCTCACGTATCGTAAAAGTAACGTCAAGGGTTGTGCCAGTAATGGGGATTGCGTATATCGGAATTTCACTTTTGGTAGTAATTATCAATATTCAGAATGTGCCGGCAATGTTTGTGCGCATTTTTGAAGAAGCATTTGATTTTAGAGCAATTTTCGGAGCATTTTCCGGTTCAGCCATGATGCAGGGAATCCGCCGGGGACTCTATTCCAATGAGGCAGGTATCGGTTCTGCTCCGAATGCATCTGCTTCAGCAAATGTCAGCCATCCGGTAAAACAGGGGCTGGTACAGATGTTGTCCGTATTTATTGATACTTTGTTGCTTTGTACAGCAACAGCAATGATGTGTATGTCATCTGGGATTGACCCGGCAAAAGAATTGCAGGGAGCACCATGGGTGCAGGCATCTCTGCAGGAATCACTTGGTTCCTTCGGTCCGGTTTTTATTACAGTAGCAATGGTATTTTTTGCATTTACAACTCTGCTCGGAAACTGTTTTTATTGTGACAATCTTTTAATATATATTCACAAAAAACAGCCGGGAAAAGCTTTTATGAAAGGCTTCAGACTGGTATCGGCACTTGCAATCTTTCTGGGAGCAGGAATGGAGATGTCTCTTTTGTGGGATCTTTCCGATGTATTGATGGGGGTTATGGCGCTCATTAACATTCCGGTTATCCTGATTTTATCAGGGATTGCATTTAAAGCGGTCCAAGATTATGAAGCACAGTTAAAGAAAGGACTTAACCCTGTTTTTAAAAGCGCAGACATCGGGCTTAGTCAAAAAACAGATTTCTGGAGATAGGTTTAACAAAAGCTAAAAGAATATATACCCAAATGATAGAAAAATATGATTATCAGAGATTCAGCCGATTGGCTGAGAAATAAAAAAGGCTCGCATCCGTTCTGGATATGAGCCTTGCAAGAATTGTAATCCGTAGATTTTATAGGTAAAATGTTTCCAGTTTTGTTTTAAAAAATTGAATTAATGGACCATTGAAGCAGGCATTTATAATTGTACCAATCCCTACTACCGACCAGATACCTGCCCCAGATGCAGTGGCAAATATAATTCCGATAATTACGACAACAACATCCGAAAGAATCCTTGCTTTATGGAATGGAATTTTTTGATGTGTCAGTTTCTCGATTATAATTGCGACACTGTCATATGGGGCAATTCCCATATCTGCAACCATATATAATGCCACTCCCATGGACGCCATCAGTTGAGCAAGCAGCAGTGCAAGGATACGCAGTGGCAGATTCATCTGAATCTGCACTACATCATTCGCTACATAACAGATAAAATCTGCAATATATCCGACAAATACCATATTGATAATGGTCCCCAAACCAATGCAGGATCTTGCCTGAAAGAATACAACTACAAGAATGATTGCATTGACAAGCAACTGCCACGTTCCAAAGCTCCATCCGATAAATCCGCTGATTCCAAGATTCATTGCACTGAATGGATCCACGCCAAATTGTGAAAGTCGTAAGAAAGATACACATAATCCAATAAACAGTATTCCCAGTACCATTCCACTGATTCTTTTTGTCTTCGTCATGCTCTATCTTCCCTCCTGAACTTTTTTGCCTTTCAGCATATATATTCTAGATTCAAAATCGGTACAAGGAGTCACATTTCCAGGCACTTCACCAGCTGTCACATCGGATGTGATCAATCCATAATTCATTAATTCATCTCCGTAATTTTCTGTATGGTTCCATACATTTTCATAAACCATATCTGGGTTCAATCCCTGTAATCTGACACGGCTATACGGCTGATTCACTCCATTTAAAACACGATAGTATCCTACGATTGCAAGCGTGCGGTCTTCATTTGTCACCATCCATACCGTCTCATTTCCTTCGAATGGACTTTTCAGACGATAAAATGTTCCAAACTGTAACACTTCTCGGTATTCTTTCATAAATGTGATCTGTTCTTTTACTTCTTTGATCTCTTCTTCTGTCAATTTGTTGAGATCCAGTTCATATCCAAAAGTTCCAAAGTATGCTACATTCGCTCTTGTATGTAATGGGGTATTGCGAAATACCTGGTGATTCGGGACAACAGACACATGGCTTCCCATACTGCTGAGCGGATAACACATAGAAGTTCCATACTGAATCTTCAGACGCTCAATTGCATCCGAATCATCACTTGTCCATCCCTGTGGTGCATAATACAGCATTCCCGGGTCAAATCTTCCGCCACCGCTGGCGCAGGATTCAAATAATACTTCTGGAAACTCATTTGTCAAACGTTCATACAGATCATATACACCTAAAATATAACGATGGAACACTTCTCCCTGTCTGTCTGAAGGAAGTTTGCTGCTGTAGCATTCTGTAATGCTTCGGTTCATATCCCATTTAATATATGAGATTTTCGACTCTGATAATAACTTTGCCATCATTCCGTAAATATGATCTACTACTTCTTTTCTTGCAAAATCGAGTACATACTGGTATCTGCCGTGTGATGTATTTCTTCCCGGTGTCTGTAAGATCCAGTCCGGATGTGCTCGATAAAGATCAGAGTCTTTATTTACCATCTCCGGCTCAAACCAAAGACCGAATTTTAATCCAAGTGCTTCAATTCTTTCTGATAGGCCTTTGATGCCATTTGGCAGAAGCTCTTCATTTGCCACCCAATCGCCAAGACCGGCTCTGTCATTTCTTCTTGCACCAAACCATCCGTCATCTAAGACAAACAGTTCTACTCCACATTCTTTTGCTTTCATGGCAATCTCTACAAGACGATCTTCTGTAAAGTCAAAATAAGTTGCTTCCCAGTTGTTATTTAAAATCGGTCTTGCCTTATCGCGCCAATACCCTCTTGCGAGTCTCTTAGCATACAGCTTCTGGAATGTCTGACTCATGCCATTTAATCCATTTTCACTGTAAACCAGAACTGCTTCCGGTGTCTGAAAGCTTTCTCCCGGTTCTAATTTCCAATCGAATCCTTCCGGATTGATCCCGGCTGTAATTCGTGTCACATCATGTGTATCTACTTCTGCCTGCATACGGAAATTTCCACTGTATACAAGGCTTATTCCAATTGCTTCTCCTGCATTTTCATCTGTGTTGTGACGTTTTAAAGCAAGGAACGGATTATGTTCGTGAGAAGAATTTCCACGCATGCTGTCGATAGCTGTTATGCCCTGCTCCAATGTTCGATTCTTTATATAGCGCTCTCTGGACCACGCACCGGACAACTGCATCCATTCATAATCCTTATCCGGAAGATCCAGGCTTAAGCTCATCATATTTAATACATGCAGATTTTTCTCACCGGCATTTTCAATATAAGCACTTCTTGCAATTGCACTATATTCATCAAAAATCGTATATAAAAGCGCCAGTTTTGCACCAGTCAAAGCGTCTTTCAGGAAGATGCGCAATGTCTGCGCTTCCTCCTCGGACTCTGTGTAAGTTGCCGGCAATCCGGAGAGTTTCGGTTTTCCTGCAATAATCTCATAGCTTTCATATTGGAACTCACTGATTCTGCTGCCATTTTCCTGCAACAATTCAATTGCCGGATGTCTGTAATCTGTCGTACCGTAAACCGGATATTCCTGTCGGATATGTTCCAATGAAAAAGTACGATCCCATTCATATATATATGATGTCATTGGGCGTCCACATTTTTCAACCAGATAAGAAAAATCTGCTTTATCATGAAGTCGTTTTCCAAAATATAATTGTCCCAGATGTCCATTTTCTAATACACATAAGATATAACTGATTTTTTCATTGTATAAATGGAAAGTTTTTGTTTCCTCGTGAAAAATAATCTGTCTCATATACTACCCCTTTTATAATTGAATTGTTGTCTCTTAAGCTGTCTGCTTTTTCGCATGCATTTCATTTACTTTTCTTGTGATTTCTTCCATCTTCTCACCTTTTAAAGTATAGTATTTTTTGTAAATACCAAAGCTTGCACATGCAAGAATGATTGGAATCACAAGCATTAACACGCGAATACCCATTACGGTCGCTGCGCTCTGAGTTACCGCTTTTGCGTTGTATCCTACAATCTGAAGACCAATTCCTGTTAATCCACCTGCTACTGCCGTAGCTGCCTTCATAAGAAATGTCTGTGCAGAGCATGTTACGCTTTCATTTCGTACACCAAATTTTACTTCTCCATAGTCGATAACGTCTGCCATACAGCATGTTGTTACTCCAAGTGAAAGACCTGATCCGAAGAAAAGCAGTGCACAACATACAACAACTAATACATTACTCTGTGGTGCTACATATCCTGCTGCACCGAGCAGTACAAATCCAGCAATTGGAAGTCCACATGCAAATGCGTATACCTTTTCACGGCTAATTTTTGCTGCGATTTTTGGGAAGCATAAAAGTCCTGCCATCTCAGCAATAATTGCAAATCCAAAGATAGAATACAGATATTCATCGTGGCATACACATTTGAAATAATACACAGCAAAGCTTTTTGCAATCTGTGTACAAAGGTTAAATGTCAAAAGTAATCCGATAAATGCAAGCAACTGATCATTTTTTACAATTACATGAAATGCCTGTTTCAGACTTGTCTTTTCTGCTGATATACCTACTGTTGATTCCTCTTTTACATTAAATACAGTAATTCCGATTGTAACGATGAAAATAACTGCGATAATAATTGCAAAAAGTGTATATCCTTTTTCTGCGTAGAGATTGCTCTCGCCTGCTGCTTTATTCAGGTAATTGATAATATAAAGCCCAAATGTTGCTACTGAAAATCCTGCAAGACTTGCGAAAAATCTTGGAATTACGGAAACTTTCTCACGTTCACGCGGGTCATTTGTCAGGTTAGGAAGCCATGACCAGTAAGGTACATCCATGATCGTATAAGTCATTCCATATAAAATGTACATAACGGATACATATACGTACAATGCTGTTCCTGACAGGTTAAAACTGTGGAATAACAAAACAAATACAACTGAATTTACCAATGTTCCGATTACAAGCCAGATTCTGAATTTACCAAAACGTGTATGTGTATTGTCAACGATCATTCCCATCATCGGGTCATTGATCGCATCCCATATTCTTGCTACCAAAAACAGTACGCCGACAAATGCCGGTGCCAGATACAAAGTATCTGTAAAATAAAGCATTAAAAATGCTCCTACTAAATTGCAAATCGCATCTTTGCCGATTGCTCCAATTCCAAAACATAATTTTTCTCTTGTAGACGCATATTTATATTGCGGATTTTTCTGAGTTTCTTTTTGATTTTCCATGATTCTCCTCCTCTAACACTCATTTGTTTATTTGTTGTTTAAGTGAAGAAACCTGTGCACTTGTTCCTTATGTTTGTTGATACAAGTATAGCGTACAAAAAAAGACATCCGTTATACCTTTTTGTTAAGTATTATATCTCAAATGTTAGGTATCGGATGTCTTTTTCAACATTTCGTCTATTCTTTTTCGACTTCTCCTACATAAATTTTTTTATGTTTCTTGTATTCTTTCAGTTCGTTTTGTGCACTGATCAATTGTTCTCGGGCAGCCTTTCTGTTATCATTACGATATTGGGTCGGCGTCATTCCCATTTTCTGTTTAAATACTTTGCCGAAAGCAAGTGAATTGCGATAACCACAAGAAACTGCGATTTCCTCCACAGAGAGATCTGTAAGTGTGAGCTGCTCCTTTCCTCTGGAAATTCGAAATTTCGTCAAAAAATCCTTCGGCGAGATTCCAAGACTGTTCTTAAATATTGTATATAAATAACTTCGGTTAAGTGCCAGATAATCAGCTATATCTTCCACTGTGATTTTCTGTGAATAGTAATTCTTTATATAGGCAATTGCTTCCTGTACATGTATACTTTCTTTTTTATCATCCGCATATTGCTGAATTTCAATCCCGCGAGCCAGCACGGAGAAAAACTGATACAATTTTCCCTGGAGATAATAAAGATTTTCTGCAGTTGAACTCGTATGATGAAACATTTCAAATACAATTTCTTCCAGCTCTTTTCCATATTCACATTCGCATGTAAGCTGACGACTGTTCAATCCAAGATCTCTGACAAATCTCTGTGCTTCCGTACCACCAAATCCTACCCAAAGATAAGACCATGGATCCTTTTTATCTGCCTGATAAAAGGTTAGACTCTCCGGTTCAATCAGAAAGGCTTGCCCTTCTTTCAGCGGATACTTCGTTTCGCCGACCTGATAGATTCCTTTGCCCTTTATTACATAATGCAAAATATAATTGGGTCTTGTGGCCGGTCCGTAGCTATGTAAGGGTTCACATTCTGCAAATCCGCAGAAACACAAATGAAAATCTTTAAACTTTGGTTTTAATAGTTGTAATACGTAAGAATCTTCCATAATCTGTATCCTCTCTTAATCCCTAAGATCACAAGCACTTTCCAGTCATGCTTACTTTTGCTGTTACTCACTCAACAATAGTTAGTTTAACCATTTTCCTTATTCTATCACAGTATCGTGTTATTCTTCCATTAGTTTTCAAACCAAGTATAAAAACGAAAAAAAACTTGCAAATCTATCTTCTTTCCGTTAATATATTCTACCACCATTGACAGCAAACTTTGTATAGGTGGCAGAAAGAAAGACCAAGAGTTCCACATTATGAACTCTTGGTCTTTCTTTTTTCGGGACTTATTCTTTTTCCACAGCCCCTTTTGCTTATATTTAAATTAAGTAAATATTTATTTAAATATATTTTTCTTTAGATAATCAACAGATCTTTCTACTGAGCTATGAGGATCATCCCAATATATTGAATCGTTTATTTCTAAATCGATAATACCTGTATAGTTATGCTTTTCAAGAATTTCGATGTATTCTTTTAGTGGATAATTACCATCCCCCAGAATATAATGTCCGGAAGGATCGCCATCTGCAAAATGGATAAACTGTATAGTATCTTCACCAAGAACCTTGTAATAATCTTCAAGATTCTCATGCGCTACTTCCATAGCGACCAAATCGACACAAGTCTTTAATGCTGGACTATTGACTTCTTCCAACATAGCTTTCATTTGTGGCAAGTTGACCAACAAATTACTCTCGTATGGTTGAAGTTGTTCAAGTAAGATTGTAACTCCACGTTTATGCGCCATTTCACATACTTTACTAATTGTTTCAACTGCACGCTTCCAACTATCTTCTCGAGGAATATCGAGAGGACCACAACCAGAATTCATAAATAACCTAGTTGTTCCTAAAGTAAGTGCATCATCAATAGCCATATCAAAGTAATCAATTGTTCGATCGCGAATAGGTTGTTCAGGAGCACTCAAGCTGTAGGGATATGCTAAAGTTTCTGGCGTATACATTACAAATTTAAGTCCTAAATCTTCAGCTTTTTTTCTGATCTCACGAAGTTTTCGTTCGGCGGCAGATGAAGTGAGATAATCTAATCTGCAATAATGTGGCGATGCTCCCCATAAGTCGAGATTTTTAACTCCACAACGATGCATGGAATTAAGATAATAATCGAGTGTATAATGAAAATATTGTACACCCATAACAGCTACTTGATCCATTGTGATATTTGACATAATAACACCTCCATAAATTTTTTTGATATACAAGTAGTTAAAATAAGATACACTATAATGATAGAATATCACAACTTATATAAATGTCAATGGTCATATTTCATTATTTAGTACATATTAAAATAAAAATTTGTTTAGAGAATATAAAACTAAAAACAAAGGATGTACGTAACGATAATGTATACTTCTCTTTATGTTAGAGTGATAACATTGGGTCTTGTTGTGTTGAACAAATATCTTTTTTGTTTAATATTGTTTTGGAACGACGATGCATGATGAAAGTAAAAATACACAGAATGAAAATGGACGTTCCAAGTGAAAGTAGTAGGTTTCCATTTGTAATACCAATAATTAAATATCCGATTAAGCTACATCCAGCGACTGTTAGAGCGTAAATCATCTGTGTTGAAACATGGGTAAGGTGGTTTACACCAGCACCCGCACTAGAGAGAATAGTTGTATCAGATATTGGAGAACAATGATCTCCAAAAACACTTCCAGCTAACGTTGCAGCAAGAGAAGAAAGTAGCAATTCAGGACAAATTGATTGAGCAACAGGGATTATAATAGGAATTAAAATACCAAAAGTTCCCCATGAAGTTCCGGTGGAAAAACTTAAGAATGCAGCAAGTATAAATACAAGTGCAGGAAGCAAAGCACCTGGAAGTCCGGTAGTTTCTATAAAAGTTTTTACAAAAACAGGTGTACTAAGTAAATCGCGACATACACCACCGATTGTCCATGCTAGCATAAGTATACAACCGGAAGTAATCATTTGTTGCATGCCTTTTGTAAAGTTATCCATGAATTCTTTAAATGTCATGATTTTTCTCGGTATATACATAAAAAATGCAGTAATAATTCCAGCAAAACTTCCCCAAACAAGAGCTTGAGCTGCGACACAGTTTCCTAGAGCAGCGGTGATAGTGTGAAGTGAAGGATCATTGCTCCAGTAGCCACCGTTGTAAAGCATGCCAAGGATTGCAGTTACAATGAGTACAAGAATTGGAACAATCATATCAGCGACACGTCCAGATTTTGGTTGCGCCGATGAATCTTTTTGTTCATCAAGTCCGCCGAGGCAACCTCTTTCAGCCAATACCTCCTGTTTTGCCATAGGACCAAAATCCAAGGAAAAGACACAGAGGAGAAAAACCATAAGAAGGCTAAGAATGGCGTAAAAATTGTATGGAATAGCCGTAACAAAGGCTTTAAATTCAGAGTCAAAAGCACCTGTATTTTTAAGATAACTACCGACAGCAGCTGCCCAACTTGATATAGGCGCGATGATACAGATGGGTGCAGCAGTTGCATCAATAATGTAAGCAAGTTTTGCGCGGCTGACATTATGTCTGTCAGTTATAGGTTTCATTACTGTTCCCACTGTCAAGCAATTGAAATAATCGTCTAAAAAAATCAAACAACCAAGCAAACTAGTAAGTAATAGAGAGGAACGTTTCGTACGAATGACTTTTGAGGCCCATTTTCCATAAGCTTGAGCTCCTCCAGAAGCATTGATTAGATAAACTAATCCGCCCAATAAAAAACAAAAAATGATAATATTCATATCAGCTTTTTGTATCATAACGTCAAATACAGTAGAAACAGGACCAACAATCGGATTCATACCAGAAGCGATAGAGTAAATAATGGTTCCAGATAAAACACCTGCTATAAGTGAAAATAGAACCTCTTTTGTGATTAATGCAAGAATAATAGCAATTATAGGCGGAAGAATAGACAACCACCCAACATATACAGCATCCATAATAAAAATCTCCTTATCTGTTTGTTTTTTAATAGTAAAAAATAGAATTAAAAGAATTGCCACGATTAGGTAAGGAGAAAAATTTCATTACCTAACATGGAGAATTCCGTTTTAGGAATCCGCACAGAATTTTCCGTGAAGTAGTTAACACGTGTTCTCATAAGATAGACCTCCTTATATTATAAAGTAGTAGTGTTTATAGACCCTCTCCAAGGTCTGTATTTCTACAATTCATTTTAGACTTAACTTTTAATAGTTAGTCTTTCCGTATCAATACAAATTAGCTATTCAAATAAGTGGAATAACATAATTTGTATTAAAAAAATAAAATATGTATATGTACTAGATGAGTGAATTATACCGCGAACTGGAATTGTATGCAATAAAAATAAAAAGAATATGATAAGATTGTGTAAAATAACTAAAAACCGTACATTTATAAATTATAGATATTTTTTTATAAGATAATTAAAATAGAATATTGACAATATCCATACAAGTGATATAATTTATGTATATCGAATGTATTAAAAAACACAAAGTTGTTTAGGAGGAAAAGGAAATGTTATGGACTGAAAAGATGTTTGGAGTTAAGAAACCAATTATTGCAATGCTCCACATTGATCCACTACCAGGGGATCCATTATACAAGTCGGAAAATGATATGGATAAGGTGGTAGAACATGCACGTGAAGACTTACATGCACTACAAGATGGTGGTGTAGATGGGATTATTTTTAGCAATGAATTTAGTTTGCCCTACCAGCGAAATATGGATATGGTGACTCCTGCGGCAATGGCATATGTAATTGGGAATTTACGATCTGAGATTAAGGTACCATATGGAGTAGACGCAATTAGTGATGGGCGAGCATGTTTAGAACTTGCAGCTGCGGTAAAAGCGCAATTTGTTCGCGGAACATTTTGTGGTGTGTATGTGGGTGATGGTGGACTTTATAATAATGATTTTAGTAGTTTACTAAGAAGAAAAGCCGCACTCCCTTTAGAAGATTTGAAAATGTTATATTTTATTAACCCAGAATCGGATCGTAATCTGGATACAAGACCGTTGGCAGATATTGCAAAATCAACAATGGCAAAAGCCGCTCCGGATGGTCTGTGTATTTCTGCAAATGCAGCAGGACAGGATGTGGATGATGCGTTGATTGCAAGCGTAAAAGAAGCAAATAAAGATGTTGTTGTTCTTTGTAATACAGGATGCCGTCTCAATACAATTGAAAGAAAACTTACAACAGCAGATGCAGCTGTTGTGGGAACAACGTTTAAAGTGGATGGGGTTTTTGAAAATAGAGTAGATGTCAACAGAGTAAAAGAATTTATGGAAGTTGTGTACAAATACAGAGAAACCCTTGGAGAATGAGAGGATAAATAATGGGACGTAAACTGTTGGCAATGGATATAGATGGAACAGCAGTGCGAGATGATTACAGTATGGGAACTGCGAGTAAAAAAGCAATCGAAGAGGCGAAAAGAGCAGGACATGTGATTGCGTATGTAAGCGGTCGAAGAGATATTGACATGCTTACATTAAAAGACGATGAAAGATGGATTGTGGATTATCATATTTTAAACACAGGGGGTAAAATTCTTCGCTGCTGTGATCGAGAAGTGCTTTATAATAAGCTGATTCCGCCTGCAGTTTGCAGAAGGCTACTCGCATATTGCTTTGAAAAAAATCTTCAACTTCAAATCTGTGATGGAATGATCTGGAAAGTCACAAAAATGACAGAACAAACGATGGAATATGCCAGAGAGGTAGGTGTGATTCCAGAAGTTATTTCTTCCATGGAAGAAGCTGGATGGGAAAATGGAATTGAAGGTTTTATGGCAACTTCTGATCTTCAGAGAGTAGCAGAATATATCGACCAATATTTGCCGGAAATCTATTATGTTAATTCAGAACCAGGGTGCATTGATATTATGGCATCAGGTGTTTCTAAATGGAGGGGAATAAAGATTCTGGCTGAAAGTCTTAACATAGCTCACGAAGATATTCTTACAGTTGGAAACTATTATAATGATATAGATATGCTTCAACATGCCGGGGTGGGAATAGCAGTGGCAAATTCCCTCCCGGAGGTAAAAGATGTAGCAGATTTTGTAACAGAATATGACAATAATCATGATGCAGTTGCAGAAATTATCAGTAAAATGCTTCATCATGAATATGATATGACAAAGTGATAGAGGATAAGGGAATGTATTTACTGGGAATTGATAATGGTGGAAGTGATATAAAGTGTGCTGTTTACGATTTGAATGGAAAAGAACTTGCGATTTCACGTACACAGATACCGATGAATATACCGGAAGCGGGTTTTACAGAGCGTGATGTGGAAAATGTATGGGAAGCAAATGTTAAAGTGATAAAAGCGGTTTTGAAAAAAGCAGAGATACCGGGAGAAGCCGTAGTTGCAATTGGTGTTACCGGATATGGGAATGGAATGGTTCTGCTGGATGAAGAAGGGAAACCTGTGTATCCGGCGATTATATCTACAGATGAAAGAGCTTCTTCCTATTGTAAAAAATTTAGAGAGGATGGAACCGAAAAGAAAATTTTCCCTTATACATTACAGACAACCTGGGCTGCACAGCCGGCGGTTCTTCTGCCGTGGTTCAGAGATCATAAGCCGGAGGTGTTAGAAAAAACAAAGTGGATCATGTCTATGAAGGACTATATCCGATTCAGACTGACCGGAAAAGTTGCAGGTGAAATTACAGATGCATCGTCAGGATGTCTGGTGAATTTGGATACGCGCAGATATGACAGGAGAATTTTTGAAATCCTTGGAATAGAAGATTGTTATTCAAAAATGCCCAAAATCTTGGAAAGTACAGATATAAGCGGTTATGTTACGAAAGAGGCAGAAAAAATGACAGGTCTGACAGAGGGGACTCCGGTAGCGGCAGGATATTTTGATATTGATGCAAATGCACTGGCAAGTGGTGTTTTATCAGATCAGGAATTATGTTTGATTGCAGGAACATGGTCGATTAATGAGTATTTAAGTAAAGAAGCTCCAAGGGAAATCGAAAAGAAGAAGAATACAGTAACACTGAGTTACATGAAAGATTACTATATTATGGAAGATTCAACACCGACATCGGCGAGTAATTTAAACTGGTATCTGAATCATTTTGTCAGACCGGAAAAACAGGAACTTTCAGCGGATGAAATTTATATAGTGTGTAATAAACAGGTTGAATCTGTAAAACCGGAAGAATGCAAAGTGATATTTGTTCCTTATCTTTTCGGAAGCGCAACTCATGAAAATGCGCATGGCGCATTTTTGAATCTTACCGGTGGTGACGATAAAAGTGTTATGCTTCGTGCGGTATATGAAGGAATTGCATTCTCAAGTATGCACCATGTATATAATTTGAAGAGATCATTGGAAACATATTCAAAAGCCAGACTTTCTGGTGGAATATCCAATAGTGAAGTGTGGTCGCAGATGTTGTGCGATGCATTGCAGATTCCAATAGAGACACTAGAGGTAGGAGAGCCGGGAGCAAAAGGTGCTGCTATGTGTGCAGGCGTTGCCGGCGGTGTATTTAAGAATCTGGAAGATGCTGTAGAACATATGGTACATGTAGGAAAAGTTTATAAGCCGAGAAGTGAGTATAAAGAGATTTATGCCGAGAAGTTTGCACGTTATGAAGCGGCGTTAGCAGCAGTGGATTTGCTTGCGGAAAAATTGCAGTAGAGGAGAAAAGTAATGTTTACGATTAGTCCATCATTATATTCGGCAGATTTACTTGATTTAAGAGAAGTAATTGGTAAACTGAAAGGGTTTGAACATCTGCATCTGGATATTGACGACGGAAATTTTGTGAGAGGAATCAGTTTTGGAATGGAAGTTGTCAAAGGTGTTGCAGAGTGTACAGAGATTCCGTTGGATGCTCATTTAGAAGTCCTTAATCCGATGGAATATGTTGAGCCGTTATGTGAAGCAGGAGTGGAAATGATTTGTGCACATGTGGAAAGTTTGGATTTTCCAAGTTTGTTTTTGGGAAGTGTACATCAGTATGGAAAAAAAGCAGGGCTTGCATTGAATGTAAAAACTCCGATTGAATTTATAGAACCATATGTTGACCGGATTGAGCAACTTATTTTGGTTTCATGTGAAGCAGATGCAGAAGGATTGAAGTTTCAGACAGGTGTTTTGAAAAAAATATCAAAAGCAAGAAAGATATTAGGGAAAAATACAAGAATCTGGGTGGATGGTGGAATTAATGAGGATAATTTAAAAGATGTGATTGTAGCGGGTGCAGATGGAGTTGTAATAGGCAGGGCAGTATTTGGAAGCAATAATCCGTCAGAATCTTATGCAAGGCTGCTTGCGCTTGGTAGAAAATATGAAAAGGAGCGTGATAAAAAATGAAATATGAGAAAGAACGCTGTGAATTAATTGAATGTGCAAGAGCAATGGAGCACTATGGCCTGGTAATGCTGTCAGGGGGGAATGTCAGTCTCCGAATGAAAGATGGTACATTTTTAGTAACTCCTTCGGCGATGGCTTATGATTCGATGATTCCTGAGGATATTGTGCTTGTAAATGGAAAGGGGGAAACAATAGAAGGGAAAAGAAGGCCGACAAGTGATTTGGAAGCAATCCTGTATATCTTTGAAAAGATGCCGGATGTAAATGTAGTACTGCATACACATCAGCCGAAAGCAGTGGCAGTCAGTTTGGTTACGGAGGAGGTTCCGGTTATTTCTACTACGATGGTAGATGAGCTTCATGACAGCGTAAAAGTAGCTCCGTTTACGATTAGCAGTGACAAGGGGATGGGAGTTTCGACGGTAGAGTATGCGCAGAAGAAAGGTAAAGCAGTAATTTTAAAACAACATGGAGCAATCATTTATGGAACGACACTGGAGCAGACACTGAGTTCAGCTGTGTATCTGGAAGAGACTTGTGAAATTTATCTGAGTGTTCTTGCAACAGGAAAAAAGATTCCGGTATTAAGCGAGGAACAGATTAAATTGGAAGATGCACCCAGAGGTTACTATGGTCAGTGAACATTATTTGTTAAATGAAAAAGAAAACCAATAACGGTTATTTTGAGTTATAAGGAGGACAATGAAAATGAGAGTTGCAGAAATAGGAGACAATTGTATTGATGTTTATGAACGTATTGGGAAAAAATATCCAACAGGGAATGTTGTTGATACAGGTGTGAATCTTCAAAAACTTGGAATCCCTGTTTCGATTATCAGTACAACAGGTAATGATGAAAATGGAAAATGGATGTTAGAGACATTAAAAAAAGAAGGGGTAGACGTTAGTCATTTAAAAATTGGCGATGGTGCCACAGCAGTAACTTATATGGATATGGATGGAAAAGACCGTGTGCATGGCGATTATGTAGAAGGTGTATTGGAGAATATTGTTTTTGATGAAGAAGATATTGAATTTGCGGCAGAGCATGATCTCGTTCATACAGCACTTTGGGGAAAAGCTGAGAAAACCTTACCGATGATTGCAGCAAAAGGAATTCCAATTGCTTTTGATTATGCAGATAGACTGGATCATCCGTTAGTAGAAGAAACCTTACCATATGTTACTTATGGATTTTATTCTTATCATGAAGGAAGGGATGCTAAGATTGAAGAGTTTTTAAAAGATAAAGTGAGTCGTGGAATGAAAATTGCTGTTGTCACATTCGGTGAAGATGGTAGTCTTGCATGGGATGGTGAAAGATTCTATGTAGGTGGTATTGAAAAGGCAGAAGTAGTCAATACAGTTGGAGCTGGAGATAGTTTCATTGCAGGATTTCTTTATGGAATATTGAATGGTAAAAGTATAGATGAATGTTTAAAAAAAGGTGCAGAAGTAGCGGCTTCGGTAGTTCAGGTATTTGAACCATGGGTAGAGTAGAGCATGGGAAAAAGAAATTAGATATTGATAAAATACAGAAAGGAAGAGAAATATGTTTATAGATATGCATGTTCATCCAGCTTTTTATGAACCAATCAATCAAGATTCAGAGTTGGAAGAACTAAGACATAATACATTAGATATTCATAAAAATGGAACGGCGCCATTGGAACATATTTTTAATCAAATGAAATGTGCAGGCTTGGATTATTTATGCTTACTTCCAGAAGATTATCGTACACAGCAAGGTGGAAAAGTGCTGGTAAGCAATGAGGAAATTAGTCAACTTGTTAACATGGCACCAGATAAGTTTATTGGATTTGCGGGGGTTGATCCGTTTGCAGAAGATGCGGCTGAAGAATTGGAGAAAGCATTTACAGAATTAAAATTAAGTGGTTTGAAATTACATCCAGGTAAAGGGCATTTTTATCCAACGGATGAAAGAATGATGCCACTGTATGATATTTGTGAAAAATATGAAAAACCAATTATTTTCCATAGTGGAATGTCATGGGAACCGGATACATTAACAAAATATTGTCGCCCAGAAATGTTTGAGGAACTGGCAGCAGCAAGACCAAAATTAAAAATTTGTCTTGCACATTTTGGATGGCCATGGTGTAGAGAGACAGCTATGTTGATGTTGAAGTATACTAATGTATATACAGATACTGGCGCATTGTATTTTGATAATGCTAAGGAGTTTTATACACAGATGTTGACAAGAGATGTTCCGATGACATGGATTGATCGGAGTTTGAGACATCAGGTAATGTTTGGAAGTAATAATCCGAGATTTGAGCAAATCAGAATGGCACATGCAATTAAAGAACTGGGATTTCGTGAAAGTACTTTGGATTTAATTTGTGGGGAAAACGCAATTGAGTTCTTAGGTGGAATTCCTAATAGAAAGGCGTAAAGAAGATGTATGTTGAATCAATTACATTATTAACAAAAGAATATAATGAATATACAGTAATTACTCCGAAAGTTTTGGATATTGTAAAAAGAAGTGGAGTTCAGAATGGAACCGTTACGGTTCTTACAAAGCACACAACAACAGGTGTAACTGTGAACGAAGCATTAGAATGTCTGGAAAGTGATATTGAGAATTTCCTGGGACGATTAATACCAGAAGATTATCCGTATAGCCATGCAAGAATGCTTCGAGATTATGGTAGTACAGCAGGAAATCCAACAGGACACTTGAAAGCAATGCTTACTGGAAATCATTGCCATTTTCCAGTGATAGATGGTGAAATGGTAAGAGGTGGTGCTCAAGAAATATATTTCTGTGAATTTGATGGGCCGGCACATCGTACAATTAACGTGATTATCCAAGAAGAAAAATAAAATATATACCGCTCATATTCTATTGACTGAAGTCAGAGATTTGGGCGGTTTTTTTATGCAAATGAAGTACTGTTCTTCAGTGTTTATACGATTATGATAATTGACATAAATATGCCTCAATGATATAATTTGAAATAGACAAGTGATAAAAAAAACAAACAAAAATAGTAGTAAAATAAAACATCATATATAATTCGAAAGCTAATACAAGTGAAATGGAGGCGACAATCATGCCTGATTTGAAAGAAAAAAATAGGATAATCTTGAAGAATTCAAAGATGCATGAATTGTGGGATTTAGGAGCACCGACAATACTGGAACAGGCTCTGCAAACCATTGTAGCTTATGTAGACACTGCAATGGTTGGTCAGATTGGTGCGATTGCAAGTGCTGCTGTCGGTCTGACAACCACTGTAAATTGGTTGTTAAATGGAATTTTGTTTGCTGTTAGCATGGGAATGCTTTCGTTTATTGCCCAATATACTGGACAGGGAGATTTGGAAGCTGCTCATCATACTTCAGCACAGGCAATTTGGATTATTTTTGTTCTTGGCGTGATTGAAACAGTGATTGCTTTAGCAATTAGTCCGGTGTTGCCAATGTGGATGGGCGCTAGTCAGGAAATATGGAGAGATGCAAGTGAGTATTTTTTTATAGTAAACTGTCCGTTGATATTGAGAGGAAGCCTGATTATATTTGGAAATGTATTAAGGGCAAACAAGGATTCGAAAACACCTCTTTATATAAATATTGGTGTGAATTTTTTGAATATTATATTAAATCAGCTTTTAATTAGCTCTCATACTACGATTTCAGTATTTGGAATGTTGCTCAGTATTCCGGGAGCTGGATTGGGAGTAAGAGGTGCCGCTATAGCGACTGCAATTAGTCAAGGGATAGGTGGAGTTACTATTTTTTGGGTTGCAATGCAAAATCCATTGGTGACACTAAAAGGAATGAAGGTGAAACCGGAAGGAAAATTGTTAAAAAATTGTTTTAATGTTTCCTTGCCTTTAATTGGAGAGAGAATTGTTATGGGATGTGGTTATGTTGTATTTTCAGCATTAGTAGCGGGACTTGGAACACTAAGTGTAGCAGCTCATTCGATTGCACTTACAATTGAACAGGCTTTTTATGTGCCAGGATATGGTATTCAAACTGCAGTCAGTGCACTTGCTGGAAATGCTGTGGGAAAAAAAGACGAATTAGAATTAGAATCGGTTGTACGTTCAGGACTTATTGTGGCTGTTTCTATTATGACAGCAATGGCCATAGGTCTTTTTTGCGGAGCAGAAGTGATTATACGTTTCTTTACGAAGGATGAGCAGGTTATTGTGCTTGGAGTGTCATTACTGAGAATTGTAGCGATTAGTGAGCCTATGTATGCAGCGTTAATTATATATGAGGGTATATTTCATGGTATTGGAGATACAAAAATGCCATTTATATTTGCAATATTAACAATGTGGGGGATAAGGATAGGCCTGACATGGATTTATATTGGTATGTTTGGGCGTGATTTAAAAATGGTGTGGTTTTTCATGATTATGGATAATATTAGTCGATGTATATTGCTTTGGGGCTTGTACCGGAGAAGAAAAAGAAGCTTGCTATTATTTGATGAATATTAAAAACACATAATCGTTTGAGTTTGGTATATATTTTGGTTGGAAAACGAAGAAAAAGATGATAGAATTAGCTTACATTTGAAAGTGGTCTGTAAACAATGGTAAGGAGAATAAGAATATGGAATATCGTATACCACCGGGAACTGAGGCTGTGGAAAAATTGGAAGATTTTATTGTAGTAATCGATTGGCTCCGAATACAAGAATTCCATCAGAGAGAGATTTGTGTGAAATGTGGGGAGTAAGCAGAACGACACTGAGACAGGCGGTAGATACACTTGTTGGTCGTGGGGTGTTATATAGAGTTAACGGAGCGGGAGTTTATGTATCTGTAGGAAAGAAGAATCGAACATGGTTGGAGTAGATTCAATGGTAGGAGAACTTCGACAGCAGGGATCTATTTTGGCAAAAAAGATTATTTCTGTAAGAAAAGTTGAAGCAACTAAACAGATTTCTAAGAAACTTCATGTTCTGCTCGGACAAGAGGTTTATGAGTATATTCTTCTTAGAAAAATAGATGATGTTCCATGTTTTTTGGAAACAACATATCTTGATTGTGAACGATATCCAGATTTTGAAAAGTATTATACTGATAAAACTAGCATGGGTCGAATTTTGAAAAATGTATATCATAGAAAGCAGATTTCGGGCGAGGAGCATATTAGTGTTACATATGCCAGTGAACAAGAAGCAGCGTTGTTGGAGATAATACCGGATTCTCCTTTGTTTTTTACATCTGGAGTTGTGAAAGATGAAGAAGGAGTGATAATTATGTATTATAAACAATTAATTAGAGGAGATAAATTCAAGCTTGTTAGCAGAATAGAGAGTGAATAATGAGAAAAGCAGGGCAGATTTATGGATAATAAATTGAACTATACCGAAGAAAATGAAGAGCGTGAAGACGGAAAATTAAGTTATCGTACACCAATTTATCTTCAATTGAGAGAAATTATTAGAAATCGAATAGAAGAGGGAGAGTACCTTCCAGGAACAGCAATTCCGTCTGAAAATAAATTAGCAGAAACTTATGGTATTAATAGGTTGACTGTTCGCAACGCAGTAGATACATTAGTTAATGAAGGAATTTTGAGACGTGTTCAGGGAAAAGGTGTTTTTGTTGTTGGTGATAAATACGAAGAAAACCTGGATGAACATGATGGGTTTGTTAATGTAATGTCTTCAGGAACAAAAAGAGTTTCGATAAAGGAGCAGGCAAAAATATATAGACCGGCAGGAAATAAGTATGCAAATTATTTTAATATTGAGCCAGATGATTTAATCTTTTGTGTACGACATCAAATAACTTTGGATAGTGAGCCATTGGCAATTGAAGATATATATGTACCAAAAGATGTTTTGCCGAAGTTAGAAGTAGTGAACTCATCAGTTTTTACAATAAAAGATATTTTTGCATTTTATGGAATAGAAATTTCCAGTATGCAGCAAACAATGGAGATTATAGATGGGACGAGTAAGATAAAAAAATTATTAGATATTCCAAATGGAGTAGCATTAATTATGTTGAGTTGTGATTACTGGGACAATAATGGTAGAGCGATTGCGTATAGCCGCTCTTTTATCAGAAGTGACAGGACTTCATTTACAATTCAGCTTCATGAATAAAATAATAGATTTAAAAAGTACAGCAGAAGAGTTATTAAAAACTCATACAGCTGTACTTTTTGTTTGATGAAAGAATTATCGCATAGTCTTTATAAAGTCTAATCTACAAAGATTAGTCTGATAAACAATGCATTAAGTTTACAGTAGCAGGATAAAGAGAATCATAAATATTCTGATATTTTTTATATGCTTCATGGTTTTCTTTATTAGGATGATAGGTTTTTCCAGGTTTAATGAAATCTGTAAGTTTGTCGAAAGATTCAAAGCCTGAATATTTGATTCCCGATGCAGCCATTAGAGCATCGCCAAAACTCGCACCTACAGTAATGGCAGGGGTACTGATTTCTTTACCAGTAACATCTGCAACAATTTGCATCCATAAGTCATTTTTAACACCACCACCTACGGCAAAAACCTGGTCGATAGGAACATCGTGCTCAAGCATGATCTTTAATTGCTGATTTACTGAGTATGCAACAGATTCCAAAGCACTTCGGTACATATGCTGACGCGTGTGAGCAAGCGTTAATCCAAATAGAATTCCCCTTGCAAGAGGATCATTTATTGGAGTTCTTTCACCAGCAAAATAAGGGAGTGTAATAAGGCCATCGCTTCCAACAGGAATTTTATCCAAATCTTGCATCATGGTGATGTAAGCATCAGGACCACCATTTTGCTCTAGCTCGAGTGCATCTGGGAAAATTGTATTTCTATACCATTTAGTAAGAGAGCCTGCAGCATTAGTGCCGGCAGATATGTCACAAAGTCCTGGTACAATAAATTCTTCACGCCATAAGCGTTCATCATCAACCAATTCTTTTGTCCCGAGAATCATATAAATGGAAGAACCGAATTGAATCATCATTTTACCAGGGGCAACAACGCCAGTGCTGATTGCTTCTGCGCCGGAGTCATCTGTTCCTACAATGACTGGAGTACCAACTGCAAGACCCGTTTCCTTTGAAGCGGTTTCAGTTACATAACCTGCGATATCATTTGCTTCCTTCACTTCTGCTAGCTGATCAGGACGGCAAATTGGTAGGCAAGTTTCAGGATTTGGTGTTCCATCATTAAAATAAAGTGGATTAAAACTTGCAAGTCCTAAAAAACGATCGACTACATAATTACCAGTAAGTTTTGCTGCTATAAAACTAGAGCCTGTTAGAAACTTGTGGGTTTTTGCATATATATCTGGCTCTTTATTTTTTATCCAAAGAATCTTAGGCATTACATCACTGGAGCATAATGGACGTCCGTACCACTGTCGGATCTGTTCTTCCCCATACATTTCTGTGAGTTGTTCTATCTCATCGGTTGCACGTGCATCAATACCATATAGGATAGCTTTGCGTAGAGGTCGACACTGATCGTCGACAGGTAGGCAGTCGGCACCAAGTGCACTTGTTCCGATTGCTTTAATGTCAGATGGTGAAACTTTGGATTTTTCAATCAGTGCATTGCTTATAATACATAAATCCCCCCACCAATCTTTGTCGGCATCATGTTCATAGTGACCTGGGGCAGGATTTGTCATTGCATGTTCAGTTGTATGTTCTGCTATAATTTCTCCGTGAGAATTGATTAATACACCTTTACTAGAGTTTGTTCCAGTATCAATCCCCATAAAATAAGACTCTTTCATAAATATTTCCATTCCTTTCTTAAAGAGAATATAAATTGTTTAGATAAGAGAGATATTTTTTTATTTATTCATGGCTATATACGATTCGTCCGTTGAGAAAAGTTACTTCTACTTTGCGAGAACGAATTTCTTCAATAGCTGTTTCAAATAGATTTCCGTCGAATACGACAATATCAGCTTTTTTTCCTTTTTCCAGTGTGCCGAGCTCTTTCTCTTGATATAGATTATAAGCACCGCCAGCACTCCATGCAGTTAGCAACTCAGGAATAGTCAGCATATTTTGTTTGTTAAATGGCTCTCCACCTTCAGGGAAGTATCCTCCGACTGCATGATAAATAGATTCTGGGATATCATCAATAAGAAGTGGAAGATCAGTTCCGCAACTTAATAACACATTGCTGTCAGCCATTTTACGTCTGTTCCAATAATACTGTCCGCGATCCATACCAATCTTTTCTTCAATCATGGCAAGTTTGTCTTTTCGATTTGCGATAGATTGAATTTGAGGGTATATTTCAGCAATTACGCCTAATTTTCCCATACGCTCCAAGTCTGTTGGATCACTGAATTCAAGATCGGTAATACTGTGACGATTTATAAGTTTTCCATTTTCATCTTTTTGGCAAGAGTCATAAATATCTAATACTTTTGAAATAGCAGCATCTCCTTGAGCATGTAATGAGAAACGAAATCCTTCGCTATCAGCTTTAAAGGTATCGTTTGCTAAAAGATCCCAATCAATGTCTTGTGCACAGGTCGTATCTGCGCAGGAATAAGGTTTTTTCAAATCACCGCAAAGTTCGCTTATAGAACCGTCGGTCATTTGGTTATATCCAGAAAAACGAACAAACTCTCCTTTAAATTTTTCACGCATTTCCTTGCCATATGAGAGATTAAAAGGTTCAGCAACAGGTTGGCTCATAAAGTTTACGCGGATAGTTAAAGCGTTTTCGGATTCTAGTTCTGCGAGAATGTCAGTAAATCCGTAGAAATCATCGAATCCCATTTCTTTGATGGAAGTGATTCCTTTACTGTTCATCATTTTAATATAGCGCTTAAATTCCGGAATTATAAAGTCTTTATCTCCAAGTAAGTCTGGTAAAAAGCGAACATAACTCTCCGGATAACAGGTTTCCGGGGTAAACTGATAACGATTTATAGCAGCTTGATTCATCCAACAAGTTTCGCAGCCTTTTGCAAACAGAAGAACAGGGCGAGTGGAAAAAGCCTCATCTAACAAATCTGTTCCATTAGGTTGGATTGTATCGGAGTTCCAACCATGTCCCAAAATAGGTTTGTCTGCAGGAATTCCTTTCGCATACTCTTTAATTGAATTCAATATATCTTCTTGAGAAGTAGCTGCGGATAAGTCTATTCCAACAAATCCTACAGAATAACCTGTGAAAAAGCAATGTACATCGGAGAATCCAGGCGTAATTGTTTTGTTCCCATAATCAAGATATTTTGTGTTTGTTCCTATTAGTTCAGTAGGAGCCAATCCTTTTCCGATAGAAAGTATCCGGTCGTTTTTGATAGCAATATATCCAGAGAAAGGTATTTCCTCTGTGGCTGTAAAAATACAGTTTGATAATAAAATAAGATCTGCGTATTCAGACATATTATTTAAACCTCCTAATGATTAATGATATTTGTAAAGACATAACTTATATATAGGAAAATAAAGATATTAAGAGTAAAAGTGAGGCGACATCAAATAACAGATGAACCTTAGAAAGGTCAGATATCCAGCAACAAAAAAATCAAAGCTGAATGCTTGTTCCTTAATGAATAAAAGTCATCGAAGTGTTCTAACAGATATTGCACACTATTTATTAGAACACTTATAAGTTATCATGGTGCACAAAGCATTGGCAATTGGATGGATAACTAAAAAATAAGTAGCAAAATAAGTGTATCTGATGAAATTGGTATAAATATAAATCAAAAATATACCACTATGTGCATAATGCATAAAATAAGAGAAAATAAAGGGAAAATAAAGAGGATAAAATATGCAGAATAACATAATTGGTATAGAATTGAAATAACAAACAACATGGTTATGGGATTTTATACATTTTTTATAATTGAATTTTAGACCTCTTGCGAATAGAAAATGGTGCTTAATTATTATATAATTTTACCAACAAAACACAACAAGGAGGAATGAAACAATGTTAAAAGTTGGAATGTTTACATCGGGATATCAGAGGAATCCGTTGGAGCATTGTTTTATGGATGCTAAAGAGTACGGTTATGATTATATCGAGCTTTGGGGTGGGCGTCCACATGCATATGCACCGGATCTGAAAGCGGGAGATATTAATGAAGTTCGCCGATTAATTGAAAAGTATGAAATGCCGGTGCTTGGTTACACACCGGAGCATAATGCCTATCCTTACAATTATATGATTGGTTCAGAGGCTCAGAGAAGAGATGCTATTGATTATCTGAAACTGTCTCTTGAAATGGCAAAAGAGATGGGGGCGGAATTTGTACTTACAAGTCCTGCAAACGGCGGATATCTTGCTACATATGATCAGTTGTGGAGCAGATTAGAAAAAAATATTCAAGAGTTGGGAGATTATGCAGCAAAACTAGAAATCAAGCTAGTAGTTGAAGCTTTAACACCGTATGAATCTAATTTCTTTACAAGAGCAAATGATTTGGTGGAGCTATTTAGAAGAGTGGATAATCCATATGTAGTCGGCATGTGTGATATTGTTCCACCATTTGTACAGCATGAAAGTATTATGGCATATTTTGATAAACTCGGAAATAAGATGGATCATATGCATATTATTGATGGAGAAAATGGATCAGACACCCATCTGATACCAGGAGAGGGAAATATTCCAATTAAAGAAATGCTATATGAAATGAAACGAATAGGTTATGATAAAACTGCAACACTTGAACTGGTTACAAATTATATTAACGAACCACGTTTTTATGCGAAACGTGCCATTGATAACATGCGTGAGCTAATGGCCGAGGCAGGAATCGTTTAAATGTGAAAGTGAATAAATAAAAAGTAATAGATTATTTAAGAAATTGTGATAGCGAAGATAGATAGCTGTTTACAATATAAAAGCATCGAAGATAATAGAAAATTAAAAAAAGAAAAGTCGTGCACAAGATTTTTCAATTATACTCTGTTTAAAAGGAAAGGAGAGTTTTTATGTCTGAAAACAAAAACGAACTTGGTCGTAAACTTGGACTTGGCGCTGTTATTGCACTTGGCGTTGGTACTACAGTAGGCTCTGGTATTTTTTCATCTTTATCTGAGGTAGCAAATGCTGCCGGTAGTAGCTTGTTTCTGGTATTAGCATTCATTATAGGGGGATTGCTTCAGATTCCATCAAACTTTGTATATTCGGAATTAGCATCTGCCTATCCAGAGGATGGTGGACAATATGTTTACTTCCGTGAAGCAGGATCTCGACCACTCGCATTCTTGTGTGGATGGATCAGCTTTTGGGCAACTGACCCACCGTCAATTTCAATCATGGCTTTAGCAATTGTGAATTATCTTGCATTTTTTGTTCCGATTCATGGTTTGGTATTAAAGCTGGTTGCTGTAGTATTTGTATTAATTTTCATGGGAGTACACATACGTTCGGTAGAAGGCGGTGGAAAATTCCAGACAATTATTACAGCTCTTAAAATTTTACCATTTGCATTGGTTATTGGTATTGGTTTATTCAATCTTCAGGGGGATATTTTATTATCTTCTGCACCTTTGGAAGGATATGCAAAAACTGGAATTGCTGCGCTAATCGCAGGTGTAGCTTCAACAACATGGTCATATGATGGTATGGGAGCTGCTTGTTATATGTCAGGCGAAATTAAAAATCCGAAAAAGAATATGCCTTTGGGTCTTATTCTTACAGCAGTTGTTGTACTAGCTCTTTATGCAGGATTAACATTTGTAGCTTCTGGAATTCTTTCTATTGATGAAATGGCTACATCTGATGCTCCAATCGCATTGTTGGCATCTAAGCTTCCAGGAATTGGACAGTATGCAGGTACAATTGTTGCAATTATGGCAATTATTGTTGTAATTGGTTCATTATCATCTTGTATTATGTTCCAGCCACGTATCGAGTATGCTATGGCGAAAGATAATTTATTCTTTAAATCTTTTGCAAAAGTTCATCCAAAATACGAAACTCCTTATTTTTCAATTATCGTACAGTGTGCGGTTGCAATCGTATTAATTTTTGCTTCAAACTTGTCAGCATTGCTAGGATACTTTACAATGGTAGCATTATTAAAGAATGTGCTTACATTCAGTACAATCTTTGTGCTTCGAAAAAAAGGCAAAGAACATGGATACGATCCATCTTATAAATGCCCAGGTGGTCCAATTATGCCTCTTATTGCGATTATTATGACAGGTACACTTATTTGGGGCCAGCTTACATATGCGCCAATGCAGAGCTTAATTTGTGCGTTTGTGGCAGTAGCTACAGGACTTCCAGTATTCTATTATTGGGATAGAAAAAATAAAAGAGAAAGTGCATAAGCATTAGCTTAATATGTTGAGAAGGTGAGAACTGTATGGAGAAAATAAAAAAAATTCGTCCGCAAGATATGGCGATGGAACAGATTCAATGGTATATACAAGAAAACCAACTAAAACCACATACACAGCTTCCGAGCGAACGGGAGTTGTGTACAATGTGGCAAATGAATCGTTCCACTCTCCATACAGCTATTCAACAACTAATTGAAGAAAGAAAACTATATAGTGTAAAAGGATCTGGAACCTTTGTGGCACCTCCGAGATTAGTTAGGAATATAAAGGGAATTCAGTCTACTTCGGAAGCAATGAGAAAAACAGGGTACTTTCTTTGGACAGAAGTATTAATCTCTAGAATTGAGACGTGTGATGGATATGTTGCGAGAAAACTTCAGATAAAAGAGGGAGATAAAGTATTTCATTTATATCGCTTGCGGATTAGAAACAATGTTCCTTTGATGATTGAGAATAGTTACATTAATTACGAACAGTGTGAAGGTTTGGAAGCTCACAATTTTGCAGAAGAATCTTTATATAAAGTTCTAAGGGATTTAGGCATATTGTTGACTAAAGGGACGGAGAAAGTAGAAATTACATTTGCCACAGAAGAAGAAGCTAAATTGTTGAAGGTAGAAGAAGGACAATACTTGTACTATCAGTCAGGTGTTGTAAACGACGATAGAGGAGTAGGTATTGAGTTTTTTAGGATTATGGCGAGACCAGATCAGGTACAATATACGAATGTTCTAACAAGGCGAGACATCAGGTAAAAAAGGAGTGATATCGTATGAGATTAGCGGCAGTTGGAAGTAACTGTATTGATTATTATAACAATATAGATGGTGGAAAAGCATTTCCGGGGGGAGGCCCGGTAAATATGGCAGTTTATACACTCCGTTTAGGAGGAGAGGCTGCATATATTGGACCAGTAGGTGATGACGTCTACGGACAGATTATGATAGAAACTATCAAAGCGAAAGGCGTTGACACTTCGCATTTGCGTGTAGAAAAAGGAAAGACAGCCGTTACTCAGGTTGAATTGATAGATGGCGAAAGAGTATTTGGAGATTACGACGAAGGCGTATTGGAAAAATATAAATTAACAGATGAAGATATTGATTATATCAAAAATTTTGATGTTGTAATTTGTGATGTTTGGGGCAAAGTAGAAGGACAGTTTAAAGAGTTGAAAGAAAAAGGAATTGTTACTGCCTTTGATTGTGCGACAAGCCAGATTCAGAGGAAAGTGTAAAAGCGATACCATATACAGATTATCTCTTTTATTCTGTGGATACAGGAGATACTAAAGAGGTAAGAGAACAAATGGAAAGAATTCAAAAACAGGGACCTAAGCTTGTCATTTGTATGATGGGAGAAGAAGGCAGTTTGTGTTATGATGGTGAAAGATATCATCGTTTTGGAATCGTTCCTTGTGATCATCTTGTAGATAGTATGGGAGCCGGAGATAGTTATATTGCTGGATTTTTAACAGGAATTGTAGATGGACTTTCTATAGAAGGGGCAATGGAAAAAGGTGCAGCAAATGCAACAGAAACATTAAAGTATTTTGGAGCATGGTAACTAAAAAATAAGGAGCCGAAATATGAAAACTGCCTGTAAAAAAATGATCACTCAGCAAGTGAGTGAGATTTTAAGAATAGAAATAGAAGATGGTGATTTATATCCTGGTACAAAAATACCTACTGATACAGAATTGGCTGAAATGTTTGGTGTTCAGAAGCAAATCGTGAGAACAGCCATAGAAGTCTTGGTCAAAGAAGGATTGTTGAAATATATTTCTGATAAAGAAGTATACGTTTTAGGACATAAAATCGAACGAAACATGGAGAAGTTAGAAGGCTTTACGCAGACGATGGTAGATAGGAATATGAAACCATCTTTTAGAATTGTGTCTAAGTATCTAAGAATGGCAGGAAATTTGTATGGAAACATGTTCGGCATTAAACCAGAAGAGCCTATTTTTTATATTAAGCGCATGTGTTATGCTGACGGAGATTCGATTTCTTTAGAGGAATTATATATACCGCATTATTTAATTCCCAAAATGGAGGGGATTGATTTATCGGTGTTTTCTGTGTATGAAGTATATGAAATGTATGGGATTCATTTAGCGGAAGCAGAGCAGACATTGGATTTGGTTCGTCCTAGTTTGAATGATGCAAAACTGTTGGGAATAGATGCAGGAACACCCATGATGTTGTTTCAAAGTCTTACGTATGATACGGATGGAAGGGCAATCGAATTCAATCGCAATTATGTGCGTGGTGATAAATGTAACTTTAATGTACAATTTTCAGATAAAAGGTAAAATTAAAATAATGGGATTATTTACAGGAAATTTTTATTCCAAAAATTTAAGAATGACAACACAGATTAATGTTATTTTCCCGGATGTTTCTAATGATGTAACACCTCTTTATGAGGGAACACCGAAGGTTCTTTATTTACTTCATGGACTGTCAGGAAATAGTGATGAATGGACGCGATTTTCTAAAATTGAATATTATGCAAAAAAATATAATTTCATAATAATTATGCCTGAAGTTCAACGTAGTTTTTACACAACAGGAAAAGTTGGAATTGATTATTTCCATTATGTTGCAGATGAACTTCCAGCTATTTGTGGGAAATGGTTTCATTTGGATCAAAGACGAGAAAATACATTTATAGCTGGAGAGAGTATGGGTGGATATGGTGCAGTGAAGATTGCATTGAATAGACCAGAGAAGTATGAAGCTGTGGCAAGTTTATCAGGAGTACTCGATTATGTAGGATTTACGGAGATGGTACTTGCCGGAAATTGGGAAGATATGTCGCCACAAGAAATACAGAGTTTTCATGGAGAAGCAGGAAAACCAGAAGAGTGGGAAAATCCACTGTTTTTGGTAGAGAAACTTGCTAAAGACGAAAATCGTCCAAGGTTAATTCAATTTTGTGGTACAGAAGACTTCTTATATGAAAATAATCAGAAATTTAGAAAAGTCGCTGAAAGTAATGGTTATGGTCATGTTTATATGGAAGGACCAGGGGATCATGAGTGGCCTTATTGGGATAAAATGATTCAACGTGCTATACAATTTTTCTTAAATTTAGATTTGCAGACAACGAAATTGTATTAAATAGAAAGTAGTGAAAGGGGATATCAACTATGAAATATGAAGCAAAAGCGTGGAAAGAAACAGAAGGAGCTTGTTTGCGTAATTTTAACGAGCAAGCACAGATTGATAGTGTGAATGGAGCACTTGCTCTTCGTCCGCAGATTGAAAAAATTATTGATCAAATCTGGGAAGAAGGATTTGATGGAATCTATTTTATTGGTATTGGAGGTACTTATGCTTCCAGTATGCAGGTGGAAGTATATATGCGTGGCCGTTCAAAGCTTCCAGTATTTGTTGAAAATGCAGCTGAGTTTTTGACTACAGGAAACAAAAAATTTACAAATAAATCTGTAGTAATTATATCTTCAGTATCTGGAAATACAAAAGAAATGGTTGAATTAGTGGACAGAGTACATGAAAAAGGTGCAAAAGTATTTTCATTCATCGATAATCCAGGTACTACTCTCACACAGCCTGACAAGCAAGATTATCTGATTGTTTATCCAATGAATGAGCAGTTGAAATTTTATATGGTTGCAAATTACTTGATGTATAAAAATGGTGAATTTGATGATTATGACCGTTATAATAAAGAGATGGAAGCTAATCTTGCGAATGTATTAGTTCAGGTTGAGAAAGATTCCGATGAGTGGGCATATGAGTATGCAAAAAATAAGGTGGCATTTTGGAAAGAACATAAAGATCTTCCTCATTACTTTATTGGATCAGGAAATCAGTATGGGGCAACCTATTCCTATGCTATGTGCTATTGGGAGGAGCAGATGTGGATTCGTACAAAATCTATTAGCTGTCAAGAATTTTTCCACGGAATGCAGGAGATTATCGTTGAAGATACACCAGTTACTCTGTTTATGGGAGAGGATGAACAACGACCATTAGCTGAGCGTGTTGCAAGATTTCTTCCACGTGTAAATGCAAACTATACTATTATTGATACAAAAGAACATGAATTAAAAGGAATTAGTCCAGAATTTAGAGGAACAATTTCTCATTTGGTAATGCATGGTGTTAATAATCGTGTAGATGCATATATGGAGCTGTTTTTAAGACATCCACTTTCTATTCGTAGATATTATCGTCAGTTTGAGTATTAGGAATTAGATTTTTAAAAGATATTGGTAGAATGAGTGCTGTCACACTAAGTAATTGTACAGAGACTCTTTGCTATATAAATAGTCAGGTGAAAAGGTTAATAGAACTATTTCACCTGACTATTTTTAGAAATATAAAATCTGGTGGGGCGAAACTCAGGTCATTGCTCAGTAACCACGAAATAAATGAAGATGATTAATCGGAATGGTGATAAGCTGTTGATGACATTAGCGGAAAATATAGAGCGACAATAAAAGGGTATATAAAAATTTGCGACAAACAGGTTTGGAAAAGGTCTCTCCAAACCTGTTTGTCATAAAGAAGTTCTATTAATCAGATACTTTTTCTCCTACTACATATTTAGCATAAACTTCTCGCTCATCTGCTAAATAAATCATTCGTTCTAATCGCTGTTCCACATTCATTTCCTGTGGATGGATTAAGCGTTTATCATCGAGCACTACGGCATCCATTTCGTACTCTGCTTCGAAACTTCCTACTTTACCAAAAAACTCTCCGCCGCCCTTTGTAGCCATGTAAAATACTTCAGGCATAGTTAATGGGGACAGTTTTTCATCTTTCAATCTCCAGCGTAGTTTTGAAGCCTGAATGGCATACCGCATAGCAACAAACATATTTTCAGTAGATCCGGCAGCAATATCACTTCCTAATCCTACATGCATTCCTTCTTCCAAATATTGTCTGACAGGTGCAACTCCTGAGGATAAATTTGTATTAGATTCCGGACAATGTGCGATAAACACACCATTCTCCTTCATTCTTTTAATTTCTTTTTCGTCTGAGTGTACGCAATGAGCCATAATTGTCTTGCTGTCTCTTCCAAACAATCCAAACTGATCATATGCGTCTCCATAAAATTCTGATTTTGGACACAATTCCTGTACCCATGAAATTTCGCCATAATTTTCTGAAAGATGAGACTGCACCGGAATCTGATATTTTTCTTGAATATCTTTCAGTTTACACATCAGTTCATCTGTACAGCTTGGTATAAATCGAGGAGTCAAAATAGGTTTTGTATGTTGGTACTGTTTCTTTTGTACTTCTTCAAGCCAAGAGATTGTTTCGTTTACACTTTCTTCTGTTTCTTCTCTCAGATAATCCGGTGAATTGCGATCCATGTTCACTTTACCAACCATCGTAGCAAGCCCGGATTTTTCAAGCATATCCATCAATAAAATAGTTGATTCTTTATGAATCGTTGCAAATATACATGCTCTTGTTGTTGCGCTTTTCTTCAGATTATCTACAAACATCTGATAAGCTTTTCGGGCATAGATGATGTCTTTATATTTTGACTCCTCTGGAAAAGTATTTGTCTCCAGCCAGTCTAAAAGCTCCATATCCATACCTAATCCACGGAAAGCATATTGTGGTGCATGTACATGTAAATCTACAAATCCAGGAACAATGATTCTGTTCCCATAATCTTCTACCAATATTCCTTCATATTCTTCCGGAAGTGTTGGATATACTCCTTTAATTTGATTTGCTTCATATACAAGATATCCATTTTCACAAATCTTTAATTTTTTCGAGGATTCAGAATATACAATCTGACCTTTTAAAGCTTTAATCTCTTTCTTTTTATTCATAATTTGTCAAACCTCCTATCACAAAGTTCTTTTTAGGCAAACAAAAAAGAGTCACCACATAGAACTTATGTAGTCAACTCTTTACGGTAGTTGGTAGAAACACTGGACCAATCTCCAGCATATACATAATAATATTAATCGACTGATTCAATATGGATTATAATATTTTTATATATGATTGTCTATTGACTTTATATTAAAAAAACACAATTATTTTTTGTGTATATTGCATATTCAATTTATCAGAAAATGTTGATTGATCATAACAACATTTGCATTTTGTGTTTTGAAGATATAAAATAAATCTCTATAGAAGGAGAATAAGACAATGTCAAAAGATGAATATTTAATTACAGATGCGCCTCTTAAAGCGCTGACTGTTTTTGCAATGCCTATGATTCTAGGCAGTTTTTTTCAACAAGTATATAATATGGCTGATTCTATTATTGTTGGTCAGTTTGTAGGCTCATCTGCACTTGCTGCAGTTGGTGCCTGCGCCGCACTTACGAATGTATTCATTTGTGTAGCATTGGGTGCAGGTGTAGGTGCAGGGGTTCTTGTAAGCCGTTATTTTGGTGCCCGGGATTATAGCAAAATGAAAACGATTGTGTCGACATCATTAATTAGTTTTCTGATTCTAAGTATACTTCTGGGTCTGTTTGGATTTTGCTTTTCCCATCCAATGATGAGTTTATTACAGACACCTGCTGATATATTGGATGAAGCGGTACTGTACCTTCGAGTTTATTTTGTGGGATTTCCGTTTCTGTTTATGTACAATATCCTTTCAACGATGTTCACTTCAATCGGCGAATCAAAGATTCCGTTAGGTCTTTTAATATTTTCTTCGGTTTTAAATATATTTATGGACCTTTGGATGGTGGCTGGACTTGGTCTTGGTGTGTTTGGTGCAGCCCTTGCGACTCTTATTGCACAAGGAATTTCTGCAGTATTTTCACTTTTGATTTTCTTTAGTCGGATGCGCCGATATAAAAGTCACTTTAGCTGGTTTGACGGGCAGGAGTTACGCTCAATGCTTCGAATTGCTGTACCTTCGGTTCTTCAGCAGTCTACAGTGTCAATTGGGATGATGATTGTACAGGCGGTTGTAAATCCATTTGGTACACAGGCACTAGCGGGTTATTCGGCAACGATGAGAGTAGAGAATGTATTTTCACTGATATTTGTATCTATTGGAAATGCAATTTCGCCGTATGTTTCTCAAAATCTTGGTGCAAAGAAAATCGAACGTATCAAAAAAGGATATCATGCTGCACTGGTGTTAGATTTATGTTTTGCAGTTCTTGCTTTTATAGTTATTGAGACATTGCATACGCAAATTTCTTCGTTATTCTTAGGAAAAGACGGAACTGCTTTAGCTTATCAGGTATCAGGGGATTATATGAGATGGCTAGGCTACTTTTTCATTTTCATGGGTATCAAGATGGCAACAGATGGAGTCCTTCGTGGGCTTGGAATCATGCGGCCATTTCTTATTGCAAATATGGTAAATCTTGCAATAAGATTGTCAGTTGCCTTAATCTGTGCCCCTCGTTTTGGTATTGCATTTGTCTGGCTTGCTGTACCGGCTGGATGGCTCGCAAACTTTTTGATTTCTTATGCGGCACTCAGAAAATCATGGCCGACTGATAAGGTGGATTCAATTTGATATATATAATTTGACAAAACAGCCGTTTCTCTATAATTGACTGCGGGGATTTCTCTGATTATTTATAAAAACTATTATTGAAAAAATGAAGTGTTTCTCAGTATAATATTCTGTATTGGGGAATGTTAGTTAAAAGTATATAAGTAATTGGAGGTTATTATGGATCAAGCACATTTAAAGAGAGCAGGTACAGTTGCAACGGTTATTTTAGGAAATATTCTCTATGCCTTTGTAATCAGACTTTTTCTTTTGCCAGGGAATCTGATGACAGGAGGAACAACCGGTATCGGTCTGGTAGTGAAGCATTTTACAGGAGCATCAATTTCTGGGTTTGTCTTAGTGTTTAATATTGTGATGCTGATAATTGGATGGACGCTTCTTGGCAAGAAATTTGCACTGACAACAGTTATCAGTTCTTTTACTTATCCAATCGCATTGGAAGCGGCCAATCATATTTTAGGTGATCTGGTGATTACGACTGATCCAATGCTGAATACCATATTTGCCGGACTTGGAATCGGGATTGGCCTGGGGATTGTGATTCGAACGGGAGCTTCTACAGGAGGTATGGATATTCCGCCGTTGGTATTGAATAAGTATTTTCGAATTCCTGTGTCGCTTAGTCTGAATGTATTTGATATATTGATTTTGGTTCTGCAGATTGTATATAATCCTCCAGAGCGTGTTTTATATGGTGTGTTACTGGTTATGATCTATACGACAGTGTTGGACAAAGTATTGATGATGGGAAATACTAAGACAGAAGTGAAGATTATTAGTAGTCAGGTGGAAGAAATACGTCAGGCGATTCTTGCACAGGTAGACAGAGGTGTGACGATGTTGTATGGTGAAGGTGGATATCGGCAGGAACAAACACAGATTGTGTTGAGTATTGTATCTAATCGTGAGCTTCCACAGGTTGAGAGGTTAATCAGACATATTGATCCAGAGGCTTTTATGATTGTCAGTAGAGTTACAGAAGTACGCGGAAGAGGGTTCTCATTGAGTAAACATTACGGAGAAGAGGAAGCGTGATGAATATAGAGGCATTTTGGATGGCAATTAAATAAAATTCCAGCCTGGTGGAAAGAGCCAGTTAGGGACGGGGTTTACTGGCTCTTTTCGAAGCCGATTAATAAAACCGGTGTGGGATTTGATATGCTCCCGCACCGGCTTTTCCTATTCTGAAAATTTATCCTTGTAATGAATGTGCATATCCTCCCAGTCCATAAACAGAACATAAAATACTCGTCCGTATTGCGGACTCTCCACGATTCTTCCATGGTCGAGTACAGAAAGATAAGAACCATCAGCTTTTCGAAGATGGAAGTGAATATAGTCATTTTCATTGCCACTGTCAATTTGTTCCCAGATGCTGGATTCTATCTGTTGTTGCTCATCTTCACGGATCAGATTGCGAAACCTCTTTTTTGTGAGTTTAAAGAATTCATCAATATTTTTATAACCAGTCATATGAAGAAATTCATGGTTTGCATAAAATAGTTCATCGTCTTTTTTATCCGCTTTGTATATGATAAATGCACCCGGAAGATGTTCGGCGATGTCTTTAAATGCAAAGCCAAGCTGTTTGCGGACTCCTGATTGAAGTCCTTTTCTGTAAGCCATACATCCATTTTTCCCATGAAGTTTTATCTCATAAAGAGCGGCATCTGCACAGCGCATGAGTTGCGCATAGTTGGGTGCAAATGTTGGATATTCCGCATATCCAAGAGAAATATAAAATGGATATTCTTTTCCTTTGTATGTAAATGTTTTTGGAATTTTGGTGAATTCCTGAAATAGTTCTTCTGCTTCTTTAAAGGTATAATTTGGCAGAAGGATGCAGAATTCATCACCACCATTTCTTCCAAGTACTACATCATGTGGAAAAAAAGCTTTCATGTTATCTGCCAGGTTTTTTAATGCTCTGTCTCCATAAACATGTCCATAGATATCATTAATAAACTTAAAATCATCAATATCAAGGAGTGCGGCTATAAAATGTTCTTTCGGATTTTTGTCTATCATCTCTTCTGCCAATTCATCAAATCTATAACGATTGTGAATATTGGTAAGAGAATCCGTGTGTGCCAGTATTTGGAATTTATTTTTATTCTCCTTCGATACTAACCACATCCGCGTAAGCCCGCATAAAAGTAAGAGGATAAGAGTAAAAAATCCGATAATTATTGCTACTAATGTAGTATTTCTCCATCCGTTTTCAGGAGTTACTTCAAAAATCCAATTCTCTTCACCTATTGTAAAACTATAAGAAACAGGATGAATCATTTCACCATCCGATTGCTCAATAATTGTATAAGTATCGCTCCAAGGTGTGTCTGTTTTTGAAAGTCTGTATTCATATCCAAAATTTGAAATCGCATCAATTGAGTCTGAAAAAATATCAGGAATACGGAGGATAACAATGGTAAAGCCCCAGAAATATTCTTGTCCATTTTCATCTTTCAGGTAGACTGGATTGCAGACAGCAATTCCCAAGCCTCCCTGTTTCAATTCGAAGGGACCTTGAGTAATGATTGTATGATGGTCTCTTGCGTAACAGGAAATTTCTTTGCGGTCTTTATCATGGAGCAGATCAATTTTACCTGCTTCATTTCCATTGGCAGGATAAATATCTGTCACAATGCCATCTGGAGCAAGCTGTATGCTTGCAATAGAGCCAGATATGATATTCTCTGCAATTGTGTCAAAGTGGTTGATTTCACCATCTTCACTGGTCAAAATTTGTTCCAGTGTATTGGTAATCTCAATTCCGCTTATAATTTCGTTTTTTATACGTTCACCATAGGTTGTGGCATTTAATTGTGCGGTTGTGTGTCTCTCTGCTTTTTCATGGGTGTCTGTTTTGTATACAATTAAACCAACTAGGCATATACCCAGTAAAAAAATGATAAGAGGCACAAGTGTTTTTTTCTTCACTTAGTTCACCTCGTATTATAAATAGAATTTTTATAATGCTTTAGTATAGCATAGAAATGTAAAAACAAAATGTATTTTAGAGAAAACATAAAAAATTTTATGTTAAAAAGATGCATCAGATAATTTGGCAAGTGACACTTTACAAATTTAACGTAACAATGTACAATAATAGCGAATTTGAAACATGTCATTTTTAGCAGGTGATATCATGAAAATAACTTATATTAATCATAGTGGCTTTTTGGTTGAGACTAAAGATTGCTACTATATCTTTGACTATTACAAGGGTGAATTGCCGTTTCTCGATAAAAAGAAAGAAGTGATTGTCTTTTGCAGTCACTTTCACGAGGATCATTTTAACCCGAAAATCTTTGAAATCCTTGATGAAATGGGGATGACCTATCAGGCTGTTTTATCGAAAGATATACGCAAGAAGAATAAGCGGTCGGATATGAAAATTACATATGCTTATCACGATAAAGCATATACGTTGGATAATGATACCGAAGTTGATACATTGCTTTCAAATGATAGCGGTGTTGCATTTATTGTCAAAACAAGAGAAGGAACGATTTACCACGCCGGTGATTTAAATGACTGGTATTGGGAGGGTGAGCCGGAGACGGATAATCAGAGGCTTACATCGGCATATCGTGCAGAAATTAGAAAAATTAAGGGGATGCATTTTGATGTTGCATTTGTTCCGCTTGATCCAAGACAAGAAGAACACTATGCCGACGGGATTCTATATTTTCTTGAAAATGTAGATTGCAATGCCATTTTTCCAATGCATTATTGGGGTGATGCCAGTGTAATCAAGCGGTTTATTACTGAACACCCACAATATAAGTCACGTATTAAAAACACAGAATGTACAAAAGGAGAAGTATTATGAATTTTAAAATGATCCATGAAAATTATAACGTATCAGATTTAGAAAAATCTATTAAATTTTATAACGAAGCCCTCGACTTACATGAAGTAAGACGAAAGACGACAGATGATTTTATTATTGTATATTTGAGTAACGATATCAGTGATTTTGAGCTGGAACTTACTTGGCTGAAAGATCATCCACAGCCATATGATCTGGGCGAATGTGAATTCCATCTGGCATTTCGAGCAGATGATTATGAGGCTGCTTATAAAAAGCACAAAGAGATGGGATGCATTTGCTTCGAAAATGAAGCGATGGGAATTTATTTCATCGAAGATCCGGATGGATACTGGCTTGAGATTCTGCCGTAAATCCGTTTACAGCAAGTAGAAGAGGGACAATAATAACGGGTATTGCTTTCAACATGAAAGGATGATTCAGCATGATTAAGACAACAGTAAAGGTTTCTGGTATGGCTTGCACTATGTGTGAAGCTCATATTAACGAAGCAATCCGAGGTGCATTTTCGGTGAAAAAAGTAAAATCAAACCATTCTAAGGGGGAAACAATCATTTTATCCGAAGAGCCTTTAGATGAAGCAGCAATTCGGAGAACGATTGAAGCTACGGGTTATACTATAGGCGAAATTACGAGCCAGCATGTCGAGAAGAAAGTTGGTATTGTTGATTTTATAAGAAGAAAATTGTAGATTGTTTGTTATGGACAGGACGAAAAGCCTTGATTTGCAAGGAGTTCGGGCCTGTCTTTTCTATTTTAGGTGAAAATATAGCGGGTTGACAATATAGCATATATCGGGTACTATCAAGTAACGCAATGCGTTATAATAATAGGAGAGATTGATCATGAGTAGAGGAAAAGAAGTAAAAAAATTAAGAGAAAAAATGGGAATGAACAGACGTGAATTTAGTGATTACTATGGTATTCCGTATCGTACCATTCAAGATTGGGAAGCAGAGAAAAGAGAACTTCCGGATTATTTACTGCGATTGTTGAAATACAGAGCGGAAATAGAGCGTCGAATCAATAGTGAAGATAATTAAAATGTATCCTCTGTATATTTTTTACAATAAGCATAACGCAATGCGTTATATTACGTAAATGTTTAGGAGGTTAACTTGGAGAGAAAAGTAAATGTTATCGAAGATTTGAACGGAAAGAAAACCGTATTTATTCACGATATTCTGTTCAAGGGAAAAAGAGCAGTTAATTGGGATGAAGTTGAAAAGTATTTACGCCAGTATGTAGGAGAATTCTATCAGATAGAAGATTGCAATAAGATGATTTATATTGGATCGGATCTTCCTGATGAGTATACGCACTCAAATTATACTCGGATTTTAAAAGGAGCAAATGCGAAAGCAAAAGCGAATGCCGCACAGGGATTACCGGAATTGCTTAAAATAGCAACGAACGAGGTTTATGAAGATAATCGTAAGGAGAAGCATAGTAAAGACGCTAAATATGGTTGGTATTCATATGATTCAAGATTTGCTCTTCCGGTATTTGGTGATGATGGAGAAATAGAGAGATACAACGTCTTTAATGTTGCGATGTTGGTCAGACACGATGAAGATGGAAAATATTACTTATACGATATCATGAAAATAAAAAAAGAAACGAGCAATCTTTTCCAGTCAAATGACCTTACTCAGTAACAAAACTCATTTCTTGCTTATATGATACATTGAACAGTATTAAATGTCAACGAAAAAGCATAAGAAATCTCAATGAAAAGCCAGCCAAGCTATTCATCGGAAAGACCATAGAAAAGACAGGTTCAGATACACTGATTACACTCAGTGCGTCCGGACCTGTTTTTTTGTTGCTATCGTTTCTTTCGGTTACCTTTGCCACGCTTGCTTCCGGGGAATTTTAGCATATCAGATTTACGAAGAATGCCCATCAAAGTGACAAATTCATCTTTGGTGATTTTGCTATATTTGATTCCTAATTGTTTTAGGAACATGGCAACTTGGACTTCTTCAGCAGCGAAAGAAAAACAGTTAGGGTAAAACTGCTCAATCCGCACACTTTATTCTCACAGACAAAGGTATGTATGATATAATTTGAGTTAATACGTTAAATGATAATGTTGAAATTACAAATGATTACAGTGGAGGTGATTCAGATGGTAGTAAAAGCAAATCACGATATTTCTTCAGGTTTAGATACGGCTTTTATTAATTCAGCAATCAACTCAAATTTGGCATATAGGTTGGGATGAGTAGATATCAGGAAAAATATTTTAGGGGAAGAGAGTTGGACAATCCATTTGTATTATATGAAAAGTATTCTAGAAGAGATGTCAGTCTGCTCATGAATTGTGGAAAAGATTTATCTTCTATCATGTATGGAATGAAACGAATTAAGGATGATGTTTTATTTTCATTACATATCATAAAGAAGAGAGTCAGGATGAAAAAAATATGTGGATGGAAAACCGGACTATGCAGATGCTTTTGAAGATAATTTCAGTCGAGTAAAGAAAAGATATTATAGAGGAGCTATTATGGAAGTTACAGTGATTAAATCAAATAGAAAAACAATGGCGATTCAGGTGGATTTTAATCAAAATGTCACTGTAAGAGCCCCATATAGTGTTTCAGAAAAATACATTGAGGAATTTCTAAAAAAGAATGAGGCTTGGATTAATAAAAAACTTGAAGAAATAGCGGAAAAGAAGAAACATATTAAACCGAAAGCATCAGAAAACTTAACGTTTGAACAAATAAGAGAGCTGGCAGATAAAGCTTGTGTGACAATTCCGGCGAGAGTAGAATATTTTGCAAAAATAATTGGAGTTACTTATGGAAGGATAACCATCAGAAATCAGAAGACAAGATGGGGGAGTTGTAGCAGCAAGGGGAATTTGAATTTTAACTGTCTGTTAATGTTAGCTCCTCCGGAAGTTTTAGATTATGTTGTAGTTCACGAATTGTGCCATAGAAAACAAATGAATCATTCGAAAGCATTTTGGGCAGAAGTAGAGAAGGTATGTCCAGACTATAAAGCTGCAAAAAAGTGGCTTAAAGAAGAAGGAAGTCAGCTCATTTAAGAGGAAGTTGTGGTAAAATATAGAAAAAGACCTTGTATATCGGCTGGGAGTCAATCCCCCCAGCTGATATAGCCTCCGGCAGGATTGCAGAGGTGCGCAGTAGAAGTATGTCATGCAATTGCATGACGCGCACCTCGCAGCAAGAATACCGAGGCATTCTTGAATTATTGAGCAAAGGAGGGATTCTATGAAAAAGAAGGTGGAAGCATTTTTAATGGCAGTGATGCTGGTGATGATGACAGCCGGATGTGGCAATAGCTCAAAGATGGCCGCGGAAGATAGAGCAACTGTAAGTTCGGGTGCAGAAATGGATAGCGAATATAATTGGGATACGGATGAGGCAGCAGATACGGGCGTTACTTCAGAGAATGGGTTGGAAGCGCAAGTAGAAAATGGACGAAAATTGATTCGAACAGTTTCCCTATCTTTGGAGACAAAGGAATTTGATTCTGTTCTTACTAACCTAAGCACAAAGACTACAGAGTTGGGCGGTTATATTGAGCTGTCTACTGTTAGTGGGAATAGTTATGCACATCATTCTACTCGATACGCAAGTTATGTTATCCGGATTCCTTCGGATAAGTTAAATGAGTTTGTAGAAGTGGTTAGTGAACTGGGAAATGTGACGCAGAAAAATGAATCTGTGGAAGATGTAACACTTCGGTATATAGATGTGGAAAGTCATAAAAAGGCATTAGAAACCGAACAGGAGCGTTTATTAGAATTACTTTCTAAGGCGGAGAATATGGAAGAGATTCTAACTATTGAAAGTAAATTATCGGATATTCGTTATGAGATAGAGAACTACGAAAGTCAGCTCAAAACAATGGACAATCAGATTGATTATAGTACAGTGAGTGTGTATGTAGACGAAGTGGAACGTGTGACAGAGACTGGTGAGAAGGGATTTTTTGAAGAAATCAAAGAACGATTTGGAAATAGTTATATGTAGTGGCGAGTGGAATCAGAGGACTGATAATTGGAATACTTGGTTCATTGCCAATTCTCATTGTATGTGGAGGTGTTATTGCGGTTGTTGTAATCGTAGTTAGAAAGATTTTAAAGAAAAGAAAAGTGAGAAAAGAAGATAGAACACAAAATAATGAGATAGAAAAACAGTGAAAAAATAATAAAAGTAAAAATGTAGAAAAAGGAACAAGATATTAAAATGGACTCGATACTATATGAAAATTATTTAAACATTCTTAAACAGGAACTTGTGCCTGCGCTGGGATG
>QUJA01000017.1 GCA_003480425.1 Firmicutes bacterium AM31-12AC
TTTGTGCTTTTTTTGCTTACAAAAAAAGCCACAAACTCCGTCCCTAATTGCCTCTGAAAACAAGAGGTCAAAATATGCATAGCGATTGATGACTTATGAGGAAATCATCATTATAATGATAATAAAATCAGGTTATAAGAGTAACAAAAAGGGTCACTTTAAGCTAAGCAATAGAAGTTTAAGATTGATAAGATAGTATCAACAAGAGAACAGAAATGTTTTAGCTGAAGGGAGAAGAGAAAATGAGTGAAAACACAAACACGCCAGTACAATCAAGTGCTGCAGCAGTAAATAAGCTGTCTATCTGGACTAAAATTGGATATAGTTTCGGTGAGATTGGATCTCAGTGTTCCTGGACATTGATTAGTTCTTATCTGACAGTATACTATACAGATGTAGTAGGATTAACACCGGTAATTATTTCAGCAATTATGTTGATTGCACGTATCTGGGATGCAGTAAATGACCCGATGTTCGGAGCAATTGCAGAGAAAACAAAGTCAAAATGGGGACGTTTCCGTCCATATATTTTATGGGGAGCTCCAATCCTTGCATTATTTAACTGTCTGACATTCTTAAATCTGGATATTCCAAATGGTTGGAAAGCAATCTGGTGTGGAGTTACATATATCGGATGTGGAATGGCTTACACAGCAGTTAACATCTCTACACAGTGTGTAGCAAACGTAATGACAGCTTCTAATGAAGAACGTGTATCTTTGAATGCATTCAAAGGAATCGGTTCTGGATTGATTCAGATGGTCATCAGTGCAGTTACAATGCCAATGATCCTGAAATTCGGTAACGGATCAGCAGCTTCAGGACGCGGATATTTCATGGCAGCATTGGTATTCTCGATTGTATGTATCCCATGTTTCTGGGTATGTTTTGCATCAACAAAAGAGATTATCGGAGCAAACGAATCTGATAAAAAATCTATCGGACAGACAATGAAAGAACTTGGATATTCTTTCAAATATACATTATCTGATAAAAACGCATTATTCTTGATTCTGGCAATGTTTACATTCCTTACAGGACTATTTGGAAGAATCGGTATCATGGCATACTATTTCATTTATATTATGAAAAATCCTGCTCTGATTGCCGGATTTGCAACAGCAATGTCAGCAGGTATGCTTGTAGTAAACTTCTATGCACCATTTTTGCTAAACCGTATCAGTAAGAAATATGTAGGCGCACTTGGATGTATCGCACAGGCATTGTGTTGTGTATTCTTCTATATCATTGGAGAAAACCAGTTGACAAGTATGGTTGTATTATCAGGATTCCTTTATGGAGTAACAAACGTAGTATCAATCACATGCTTTACATTGAGTGCTGAGATTATCGATGATAACTGGCTCAGAACAGGAGTACGTTCTGATGGTGTAATCGTATCTTGTATCTCATTCTCTACAAAGATGGGTAATGCGGTCGGCGGTTCGATTGGAGTACTTGCGCTTAGTGCAGTTGGATATGTGGCAAATTCACAGAACTTAAGTGCAACTGTATTGACAAACATGGATAGAGTAATCAACTTTGCTCCGGCAGCATTCTTCATTGTAGCAGCAATTTTCTTTGCATGTGTCGGAATGACAAAAGAGAAAGCAAAAGCAAATGAAGCTAAGATTGCAGCAATGACAGCAAAAGCTGAATAAAAATGAGTAAATTATAGGAAAGAATCTCTTGTGGAATGGGTGTTCCACAGGGGATTTTTTGACTTAAGTGGAAAGCAGATTTTATTTATGTTACTATAGAAATTATAGATTAGATAGTTGTAAAAATGTATCAGTTAAAAGTTTTGCAGTTATAACTATAATACTTTAGAACGTTTTATAGATAGAGGGAGAATATGAAGCAAGATAGATTCAAGTTACGTGTTTTAAATGAAATGGATGAAAAGGAAGAGCAACATCCGGAAATTGAATTGTTATATGTGTTGGAAGGTTTTATGGAGGTCAATAAAGAAGAAACGATATCACATATGAAAGAGAATGATGTGTTGCTCATAAATACGAATGAGAAACATCAATTACGTGGTTCAAAAGATATTCTTTATATGCAGCTTATGGTTTCCTATTCGTGGGCCAGTGAGATGTCCCGGAGCATCAATGTGAATTTTGAGTGTGATTCTACAAAAGATGTTGGTGATCATTATAATGAATTAAGAAAGTTTTTGCGTATACTTTTGAAACATTATCTTGAGACGTATGGAGACACAATGAACTTTGGACATCTTGCATTAAGCGCAAGAGTGATGGAAGCTTTGTTCATGTATTTCGATGTACAGGAGACTGTGGAAAATAAAGATAAATTTGAAAATCGAATTGTGCAAATCAACAATTATATTCAGGAGAATTATAATCAGCCAATCAGCCTGAAAGATATTGCGGACAAATTGTATTTATCGAATGGTTATCTTTCAAGATTTTTTAAACAAAATTATGGTATGAATTTTATAGAATATTTGACCAATATACGTTTGTTTCATTCGGTTGATGAACTCTTATATACGAATACACCAATTACGAAGATTGCCACAGATAATGGATTTGCGACTGTATCGATATTTAATAAAGCGTTCAAAAAAAAGTATGGTGAAACTCCTTTTGAAATGAGAAAAAGAGCAGAAAATCAAAAAGAAAAAAGGAAAAAAAAGGAAGAACAACAAAACCCGGAAATAGAGAAACGATTGAAAAAATATTTTGAGGTAGAAGATATACCATCAGAAAAATTAAGAGCTCCAAACGGAGTAGAGATAGAATATTCGGTAATAGAAAGTGAAAAAATAAAGAATTTTTGGGGAAATACGATTAATGTTGGTGCCGCATCGGAACTGTTACGTTCAGAAGTGCAAGAACATGTTACTTTTTTAAAACAAGCGTTTGGATTTCAATATATTCGTATCTGGGATATTTTATCATCAAAGCTTCTGATTGATTTGGATGATATAAGTGAAAATTATAACTTTGTAAGAATCGATTTGGTGTTTGATTTCTTGATTAGTCTGGGATTGAAGCCGCATATAGAGTTCGATATGAAATCAAACAGAATGCATTATAATTTGAAAAATATTTCGGGACATGATGAAACAGAAAATATAAATGTTATAAATTCAGATTTGAGTAAAATAGAACGATTTTTAGAGGCATTTATGCAGCACTTGATTTTTCGATATGAAAGAAGTGAAGTGGAAACCTGGAGAATGGAAATTGAGTGTGATGAAAATGAAACAAAGTCTGAGTCCTTTGAAATATATTTAACTCGATTCGCTATGATTTACAATATTGTGAAAAATATAGTGCTGGAATGTTAGTGGGAGGTTCGGGATTACGATTAGATTCCGATGAGAATCGGCGAGAAAAATTTTTGAAAAAATGGAATGAATCAAAATGTCGTCCGGACTTTATCTCTGTGTATATTTACCCTTATGAAGAAAGAACATTAAATAGAAGCAGAGATAATGAGTATGTTTTACATAAGGTTATACAGTTAAAAGAGTTGCTTGCAAAGCGTGGAATGGATGATATTAAAGTATTTATCAGCGAATGGAACTTTACAGCATCTTTCAGAAATTATTTAAATGATTGTTGCTTTAGTGGGGCCTATATTATAAAAAATATCTTGAATATTTATGGGAAAGTCGATGATATTGCACATTTTGTAGTAACAGACAGAACCCAGCAGGATTATGACTCGAATGAGTTATTATTTGGAGGAACCGGAATTTTATCAAAAGATGGAATTTGGAAACCATCTGGACATGCATTTGAATTTCTGAATCGTTTGTATCCGTATTATATTGGCCATGGAGAAAATTATTTGGTGACAACCGATCAACATGATTCATATGGGATTGTCTGTCATAATCAGAAAAAATTGGGAGAAAATTATTACTTAGCAGATGAAGATAAATTAGAAAAAGAATACTTATGGATATATTTCAATGAGCACGATGAACTGGAATTGGCGTTTAAACTGAAAGATATGAGTGAAGGGGAATATCAGGTAAAAGTGTATCGAATCAATGAAAAGAATGGGAATGCAATGTTTATTTGGAGAGAATTAAATTACGAAAAAAGGCTTTCCAGAGAAGACATGAAATATTTTCGAAGAGTTTGTGAACCCAGGTTAGAGATATATACAAAAAAAACAGAAAAAAATACAATAAGTCTGGGAATAAGATTAATGGCTAATGAAATAGCATTTATCCGTATTCAAAAAATTTCATAATAGAAATAGAATTTTTGTGAAAATGTAGCATGAGTAGAACATGCTACATTTTTCTTTAGTGCTATAGCATTCAAAAGGAACGATCTGTGGCAGGTTATAACTGAAAAGTTGAAAAAGAATAGAAAAAAATGACGTAAGAATACAAAATATAGTAAAAAATGGATTTAAGTCATAAAAGCAATAGTAGAAAGTTCGGTGGAAAAGTGAAAATATAAAGGATTATTGGTAAGATGATTTTGATAAGAAACAAGAGCGTTTTTAATTGAAAGGAGAAGAAAAAATGAATCAAAAGGAAAGCGGAGAAAAAAAACTATCCATCTGGAGAAAAGTTGGATATAGTTTTGGAGAAGTTGGATGTCAATGTTCATGGGCGCTGATCAGTTCTTATTTGACAGTGTTTTATACTGATGTCGTAGGATTAACACCAGTAGTGATATCAGCGATTATGCTGATTGCCCGTATTTGGGATGCAATCAACGATCCTATGTTTGGTGCTATTGCGGAGAAGACACACACAAAGTGGGGAAGATTCCGCCCATACATTTTATGGGGAACACCGGTTTTGGCATTGTTTAACTGTCTGATATTTTTAAATCTGGATATTCCAAATGGCTGGAAAGCAATCTGGTGTGGATTTACTTATATCGGTTGTGGAATGGCATATACAGCAGTAGCTATTTCTACACAGTGTGTTGCAAATGTTATGACAACTTCCAATAAAGAAAGAGTATCACTGAATGCGTTTAAGGGGATTGGATCTGGATTGATTGGAATGATTATGAGCGCAGTAACAATGCCAATGATTTTAAAATTTGGTAATGGATCTGCTGCATCAGCACGTGGATATTTTATGTCAGCATTAGTATTTTCTATTGTTAGTATTCCATGCTTTTTAGTATGTTTCGCATCAACAAAAGAAATTATCGGGGCACAGGAAAGCGATAAAAAGACAATCGGACAGACAATGAAGGAACTTGTATATTCGTTTAAATATACATTGTCAGATAGAAATGCATTGTTTTTAGTTCTGGCAATGATTGCATTTTTGACAGGTATGTTTGGAAGAATTGGTATTATGGCATACTATTTTATTTACATCATGAAAAATCCAGCTTTAATCGCAGGATTTGCAACAGCAATGGCAGCGGGAATTTTGGCTGTAAACTTTTATGCGCCGGCTCTTTTGAACAACATCAGTAAGAAATATGTTGGCGTACTTGGATGTCTGGGTCAGATTTTATGTTGTATATTTGCTTACATAATTGGAGAAAATGGAATGACTGATATGGTAGTGCTGTCAGGATTTTTATTTGGAGCATTAAACTTTGCGCCGATTACAAGTTCTACATTAAGTGCGGAAATTATCGATGATAACTGGATTAGAACAGGTGTGCGTTCAGATGGAGTCATTGTATCTTGCATTTCATTCTCTACAAAATTAGGAAATGCAATTGGTGGTTCAATCGGTATTTTAGCATTGAGTGCAGTAGGATATGTGGCAAATAGTACAGATATGAGTGCACAGGTACTTTCTAATATGAATAAAGTAATTAACTTTGCACCTGCAGCATTTTATGTGATTTCAGGAATTTGTTTCTTATGTATCACGATGACAAATAAGAAAGCAAAAGAAAATGAAGTAAAACTTGCTGAAATGGAAAAGGTTAACTAAATGAGGCGAATGTATGGATCAAATTGTAGAAATTGAAAATGGAAAACTTCGAGGTGAAGTCAGAAACAATATAGTGCTTTTTAAAGGAATACCATATGGAGATGTATGTGATGGCGAATGGAGATTTCTTCCGCCACGACCAGTAAAAAATTGGGAAGGGGTGAAAGATTGTACAAAAAATGGATATTATGCTGTTCAGCCATGGGGTGGCGTAAACAAGATGGAGTATTTTAATGGTGGGCATCCGGAGAAATTTGGAGCATCAGAAGAACAGCAGAGCGAGAATTGTCTTTGCCTGAATGTGGTTGCACCTAGAAATAGTAATAAAAAACATGCAGTTGTAGTTTATTTCCATGGTGGTGGATTCGGCGGTGGAAATGGATCGATTGTCCTTGGAGCAGATCGACTCGTAGAAGGTCAGGATATTGTTGTCGTAGGCGTAAATCATCGTCTAAGTGTATTTGGTTACCTTTATCTTGAACAGATTTTCCCGAAATATAAAGGATCTGGAGTAGCAGGAATATTGGATTTAGTCTTAGCACTGAAATGGGTAAAAGATAATATTGGTGTTTTTGGTGGTGATCCGGATCAGGTTACGATTATGGGGGAATCTGGTGGAGCTGCGAAAGTAAGATGCTTGTTAAGTATGCCGGAAGCAAAAGGACTATTTAAAAGAGCGATTATTGAAAGTGGATCAGAGAATTTCTTGAAATCAAGTGTCGAGAGAGGGGAAGCAAGTTTTATGCGAGATCCGATAGATGCGACAAAGACGGCAAGAAAGATATTAAAAGATTTAAATATAGATGAGAATCATCCAGAAAAGCTTCAGGAAATATCCAAAGAAGAATTTATAAAAGTAGCATTGCCATATATGATGGAACTATCCCCGGTGATAGATGGAAATTACTTAAAGTATGGTAATGAAAAAGGTTTTGTGACGAATGAGTATGATCGCTCAGTTGAATTATTAATCGGGTGTTCAGAGGATGAATGTGCAATTGACTGGAAAGATATCTGTATGGAAAATCAAACATTAGAAGAAGCATTGTTGAATTCGGAAAATCTTTCACCAATGATTCCTGTTGGATGGAATGATAATAAAGAAAGAATGAAACGAATTATTAAATATGCAAGAGAGCATAATCCGAAGCACGATGATGATGAGCACCTCTTTTGGAAAGTATCATCTGTAATTCCTTTTTTCTGTGTGGGAGTTCAACAGCATATTCTTGAAAGATTAGATGAAAGTTGTGCACCTACATTTGTATATTTAAACAGATTTGATGCGCCATCGAATGTGAATGAGCAATATAGATATTCCTGGCATACATTTGATTTACCGCTTCAATTTGGAATTGTTCGTTATCCTTGTTGCGAACAAATTTCGCTGCAAATGATGGAAGCCTGGGGAAATTTTATTAAAACAGGAAATCCATCCACAGAAAAACTACCATGGAAACCATATGAGTTGAGAGATAAGAAAGTAATGGTTTTTGATGATGAAAGTGGTATGGAAACAGATCCGATGAGTGGCTGGTGTCAAGCATATAATGTGTGTCGGAATGACAAAAGAGAAAGCAAAAGCAAATGAAGCTAAGATTGCAGCAATGACAAAAGCTGAGTAAAAAGTAAATATTTTATAGAAAGGAATCTCTTGTGGGACGGTGTTTCTACAAGAGATTTCTTTTTACTTAGGAGATAGCATCTTTTTGATTTCGAGTATTGCAATCAACATTCTATATATGCTAAAGTATAAAAAAGCATGTTTCTTAATGAATCTAAGGTGCGTTGCACTATCTACATTCTCATCACATTTCAGAAATCTATGCTTTAACACCAAAACAAATGTAAAAAGCAGGAGAGGACTGAAAGAAATTGGACGAAGAGATAGTTCCTTCTGCGAAGAAGGAGGAAACAAATGAATATTGAGTTGAAAAATGCTGTATTATCGATAGACGTTAAAGCACAGTATGACGAGTGTGTTAAAAAACTGTTAGGGCATAAAATTATACTTGCTCATATTTTAACAAAGGCGATAGAAGAATTTCGCAGATTATCATAAACATCGAAGCACAAAAGACAGATCCTACAGATTATAATATTTTAAATCGAGCAATTTTCTATATCAGCCGAATGATATCGTCGCAGAAGAATCGCGATTTTAAAGGAAGCAATTATAATAATATAAAAAAAGTGTATTCAATTTGGGTGTGCATGAATATGGAAGAAGATAGCATGAATCATATTCATCTGACAAATGATACAATTATGGGGAATCATAAATGGAAAGGTGAAATAGAATTATTAAATATAATTATGATTGGTGTGGCTGAAAATTTATCAAGGAAAGACGAAAGTCATGAGTTACATCGATTACTAGGGGCATTGCTGTCAGAAAAGTTAAAAGCAGCTGAAAAATTGGATATACTTGAAAATGAATATCATATAGCAATGGAAGAGTCAATAGAGGAGGATGTGAAGACGATGTGTAATTTGAGTGAAGGAATAGAAGAAAGAGCAATGGAGCGAGGACGAAAAGATGGGATAAACATTGTTTTACGTTTGGCTGAAAAGTGTCATCTTAGTAAGGAAGAGACAATTCAGCAATTATGTGAAGGAATGAAAATGGAGGTGGCTGAAGCAGAAAAATATTATGAAGAGTATAGAAAAGACGTACAGACAAGTTTGTAAAAAGTTATATTGAAGATGTACATTAAATAATGTAGTGGAATAAATGAAATCATTAGGAGGAAAAAACAATGGGAAAAATTAATTTACAGATGTATTCATTTATGGATGGAACAATGAATGACAGCAGAGAGAATTTAAAACTGGCTTCAGAGATGGGGTACGATGGAGTGGAATTATTCGGACCGAATTTTGAAATTCCAGCAGAAGAACTCAAAGCTTTGCTTACAGAGTTACATCTGGAACCGGTATCAATGCATGCTCCAAAAACAGATATGGTAGAATCATTGATTCCACTGGCTGAAAGTCTGGAAATGAAATTCATCGGAATCGGAATGGAATGTATGATAGATGATGAAGCAGTGCATACATTTGCAAACACATTGAATCGAATTGGTAAAGTGTGTGCTGAACATGGACTGACATTGACATATCATAACCATACACAGGAATTTGTGCCATGTGGTGACAAACGTGTGATCGATGTATTAATGGAAGAGACAAATCCGGATTATGTAAGTTTTGAATTGGATGCCGGATGGTGTGCAGCAGCTGGATTTGATCCAATTGAACTGGTACAGACATACAGTGGACGAATCAAATTGATCCATGTTAAAGAGAGCAGTAAAGTAATTGGACCACAGCCTCCAATGGATTTTGAAAGTATTCCAAAAGATGAACATGGTGCACCAATCTTCACAGAAGAAGAAAAAGCACAGATGGAAGAGCAGAAGAAGATCAACTGTCCGGCAGGAGACGGTCTGGTAGACTGGAAAGCACTGAAAGAAGTGGCGGACAAACACGGATGTCAGGCATATATCGTAGAACGTGAGTATACACCAGGAGAAGGAAGAAGACTGGATTGCCTGAAGGCGGATCTGGAGTATTATAGAACACAGATTTAGGGGGAAGAAAACTATGAATGTACTTCAGAATTTGACAGAATTATATAATCATTTGTCATTTGACAGCACATATCGAAATGTCTGTAAGGGAATTTTGGAGAATATGGAAGAAGCTGCGAATGGAACGATATACGAGATTGCGGAGCTGACGAACTCTTCCAGAACTACAATCTGGAGGATGGTTCAGAAGATGGGGTACAGCAATTTCTCAGAATTCCATCATGAGTTAAAAAGAGCGGTAAAACAATATACTTATTACAATCGTATTTTACCTAAGAATGAAGGAGAAACGCCACAGGAAATCAAAGAAAAATTCATGAGTCAGGTTATGCAGACATATCAACTAATGGATACTGAGATGAATATGGATGAAATGGAGTCCATCGTGGATGAGATGGCAGAAGCAAATAAGATTGTATTCTATACGCCATATAAAGACAGTTCGATATTAGCGTTACAGCAAAATTTATCCATGGATGGAAAACAGACAGGATATTATTGTTTATTTCCGGATATGCTGGAAGACAGTCTGACGCTTGATGAACATTCCATTGTATTTACGAATATGATCGATCACTTGGAAACGATGGATATGACACAGGTATTTGAAAACATAAAAAGGCAGAAGGCTAGGGTATATGGAAGTATGGCTGGAAAATCAAGGTATCAGATATATTTTGATCAGATATTGTTTTCGAGCAAAGAGGGAAATGTCGTAGAAGGAGTGCTGACATTTCAAATGTACTTCTTTATGTTAAATGAGATATATAGAATGAAATATATTGATTAAAAAGATTGGTTTCAATTTGTGAAACCAAACATCGGTGTACAAGGGGTACAAACGAGATAAAATAGAAATGAGGGGCGATAGAGCGGAAATATCAGATTTTCCACTCTATCTGAACACGGTCGCTGGTGGCCTTGATTGTAGAGATCAAACCATCGGCGGCTTTTCTTTTGTCGTCAAAATCTATGCTGTCCCAGTTGTCGAGATAATAGGATAACTTCTTTATCTGCTGGGGAGATATGGTTTCAACGCTCAATTCAGCGATTGCCTTTGAAATGGTCTGGCGTCGGGTGTCCAGTTCTTCAATTTTTTTGTTAGCGTAGGCAAGCAAGGTCGCATTGGCTCCGGTCAGCGTATCCAGCAGCTTTTCAATTTCTGCCTCCACCTGTGCCAGCTCCACTTGATAGGCGGTCAGTTTCGGATTGACTTTTTCCTCCCTGCCGTGGAGTATCTGAAAATCTTTGAACTTTTCCTGCATGGTCGAGAAAATGAATTGCTCAAATTCTTCTTTGCGGATTTTCCCGCAGCCCGGACAGCCTTTGTTTTCCGTCCGTTTGGTACAGCGGAAATAGCCGGTGCTGTTTGGTACATGGGTGGCTTTCAGAGCATACCCACAATGCCCGCATTTGATTTTTCCGGCCAGCCAAGTGTTCTTCGGTTTCCGTCCCTGCTGGAAGGTGGTATTTTCCATAAGTTTTTTCCGGCATTTCAGCCATGTGTCAGAGGAAATGAGTGCTTCATGGGGAGCGATAACAAGTATCTGGTCTTTTAAGCACCTGTCCTTGTCCTCTTTCACATCCCGCCCCTGATAGAGATAGCAGCCGTTTGTTCCGGCAAAGTCAGAAGCGTCATTGACAATCGCTGCACCCTGACTCTTGAAAAATTCGTACAGCTCCAAATCGGCCTGTGCGTAAACGGGGTTTCTTAAAAGCTGGGAAAGAAATGTACGGAACATGGATTTTCCATAAATTTTTATGTCATGTTCCTCGAAGTATCGGGTAATATCTCCGAAGGAGGTTTCCGGTTCAGCGTACATTTCAAACATCAGCCGAACATGGTCGGCGGCTACGGGGTCGGCAACCATTTTCTTTGTGCGGATACCCTCTACCACAGTAGGCTCTAACTGATAACCGTATGGCGCCTGCCCGCTCATGTGAAAGCCTTTCAAGCAACGGGAATAGTAGGCGTCCGTGACGCGCTTCTGGATTGTCTCACGTTCAAGCTGGGCGAATACAATGCAGATATTCAGCATGGCCCGGCCCATCGGGGTCGAAGTATCAAACTTTTCCGTGGATGATACAAACTCCACATCGTACTCTTGAAACAGCTCCATCATCGTTGCAAAGTCCAGAATAGAGCGGCTTATACGGTCCAGCTTGTACACGATGACCCGCCGGACCTTTCCTTTGCGGATCTCGCCCAGCAGCTTTTGAAACTCCGGTCTGTCCGTATTCTTACCGGAATAGCCTTTGTCCTTAAATACCCGGCAGCTCCCGCCTTTCAATTCATACTTGCAAAAGTCGATCTGACTTTCAATGCTGATACTGTCCTTGCGGTCTACTGACTGTCTTGCGTAAATACAATCTTCTCTGATAAATTCCATATTGGGCTCCTTTCCTTGCTGGAATGGAGCTACCAACCTTACAACTATATTATACCATCAGCAGCCCCGGACAACAATGTTGCGAATGATTAGGGAAATCTGTCTCCATATTTGCGGAACACCTCATAAAGACAACGCTCAATTTCTTTTTTGCGCTGTGCTTTCTCCTTCGGGGGAAGTACCGGCGTGAGGCTTTCCAGCACAATGATCTTCCCTTGAAATGCGACAGACTTTGTTTCTCGTTCATAAGTGACAGCTTGCGTCATTGAAAACCTCCTTTGCGAAAGTGCGTGTATATGCCTGCCTTTCCCACTTGTCCCGTGGGGAAATGTCAAAAGACGGCACCCAGCAGGTGCCGCCCTTTGAGCTTTCTCCACTTCGGGTCGATGTGACCCGAGGTCAGTAAGGACTGGAATGGTACTTTTCTTTGGCGTCCTCCACGCTGTTGAGGTCAAATACTTCATAAAGCTGCCCCACAACACGCCGTATATCTTTCTTTGAAAATCCGCAGTCCTCCATTGCCATAATGACATAACCACGGCAGGCGTCATTGCTCCATTCGTCCGGTTCCAAGCCGGGGATCATTCCAAACGCATTTCCCATAAAGTGCTCCTTTTTTGAAAGATGGGGAGCCACGCCGGATCGGTTGGCCTATCATCAGACAGCATTGCCGGGGGCTCCCCATAGGTTTTCATTTCATTTCAGACACACCGGACGGACATAGGCTTCATGCCCCATAGTATTTCAACTCTCCCCATTCTGATGGCAAGGCGTTCTCATTGCCTGCGACGGCTCACGGCTTGCAAGGCCGCTTCAACGCTCGGACTGTGACTAAACGCAAGTATCCGGGTTCTGCGCCTGTTCCGGTGGAGTCAGCCTTGCCCCACCTATGGCATGGACCTGTTCGCTCGCTCAGTTTTACAAAGACTGTATTCTTTGAAATCCGAGGTCATGGCGGGTCTGTCACACAGCGCGTTCCCCTTCGTATCCGGGTGTCTTTTTATTCAATTTTCAATCTGCATGAGGCTTGTCTGAACCTCTGGCCATTGTGACCCGAAGTGTTTTGCCTCTCATAAACCATTTCATTTTCCGGCCTAAATCGGTACGCCTTACAAAGAATTTTTCAAAATTTTTTCTAAGCGCCGCAGACCTCGCTCGATTGCGACACGAACCACTTTTTCATGGACGCCCTCTGCCCGGGCAATGTCCTGTTTGGTCATGCCGAGAATGAAATGAGCGTAAATCCGTTTTGCCTGTTTGTCCGGCAGACTGGCAATCGCTGCGTGAAGCTCCTGCATGGTCACTTTCCGTTCATACAGTTCATGGGGAGATAAGGCAACAAAGACAGCTTCATGCTCCAGTCCGTCATTCCGATCAAGGGAATAGTAGGCTTTGTGGCGGTATGTACGCAGCCGGTAGGCAGCCTCTCTACGATCAAACTCTTTGAACATTTCTGCAACTTCTTCCGATACTTCCATGAAGCAATCCGATGTATAGAATGGGTAATAGTCCCGCAAATTGATAATAGCCATATTGACCTCCGTTTCGGTTGTTAGTTGACGAGTGACCGAAACGAAGGCGGCGGGGAGCGACACAGGGGAATGACTTCGGGCCAACATGGCCCGAAGCGGCCCCATAAGAACGCAAAAGCGCCCGGGCGGCATGAAGCCACACGGACGCATGAAGTTACATATTCATTTATGTGTTGTCTAATTTCATATTCATAACCAGACTGTCCCGGAGGGGGAGCTACGCTTTTTTTAACTGGTGCAGATCATGGATACTGCGAAAAAGAGAAAAGGACACGGCAAAATAACCTCCAATCGGCTACCGTGTCCCTGCAAGTCGTCATTGGTTTGTGCAAACGCAAAGAAACGGCGGCTCTGAAAATCAAAGCCGCCGTTTCAAATGGGCGTGTCAAATTGTCTGCTCTACGACGGCTTTTTTTCTTTTGCCGTCGTCCGGCAGAATGTTATTCAATATTTAATTCAATGCTTCCTGTGAAACTCTTGCATTCAATTCCGATATAATTTCCACCATCAGGAAGTGTAATTGTGTCACTATAAGTTCCGGTTGCTTCAATCAACGTGACTGCTTCATCAGATCCAGAAATCCAAAATACTTTTGCAGTACCTTCCGTAATCTCCAAGGTGCAATCAATGGACAGCTCCTTACCGGCTTCTCTCTTTATGGAAGTTCCGCCGAACAAATACTCTGTATCTGAAAAATCCTCATAGTTGGCTGTATAGCTTCCTGTATAATCATCAATTCCTTTTTCTTTCGTACCTTGTAAGGATGAATTTCCGGTAAGTGCTATGGAACCAGCAGACTGAACAATATTGTTATACTGATCGAGAACTTCATCTTTTGTACAACCGGAAAGCACAGAAGCGCTCAACAGTATCAAGCATAATGATAGAACTATTTTCTTCACAGGTATCACCTTCCTTTCCTGCGTACAGCACACTTTCCTTTTCCCTTGGAATTTGCCTGTTTACGGGATTTTATTTCTTTTTTGTTACTGGACATCAGTGACAACAGCACCGCCCAGAGAACCATGATGCCAACCCCAATGACTGCCAGCAAAGGATTCGGGGCTGTGGTTGTTCCTGCATATCCACTCATGTCAAAGCCCACTAAAATCAGCGCAGCAGAAAACGGATAGATGCTGGCAAGGATACCGCCTTTGAAGAACAGCATGCTATATCCAAGGAAAAACGCCAGAATGGAACCGCCCAGATATGCCCCTCGGATCTGCCCAAAAATCAAGATCAGCGGCATACAGACCAAATAGGTCGTCAGAGCTGCCAACACGATCTGTGTACCTCCATGAAAAAACACTTCCACTGTCAGTCCCGATAATCCAACCGTCAATCCAGTAATCAAGGTAACGCCAACGCTGTATATTCCCAGCAGGACTGCAAAAATCCCGACCCAAAAGAGCTTAGCTCCCAGCATTTTCGGCATGGAAACAGGAATTGTCATGATGTTTTTCAGCGTATCATGGGTGGATTCTCTGTCAATCAGCCAGCTGCCAATCATCACCAGTGAAATCGGAAAAAACATCTGCGTATTGCCCCAGACAACATTCTCAAACAGAGTGGAAAAATCATAGTTTGGATTTCGGTACTCCGCCTCCACAATCAGCTGGCTCCCATATTGCACCAACGGACAGAGTGCAAGTGCCACCAGCCCCACCCAAAGTATTTGGCACCGGCGTAGCTTGAGCAATTCCGCTTTTAATAAATTCCACATAATTACACCCCCTTAGATTTCCTGACGCCGATAAACCATCGCAATCAGCGCAAGAAATACAATCGCTTCCACAATAATCACGCCGAACACCTGAACACTATTCAGGAAATACGGACTGATCCGTTCCAACAAGTCTGCCAATTCCGCACTGGTCTGGCTTTGGTCATAAAATTGGAATGTCCAGCGGAAAGCCAGCGGTCCCGGAAACAGGGTTCCGATATTCAAACCAAAAGGCTGTGTGAGGAACGCATCGCTCATCGAAAGGATATAATTTGCAGTCGTATAGAAAAAGGTAATCACGACCGACACGATATAGTTTTTATTAAGAAGAACAACGAGCAGGATACATGGAAGTGCGCCTACCCACATAATCAGCCCTTCTTCTATCCCAACGCCAAACAAGGTCCAAAACCCAACCGGCTCCCAGCCCTGAAACAGCAAAACCGCAAGATTTACCAATCCTCCAACTGCCATAAAGCCAACGGCAAACAATAGTAAAACCAGCATCTTGGACAGCACCAACTTGGTTCTATTTATCGGTATGGTAACAAGGTTTTTTAGTGTGTCATTGTCCAGCTCCTCAAACAGCAGATTGGAAGCCAGTATCACAAGGAGCGGCATCAAAAGCAAATAGGCACTGAGCTGGAACAGGCTGGACATCACTCCATTTACAGCATCCACATCAGTGTTTACATCTGCCAGAAAGAAAGCATAAGCCAATGGCATGAAAACAGAAAGCAGCAGAGAAATAAATACCAATGGCTTCCGTTTTAATTTCAAAAATTCGCATTTGATTAGTTTAAGCAATTCCTTCGCCCCCTGTCACACGCTTGAAGTAATCTTCAAGACTTTCTTCACAAGTATGCGCCTCCGATACCTCCAATCCGTTTTCTACAAAGGCTGTTACAATTTTCCCTACGGGCAGCTCCAAGTTGTGCAGGCGCAAATTATGGTCATCCTGTATGGAGAAATGGTTTTCATGGAAATTGCGTTCCAAAATTCTTGCCGCCTGTGCAGTATCAGAGAGTGTAAAACGGATATGCTTACTGCTTTTTTGCTCCAGCTCAGCAAGGCTTTCTTCTTCCAGCAACGCGCCGTGGTCGATAATTCCAATATCGTCAGCCAGCAGAGAAATCTCCGAAAGAATGTGACTGGAAATCAGAATCGTTTTTCCTCTTGCATCGCAGAGCTCCCGAATAAAGGAGCGTACTTCTGCAATACCGATGGGATCGAGACCGTTGATCGGCTCATCCAAAATTAAAAGCTCCGGATCGTGCATCACGGCAAGGGCGATGGCAAGCCGTTGCTTCATGCCAAGGGAATACTGTGAAAAGAGCTTCTTATCTTTGTAGGGCAGTCCTACCAGATCCAGAGCGTCTTTGACGGCATGATTGTTTGGTACACCCCGTAGGGTGGCAAAGATACGCAGGTTTTCTGTGCCAGTCAGATTGGGATAAAAGCCGGGGGACTCGATCAGACTGCCAATACGGGGCAGCAACTTCTTTTCATTCCCCTGTAAAGACTTTCCCCAGATTTTGACCTCTCCGGAAGTCGGCTTCGTTAAGCCCAACAGCATTTTCATGGTAGTGGTTTTTCCGGCTCCGTTTCTGCCAAGCAGACCATAAATTCTCCCACGCTTCACATGGATATTTAAGTCAGCCACACTCTTTTGTGAGCCGTATTGCTTCGTCAGATTTTTTGTTTCAATGATATAATTTGTATCCATATTCAAAACCTCCTGTTCTGTAAGGTATTCTATCATGCCAACCTTGCATTAACCTTGCCGCAACCTTGCATTAACCTTGCAATTTGAAATCCAGTAAAATGACAAAGGCTCCCGCCATAAAGACGGGAACCCGCTTAACTCTCCAAAGGAAAAAGCAACATAAATTCAGTTCCTTTTCCCGGCAAACTTTCAACTGTTATACTCCCACCCATCTTTTCTACAAGCTGATGGACAATAGAAAGACCAAGTCCGCTGCCTTTTTCGGAGCGTCCTTTATCACACTTATAAAGCCGTTCAAATATGTGTTTCAAATCTTCCTTCTCAATTCCCACTCCATTATCCGCCAGCAGCAGCTCCATGTTATTTTCCTTCTTTGACAGGACAATTTTGATTTTGTCTGCATGGCTGTGAGCAATTACATTTTGAATGAGATTGTTGACGATCCTCATATAGCTGTCCATATCCAATCTTACCCGGACAGGCTGTTCGGGAATATCAATGTCATAATCAATCTGTTTATCCTCAAAAATCGGTATCCAGTCAATCAGGATATTTCTTGTCAGCTCTGCGGCCTCAACGCTCTGGATTTCTAAAACGAACTCGTTGGAATTTAACTTGAACCAGTCAAAGAGCACATCAATATATTCTTTCAGATCATGGGCTTTCCGGCGGGCGGTTTCAATATAATCATCCCGGTCTTTTCCTGTGACCAGTCCTTTGTGTGCAGCGTCAAGATACCCAATCAGAGTAGTAAGGGGCGTTCGCACATCATGGGAAAGGCTCGTCATAAGCTGGCGGTTGGTTTCTTCTGTCTGCCGTACAGTTGAAAGTCTGCTTTCATAGGCCACAACGATTTCGTTGATTTCATAGGCAAGAGGTGCTGTCAGTTCATTTGTTGCAGATAGAATACGCCGGTTGCCATTTCCGTTTTTCACATCAACCAGCACATCGGTCATTTCTGCTATTTGTTTTTTTACACGCCGAACGAGAACGATGGCAGTCAATACAGCCCCAACAGCAATCACAATGGACAAGAATACAATGATTTCCATACTGACTACACCGCCTTATTAAACCGGTAGCCAATCCCTTTGACCGTTTGGATATACTTTGGGCTTGAAGGATTGACTTCTAATTTTTTACGAAGCCGACTGATGATCGCCATAATGTTACTGTCATCATAGAAATATTCTTCACCCCATACTTCCTCATAAATCTGCTGTTTGGTCAAAATTTTTCCTTGATGCTTTGCACAGTACAGGAGCAAATCAAATTCCTTTGGTGGAAGTTCAAAAGTGCCGTTTGATGTAGTAACAGAACGATTTTCAAGGTCAATCTGCAATCCGTCAAAATTTAGCTTTTGTATGGCTCCAGCTTGCTGATTAAAGCGAGTGTAGCGGCGAATAAGAGACGCAATACGGGCAATCAGTTCATCCATATCAAACGGTTTTGTAAGATAATCGTCCGCTCCGGCCCGTAAGCCCCGTACTTTAGAAATGCTGTCATTTTTAGATGTGAACATCAAAATCGGCAAGCTGTACTCCTTGCGAATTTCTTCCAGCGTTTCAAACCCGTCCATGCCGGGCATCATCACATCCAGCACCACAAGCTGATACTCCTGCTCTCTTAATTTTTGTAAGCCCTCTTTTCCGGTATTACAAAAATCAGCTTCTATGTTTTCTGCTTGTACGCTACGTTTAATCAAAGCGCACAGTTCTCTGTCATCATCTATAATCAAAATTTTATTCATGGCGCAGTTCCTTTCCTTGTTTTGTCCGGCCATCAATCGGCTTCTCCACAGTTTTAGGGAGTAGCCAAACACCGGCCATTTTCACAGCGCCGGGGATACGCCCTCCGGCGCAATAATAATTTACCCTACGAGGTGTCACGCCCCACTTTTCGGCGGCCTCTTTCAATGTCATATAGTCCATTTCGCACCTCCACAGGATATATTATAGTTCTCTACCTCGAATAATACAAGTTAGAGCCTACATGGATGCGAAACAAAATACTACTTAATGTAAAATCTCATTACATTCTCATAATTCAACCCGAAATGTAGAATGATATAGGGTGATATGAGAATGAACCAAGATGAAAGAAGGTTTGACTTTCACGGCCTCGGGGCAGCTCTCAAACGAGCCAGAGAAGAAAAGGGCTGGACACAAGCCTATGTTGCGGAATTAGTAGACCGTGACTCCCGTACCATTATGAATATTGAGAACAAAGGTCAGTATCCCAGCTTCGACCTTTTTGTTAAACTCATTACTATGTTTGACGTTTCAGTTGACCAGTTTATTCATGCGGACGGAGGGGCAAGGTCAAGCTCTTGTAGAAAGCACATTGATGTACTTCTAAACTCCATGAATGAAAAAGAGCTTGTCGTGATAGAAGCCACAGCCGAAGGCATTAAGAAAGCCAGGGAAACGGAGGTTCCAGAATAAGGGCCTCTGTTTTTTTGCGTCATTTTAGGGGCTGTCGCTAAGTGGCAAGCAATGCCTCTGTGGCCACAAGTGGCACAAAGGCGGCTTGTTGGGGCTCGCCCCAAACCCGTATCTTCGGGCCAACATGGCCCGAAGTGTCAGCGTCGCTTTGCTCCTTATTTTCATAACCTTAACGCTCCTTTTCCTGCTTTCTTCCCGGCTCGGTGTAGCCCATCAGAGTGTCAATGTTCGCCTTGATCGTGACGATCTCCTGCATATCCCGTCGTGCCTTCTGGTATTCTCCATAGAGCTGTTTTTTCTTTGCTGTGAGCTTGCGGCCTTCCTCCTTCAGCACATCCATTTTAGGGAGCTTCGCCCCGCCCAGCAGAGAGCGCATTTCCGCTTGTGCAGCCCGGTACAGTTCAAGGTCGGCCTCATGCTCCGCAAGGAATTTCCGGCTGTACTTCGTCGCCTTATACTGCTCAAAGACTGGGCGGGTTTTGGCATACTGAACCGTTGCGGCCTTTAGCCCGGCATTGGTTTTCATGGCCTGCTCCGTCTGCTTGACCTGTTCGGAAATAACATGGAAACGGTCTGCCGCCTCGGTGGCTTTCTTCACCAACTGCTCATAATCGGTCAGGTTATTGTCCTGTATATAGGCAAGAGCGGCGGCCATCTGCTTAATGTTAAATACCTTCGCCCAGCGTTCATATCCCGGCCCCTTACCGGCAGCCAGCTTTGCTTGAATATCCACCGCCAGACTGATTTTCCGCTCCGAGCGCCCGGGGCGTTTTTCTTTGCCCTCAATGGCGGACAGAACATCTTGCAAGTCGTAGCCGTCCCCCAGCGTGGAGGCACGCAGACGGGTGAAGCGTTCCTGTCCCTGCCCGGTCAGCCGGAAGCTGATACCGCCGCCCCGAACCGTCTTGACCTCATACCCGGCCCGCTTCATCAAATTGAGAAATTCGTCCAAATCAGCGGGGCGTTCCGCCAACGCAGTATCAATGGCAAGGCGCAGCCTGTCCTGATAGGAAAGCGGCCCTTTCCGGTCTTTCTGCCACTCTCCATAGTTCCGATACTTGCCCTTGCTCCGGGGCTTCGGGTTCTCCACGATGGATAGCCCGTTTTCAAGGCACAGCCTGTCAGAGAGCCGCCGAAGGGCGAAGCTGGAGCCCCAAAAATTTCGGAATTTCCGGGTGCAGTCAAGGGTGGTGGAGTTGTAATAAATGTGACAATGGATGTGCTGCTTATCGGTGTGCGTGGTAACGATAAAAGCGTGCCGCCCCTTTGTCCAGCGCATAGCCAGCTCATAGCCGATACGGTTCGCCTCCTTCGGGGTGATCTCGCCCGGATAGAAGGATTGTCGTATCTGATAGCACAGCACATTATTTTCTTTCTTCTGTTCCCGGCCCGTCATAGCGGCATAGCTGGCCTTTGCCAAAAGGAACTCGTCCGCCACGGTGGCCGGATCACATTCATAAGCGGAGATATACTTTCCGCTTTCTGTTTTCTCCGGGTCCTTGCCATAGTCCAGACAATCCCGGATAGCCTCAGCAATCGTTTCGCCTTCGCCCGCATGGCGCTGTAACAAAGTTGTGGTAGCCAAAAATCATTCCTCCTTTCCATGAGAAAGGGGCGGCCCATTCAGACCGCCCCGACTTCGGGCCAGTATGGCCCGAGGCTGCTTAACTTGCCAGAAACCGGTACAGAGCGGATTTGCCTCCGTCCAGCGCCCAAAGAAGGGAGCCCGCCGCCGCTTGCAGTCCATACGGCGAAAGAAGGAAGGCAAGAAACAGAAATACAATCCCGCCTATGGGCGTCGGCGTGAAAAAGAGAGCGACACCCAGCACCGTCAGGATCACAGAGGCAATCGTCAGCAGGACGGCACAAATATCAAATAGGAACACCAGCAGAGCCGCCAGAAGGGACAACGCTAAAGCAAAGGGAGCAACCAATATTTTCAGCAGTATCTTCATCTTCAAAACCTCCTTTATCTATCCTTCCTACCTCTATTTTATCATGCCTGCCCGGGGACATAAATGTTGCGAAAGATTAGTAAATCCTGTCCTAAAACTTCGGGTCATGTTGGCCCGAAGCTTGATGGTTTTATCTAAAAAGTTATGATATAATGAAATCAATATTTTGGTTAGACGAGGTGATGAACATGGGGAACAGCAGAGACGACTTTACTTCAGCAACAAAGGAATTACTGGCAAATCGGGTTGGTAGAAGATGTAGTAATCCTGCTTGCCGAAAGTTGACTTGTGGGGCAAATACCAATCCTGAAAAAATTACAAATATAGGGGTAGCAGCTCATATCTGTGCAGCGGCTCAAGGCGGTCCACGCTATGACGCTTCTATGACACCCGAAGAAAGAAAGTCGTTTGAAAATGGAATTTGGTTATGCCAGTCTTGTTCTAAATTGATTGATACGGATATTACTCGTTATCCTAAAGAACTGCTACAAAGTTGGAAGCAGCTTGCAGAACAGACAGCAATTTTGGAAGTCGAAACTACTTCTTCCACACCTGCCTTTGAAAAAGATAAAGAGCTTGTCCAATTTTATTTGGAGTGCTTTGATCGTCCAGCCTTTCAAGATGACATTTATCAAGAAGGTCGAATGGAGGATTTTGATAAAGCGATTGAAGATACGCTAATTGCCTTGAATACAGGGGTACTAAGAACTCGTGATGGCTCCATATTAAAACAGGCTGATGGAAAATCTTCTGTCCAAAACTCTTTATGGAGAGAAAAACTCTATACTATCACTGATATGCTAACAGCAATTCGCAGACGATTGAAAATAGCCAAAAAGGAAAAAGCCTATTCGACATATGGCACAGGCGAAGATGTCGCTTATTGTTTCTATGATCGTGAGCTTGCTGAATGGCTTAATTCTACACGAGAAGAAATACTAAAAATTCTATCGTCTATTTGTAAAGAGGCTGGACTTCGGGAATTACATTTTCGGAAACATAGATATAGATGGTAAAAAGAACAAGGCGGCAGGTCCCAACATCGGAACCTGCCGCCCTCGTCTTACTTTGCCACCAGCTCGGAAAGCTCCCGCAGCACCTTTGACACCTCGCCCCACAGTTTTTCATAGTCCCGCTTCAATCCGTCGATTTCCTCCGGGTACACGCCATAGGTATGTGCGTGTATGGCAACCTGATTGAGATTGTTAGAACAGCGCCGTTGCAGAGAGATCAACTCTTTTACAGGTGCAAGGTCGATGTGCAGGATATATCCATTCAGAGCCATTTTCCGCACATAAGCCCTGGCGTTGGAAATGCCCGCCTCAGCATCCGTTCATGGATGGCTGCCAGCTCGTCCGGCGTTACCATAACGTGCAGATGGACATTCCGCTTGCGGTTCTCCATCAGCGTTCCAACTCCCGGCCTTTCCGGCGCTCTTTGGGCTCCTTTACCTTATCAAGCGGTTTTGCGTCCAACTCCGGGGGCGTGGGTGGGATAGGCGTGTTGTTGGGTACGCCGTCGATCATGTTGCAGTTCTGCTCCGTGGAGAGCTCGGCGGTTTTCAGATAGTTGTCTTTTTCGTGCATGGCGATCCTCCTTTATCGTTCCTCATGGTTTTTATGGCTCCGCTTCTGGCCGGGCTCCTTCGGGGGTTCCTGCCCTCTGGTTCCTTCTTTGAGCCGGGCGGTAATGGATGGGCGCACCCGGTCAGGATTGCCCGGTGCTGGTTTCAGTTCATAATCCTCCATCTGCTTTTCGGTCAGCGGCTTTGCGTAGGTCAGTTCGCCCCATGCCATCAGCCTGCCGTCTGCCACAGGACGCCGCCTGTCGTCATCGTAGTTGACGATGGAAAGAGGCTGGTTATCCGGCGGCTTCGGGTAGGTGCCTATGTCCACGGGTCGCTGGGTGGAATAATAGCGGTAAACGCCCTCCGGTCCCAGCTCGGTATGCTTGACCGCCGCATGGTAAAGCTGCTGATAGTCGTCCACCCGGCGGTCAAAGTCCCTCTGCGCCCACGCCTGACTGGTTCCATAGCGGCCCCAGTAGTAATCCCGATGGCCGTTTTCCCCCTCGGTAAACTGCCAGGTCACAAAGGGGCTCGGCGCTCCCGGATTATGCCCCAGCGCAAAGCCGTGTCCGGTTTCAAAGGTGGCAGCTTTCAAAATCACATATCCTTGTACTGTCTCCAAGAGATCCCTCCTTTCTGTGCCTCGGGTCAACATGACCCGAAGTGCTGGATGTTACGAAATAAGAGGGCAGACCGGGGAGAAATGTAATAAGATATTCCCACCCCGGAAACACCCTCAAAAAAGCCCGGAATGTCAAGCCTTTGGAGGCGACAAATCGTAACAGCCGCCCGGCCTTTTCTCCCGCATTTTCCTCATGCGTTCCCGGCTTTTCCGACGGTTTCCTTCGGCCTTGCAGACGTCGGAGCAGTAGCTTGACGCCCCTCGGGCAAAAACGCCTTTCCGCAGACCGCACAGGCCCGCAGTTCCGGGGAGATGCCTTCCGTTGTCAGCGCCGCTTGAAGCTCCGGGTCAAGGGGCAGGACAGCCTCACGGAAGTAACGGCAGTACGCCCCTGTCCAGCACTTGTGCAGCATATAACAGGCACAGTCCAGAGGAAGGCACAGGCCGCTTTCCCTGTCATAGTTGGCACACATCCCCGTGACCAGAGAACGGATTTTCTTCTTCTCGTCACGGGTCAGCTCCCGGGCGTCCATTTAAGACTTCGGGCCACAATGGCCCGAAGGGCGGGGCTCCACGATCAGCGCCCGGAATTTCTTCCGGCACTGTTTTTTCTTTCCTTTGCACTCCTTGTAGTAACGGCATCCCTTACAAGGGTTGTCATTGTCCCAGCCAGGGTGCGGTACTTCCTTCATCATTCGTTCAAAAGGGCTGCTTGTAAAATTCATTCTCATTCCTCCGTATCTTCCTCCCACGGCGGGGTATCTTCGTCCTCGGGTTCCTCTGCGATCTCCTCCAGCTCCCCGTCCTCATATTCGCAGTAATCATCTTCCAAATCCGGGGCCTCATGCTTCGGCTTGTAAATCTTGAAATAGTAACCAATCCCACCGCCGGCCAGCACCACCGCACCGATCAGGAGCAGAGAGAGAAGGGGGCTGTCCTTTTTCTCCGGCTCGGGTTCCGGTACTTCCTCCACCGGTTCGGTGGGCTTTGGCTCTGGCTCCGGGGTCACTTCTTTGGGCGGTTCCTTACCCTGTTCGGCAAGAGGCAGAAGGTCGTCTGTGGTAACGGTATTGAGGAAATAGACGTTCTCGCTGGTTTTCTGTTTGTCGATCACCAGATAAAACACGCTCTCGTCTGCTGTGGTGATGGTGTAGAACTCCTTTCCATCCTCGTCGGTGGCGTTGTCCACCACGGTTCCCGTCCCGTCCGGGGTAAAGGGGTTCTGGGTTTCCGGCTCTGCTTCGGTTTCTGCCAGGGAGGGAGCTGTCTCCGGCTGCGGCTCGCTGCTCTGTGCATAAGCCGGGACTGTAAAGATCAGGCAACACAAAAGGCTGGCAGCCATCGCCGCCAGCCTGCGGTATTTAATTTTCTTCATGGGCTGTGTCCTCCTTTTCGGGTGCCTCCGGCTTCGGGTCAGTATGACCCGAAGCGGTAAGGCTGTTTTTGGGGTCGTTCAAAAAAGCCATAAGCTGGGCGGGCGTCAGTTTGAGGGAGCGCACCGCCTGCACGATCTGGCTGTTTTCTTCCTCCTGTTTCTGCTTTTCCAGCTCCCGGATTTTGGCCTGCCACTCGGCAGCCTTCTCCCGGGCTTTTTCCAGTTCCTTATCGAGCTTGTCGATCTTGTTCATGCAAGGACTCCTTTCCTCTGGCTCACAAACGCCCGAAGGCATAGAAATGTGTCTGCCAGTAGCTTGAATTGATGTTTGCGTATTGGATGGGCGAACCACAATGAAGCATCATCCCGTCGCCCACATAAATCCCCACATGGGACACAGGGCCGGGGCTGTCATAGGTTCCCGTGAAAAAGATAATATCGCCGGGCTTTGCCTCGGAGGGGGAAATGATAGCACACTGGTTGTAAATGCCCTGCGCCGTGGTACGGGGCAGGTTGTGGACGCCGCTGGCCGTGTACACCCAGCAGACAAAGCCCGAACAGTCAAAGGAGGTGGACGGGCTGGAGCCGCCCCACACATAGGGCCAGCCGATGTACTTTGTGGCTTCTTCCATGAGCGCCGCAAAAGCCGGGTCATCCAGCGCCTCGCCGGGTATCTCATAGCTGGGGCCGGTATCTTCGCCGCCGTTGTAAATCCCTTCCCACAGATAGGGTTTGTTGCCTTTGAGCTGCTGCATAACGGTGTAGATTTCCCGCTGCTGTTCGTTAAGCCTCGGCAGGATCACGGCGGGCAGCGTCTTGTTTGTGAGGGTCACATTGAGAATGTAATACTCATAGGGGACTTCCTCGGTGGTGGTTTCCCCGGTCTCCGGGTCGGTGCTGGTTTCGGTGCGGTAGCGTATCTCGACTTTCTCCGTCAAGGTCAGCTCATACTGTGCCTCGAAGATCTCCCGCAGTTCGTCCTGCACCTGTTCCCGGAAATACACATGGTACTTTGCCGAGAGATAGGACGCCAGCTCATAGGGGTTATGGCCGATCTCGTCCACGGAATAGCGGTACTCGTCATAGCCGGGATGGGTGCTTTCGATGTTCGCTACCGTCTGCGCCAGCTCGTTTTCCAGTGCCGTGTAGTCCTCGTCCACGCCCAGCAGGTCCGTATCCTCCGAGGCGTAGGAGGTGCCGGATAACGCATTGGCAAGGCCGCTGCCAAGCGTGGGAAAGATAGAGCTTACCGCCGACACAAGAAAACAGAGCAGCAACAGCAGGAGCAGGACCAGCACCGCCACGGGATGACGGGTCACAAACTGCGCCGCCCGACGGGTCGCAGTTCCCGAAGCGGCAGCGGTTTTCTTTGCGGCCTTTGCGCCCTGTTTTGCAGCCGCCTTTGCTTCTTTGGAATACCGGCGTTTCAGTTTCCATTTCTGCTGCACACGGGAAAGCGGATTGCTGGCAAGTTCCGGGTGCTCGGAGGCCATCTTTTGAAAATCCACATTGGCCCGGGCTTTTATGTCCTTCCGTTCCCACTTTGCCACCTTCCGGGCTGGGTGTTCCCGCCAGCGGCGTTTGGCATAGCGGGTCAGTTTCCGGGCTCCGGCCTCTGCGGCCAGCTCGGATTTATGCGCTCCTTCCACGCCCACATTTTCATGTTCGACTTCGTTGATTTTGTTGTGGAGATAAAACCATGCCTCGGTGCGGGCTCCCCGGACTGCCTTTTTTGCAAGCCCCGGCGGCTTCTTCGCTGCCCGTTTTGCCTCGGTCTTGTCCAGTTTCTCCCGGGCCTTTCCCAGCTTTCCCCCGGCGTGTTCCGCTTTTGCCTGTGCTTTCTGGTACTTGTCCTTTTTGCTCCCGGCCTTCTCGGCGGAGCCCTCCGGCTCCTGTGCCTTGCCGGTATCCTGCGGCCCGCCCGCTTCATCTTCCTTCCTCATGCGGTCAGAGGGACGGCTTTTCCGGCTGTCCTCTTGAAACTTGCCGCTTTTGGACTTCGGGCCATCGTGGCCCGAAGGACTGTCCTGCCCGGTATCCTCGTCCTCAAACCGCAGGCGTCGGGATGGTGCGGGGGAAGGCCCTTCCCGTTCAGCCGGTCCGGGGCGATTGCCCCCGGTATCCTCCGTCGGCCCCGGCCTTTGAAAATTCTGTTTGTCCGGTTTCTTTCCGATGATGTATCCCTCCTTTCCAAACCTCGGGCCATCATGGCCCGAAGTGTGTTATGCCCGGTTCATTTCCTGTTTTTTGTCCTCCGGGCGGGTGGTCATAATGGCGTACAGCTCGGTATTCTGCGGGAAGCGGTCAACAAACGGGATGGTGGTGTTTCCGAAGAACAGCAGCCCTTCGCCGGAATTGGTATGGGTCACATAGGAAAGCTGGTGGGGGCTGATCCCAAGCTGTTTGGCTAAAATCTGCCGGTCCCCCTGTGCCTGCGAGAGCAGCACAAGGAAGTCCGAGTTTTCAAAGATGTTCTCAATCTCCGGGCTGGCAAGGAAATCCTTCACGTTCTGCGTTAAGGCGCTGGGTACGCAGCCCTTCTTACGGAGCATTTTCCAGATCGCCACACAATAGCTTGCCGTCAGCCGGTCACGCAGCAGCACATGGAACTCGTCGAAGTAGCACCATGTAGCGATACCGCGCAGGAAATTCATGGACACCTGCGAGTTTACCAAGTCCTGCATAATGAGCATGGCAATCGTCCGAAGCCCGGCCCCCAGCTTTTTCAGATCAAGGCACACAAGGCGGCGGTTCAGGTCCACATTGGTTTCATGGTTGAACACGTTGAGAGAGCCCGACACATAGATTTCAAGGGCAGTTGCCAGCCGTACCGCCTCGCCCTCCGGCTGGGAACAGAGCAGGTCATACAGGGTTTGGAGGGTCGGCATTTTGCTTGTTTCCGGGTCCTGCAAATGTTCCCGGTACATCTGGCGTACACAGCGGTCAATGACGGTCCGCTCCACCGGCTGCAAGCCATCCTTGCCGCCAACGATCAGCTCCATCAGCGACAGGATAAAGTCGGCTTTCAGCGCCATCGGGTTTTCCTCGTCAAAGCTCAGGTCAATGTCCATCGGATTGATGTGGTGGGGGCTGTCCGGGGCGATCTCGATGACCTGTCCGCCCAGCCGCTTGATAAGGGGCGAGTATTCGCCCATCGGGTCCACCACAATGATCCGGTCACGGGTGGCAAGGAACACGTTCACAAGCTCCCGCTTTGCGGCAAAGGATTTGCCGGAGCCCGGCACGCCGAGGAACAGGCCGTTGGGGTTTTTGAGCTTTTTCCGGTTTGCCATGATGACGTTATGGGAAAGTGCGTTGAGCCCGTAATAGACGCTTCGCCATCCATGCGGAGCTCCTGCGTCATAAAGGGAACGAAAATGGCCGTGGAGCTGGTCGTCATGCCGCGCTTGATCTCAATGCCGTTATGGCCCAGCGGAAGGCTGGAAAGAAAACCGTCCTCCTGCTGGAAGTCCAGCCGCTTCAAGGTGCAGTTGTATTTCTGGACGATACCCGACACCGTGAACAGGTCATTGTCCAGCTCCCGGCGGGTCGGGGCCATGTTTACCACAAGGAAGGTCAGAAGGAACATTCTTTCATTCCGGCTCTGTAAATCTTCCAGAAGGGTCTTTGCGTCGTTGCTGTACGTTACAAGATCGGGTGGAAGTATGTCCATATCGTACCCTGACCGGGCTGCCTTCTTTTGTTCCTCCACCTTCATCTTGTCAATGTCGGAGACTTTGGCCTTGATAGATTTTACGGCGGCGGCCTGATCGACGGTTTGGATATGGAGAGTGATGGTCATTTCCGCGTCCATTTCCAAAAGCTCCGCCAGCAGCTTGTCCGAGAGCTCCGAGGCCAAAATCTGCAAGTAGGAGGCAGCGCCCCAAGTCGTCCCCACCCGGAACAGACGGCTGAAACGAAAATCGAAACTGTCCGGGGCGATAAAGTCTTTGGTGGAAAGCCCGGTTTTGGGGATCATATCCCATGAAAACCGGAAGGGGGAGCCGCTGCCGGGGTGAAGCTGCCCGTGAAGAAGCTCCAGCCGTTCCAGCCCCGAAAGGGAGCGGCACTTGACGCCCAGCTTTTTGAAGTTCCCGCAAATGTCCGCCTCTACACGTTCCAGCCTTGCCCTGGCGGTGGAAAGGTCGTCCACATTCACGCCGAAGGTCAGGAGCTTTGTGCGGACAATGCCGTTGTTGCTTTTGGCGATCTGGTTTTCCAGCATTTCCACATACTCACACCGGACGCTGTTGTAATCATCGTCCTGCATGGGGATGTTCACGCTGTACCGGTTGCCTGGGCGGCTCCGGTGGTTGAGGAAGGAAAGCTGGAACGGAAGGCTGCTATCAAAGTAGTTGAGGCAGGCGCTCCACCCGTCAAAGATGGCCGCCTGATCTTCGGACTGTGCGAGCTGGTAGTTGATGTCCTCGTATTCAATGGTTTTGGTGTAATAGCGGTCCGCTACCCGGCACACCCCGTCCCGGTACATTTCCCGGTAAGGGAGGGTCTGCTGGGCGGTGGTGGGAATGTTCTTTCCCTTTGTGAACAGGCCGAGAAGGCTCTGCTTTTCAGGCTTTCTGCCTGCGGGCTTTCCAGCCCTTCTGCTGTTTCGCAATCGGCTGCGCCTCCTTTCTGGCGCTAAGCAGCGCATAGAAGTTTTCGGTTTTGTAAGGCCGCACACGGGGATAGAGGAACCGGGTGCGGATGATGTTTTTCAGCACTTTTTCCAGCGGCAGACCGTCTCGTTCATACATAGCCAGAAAGAAGAACGGGAGCATGAGGCCGATCATCAGGAACATGGCGGCACTGTTCCCGATACTGCCACGGGAAAACAGGTAAGCCGGGAGGCCCACCGCCGCCGCGCTGGAAAAACAAACAAGCTGGCGCTTCGTTAGGTTGAAGGCCAGCTTTGTCTTGATTTTGGAAAGGTCTTTTGGTACTGGCACATAGGCCATTTTGGTACACCTCCTTTACTGCTTCGGGCCAGCATGGCCCGAGGTTATCTTGCGGCTTCTTTGGCCGGGGCTGTGCTGCGGGCAGCTTCGACGGCTTCTCGTCCGCTCTGCCTTGCCCGCCAGTATTCGGGGTTATACTGCCGGATGGACTGATTGAGCTTTTCTTCAAACTGTCCTTTGTCCTTAATGCGGTCAGGGATGTTCCACAGTTTTTTGTCCAGCAGCTCCCGGAGCACCACACTTTCCTGTGCGTCCTCCTCATAGCAGATATAGCCCTTATCCTTGAAGCCGCACTTTTTCGCCGCTGGGGAGAGGACGGCGGCTACCTCATTTGCCACCATCGTTCCGCCGTGGCTGGCGGTAGATACCAGAAACACCCCCGGACAGAGGGTTTCACAGCTCTGCACCTCGCCCCACGGGGAACTTTTCGGCGCATGGAACATTCCGCCCGTCCGGCTCCGGTCCGCCTGCATGAGCGCCGCCTTTTCTAAGATGGCTTTCAGTTCCGGGGAAAAATAGGCATATTCCCGCAGGACCCGGGCGGCCTCCCCGCCGCAGGCGTTCATCAACAGGGTATAGGCGTCGCTGTCCGCTTTGGTACAGCGGCCCAGCAGTTTTCCGTCGTAATAGCAGGCCGCGTCATAGCCCGTCCGTTTGCGTGGCATGGTTCCCGCCTCCTTTCTGCTTCGGGCCAGCATGGCCCGAGGTCAACGCTCTGCGCTGCGGCTGGGCTTTTCCTTCGGAGGTCGTTCTGCCTTTGCCTGTTCGGCAGCCGCTTTCCCGGCTTTGAGCTGGTCGCTGATGGACGCACGCCCCACAGAGCCGCGCTCCGCCATCTGTTCCAGCTTTGCCTCATAGGCTTGCAGAACAGCGGTATTGAGCTGTTCCCGGAACTCCTTTGTGACAGGGTAGGCCATATCCCGGTAGCCGCCTTTGCCGTCTGGCTGGCTGGGCATCCCAAGAAAGAGCCCCTTGCTGCCCTGTACGATTTCAGATTTTCCACCACAAAGCAGTCATTGAATTTCACGCTGGCAAAGCCCATGAGGTTTTTCACAGGTTCGATGACCCGCACGCTTACATCCAGCTTCAACGGTGCGGCCGGGGTGGTGTTTGCAACCTTTTCCTGCATGGTTTCCTCCTTTCCGGCGGGAACAAGGTTCCCGTCCTTGTAGTCATAGCCTTCCGCCCGGAGTGCCGCCAGCGTGTCCGCCGATACGCACCCGGACAGTTTCAGATCGGTTTCCACCATAAAGCGCATGGTGTCTGCTTTAGAAAATTCTTCGGGGAGCTTTCCGTAGAAAGCCGGGTGCGGCTGTCCGTCCGCACCCTGTTTGTAACGCCGGGGCATACCGCCTCCTTTCCGCTTCGGGTCAGCATGGCCCGAAGTCTCTTAATGGCAGCCGAAGATGGATTTTGCAAGGCTGCCCGTTTTGAACAGGGTAAAACACAGCAACACCGTATATCCCACGCATCCCCAGATCGCCCCGATGGGGTCGCCGTCGGCGGCGATACTCTGGATCAGCACCGCATAGATGGCAACACAGACTAAGATCAATAGACCTTGAAAGCCCACCGCAACGAGGGAGCGGAAATAGTTCTGCCCCATGTGTCCGGTTTCCCTGTTGGGGACTGTGGCAAACGGGATAGGCGCTAAACTTGTGAGTAAATAAATTTCAATCATACGGCCATATACGATGACGAAGATCACGATGTTTAAGGCAATCATGGTAAGCTGGATCAGGAAGGATTGTAGCCAGAGTCCGAACAGAGGGCCTAACTCCATCGCTTCAAGCTCTGTCCGCAGACTGTCCAGCATATCCGGCGTGATCTCTGTCCCGTTCTGGATAATGCCCGCTGACTGCTGTATCACATGCTGGCTCACATCAAAGACTGCCAGCACGATATTGAAGGTATTCGTCAGGATCATCACAGCCACAAAGGTTTTGAACACCCACTTAAAAAACATCCATGTGTCAACTTCATGGAGGTTGTTGCGTTCTATGAGCATCTGTATCAGTTCATAGGTCATAACAAAAGTGAGGATGACCCCGGCGATTGGCAGAATGGCAGTTTCGGAGATCTGTCGTATCATGGAAAAGACCCCGGCGTTCCAGTCCGCCGGGGTCGTGCCTACCTGTGTGGCGATTTCGCCAACGCTCTGATTGACGTTATCGAAAAGGCCGTCCAGATTTCCCATGATACCATCGACGAGCAGACCTTTCAGCCATTCAACGATTGCGTCGATGATAAAGTCCATACATCAGCTCCTTTTCTGGAAAAGGGACAACGGGTGACACTTAGCTGAACAGGCCGGACAGCAGAGGGATAAGCTGAAGGCCGATCAGAACAACACCGCCGCCGGCCATAAGCTGCTTAATGCCCTGTGATTTTGCCGCAGGGTTATCCGACCCGTAACCTTCCAGAAGGTTGATGACGCCCCATACCGCCAGACCGGCGCCAAGAGCCATGACCAGAATTTTGAGAATGTCGATTGCCTGATTGAAAAATTCCATATACGTTCCTCCATTTTGTTTGTTTGATGGTTTTGGGTACAAAAAAAGCCGCCCACATCGGCGGCGCTTCGGGTCATCATGGCCCGAAGTTACACAAACTCGTCGCTGTCCAGATCATCGAAGTTCAACAGGTCAGCTTCTTCGTCCGTGTCGGAGCCGTCCACTTCGTACACCGTGTATTCGTCCTCCGGCTTTAGTCTCAATGGCCGGTGGCGGAACAGGCTTTCCAAGCGGAAGGCGTTTTTCTTTTTATCAAATTCGGCTGTGTACTTGTAATTCGGGTGCTTTTTCAAGTCATACTTCGGGGACAGGAAGGGCGGGAGCCCCCGAAGCTGCAAGATACATTTATCCCCGGGCATGGTGGTGATCTCGCTGGTGGTCATCAGTTCCCGGCCAAGCCGCTGCATATTCTGGCTGTAACTTTCAGACTGTCCACGGCTTCGGCCCTCGGTCTGCATAGAGATGGTGGCCTTGCCCAGCCAGTTTTCCGAAATATCCTTTAGGGTGGAAGCCTCCCGGCCTCCGAGGAATACGATACTGTCCATGTTGCCCATGACGGTTTCGGAATGGTCTTTGTACAGCGCCTTGCACTGGCTCATAGCCTGATAAAAGAGCGTCAGGCTGATCTCCCGTGAGCGGATGACGGCCACGATCTTTTCCAGCCCCGGCACCTGCCCGGTGTTGGCAGCCTCGTCCCACAGCACCCGCACATGGTAGGGCAGACGCCCGCCATAGGTGTTGTCAGCCCGTTCACACAGAAGGTTGAACATCTGCGAAAAAGCGAGGGCAACCAAAAAGTTGTAGGTGGTGTCCGTGTCGCTGATAAGAAAGAACAGCGCCGATTTTTCGTCCCCCAGCTTATCAAGCTCCAGCTCGTCATAGGACATGATCTCCCGGAGCTGTGGAATGTCAAAGGGAGCCAGCCTTGCACCGCAGGAAATCAAAATGCTTTTGGCTGTCTTGCCGCTGGCGAGCTTGTATTTCTTATACTGCCTCACGGCGAAGTGCTGGGGGCTGCGGCGTTCCAGCCCGTCAAACATATAGTCCACCGCGTTTTTGAAGGTTTCGTCATCCTCCCGGACTTCCATGCTGCTTATCATTTCCACCAGCGTATTCATGTTGCGTTCTTCCTCCGGCCCCTCAAAGACGATGTAGGACACAAGGGCGCAGTACAAGAGGGTTTCTGCTTTTGTCCAGAACTCGTCGCCCTCCTTGCCGTCGCCTTTGGTGTTGGCAATCAGGGCGGTAACAAATTTCAAAACATCGCTTTCTGTCTTGATATAGGCCAGCGGATTGTAGTGCATGGATTTTGAAAAGTCGATACTGTTGAACACCCGCACCCTGTATTTCTCCCGTTGCAGAAACCGCCCGCACTGGTCGAGAGTGCCGCCCTTCGGGTCTACCACCACATACGAGGAATGGGCTTGAAGGAGCTGCGGGGTCAACCAGAACCTTGTCTTTCCCGAGCCGGACGATCCGATGACACAGGCGTTTAGGTTCCGGGCATTGGCGGGTATCTTCGGACGGGTGTTCATGGTAAGGAACTCCGTCCCGGTCAGAATGACATTGTTCTGAAATTTAGGGTCAACAAATGGCTTTATATCTTCCTTTGTTCCAAAGCGGGCGGTGCCGTACTCCGCATCCCGCCGGAATTTTTTCGCCTGCCTGATCTTTGACTGTATCAGCAGATACATCCCAGCCGCACCGGCAAGGCCCACCAGCAGGTCAATACCTCCCAGCCCCGGCCAGTAGGTTTCAAAGGCTTTGGGGAAGGTATCAAGCATCCCCATGAGCTTTGTCCCGAAGTCTGTGCCGGGGGCGATCCGGTAGGCCGTCCCGATTTTGGAGAAAAACCAGAACACAAAGAGGTACGGCAGGTTTGGGAGCACATATTTTCTGATCTTGTCACTCAACGTCCGTCCTTCACCGCCTCTCTGGTCCGCTGCTTTTCCTTTGCCTGCGTCCTGATTTGCTCCGTGAATTTCCGAAGCTGACCGAGGATGGAAGCCTTGTCCTGCTCTTTGTTCAGCACCTTTGCGCTGTACTTCTGGAAGGCCGCCGTGATAGCGTCCGCCTGATTGGCTTTGAAAAACAGCAGGTAATGACCGGGGCTCACTTTATGGAAAGCGTAGTCCACATGGAACTCCTTCGCGATCCGGTCAAAATCCTTTGGAGCTCCCACATAGGGCATGGCACTTTTGCCGCCATAGTGGTTCATCAGCTTTTTCACGCTCTGGCGTCCCTGCGGGGTCAGCGCCTTCTGGTGGTGCTTTTGCAGCGCCCGAACCACCTTGCCAAGAGCGGCAGCCAGCACTTTTCCTGTGAGCTTCGTTGTCCTGATCGAAAGGGCAACCGTTTTTTGGTTTACTTCTTCCTGCATAAAACCTCCTTTCCGTCGGGGTTCCCGCTATCCGGGAGGCCCCCCGTACAATCTCGGGGAACAGAAAACCTCGGGCCAATGTGGCCCGAGGCTTACCGCTCGGCATCTCTGCCGGACGGAGCTTTCTTTTCCGGCTCCGTCTGGACTTTTTCGCCCTGTTCCCGCATGGTCTGCAAGATAGAGGGCTTCTTTTGAAGCTGGGAGGCTTTTCGCCGGACAGCGGCTTGATACATTCCAGACGGTCAGCCGCCCGGATGGCGTTGTCCGTGAGCTGCCTCTGCCATGCGCCCACGCTGGGAGCCCAACGAAAGCCGCTGCTTTTCAGCTCGGCCCGGGTGTCCGCGTCAGGCTTTCCGTCAAAGAACACCTGCAAGCGGTTGTCCTCCCGGTTCATCTCCACACGGCCCCCGTCGAACTCCCAGCCGGAAAACTCCCGCTGCGCCTGTTTGAAAAGCTGTTCGATACGGGCCTTTACCCGGCGGATCTCCGCATTGTTGTTGGTAAGCTGGTAGCTTTCAAAGGGCCTCGGGTCGCTCCGCCAGCTTGACGCCATGCTTGCTTTCAGTTTTTCAATCTGGTCCGGCGACAGCAGCGCACAACCGTCCAGCTTGCCATGCTTGCGGTAATAGGCGTTGACCTCCTTCATAATGAGCTGGGAGCGTTCCAGCCCGTCCAGCTTCTTCTGGAGCTTTTCAATCGCTGCCGGGTCATCGGCGCTGATCCCGCCCATGCCGGTACTGCGTATCTTATCCAGCAGCCCTTGAATATACCGCCATTCCTCCATGTTGCTGTCCCGGGCCCGGTTCTGTTTTTCCTTCTTTCCCACCGGGAAATTGGCAGGTCCGGCGATCATCACAGAGGGAACCCTTGCGTCAATGGCAAAGCCCTGGTTCATGTTTTCGGCCAGCTTGCGGGCGTAGGTGTCCAGCAGATGGTCGATCTTCTCATGGTACATGGGGTCTACCCGGGATTTCTGCTGTTCCGCTATGGCGGCGGCCTTGTCCACCATTGCCCGGTATTCCGCCGTTGCGCTCCCTTCCTTGTAGTCGGAAAAGCTGTTCATTTCTTTTGCCCGGCGGGCGGCCCCTTCATTGATAGGGTAATAGTTGATGGTATGCACCTCCTTCATGCTTCGGGCCATGCTGGCCCGAAGTCTTACCGTTCTTCATGGGAAGTCTCCGCCTTGTCCTTTTTCGGAGCGGGTGGGGCTTCTTGAAACCGTTTGAGTGTAGCGAGAATGGAGTGGACAGGCTCGGCCTTTTCAGGATAGGCAAATATCCGGTGTTCCGGCGGAATGTCCTGCGGCCCGTGGTAATACTCCTTGAAGCCCTCCGGGACTGCCGACACATACCCACCGGGAGCGAATACGCCGCCCTCGTTGATACGCACATCCCGCCCGTATGCCTCATAATCGAAGTAGTTCTGAATGTGCTCCGGTATGTCGATAGTCCCAAGCTCGTCGGCGTAAAGACGGCCCAGCCCTTCATCATCGGAAATATCCGGGTAAAAGCGGTAAAGGTCAAGGTTCTGCGTCAGGTTTATCAAATCCTTCACGCTCCTTGTGTGGTTTCCCAAGACAAGAGCGGCTTCAAAGGTTTCCAGTCCGCCCTTATCCCGTACTTCCAGCAGGGCGTGGCCCAGCTCGTTCAGCTCGTCGATGTTCTCACATTCGTAGAGATAATCGTAGAGCCCCAGCACATCACTGTCAAAGCTGGTAAAGAACACTTCGCTGTACCGTTTCCCGTCTATCCCGATTTTGGCAAGGGCGGCCTGCAACTCCTGTGTCGTCGTGGGGAAATGTACCGTTGTCCCTACCTCAATCCCCATTAAGTGGTATAGGGCTGTATTGGTTATATAGGCTTCAAACATGGGCTCATTCCTCCTTTCCGGCCCTGTCAGCCAGCACCTCATAAATCCCGGCCATAATGTAATCGGCGCAAGGGAGGGCAATCGCGTTTCCCAGTGCCTTGTAGCGTTGCAGAGGCCGGATCTCCACGCCGTCCGCCCCGTACTTTGTCCAGCCCTCTGGCAGCCCCATCAGCCGTTCGCTTTCCGTTTCCGTCAGAAAACGGATACAGCCGCCCTTCGGGTCGCCCTCATACCAGAAGGCAAAGGGCGTTACATCACTGGCTAAAAGAGTGGGAAAAGGGTCAGTTGGTAATCCGAAGCTGTTTCGGAAGGCCGTTTCTTCCTGCCTTTTTGCCGCTCCCCGCATACGGAAGCACTGAAAGGGGTGGATGACTGGTATCTGCCGCCCTGTTTCAAAAGAAGCTGTTCGATCTCCTTCGGCGGCGGCCCACCCGCCCTCTCCGCAAGGCGGAGGAAGTGGGAGCATTGGACGGGGCTTAAATAGTATGTCTGCGGCACGTCTGCCTCCAAAATCCGCCACGACGAAAATCCGCTGCCTTCGTGCCAGCCTTCGGGAGCCTGCCCAATACTGGGCGTCCATGAGTCGCCAGCACACATCAGGCGTTCCCCCTCGCACCATTCCGGCGTTTCCCCATCTTCCCGAAGGAGGCATTGGAACTTCGGTGTCCGAGAAGGCGGATAAGACGGTTCTAAAGTCCATCCGGTCATTTGTAGAAAACGCTCCCATGACGTTTTCCCAAACAGCGATAGCTGGATATAGGTTATCAGTAGCATCCCTCATTTCCTGTATGATACGAAACGCCTGATAGAACAGGCTTGATTTTGCCCCGGCAAGGCCGGAGCGGTTGCCGATCAGAGAAAGGTTCTGACAGGGGGAACCGAAGGTTATCACATGGACCGGCGGGATTTTCCCGCCGTCCACCTTCGTAATATCCCCCAAATGCACCATGTCGGGAAAGTGCCTTTTGGTTATGGAGATGGGCGCTTTTTCAATCTCGCTGGCCCAGACCGGACGGATACCGCACCGGGAAGCAGCCAGAGGGAACACACCAATCCCGTCGAAAAGGCTCCCCAGCTTAATGTCCGGCATGGCCCGGGGTGCCGTGTCCCTTCACGGCAAGCACCCCTTCCAGTGTGGTCGCCGCAATACCCAGCCGCCCGGCAACCGCAATATCATTTTTTACATCCTCGTCCACAGCGCTGCCGCAGACAATCAGGGTGTGGGAGCGCCGCAGCATATCCCGGCGCATATCAATCCCGGCCTTGTGTTCCTCGGGAACGCTGTCATTCAAAAACAGCGGCAGATACAAGAGCGGGCAGATCGGGGAAAAGCCCGCCTCATAAGCAAGACGGCAGTAGTGGGCCGCCAGCTCCATATCAACATCCGGCTCGCCGCTCCATGCGGCGGTCAGGTATGCTAAAGGTCGTTTCATTGGTTGAGCCTCCATTTCTGTTTTGGTTTAGGGAAAAGCAAGAGTTCGCCCAACCCCTCCGCCCCTTCCCCCGGGAAGGGGAACGGCTCTGGAGAATTTATATCCCCGTCGCTTGACCGGGAAAAAGCATAACCGGGAGAAATCCGTCAAGGGTGCCTCTGGCACCGCCTGCGGCGGCGCTGCCCTTGACTGATTTTCCCGGCTATGCTACGGAATAACTGGCGACGGGGAATAATTTATATCTCCAGAGCTTCGGGGCGCGGGGCAGAGCCCCGCAATCCTCGGGCCATGCTGACCCGAAGTTTGGGCTTACTTTTCCGGCTCGGTTTTCTTCTCCGGCTTTTCATGTTCCTTCTGCTGACCCTTCCAGTCGTCCAGCAGCTTGATGATCTGGTCCTTCATTTCCCTCGGCGTAGTTTCCTTGCCGAAATACTTGCTCAGTTCCGCACCTGTCAAAATCACTTTGTCTACCTCCTTTTTGTCCTCCATCATAATGCCGTCGATCACATCCCCGTTGAGCAGCTTCTTTTCGTCCAGCTCACGCATACGCTTTGCCTGCGCCTGTGAAGGCGAGGACTGCTGGCTGTCAATGGCGACGGCGATATAGTTCTGGTTCTTCTTGCCGATATAGGAAAGCTCCACCGCCGTAGTAAAGCCCAGCTTTTTTTCATCCATCAGCTTCATCAGGTCGGGAACCAGCTCATTGAGACGGATATACCGCTGCACCTGCTTGACGGCCATCTTGTTCCGCTCGGCCACGATCTCGTTGGAGCGTTTACCTGCGTCCTTCGGGTCAATCTGGCCCGAAGTGCGGGAGCCTGGTGCTTGATGGCTTCAAGCTGCATTTTTAAGGCTTTGGCCCGCTCACTGGGGAGGATTTCTTCACGCTGGTTCAGATTGTCCTCCACCATCTGTGTGATGGCTTCATCATCTGTCAGGTTTCGGACGATACAGGGCATATCCGCATATCCGGCAAGCTCACTGGCTTTCTGGCGGCGGTGGCCGGACACGACCTCATAGCCGCCATCCTCACGGGGACGGACGATAGCGGGCTGGGTCACGCCCTTGTCCTTGACGCTGGACACCATAGCCCGCATTTCTTCATCATCCCGGACTTCAAAGGGATGGTTCTTGAAGGCGTGGAGTTCGTTCAGCTTGATATAGACGATCTGCTCCTTGCCCCGGCGTGGAGCATCCTTTGGCTTTTCGGGTCCTTTCGGAGCGGGAGCGGCCTGTATCGTTGGAGCCGTTTTTTTCTCCGGTTCCTTTTTGACCGCCTTTTCCGGTTTCTGTGCGGGAACTTTGGACTTCGGGGCTGCGTCCTTGTCCTTATTTGCTTTCGGGGGACGGCCCCGGCGCTTCGGCTGTTCCGGCTCTTTGGGTTTTTCCTCTGCTTTTTTCGGAGCCTCCGGCTGCTTTTCCGGTTTCTCCGCTTTTGCCGGGTCAGGCTTTTCCACGCCGGGAGCTGCCGCCCGTTCCTCGACTTTCTTTTCCTTCATAATTTCAGCGAAGTTATAGACAGAAACCTGTGGGTTCTTTACCTCTGGTTCCGTCTTTTTTTCCGGCTCCGGGGAAACGGAAACCTTCCCCGGCTCTTTTGGGGGAGCGGGAGGCGTTTCCTTGCCCGGCCCGCTATCCGTTACCGTCTGTTCCGGCGTTTTTGTGGTTTTATCATCTGCCATAAGCATTTACCTCCTGTTTTTTGGCATGAAAAAGGGGCTCAACTTTTCAGTCAAGCCCCCGTGGGAAGTTCCTCCTTTCTCCGCCATGATACAAAAATACCGCCCGTAGTCTCGTTTGGGCGGTACTTTGTGTAAGATTGGCAGTCCATTATTAAGTTTTTTATTATGTTCCCTTTGTACACCGTTGCAATCTTTTTTCTTTATACAAAACATTGGTTTCAAATTTGAAACATTATTCTTCTTCTGGAAAAAGTGTTGCTAAGGAGGAACGCTTAAGTGAAGTTGTTTTGTTAGAATAAAAGTACGAAATGACAAAGAAAGAGAAAGGAGAAACAAAATGAAATATAGTTTATGTGCCGATATTATGTTTGTCGGAGTTGGTGAAAAAGGTCCAGTTTGGCCGGACACAGATGGAATCATCGCAGCGATGAAACTGGCAAAAGAAAATGGTCTGACAGGAATAGAAATGTTTGATCTGGAAGGAAGAGATCTTGCACGTATTGCAGAAGCTAGCAAGGAGCTTGGAATAGAAATTCGTGCATGCGTTTCAGCAGGAGCACCATTGTTAGGAAATCCGGAAAAGACAGAGGAACTGGTAGCTTTGTTTAAAGAGAGTGTTCCAAAGGCGAAACAGATAGGATGCGATAAGTTGATTTTGAATGCAGCGGACTATGCAAAAAATCTTTCAGAGCAGGAAGTGCTCAAAGCAATGGAAGATGCGTTAAAGAAACTTGCACCAATTGCAGAAAAAGAAGGTGTTACTGTTCTTGTTGAACCTTTGACAGATGGGTTCTTTACAAGTTCAAAGCAGGCATTTGGTCTGATTGAAAGTGTAGGAAGTGAGCATGTAAAACTTCTTTATGATATTTTCCATTTCCAGAATATTGAAGGAAAAATTACAGAGACAGTGAAAAATAATCTGAAATGGATTGGAGATATTCATGGAGCCGGGGCTCCGATGAGAGCTGAACTTACAGTAGGTGAGTTAGATTATCGATTTATTTTAAATACAATCAAAGAATTAGGATATGATGGAAACTTCTGTTTGGAATTCTTTACATTCGAGAATCGAGAAGAAAAAGTGAAAGCTTCCTGCACAGTATTGCCGGAGTAAGTAAAAGAATAATAAAAATAAATTTAGGAGGATAAAAAAATGGCTAAAAAAAGAATTGGTATTATCGGTATTGGTGAAATCGGAACAACAAAACATTTGACACAGCTTACAAAACATCTGGATGAAGTAGAAATTGTTGCATTATGTGATATTATTCCAGAAAGATGCGAGAAAGCAAACAAAGATTTTGGACTTTCTGCAAAGGTTTACACGGATTACAAAGAGATGTGTGCAGCGGAGGACATTGATGTTGTACATGTATGTACTCCAAATCCACTTCATTGTGAGATGACATTATGTGCATTTGAACATGGAAAAGATGTGTATTGTGAAAAACCACTTGCTTGTACTTATGCAGATGCACAGAAAATGTTGGAAGCACAGAAAAAAGCAGGAAAGAAACTTACAAGTGGTACACAATGGCGTTACAATACAGCACCAATGGAAATGAAGAGAATGTATGAGGCAGGAGAGTTTGGAGATGTATATTATATTCGTTCTTCACAGCTTCGTCCGGCTCGTCTTCCAGCATATGGTGTATATACAAATAAAGAATTAAATGGTGGTGGAGTTCTTATGGATGGAGGTCCTCATTCCATCGACCTTCCGATGTGGCTGACAAACAACTATGATGTTGCCAGCGTTCGTGGAGTAACATTTGACAAAATGAAAAACTTCCCGGAAGGAAATGATCTTGGACCATGGGATCCGAATAACTTTGATGTAGAAGATACAGCTATGGCTATGATCACAATGAAAAATGGAGCAATGTTCTATGTAGAAACTGCATGGCGCTCTAATATGCAGCAGGAGGCTCCTGGAATTATCTGTTCTGTAGCAGGTACATTAGCAGGTGCAGATATGGTCGGTCCGGGATTCGAAGACAGCGTACGAGTAACTAAGATGGTAGAAGGCAAACTTGTAACAGAGACTAAAAGTCCGGAGGCAAAATATAACATGTGGGAATATGATATGACAAAATGGGTTGACTGCATTACAAAGGGAACAGAACCAGCAGTTCTTCCAGAGCAGGCAGCAGTTGTAACACGTGTTATTGAAGCAATTTATAAATCAGCAGAAACAGGAGAGACGATTGTATTCGATTAATACTATTGTTTAAGAGAATCTATATATCTCCTACCCATAAATATATAGAATCTTTTAATATAAGTGAGGTCAAAATTATACATATGATTTTGACCTCACTGTTTTTTGAGAGAAGAAATCGAGAGTGATTTCAAGACAATGAAATAGTCATTTGGAGAGCAGGGCATATAGTGAAGGCATGTTATTCTTATATCAACGAAAAACAGTTCAGGAGGGAAAGACAAATGGTGAAATCCTTAATTCCTCTGGCAGAAGCTTTGGAAATGAAATTTATTGGAATCGGCATGGAATGTATGGTAGATGACGAGGCAGTACACAAATTTGCGGAAACATTGAACCGCATTGGTAAAGTAATCGGAGCATTGCCACCATTGGATTTTGAAAGCATTCCGAAAGATGAGCATGGAGCACCAATCTTCACAGAAGAACAGAAAGCAGAACTGGAAGAGCAGAAAAAGATCAACTGTCCTGCAGGAGAAGGACTGGTTGACTGGAAGGCACTCAAAGAAGTAGCGGATGAGCATGGATGTCAAGTGTATATTGTGGAGCGTGAGTATACACCGGGAGAGGGAACGAGACTAGATGTTTTGAAGGCAGATTTAGAATATTACAGGACACAGATTTAAGCATGGAAAAGCAAAAAATACAGATTTTATCCAATATACAAGAAGCTCCACATTCTCATAAGAACATAGAACTTCTATATATTCTTATAGGAAAGGTGGATATTACAATAAATGGAGAAAGTTTTCAGGCAAATTCGAAAGACATAATACTGATTAATTCAGAGGAAATTCATGCCTGGAAGGAACATGGAAATGCATTGCTATGCAGAATGTATGTTGACTATTATAAATTAAAACAAGTCATAAAAAAAGAAAAAGTAGTTTTTAAGTGTAATAGTATTATAAATCCAGAGATTGATTATGCAAGACTTCGTTATATTTTGGAAACTATTTTAAGAAAATATCAGGAAGAACCGGATGGGTTTTGGGTAAAGAGCTTATATTATTCTCTTCTGGAAGCATTGAAAGCACAGTATCTGGATAAAGAGAGAAGTCTGGATGATTATGAGACAATAAACGGTAAAGTAAAAGATGTTTTAGATTATATACAGAACAACTATCAACGCACATTAAATCTAAGTGAAATTGCAAAACGATATTATATATCAGAATCGGCATTTTCTCGATTCTTTAAAAGAGAAATCGGTGTTGGATTTACGGAGTATGTAAGAAATGTACGGCTTGAACATGCAAAAGAAGAATTGCAGTTTTCGAATCAATCGATTACGGAGATTTCTTATGATTGTGGTTTCTCTAACATTTCTGTATTTAATAAAAATTTCAAGCAGGTATTTTCTATTACACCGAAAGAATACAGAAAAAATATAAAACAAAAAGAAACAGTGCCACAAGAGTCGGATATGATTGGTTTGGCAACTTATTTGGAGTATTCACAGAAGAAAAAACAACAAATCGAAAAAACTGAGCAGAAGATTTGTCTGGATTTACAACAGAGCAGATTATTGAAGAATGCAGCAAAGACAAGTATGAATGTTGGAATGTTTGCAGATTTATTAGAAGCGAAGGTACAAAAACATGTGGCAACTGCAATTGAAAATCTGGGCTTGAAATATATTCATATTGCAAACCCGTTTGATCCGGTATTAAAAATCCGTTCAGGACATGAGACAGAGCAGATGAACTTTGAAAAAGTAGACTCTGTATTAGATTTCTTGTTGGAACAGGGAGTTTGTCCGGTATTGGAATTGTCGGAGCGGCGTAGAAAAATGATTGTGACAATTGGCTCGGATGATGTACTGGAAAAGACAAAAATGGAGCCTGTCTTTTTATCGCTGGAAGAGTGGGAGCAGGTACTAACAGCTCTTATAGAACATTTGACAGAGTATTACACGGCAAAAGAAGTAAGTAAATGGATGTTTGAAATCTGGTGTGATCCAGAGCAGGTGACTGGTATAGGGAAAATCCCGTATAAGAAGTTGTATAAACGTACATGGCAAATTATTAAAAGATACATACCGGAAGCAAAAATCGGTGGCAGTGGGTTGAATGCAACAATGCCGGGAAATGTATTGAGAGAACAGCTTTGCTGGTGGAAAGACAGATATGATCGTCCAGATTTTCTGACATTTATGAGTTATCCATATCAGGTAGAAAGACAAGAAGAACAAGTGGCAGGAAAACAGTATAGCTTACTTAGCATTGAATCGGATACACATTTTGTTAAGCAAGATATTGATGCTTATCATGCATTACTTGATTCAATTGAATATCCGGCTACTCCAATATGGCTGACAGAGTGGAATACCTCACTTTCAGAGAGAAATATTTATAATGACAGTTGTGCAAAGGCGTGTCATATGTTGATGCAGATGGTAGATGCAACAGAAGAATTGGATCAAATGAACTATAGCAGCATTAGTGACTGGACGGTTCAGTATTTTGATTCTACTTCTCCGCTGATTGGTGCAACCGGTTTGATTACGAAAGATGGTATATTAAAGCCGGCATATTATGCGATGGAATTCTGGGGATGGATGGGAGAAAGACTGATTGGAAAAGGGCAGCACTATATTGCAACTTCACAACACAGAGAAACCATTCAGATTCTGGCATTTAATGCAAAGCAGTTTAGTTATAGCTATAACATGAAAGCTGAAAATTCTCTTGAAGTAAAAGAACTTCCTTTTATATTCAAGAATAATGATAAGTTGAAACTGCAGTTTGAATTAAAAAATATGCGAGAGGGAAAACATAAAATTTGTATGTACAGGGTGAGTGAGTCTTGTGGAAATGTGCTGGCAGAATGGGGGAAACTTGGATATTCGAAAGAGTTGATGCGCTCGGAAATTTCTTATTTAAAACAAATTTGTATTCCACGCATGGAAGTGAGATATATGCAAACAAAAAAGGATATATTGGAATTTGAACTAGTTCTGGAATCAAATGAGATGGCATTTGTACAAATATTATGACAGAGATTTCAGAAAAAATATAATTATGCTATTATGAAAAAAGAAGCAAAAATCGACAAAAAAGTATTTGATTTTTGCTTCTTTTGCGTTGGATAAGTTTTAAAATCAAACAGGATTAACTATAGGATAAAAATAGATAAGTTTTTCGTTCTTATAAATTTTAAAATATAAACATCAAAGGAAAAGGAGGGTGGCTTCAATGAAAGCTGAAAACACGACAAAAGAAAATGTAGGACCGATTCAAGTTGGTGCATATGGAATAGGAAACTTTGCATGTCAGCTATCTTTTACAATGGTTAACATGTATCTTGCCTATTTTTATACCGATGTATTTGGATTGTCAGCAACTGCAGTAGCAACGCTTCTGTTAGTAGCAAAAGTATGGGATGGTATCAATGATCCGATGATGGGAGCAATCATGGATAAAACTTATCGAAAGGTGGGAGGGTATCGCACATACATTATTGCCGGAGCAATTGCATTGGTAGTATTTACGATTTTGACATTTAGTGTACCGAATTTTGGCAGTACAACAAAGCTTATTTATGCATATGTTACATATATTGGTCTTGGAATGGCTTATACAGTAATGAATGTACCATTTAATGCTTTGCCATCAAGAATGACAGATACACCAAAACGACTGAACCAGTTATTTGCTTCTTCCATGTGGGCAGGAGCTCTTGGAAGTACAGTGCTTGGAATGTGTACAATGCCGTTAATCATGTTCCTGGGAAAGGGCGTACAAGAAGCCGGATATCAGAAGACAGCAATTGCTTATGCAGTTATTTCGCTTCCATTAGTATTGATTATGGTGCATTTTTGTAAGGAAAATCCGAAGCTTGCAAAAGCAAAAGAAATTGCAGCATCAAAAAATGGAAATCAGGGAACAACATTTTTGGGATTTTTCAAATCTATTTTCACAAATAAGAATCTGCTTTGTGTTTATGCATACATGTTTTGTGCAATGTTTAGTCAGATCGGAAGAGCATGTACAGCCTTTTATTATTACATGTTCTGTGTAGGTAATATGGCTCTGGCTTCAGTGTTGATGTCATTGGCGGGCTTGGTTAGCCTGGTACTGATTCCAATTGTTCCTTCTTTGATTGGAAAATTTGGAAAGAAAAAGATAGTAATTGTATCACAGATCATTCAGATTGTTGGTCTTGTTATGATGTTTGCTGGTCCATATACTAATATTCCTTATACAATTGTAGCAAATCTGGTTTATGGTCTTGGTGGAGGCTATAGTGCATGTGTAGGATCTATGATTGTAGATGCATTGGATAATTATGAATATCAGACAGGTGTCAGAAATGATGGAGTTGCATTTGCATTTAACGGATTAATGACAAAGATTTCTTCTGCAATTGCAGGTTCTGTAGGACTTATGGTTATGGCTGCATTTGGGTATACAAATGGTGCGGATTTAACTGCAAGAGCTCTGACAGGTATCAATGTGGGTGTTAATATTGTTCCACTTGTGGTAGCAGCAATCGCAATTATTCCGATGTTAATTTTTGATTTGAATGAAGAAAAGATGGAAAAAGTCCGTGGAGAGTTAAAGGAAAGAAGAGAAGCACTCTTAAACGAGCAATAAAAACGGGAGAAATTTGGTTAATATGAAATTAGTAACAACAAAAACAGGTAAAATAGAAGGGATAGAAGCAGAAGGATATACAATATTCAAAGGAATTCCATATGCAAAACCACCGGTAGGAGCGTTGCGATGGAAAGCACCTCAGCCGATAGAACCATGGGATGGGGTGTATCATGCAGATAGATTCCGCGAACGTGGCTGGCAGGAGGCAGATACAGAAGGAGAAGTACCTTTCTGGAAAGAAAAATTAGTAAAGGAATTTTATGATCTTCCAGAGTATATACCGGAGATGAGCGAAGACAGTCTGTATTTGAATATTTGGACTCCTGCAGAAAAGCCAGATGAGAAACTTCCGGTCGCATTTTGGATTCACGGTGGTGGCTTTGGAAGCGGTTGGAGTTGGGAAAAAGAATTTGACGGAGAAGCATATTGTAAAAAAGGCGTTATTTTGGTAACGATTGCGTATCGTCTTGGAATGTGGGGAAATTTAGTACACCCATGGTTAAATGAAGAAAATGAGCATGGAGTTTCTGGAAATTATGGAATTCTGGATCAGATTGAAGCATTGAAGTGGGTATATGAAAATATTGAAAACTTTGGTGGAGATCCGAATAACATTACCGTGTTTGGTCAATCTGCGGGTGCAATGAGCACGCAGTTCCTTGTATCGACAGAGCTATCCGGGAATATGATTTCAAAGGCAATTTTTCAAAGTGGAGGTGCTCATAATAACGAATCTCTGGGAGGTCATACATGGGAAGAGACACAGAAGATTGGAGAAGAATTCATAACTTACACAGGAGCTGCTTCATTAGAAGAACTGCGAAAGATACCTGCCGAAAAATTGGAGCGAATGGCAGAAGAATTTGCAGCAATGAAGCATGAGATGATTTTATTTATGCCGGTGACAGATGGATATGTGTTTAAAGAAAATACAACAGATTGTTTGAATAATAATCATGTAAAACAGATTCCGTATATGCTGGGAACAACAGAAGCTGATTTGTTTGTGACTCCGGAAATGATTGAAAGTGGAGAAAAAACAGCCCTTTATAAAGGATGCATTGAATGGAGTGAAAAAGCAGAAGAACTTTGGGGTCAACCATCTTATGTATATTATTTTAAGAGACATCTTCCGGGGGATGATTGGGGAGCGTTTCATTGCGCAGAGTTATGGTATATGTTTGGAACGATGGACCGTTGTTGGAGACCGTGGGAAGAACATGATAGAAAATTGAGTGAAGATATGCTGAATTATTGGACACACTTTATGCGTACAGGAAAACCAACAGATGGAGATGACTGGAAACCTTGTACAAAAGAAAATCCGTATGTGAAAGAATTTGAATAGTACTTCAAAAATATATCATTATATTGGTTGAGAAACTTTATATTATTATCCTACCCTGAAAACATATAAAGTATCTTAATATAAGAGAGGTCAAAATTAAATGTATAATTTTGACCTCTCTTGTTTTTTTGCGAAAAAGGGAAGGTGGTTTAAAGACAATGAAATAGTCATATGTGGGGCAGTGAATATGTCGGTTGGATGTTATCCTAGTATCAACAAAGAAAACAAAACAGGAGGTAAGAAAAATGGGGAAATTAAAAGTAGGAATCATTGGATGCGGTGGTATTGCAAACCAGAAACATTTTCCGGCATTAAAGAATAATGCAGATTTGGCGGAGATGGTAGCATTTTGCGATATTATTGAAGAACGTGCGACAAAAGCAGCCGAAGAATATGGTGTAGAAGGTGCGAAAGTTTACACAGATTATCGTGAGCTTTTGGCTGATCCGAAAATCGATATCGTACACATCTGTACTCCAAATGTATCTCATAGTAAGATCGCGGTAGATGCATTTGCAGCAAAGAAAAATGTATACTGTGAGAAACCAATGTCCCACAATCCAGAAGAAGCACAGAAGATGGTGGATGCATGGAAAGAATCAGGAATGAAATTTACAATCGGATATCAGAACAGATTCAGACCGGAAGTACAGAACTTACATGCTTCCTGCGAAAAAGGTGAATTGGGAGAGATTTACTATGGTAAAGCACATGCAGTTCGAAGAAGAGCAGTTCCGACATGGGGCGTATTTCCAAACAAAGCATTGCAGGGCGGCGGTCCTCTGATCGACATCGGAACACATGCTCTGGATATTACATTGTGGTGTATGAACAACTATGACGTTGACAGTGTCAATGGATCTGTATATTACAAACTGGGACATCTTCCACAGGCAACAGAAGGTAACCTTTTCGGACCATGGGATCCGGAAACTTATGAAGTAGAAGATTCTGCAATGGGATACATCAAGATGAAAGATGGCGCAACGATCATGCTGGAAGCAAGCTGGGCACTGAATATCCTGGATTCCAGAGAAGCATCTACAACACTTTGCGGAACACTTGCCGGAGCAGAGATTCATTCCGGTATGAGCTATCCAAAGAATGAACTGATCTATAATCGTGGAAGAAACGGACAGTTAATGGAAGAGACAATCTCACCGGTTGGCTCCGTAGCATACTTCGGTGGTGGAAGCGGTGAAGAAGGAACAATCGATTGTAAACAGTGGCTGGAGGCAGTGAAAAATGATACAGAGCCGCTTGTAAAACCGGAAGAAGCATTGGTAGTAACAAAGGTTCTGGATGCAATCTATCGTTCGGCAGAGGCAAATAAAGAAATCAAATTCTAAAGGAGTAGATAGAAAATGGGATTTGCAATGAGAATGGACTTCGTTGACGTTGTTGTTGATGACAGTTTAAAAAATGTGAAAGTAAATGGAAAAAATATCGGATATCAGTTTGATATTCGTCTGAGTTATTATCGTGGACATTTCCTTTCTGTAATTGATGAATTCGGTGTAAAGGTAGACGGAAAAGAAGTGCCAGCAGAAACAATTAAATTCTGTATTAATGGAAAAGAATTCAGTCCGATTGAATTTGATAAATGCTATACAGAATTCTGGCAGGTTATTGAACCGGCAACAATCAAAGTATTTTGTCCAGGGGGATTAAGTGAAGGGGAACATGATATTGATGTAACATTGTTCTTCCGCTCACCATATATGCCGATCGGACCAGATCACCAGTATATGCCGGTAGACAGCTGTGGAAGTAAACACATGAAGGTAATTGATTAGGAGGTGGACTGATATCATGGCAAATGTAAAAACAGGAATTACATTATTTTCATTGACAGAACCGTATGTAAAAGGAGAACTTGATCTGGAAGGTGTGATCAGAACAGCAGCAGAACTTGGTGCAGAAGGATATGAAATCGTAGCTGCACAGATGATTCCTTCTTATCCATATGTCAGTGATGAATTTGTAGCATTTATTGAGAAATGCAAAGAAAAATATGGAATCGGACCAATCTGTTATTCAGCTAATATGGACAGAGGTATGTTAAAAGACCGCGACCTGACAGAAGATGAGATGGTAGCAAGAGCTATTACAGATATTATTTCTGCAAATAAACTTGGCTGCACAGTTATGAGAGAGCAGTATTTGTTATCTCCATCCGGACTGGTGCGGATTGCTCCATATGCAGAGGCCTATAATGTTCATGTAGGAATTGAAATTCATAATCCGGAAAGTCCGATTACACCGGCCATTTTAGATTATGTAGAGGCAATCGAGAAGTCAGGAAGTAAATATATTGGATTTGTTCCGGATTTTGGATGCTTTGCGACAAAACCAAATAAACCTTACTGGGATCGTGCACTGGCAGCAGGTGCGACAGTAGAACAACTGGAGAAATGTGCACAGCTTCGTTACGATGAAGTCCCAATGGAAGAGGCAATGAAGATTATGGCACCGGATATTGAAAAGTGTCCTCAGCTTGGCGGAACACTGAACAGTATGTATGGATTTGTACAGTTTAGAAAGAGCTGTACAAAAGAACTGGAAGGGCTGAAACGTATTATGCCATATTGTTTTGAGATGCATGGAAAATGTCATTACGTAGATGAAAATCTCCATGAAGTGGCAATTCCTTATGAGGAGATCATTCCAGTTATAGCAGCTTCTGATTATGAAGGATACATTGTAACAGAATATGAGGCAGAAGGTGGTTATGACAGCATCGAGCAGACGACACGTCACGTTGCGATGGTGAAAAAATTGCTTAAGGAATGTGAGTAAGGGATCCGACAGGGGGAGCCGATAGGGACGGAGTTTGGGAAGCCGATAGGGACGGAGTTTGTGGCTTTTTTGTTTACAAAAAAGC
>QUJA01000018.1 GCA_003480425.1 Firmicutes bacterium AM31-12AC
CGTCCTCGTACTCGTCCTCGTACTCGTCTTCGTATTCCTCTTCCGGATACTCGTCGTATTCGTCTTCGTATTCTTCTTCCGGATACTCGTCGTCCTCGTACTCGTCTTCGTATTCTTCTTCCGGATACTCATCGTCCTCATACTCGTCTTCGTATTCTTCTTCCGGATACTCATCGTCCTCATACTCTGGCGAATCAATTTCTGTTTCTTGTTCAAAAGCCTCTTCTTCCAGAGCAATTGCATCAACCTCGTCCGAAATATCATCTTCCATATCCGGATAAAGATCTCCAAGCTCATCTGAATAATCTTCTTCTGCTTCAAACGACGCAAAACGATCATCCATAATTCTTTCAAATTCCTGAGTATAACCTCCCTGTGGTTGAACAGCTTCCAAACTTTCTTCTTCCTCTACCGGAAATTCATCTGCATATTCATCTTCATACTCATCTTCATATTCATCTGAGTCATCTACCCTTAACATGTCCATTTCCTGTTCCATGTTATCTTCTGGCATACGCTCCTGCATTTTGGAAGCAGATGTGCTGCTTTCTGACATTGGTTCTTCATCTTCTCTTGGAATTACACCTTCAATCTCGTCTATCAGACGTTGTATGTCTGGTGGTAAGATTGGCTCTCCTGTCTTTCTTTCTACGCTCATTGTTTCCTCTTTCTCAGGCTCTGCCTGCTTGATATCCTTCACAGACTCAGCTTCATTCAATGCTTCATCTATTTTTTCTACCGATTCCGCTTTATTATCTGAATTTTCTTCAAACGCATCTGTCAGCTCATCATCTGACCATTCTTCTGCCGAATCTAAATTCAAAATATCTTCTTCTGATATTTCCTCTGTTTCTTCATCTTCTGGTTCTTCTTCGATGATTTCTTCCTCTTCCGGTTCGATAATCTCCTCGGCTTCTGGCTCTTCCTCGATGACTTCTTCAGCTTCCGGTTCAATAATCTCCTCGGCTTCTGGCTCTTCCTCGATGACTTCTTCAGCTTCCGGTTCTTCAAATTCTTCCGCTTCTGCCAAGGCATCCTCTTCATCCCATGCAGCAAACAATTCTTCAAGGCTCATTCTTGCTGTCACTTGATTATCCAGCTGATCTTCTTCCTCATCTTCCGGCTCAATATATTTTGCCTCAAGAACCTGTTCTACTTCGAAAATTTCATCCTCATCTATCATTTCTTCTTCAGCATATTCTGGTTCAATAACTGCCTCGGCTTCCGGCTCTTCTTCGATAATTTTTTCCTCTTCCGGTTCAATAATCTCCTCGGCTTCCGGCTCTTCTTCGATAATTTCTTCCTCTTCCGGTTCAATAATCTCCTCGGCTTCCGGCTCTTCCTCGATAATTTCTTCCTCTTCCGGTTCGATAATCTCCTCGGCTTCTGGTTCTTCCTCGATAACTTCCTCGGTTCCACCATACATAGCTATTATCTCTTCCGGCGACATTTCTACTGTATCCTCCAGATTCATTGGCAATGTATCATCCAGATTTACTGTCGTTTCAGGTTTAGATTTTAGTTTTTTCATACTAAGTTCTTCCAAATCTGAATCAACCTTGACATCTTTCACTGCTTCCAGCGCTTTTTTCTGTGCTCGCTTCTGTTCTACCCTCTGCACCAGACTTAAATCTACAACATCTTCAATATCTTCAATTGCATCATTCAAATCTGACAAATCATCATCTTTTTTCTCAGCTTCTTCGTCTGAACTTTCTCTAGAACCGCTATCTGAACCACCAATGTGTAATAAAGCCTTCAATGCCTCATCTAAACGCATTGTATTACCGATTTTTTTCTTCTCCAGTTGTTTCTCCTCGACTTCTGATTCTGTTTTTACTTCAACGGAATCTGCTTTTGGATCAAGCACCTGTTCCTTCACGTCTTCGGAAGATTCTGTTTTTTCTGCAATTTCTTCCGACTCTTGTTCTTCTTTTTCCTCTAACTTCTCTTGCTCCACAGTTTCTGTCTCTGCTGCTTTTCTTATCGACTCTGTTAATGAATCAATTGAAGTAGGCTCAAAAGAATCTGCTTCTCCTAAAATCTCTGCTTTTGCTTTTGCACGAACCTCTGCTTTTACAACATCCTCATCTACAAATTTGTTCGCTAAAGTTTCTTCAACTACCGGAATTTTAATATCTGACTCACTCTCTACTGATTTATCTGATTCTGCTTTTTCCTCTGTCTTAACTGCATCTTCCTCGGTCTGCTCTTGTGTTGTAGTAACAGATTTCGCTGCCACCTTAACACCATTCTCATCCACGTTATTTAAATCAGGTAATTCTTCTGTAGTAGTTCCTGGCTTTTCATATCTTCTATTATACTTTTCCTGCTGTGATGGTGTCAGCGGTTTATAACGCATCTTCAGTTCCATCGCCTGATATACATATTTTCCTTCGCTGAACCATAAAATCAGATCATCACACTCTTCCAGACACTCCGTAATCTTGCCTGCCCGTTCGTATAATTTAGCAAGCTCATATGCCCACTCTTCCACATACTCTGCCTTTTTAAATGATTCGAGTGCATCAATCTGTTGCTCGATCGGAGCTCTCTGTACTTTTAAAATCTGGTATTTTAAAATATACTGATTTGGATCCTTCGGTGCAATATGAAGGAACTCATCATAATAATCTATTGCCTCATCTACATTTCTTGTTTTTAATGCAAGTGTACACAGGCGATATACGATCTTTCTACTTCCTTCTGCCCTATGATAAGCAATTTTCAAGACTTCGAAACTCTTATGATAATCTCTGCTTTTTTCATATATGTCACTTACATTCATCAGCATTGTAGTATTACGAACTCTTCGCCAGTCAATACTATCTGCAAGTTCTGCTGCTCTGCTGTATGCACCATCTTCCATCAGTTCAAGCATTTGTTCTGTCTTCAGCTTATACTCATACTTGTCCACTGTACTCACCTCGTAAACTTACTCTGTCGTTTCTTTCTCTAAATTATTTATACTCTCTTAAATTCAAGAATGCCTCTGCATTCTTAGTGCCTCTTATTGATTTTGTAACTCAATATTTTTTATATTTATCCTACTTATAATTATCAAAGGGTAGACTCCCCGATAATTATTTCTTAGTTTACCATAAGTGCTTCACAATGTCAAAAAAATGCATCCACAATTGACATTGCAGATGCATTTTCTATTTCTTTTTCTCTATTCAATTTTTTATTATTTTATTTCCGCGCTATCTCCCGAATTATTCTTTCTATAACTGTTCAATACCTGCAGTACCCTTCCTTCGATATTCCAAATACTTACTTAATTATTCCATCTATAATCAGGTATCTCGCTATTTGATCTGATTTACATCTGATGTTTCTTTACACATCTTATGAAATCCTATCTTATGTGGTATCTATGTTCAATATGTCTGCTGGATTATTGTAAAGATCTCTTATTATTGGACCTTTCATCCGCCATACCACTAACATATTGAGTTGTAATCGAACTAATATCGTCCATTGGACCTCTACCTCCTACTCTATAATATTTCCTTCTTTCGAATTGCCTATAGTTTAACACTTAAATGTTATTTTGTCAATATTTTATGCGTTTTATTTTAAATTTTCTTTCTTCGCATTGAAATTATTCTATTTTTTCTGATAATTCTTTTTATCTTTTAGCTATCTCTTCTCTTGCTTTGGAAACCGCATCCGCAAATCCATTCTGATCAATATGCTTTGCAACATAATCTGCTGCTTCCTGCACCTCATCCATCGCATTACCCATAGCAATCCCAAATCCAGCCGCCTGAATCAACTCTATATCATTCATACTATCCCCAATTGCAATAATATCATCCCAGGATGCATGATAATAGTCCATAACACACTTTGCACCTTTAACCTTTCCATTCTCTTTTGGAATCATATCTGCACCACCAAGCTCATCCCCCATACACAAAAGCTTTGTCTCTGGAAAATGTTCCTGCACATCAGCAATTGCTTCTTTTGTATCTGCCAGAAACATAGACGGAATCTGTTTTTCATATAACGCCTTGTATGCGTCCCCACTCTTTGGCAATAACTGCTGCTGTTTTGGAGATGCAATCTCCTTGAATCGCTCGATGCTGGAAGTACACCAATCATTACCCTGTCCAGATAACAGGCAATAATTTTTTTCTACAACGTAGTCTAATATTCTTCTCTGTAAATCCTTATCAAAATATTTTTCTTTCACTAATTTTCCTTCTATCTCAACAATCGCGCCATTTGCACTAACCAGACAATCCGGAGTTATACGTCCTTGAAATTCTTCGGGAAGTGAATTATTTCGAAATGCTCTTCCACTTGCAATAACTAATTTATATCCGTCCTTTTGCAATTGTTCAAGTGCACATAATGTACTTTCTGGAATCTGCCATGTCTGATGACTGAAAATTGTATTATCATAATCTATAAAAAATATTGGTTTCATTCGTTTCTTCTCCCTTCGCTTGCTTTACCTGATTTGAAGTAATTATAACGCAGATTTATATTTAGTCAAAGAAAAAGAGACTCTCGTTTTTAGGAGGTGCCCAAAAAGTCAGTCTCTTTTCTACTACTATTTTTTTATTTTATTTATTTCTTGTATGGTTTCGAATTGCAAGAAGCACCAAAATCTGCAATGCAATTCCGATTACCAGGCAAATAACCGCATTCTGTATCACACCTGCAATTACATATGTGATACATGAAACAGCAGCAACTGTCATTGCATATGGCAACTGTGTTGATACGTGATTTACATGATTGCACTGTGCTCCTGCTGAAGCCATAATTGTTGTATCTGAAATTGGCGAACAATGATCTCCGCATACAGCTCCTGCCATACAAGCTGAAATGGAAATGATCATCATTGTTTCATTTGTTCCCTGGAATACAGCAACTACAATAGGAATCAAGATTCCGAATGTTCCCCACGAAGTACCAGTTGCAAATGCCAGGAAGCATCCTACAAGGAATATAATTGCAGGAAGAAGATTTAACAATCCGCTTGCTGCCGAATTCATGATTGACGCTACATATTCAGCTGCACCAAGGCTATCTGTCATTGATTTTAGTGTCCAGGCAAATGTGAGAATTAGGATTGCAGGAACCATAGCTTTAAATCCATCCGGAATACAAGCCATAGAATCCGAAAAACGCAGAACTTTTCTTACTGCATAAAATGCAATTGTGATTACCATTGCAAAGAAACTTCCAAGCATCAGTCCAACAGATGCATCACTTCCTGAAAATGCTTCTACAAATCCTGTTCCTGAGAAGAACCCGCCTGAATAAATCATTCCTATAACACAGCAAATAATAAGTGAAATAATTGGGAATACCAGATCAATGACCTTTCCCTTGTTATAAATAACATTTTCCTGTGCACTCTCATATGGTCTGTCATCCGTTGTATAAAGATCGCCCGCAATTGCATTGTCCTCATGTTCTTTCATAGGACCATAATCTTCTTTTGCCAGAACCAAAGTCACCATCATAATAATTGTAAGGATTGCATAATAGTTATATGGAATCGCACGAATAAAGATTGAAAATCCGTCCTCTCCCTTTACAAATCCTGTTACTGCTGCTGCCCATGATGAAATCGGTGCGATAATACATATCGGCGCTGCTGTTGCATCAATTAAATATGCAAGTTTTGCACGTGACACATTGTGACTATCTGTTACCGGACGCATAACACTTCCAACTGTCAGACAGTTAAAATAATCATCGATAAAAATCAAAATTCCAAGTGCGATTGTTGTAAGCTGTGCACCTGCCCTTGTCTTAATATGCTCTTTAGCCCAACGTCCAAATGCTGCTGAACCACCTGCTTTATTCATCATGCATACCATAACACCAAGGATTACCAAAAATATCAGAATACCCATATTATAGCTGTCAGTGAGAACACCTACCACTCCATCCTGAAATACATGTAATATCGTGGCTTCCGGTTTGAATCCCGCCCAAAAAGCTCCTCCGATCAAAACTCCAACAAACAATGAACTATACACTTCTTTTGTAATAAGTGCCAATACAATCGCAATAACCGGAGGCACTAACGACCAGATTGATGCATACATTGCTGGTACATACTCTGCGGATGTGTCTGCTGCAAATACTGTTATCGAACTAAAACATAATATGCTCATTGCAACCAGGAGCAACCCGCTCATTTTTCTCTTGTTTCTCATTTTTTCTCTTTCTTCTCCTTCTCCAACCATTTTTAGACAAAGAAATGCCGCTGGCATCTCTTTGTTGGTGAGTCGCCCGCGGCATAAATAAATCAAAAAATCCATATATCCTCGATAGCTCTCCACGCCTGTGACAGTCCGAAGCATATTCTGCATCCGGCCCGGGAATCATATCAGGGAAATATCATTCCTTCGGCGGCTTCTCCTTTCTCCTACTGACAGTCTTCCCTTGACTATTGCCAGCCGGATACTCTTATCACCGCGCCTCTATCAAACATTTTATATAATAGCATAGTTTATTTTAAAAAACTACCCCTATTTTGTACCAAAAATACGATCCCCGGCATCTCCGAGTCCTGGGCAGATGTAAGCAGCTTTATTCAGCTCTCTGTCGATATGGCCTACATACAACTGAATATCCGGATGTGCATCCATCAGACGTTTAATTCCTTCCGGAGCAGCGATAATAGCCATGAATTTAATCTTCTTACCGCCATGTTTTTTAATAAAATCAACTGCTGCAACTGCTGAACCGCCTGTAGCAAGCATCGGATCTGTAACAACGATCAAACGCTCTTCAATCGGATCCGGCAGCTTACAATAATACTCATGTGGCTCGTGTGTCTCCTCGTCACGATACAGACCAATATGTCCAATCTTTGCTGTCGGCACTAAAGCCTGAATACCATTTACCATTCCCAAACCTGCACGTAAGATCGGTACAATAGCAAATTTCTTTCCGGCAATCTGAGGTGTCATGCATGTTTCAATCGGAGTCTCAACCTCAACATCTTCAAGTGGCAGATCCTTTAATGCCTCATACCCCATCAGCATTGCAATCTCTTCTACAAGTGCACGGAATTCTGCTGTTCCTGTATTCTTATCTCTCAATCTTGAAATCTTGTGCTGGATCAGCGGGTGTGTCATCTCAATTACATTACTCATTTTCTACGTCCTCCATTGTAGTTGTACCTTTTATTATAACAATTTTTATGTATTGAAACCACCTTTTTCTATTCAAGTCGAACGTCCGTGAAACTTGGCGCGTGATTCTGGTCAGCGAAGCTGACATATTCCTATCAGAATCACTGCGCAATCTTTCTACTGAATATCAGCATCATTAAATGGATCTCCGCACTCTGGGCAGAATTTTGGCGGATTCTTCGGATCTTCAGGTTCCCAACCGCATTTATCACAACGATACAATGGTGCCGCTGCCGGTTTTTTTGCTCCACATTCTGAACAGAACTTTCCTTTATTTACTGCTCCGCACGAACATGTCCATCCCTCTTCCTGTACCGGTTTTGGGCTGCCACATTCCGGACAGAATTTTCCTGTAACTGTTGCGCCACATGCACACTGCCAGCTATCTGCTGCCGGCTTTGGCTCTGGTTTCTTTGAACCACATTCCGGACAGAACTTTCCTGTAACTGTTGCGCCACATGTACACTGCCAGCTGTCCGCTGCCGGTGCTGCCTGTGGAGGCGGAGTCTGTGCTGCTTGCGCCGCCTGTCTTTCAAGCTCTTCTCTTCGTCTTGCTTCCTCTTGCTGGGCTCCCATTGCAAATAAATTCTGGGCATTCATTCCGCCACCTGCATTCATAGCCATACCCATACCGATAAAGCCATTCATAGCACCGCCTTCGTTGCTTGCTGCTGCTTTCATCGCATCTGCCTGAGCGCCTACCATAGTTGCTGCTGCCATTGTTGGATTCTGAAGCATTGCTGTACGCTGTGCCTGTTTGATCAACTCTGCATCTTCTTCCGGAAGTGTCACCGAACCAAGTGCAATACTTACTACCTTCAGTCCACGAAGCTCACTCCATTTTGCTGACAATGTTTCATTCATAGCATTTTCCAGCTCTGTAGTATGATTTACAATTTGATTCGGACGCAGCTCCATATCAGAAAGCCGTCCAAATGCCGGCTGCAAAGCACTGATAAACTCTGTTTTTAACTGTCTGTCAATTTCTTCTCTCGTATACTCATTCTCCACATTACCGCACACATTTGTGTAGAACAACAACGGGTCACTGATTCGGTAAGAATAAACACCTGAACATCGTACTGCTACATCAATATCCAGACCTATCTTAGAATCTACAACACGGAACGGAATCGGATTTGGCGTACCGAATTTATTATCAATCAACTCTTTTGTATTAAAATAATAAACACGCTGATCTTTACCTGTATCGCCGCCAAATGTAAATCGTTTTCCGATTGTTGCAAATGTCTTTGAAATACTATCTTCAAGATTACCGGAGAAAATACTTGGCTCTGTAGATGTATCATATGTAAACTGTCCGGATTCTGCACATATCTCTACTACTTTTCCCTGTTCTACAATAATCATACACTGACCATCTGCCACAGCGATTCCACTACCATTTGTAATAATATTGTCATTGCCTTTTTTATTAGAAGAACGAGAACTCGTCTGCTTCTGTCCTTTCCTCACCATGACATTTTTATCCATTGCTTCACAATAGAAAAACTCTTTCCATTGATCTGCCATTGTTCCGCCTACCGCTCCTGCAACTGCTTTAATAAGTCCCATACCTATATCTCCTTCCATAGAATAATTCGCCTATTATTATCTTACACTTATAATAAGTTGAAATCCACATAATTTCACTATCACTTATGCTAGTAAGTGAATTTTGATAACCAAAAAAGAAACGCCGGTGCAAAATCTGCACCGGCGTTGAGCCTTTCTACCTATTTATATTGTCACACTCTTTTTATCTTATTCATAATTATTAAGTATCCTTGTACAAGCAAATCAGTTACTATCAGCACTATAACCGACCATATCAAACACTCTTTTACATTAAATCCGGAAAATGCAGCGAAACCACAAATCACATAATACACACTGATATGCACTGCATATATCTTAGATATTTGTTTTGAATAATAACACAATTTGTTATATCCAAATTTCCATTTTTCTATCATCGGCATAATCCAAAATGCAATTGCAAATACAAACATGATACTGCAAAAGCTTCCGACTACTTTTGCCAGTCCCGGCGTTCTGTACTGTTCAATCATATAGTTAAAAAATCTATCAACTGTAGGGTGTGTCATTATGCAGCATGCAAACCATATCACTGCTATAATTCCACATATTATACCACTCTTTTTATAAAAATCTCCTTTTTCATCTTCAGGAACTCTTCTGATCACTTTTCCAAAAACATATCCTAAAAATACATAACTCAAATACGGAAAGAAACAAAAGCTTGTTTCACCTTTTCCTCCAAACGTCATATCCAAAATCCAGTTAAGTACCTGATTTTCAGAAACCAACATCTTTGTAAATGGTGATACGATTCCTACTATTACAGCACTGATTACATATCCACTGATCTTTACATTTAATTTTCTATATATCGCAAGCACAAGATAACACATACCTGATATAAAAAATATATTTACAAATGTAAGTGCTGCATACATGTTTTGTGCATATAATTCTCTGCTGCCTGCGACTTCTCCTGTAATCATATTTCTAATATTGAAACTAATTAACAAAGCTGCTGCATAACATAAATTACTTAATCCCTGATACAATAACAGTCTCACACCATTTTTAACCATATCTTCAGGCTTAGAATGTCGTGTAAAAACACTTCCAAATCCCATAGTAAATAAATATAAGCAAGCACCTGTCGGCATAAACAGTGTAAACATAATTTTATGTACATTCGATTCTGCTGCTTCCACGCCTGCTATTGTCTGAAATGAATGTATAAATACTATCATGATCATTAGGAAACCTTTTACCAGATCAAGTTCCCGCTGTCGTCCTGTGTTCACTTCTCTGTCCTGTAAAGATAACATATTTCTCACCTCTTTCACTGTTGTACCTATTATTAGTGCATCATATTTATCGTTATATGCTTATACAAACAGTTTATCATTGAGGCATCCGTTGTTCAATTCTGTTTTTATTTTTGTAAAACGCATTTTTTCAAAAAGAAATAAACTCAATCTATTTGCCAGTAAATGCAATTATCACCGCCTCATAAGGACGCAATATATTTCCTTCTCTTTCGTCCTCATAATTCCGGATCCAGACTTCCCCGGCTTTCCACTCCTCAAGCAATGGGCAGCTAACTTCCTCATCCGTAAAGTTTGTACATACCAGCATCTTTGTATGCTCATCTGTTCTCGTATAGGCGAAAATTCTCTCATCTTCCGGCAGAAGAAGTTCAAATTTTCCATTCACGAATACTGCATTTTCTTTTCTTAAACGAATCAGCTTCTGATAATAGTAAAATACCGAATTTTCGTCTTCCAGTGCCTCTTTGGCATTGATTCTGGTATAATTTGGATTCACGGCAAACCATGGTTCTCCTGTTGTGAATCCTCCGTTCTCATCCCCGCTCCACTGCATCGGAGTACGGGCATTATCACGGCTTCTTGCGTAGATAGACTGCATGATTTCTTCTGGCTGATATCCTTTTTTCAGTCGCTCTTTGTACATGTTCAATGTCTCAATATCTTCATATTCTTCAATGCTGTCAAACTGCACATTCGTCATTCCCAGCTCTTCTCCCTGATAAATGTAAGGAGTTCCCTGCATTCCATGAAGCATTGTCGCCAGCATTTTTGCCGACTCTTTTCTGTATTTTCCGTCATTTCCCCAGCGCGACACAATTCTAGGAAGATCATGGTTATTCATGAACAGACTGTTCCATCCCACCTGATATAAAGTATTCTGCCACTTTGCAAGGCATTTTTTCAGCTTTACCAGATTCAATGGAATCGTGTCCCATTTTTCCTTTCCTTCTTCCTGATCAAGCATAATGTGCTCAAACTGGAAAACCATGGAAAATTCACTTCCATCCGGATTACTATATTTCTTTGCAATTTCCGGTGTTGCTCCCCAGGCTTCTCCTACAGTGATCATGTCGCCCTTCTGAAATGTTTCCCTGCTTAATTCACGCAGAAATTCATGCAACTTTGGTCCATTATTTGTGATCTTAAGATCTGGCTCTTTTGCAATCTGATCAATTACATCCAGACGAAATCCGCCTGCCCCTTTTCCATCCACCAGAGAATCATATCATAGAGTTCTCTTCTCACTTTCGGATTCTCCCAGTTCAGATCCGGCTGTTTCACTGAAAATTGATGAAAATAATACTGTCCCAGTTCCGGAACCCACTCCCATGCCGGTCCGCCGAATACAGAATTCATATCGTTTGGATAAACGTCTTCTTCTCCGTCACGCCACACATAATAATCATGATACGGATTGTCTTTACTTTTCTTTGCTTCCAAAAACCATCTGTGTTCATCAGAAGTATGATTCAATACAAGATCCATCATAATTCGGATTCCGCGTTTCTTTGCCTCCGCAAATAACTGTTCCATATCTTCCATTGTTCCGAACATCGGCTCAATATCCTGATAATCTGAAATATCGTATCCATTGTCATCCTGTGGCGAACGATACACCGGTGAGAGCCAGATTGCATCTATTCCAAGTTTTTTCAAATAATCCAATCTGCTGATAATCCCTGGAATATCACCAATTCCATCTCCATCCGAATCTTGAAAGCTTTTCGGATAAATCTGATATACGACTGCATTTTTCCACCATTTATTCTTATTTTCCATACCCAATTTCGATATCTCTCCGGCAGATTATCTGGTTCTACCGGGATATCCTCTCCTTTCTTTATATTCTCTAAATTCTACGAATGAGCGTTCCGTTCACACCAAGTATCTCTCCATCAAATTTTCGGGCAAAAAGAATTTTTCCATTCCCTTTTACTTTTATTTCTTCCTCCGATGCATTTAATAGAACCTCAATTTTATTACCTTCTTCATCTAATTTTATATATTCTACACATCGATCATTTTTGTAAGTATCCGGAAAATGGAAATGCGGGCTTCTGCACATTTTCTCGTTTCTTCTAAGCATGATCAGTTTCCGCATCATTGCAATTTTTTCCTGATTCTCTTTGCTTTCGATCTCACTCCATGGCATACATCTTCTACAATCCGGGTCATGTGCACCTTCCATCGCAATCTCTGTTCCGTAGTAAATGCAAGGACTTCCCGGAAGTGTGAAGAGAATTGCAAGCTGCTGATAGAATTTATCCAGATTATGAAAACGGTTCATAAGCCTCTCCGTATCGTGGGAATCCAGCAGATTGAAGAGTACATCGTTATTCTGCTGCATATACATAGTATAGCAACGATTTACCATATATTCAAACCCCTCTTTTTTCATCGTTTTATCTAGAAAAAAGTCATGGATTCCACTGAGCAGCGGGTAATTCATAACGGAATCATATTCATCTCCTTGCAGCCACTGGCTTGCATCGTGCCAGATTTCTCCCAACAGATAAATGTCCGGTTTTATCGCTTTTAAATGTTCTCGCATCCGCTTTAAGAACCGATGTGATACTTCATTTCCTACATCAAAACGGATTCCGTCTATATCAAATTTTTGAATCCATTCCTCGCAGACCTTGCAAAAATACTCAATTACTTCTTCATTATTCGTATTTAATTTTGGCATCGTATCTGCAAATGCGAAAGAGTAAAAGCGCCTGTCTCTTGTGTCTGCTCGTTTTCCGATCTCTTCCCAGTCTTCTATCATAAACCAGTCCGCATAACGGGAATCTTTCCCATTCTCCAGTACATCTACCCACGGTGCAAATTTTCTTCCGCAGTGGTTAAATACTGCGTCAACCATAATACGGATTCCTTTTTCGTGCGCTTCCCTGCAAAGTGCTTTCATCATTTCTTCATTGCCGAAAGCCGGATCAATCTTTGTATAATCTGTAGTATCATATTTGTGGTTAGATTCTGCTTCCATGATCGGATTCAGATAAATTCCGGTAATTCCCAGCTCCTGAAGATACTGTAGTCTCTGACGGATTCCCTCCAGATTTCCTCCGAATTTTTCCTGATTTGTCACTGTTCCGTGATTTCTCCACGGTGTGATATCATTTCCATTCTTTTCCGGTGTCCCATTGCAAAACCTGTCCGGGAAAATCTGATACCAGATCGTATCATTCACCCATGCAGGTGTGCGGTTTATATCTGCGGGATTCATCCATGGTACAATAAAACACTGCTGCATACGGCCATCCATCTGAAGCTGCTCTTCAGTCAGGAAGCCATCTTCAAAATAATACCAGACTTCCTCTTCTGTTCTCAGTTCAAAATAATATTTACATCGTTTATATTCTGGAAAAAGCGTTGTTGTCCACCAGATTTGATGTGGCAGACGTTTTTTATAAATAATTTCCTCTCTTTTTCCAATCCATTTTTCCTTTCCACCCAGGATTCCTGCTTCATAAGGATCTCCGTAATGAATAAACACCTGTTTTACATCATATCCGGTCTTAATATTTACAATTAATCTGTCCTCATCCAACGGATAACTCATTTGCTCTGATGTTTTATGGTATACCCCAGTAAACTCCATCTTATTTTTCCTCCAATTTTTCATAAACACGCAAGATTTCCCCTACACTCCATGCCTGTGCAAAACATCCTTTTGAAGAAACCGGAATCTCTCCATCATAAATTTCAGGGAGCTGGCCAATACATCCTTCACGCATTGCACTTTCCAACACTTCCAACTGCTTTGCCACAATCTCTTTTGCTTCTCTTGAATCTTTATTTACTTTTAGATAGGCGAGATAATATCCACCCATCGGAAAAGTCCAGACGGTTCCCTGATGATAAGCAAGATCTCTTTTTATCATCTCTCCGCCATAGCTTGCATGAAATTCTTCGTCTTTTGGATCTAGTGTCCGAAGACCATACGGCGTATACAGCTTTTCAAATACCGTATCTACAATCTGTCTTTCTTTCTCTACGTCCAGCATAGTAAACGGCATAGACACTGCCCATATCTGATTACAGCGAATTTGTGTATCTGCCTTTGTTTCTGAGATTACATCCTTCAGGCAGTGTTTTTCCTCCATCCAGAATTCTCGTGCAAAAGATTCTTTCACTTTCTGTGCGAGTTCTCCATATTTCTGCTCTTCATTTTTCTTCAAAACTCCTGAAAACTTTTGCATAATACAAAGCGCATTATACCAGTAAGCATTGATCTCCACCGGTTTCCCATGTCTTGGTGTCGGAAGGATTTCTCCCACACGTACATCCATCCATGTCACCTGATCCAGCCCCGCTCCGGCACTGATAAGACCGTCTTCTTCCATATGGATATTGAAATTTGTTCCTCTCTCATAACCGGAAATAATCCTTTGCATTACCGGATACATTTCCTCTACAAATTTGATGTCCTGAGTTTTTTCATAATATAACCACACGCAGTTGATAAATAATAGTGCTGCATCTACAGTATTATAAAGTGGCTCATTCTCCCCCTCCGGAAACAGATTTGGCATCAATCCATCCTTTTCATAAAATGCAAAGGTCCGCAAAATTGATTTTACACTTTCAAATCTTCCTGTGGAGATGCAGATTCCCGGAAGTGCAATCATTGTATCTCTTCCCCAATCCTCAAAAAAAGGGAAACCTGCAAGAATGGTCAATCCATCCGTAGACTCTCTGTTCGAAAGGAACTTGTCTGCACTACATACCAGTGTCTGTGCCAGCTTATTTTTCAAACCTGAAGTCTTTATAAGCTTCTCTTGATGATGGATCTGTTCTTCCTTAATTATATCAAATAATTTTTTTGCATCCATACCAATCTGACTTTCCAGCGAATAAATTATTGTCAAATCTGTCTCTTCTCCTGGCTTTACCCGTTTTTTAATCTGATACACTGCGCTTGCGGTTCCATTTTCCCGTCTTCCGTCACATTCATCATAGCGATAAAAATACGTTTCTTTCTTTTCCTGAAAGCCCTCTACTTTCCCATTTGTTTCAAAGAAAAGATCATACTTTCCATCGGTAATCTTTTGCGCTTGTCTTGAAAATATCTTATCTTCTTTCAAATCTTCCCCTTTAGGTTCAAATTGAAAAAACGGAGTTACACAGAGAACTGCCTCTTTCTGACCTCGGTTTTTCAGATGATAATTCACTGCAATCTGATTGCTGCCCTGTTCCATCACAATCTCTTTTTCCATCTCCACTCCACTTATCAGATAATTCCATACAGGAAGAGTTTCAAAAGAAAATTCCGTAAGATAGCGATATCCTTCTTCTTTTGTTCCATCCGCAAATTCCTGAGTTGAAAGAACATACTTTGTTTCCCCAATACCCAGTTCTTCTTTTATACGATGAACCATATTTACTCTGTGATTTGGAGCTTTCGTACATGCCATGAATACCGAATGATCATTTCTTGCCACAGCTCCGGTCATCGTAAGCGAAGAAAAACCTCCCAGACCATTAGTTAAAAGATAGCAGTTTTCAAGTCCTCTCTCCAACGTTTTCCAATCCTGTCTTCCATAAATCCATTTCATGCACCACTCCTCCTTAATTATTATTTACGTCCAAGTATCAACACGCTCTGCGGTGCGGCTTCTATCTGTCTGTCTACACAAATTCCTTTTTCCCAGCACCAGCTGTCATCCGCATTGCTTAAGATTTCCCAGCCATCATTCAAAAATTTTACTTTATAACTACTTTTTCTTGCATTATAAATTATTTTTACCTGGCTCCATCTTGCTTTTTTATCATTGAGCACAGTAAATCCTACTACGTCTTTTTCTTTCCACATATCCGTAATTCGTTTATAACTGTCTTTTGATTTGTCACAAAGTCCGGAGAGCTGTTTTCGAAGTGCAATCAATCCCTGATAATAATGAACCAGTTCCCTATTTTTCCATGCCTTTTCCCAGTTGAGACGATTCAGGGAAATCGGAGCCTTAAAGGTATTATCCTGTCCATCTTTTGTACGGGCAAATTCTTCTCCTGATAAGAAAAACAATGTTCCCTGACAAGTCATATAAACTGCCGCTGCCATTTTATTCAGCCTCATACATTCATTTTCCTCTACGACTGTCTCTTTTAATTTATCCCATAATGTATGATTGTCGTGTGCCGATACATAGGTAACAATCTGCGAAGGTGCTTTCACATTTTCAAAACCTTCTGCTTGATAAGGATTTGCACACCACGCTGTCACACTTGCAAGCATTTCATCTTCTTTTCCTTCTGCGCCGTTTATAAACCCTGCTTCCTTTGCACGTAGTGCAGAACCTTTGATTCCATCTCGGGTGCTGTCACAAAAAGCCCCGATATTTTCATCCAAAAGTCCGATATTTTCTTTTGCTGCCAGTTTTTTATTGCCTTCTACAGCTGTCTTATCCGCCGCCCATGGCTCTCCGTAAATGATCTTCCTTCCTTTTCCGTATCTCTGATCCAGTTCACTTCGGATCCGATTCATCAGATCTACATCCAGAAGTCCCATCAGGTCAAAGCGGAATCCGTCAATATGATATTCCTCTGTCCAGTAAAGCACCGACTTCAGAATGTATTTTGCACACATCTCTCTTTCACTTGCCACATCATTCCCACAGGCAGAGCCGTCAGATGCTGTTCCATCTGGAAATACCCGGTAAAAATACCAAGGTACAGTTCTCTGAAACCAGGAATCTAATGAATAAGTATGATTGTAAACCACATCCATAATCACACCAAAACCAGCTTCATGAATTGCCTGAATCATCTCTTTCATTTCTCTGATTCTCACCTCTCCATGTCTGGCATCTGTCGCATAGGAGCCCTCTGGCACATTGTAATTAACCGGGTCATATCCCCAATTGAATTCCGTATCCTCCCCCGCTTCATTTACAGAACCATAATCGTACATCGGCATAATCTGGATGTGTGTCACCCCGAGTTCCTTTAAATAATCCAACCCGGTCGGATGAATTCCGTCCTCGTTCAAAGTCGTATGTCTGCATGTAAATGCTTTATATTTTCCGCGATATTCCTCCGGAAACCCACCTGCTTTATCCCATGAAAATTCTTTTACATGAAGTTCATAGACAATTCGCTCCGGTCCTTCTTCTGGTGCCTGATCTTTTTCCCAGCCTTTTGGATTGGTCTTTTTCAGATTCACTGCCATGCTGCGCAATCCATTAACTCCGCATGCCTTTGCATATGGGTCTGCTGATCGGACTTCTTCGTCATCGCGGGTAATCAGATAATCATAATAAACGCCGTGAAGTTCTTCTTTACTCTCCCAACTCCACACACCTTTTTCTTCTTTTTTCATCAGAATCTGCTCGTATGCATTTCCTCCATCCCCTGTCTGATACAGGTTTAAACTAACGCATTCCGCCTGTGGTGACCACAGACGGAATGTCGTTCCTTCTTCTGTACATTCTACGCCAAGATTATTTCCCTCATAAATATAATTTTCAAGAAATTCTTTTGTAGAGTAATATTTTTTTAATTCTATTTTATCTTTCATCGTCTTCCTTATCCTTTCACTGCACCTGATACGCCATCTACATAGTATCTCTGCATGAACAAGAAGAGAATTGCGATTGGGATTGAAATCAGAACTGCCCCAGCCGCAAAACTGGTGTACCAGCTGTCAATGTATTCTTTTTCCAACATTTTCCAAAGTCCGATTGCTATCGTATACTGGTCTGAATTTGCTCGGCAGATTACCTTCGCAAAAATGAAATCGAGCCACGGAGCCATAAAAGATGTCAGTACTGTATATACAATGATCGGCTTACTAAGTGGCAGTGTAATTCTACTGAAAATCTGCCATCTGGTACATCCATCCAAAAGTGCAGCCTCATCAATCGCAACCGGAATCGTATCAAAGAATCCTTTTGCAATCTGGAAGCCCAGTCCCGCGCCACCAGAATAACACAAAATCAGAGCCAGCTTAATCAGACTTCCTTCTGTAAGCCCCATCGCCTTTAAAATAAAGTACACAGCGATCATGGACATAAATCCCGGGAACAGACCTAAAATCATTGCCATGTTCATATATGGTTTTCTCATTTTAAATTTCAGTCTGGACAAACAGTAGGAAACTGCCAGCACATAAAATGCTGATAAAATACAGGAACAGATTGCGATAAACAGCGTGTTCATAAACATCTGTGGGAAATTTAAAATGGATGTATCAGTAAATAATTTTATATAATTGTCAAGCGTAAATGCTTTCGGGAAGAAGGTTGATACGTAAGAGCCTTTTTCCGCACGGAAGCTCGTCAGGATTACCCATGCAATTGGGAAAAGCCAGATAATTGCCAACACCGCAAGAACAATATGTACGATCGTATTGTTGATCATTTTCTTCTTTTTTGCAGATTGTAATTTCTTTCCTGCCATGATTAAAATCCTCCTTCTTCTTTATAGGATTTACTGTTACGGTATGTGAAAAGTGCACCAATTGCCAGAATGATAAAGGTCATGATTCCAATTACCGCACCAATGTTATAGTACTGTTTGTCAATTGTCAGTTTATAGAGCCATGTAACAAGAAGGTCTGTCTTACCTGCAGTTGAAGAAAGGTTTGTTACCGGATCCCCTCCTGAAAGAAGATAAATGACATTGAAGTTATTGACATTTCCTGTAAAGGTTACAATCAAATATGGTGTTGTCACATACAGCATGTACGGCAGTGTAATCTTGGTAAATGTCTGAAATGCATTTGCACCATCTACTTTTGCAGCTTCATAAAGTTCTTCTGGAATGTTCTGAAGCACTCCGGTCAGCTGAAGCAGAGTATACGGCACACCTACCCAGATATTGATGATGATAACAGTCACTCTCGCCCATGTCGCATCTGTAAAAAACGGAAGGCTTGCATCACTTGCAATCAGTCCTACATTTCTAAGGAGTACGTTGATTGCCCCTTCCGGCTGTAACATAGTACGCATGATCAAAAGGGATACAAACATCGGTACTGCACAGGAAAGAACAAAACAGAATCTCCAGAATCCTTTTGCTCTTGTTCCCTTTCTATTGATCAGCAGGGACAGAATCATTCCGAAAATATAGTTGCTGAAAGTTGCAAAAAATGCCCAGATAATTGTCCATCCAAGAACCGACCAGAAAGTACTTCCAAGAATACTTCCTGAATCAAATAATGTCTTGAAGTTATCAAGTCCTACCCAGTCAAACAGCATCAGATGGTTTCCGATACGGCTGTAATTAGTAAATGCCATACAAATCATGAATACCAACGGAAGTACAGTAAATACAAAGATGAATGTTGTCGGTGGTGTCATAAATAAACGGTACAGATTCTCATGCAGAAGAAACTTCAAATCTTCTGCAAATGTATTCACATGCATTCCTGCTTTCTGAAGACACTCTGCTTTATATGCACTTTTCAGGGTTCCTCTCCATACCAAAATCATAAGAATCGTCAGCAGGATTGTCGTCACCCCATAAAGTAGAATCAGAACGGACTGATCTCCTTTTGTGTAAAGATAAATTTGCTTTGCTTCATCCCACACCTCTTGCTGCTGCACGGTTCCAAGTGTCCGAAGACCGCCTATAAATCCGATTCCATTTACCGCCATAAAGACGATGTAGGCAATTTCAATTGCCAGATACAAAAGACCTTTGATAATCTGACCGTGTACGATGTTTCCAAATCCCATCAGGACCATGGAAAGCTTAGTCTCTAATCCACCTTTTTTCACTGCATTTTTGCAGGTATATGGCGTTGGAAATTCATTGATTTTTTTCTTAAATATACTCATTCCGCTTACCTCTTAATTGATTCCATTGCTGTTCATTGCTTCGTTCATTTCTTCCGTCTGTTCTTTAGCATTTTCATGTGTCACACTCTTGTTACGAATTCCTTTTCCCATATTCTCAACCGGTGTCCAACAGTTACTCATGGATGCCACGAATGGCTGAAGTATGGATGTATTGTTAAAGGTATCATTCTGTGCCCGAACAAGCGGATCGGATGCAATGTCTTTTTCTTTTAAAAGCTCTGTATTGCATGGAATCACGGTTCTCATCTCGTAGTGTGCTCTCTGTGCATCACTTCCTCCCAGATAAACAGCAAGTGCAACTGCCTGTTCCATATATTCACTATGTGCATTAACTCCGATTGCCTTTGAACCGGCATATGCAAGCATCTGCTTCTCTTGTCCGTTAATTGTATAGGTCGGAAGCGATGAAACTCCCATATTATCTCCAAGTGCTTCTTTTATTGCATTTGCATCCCACGATCCGGTAAACATTGCCTTTACACTGCCATCACGAAGTCCTGCAAGTCCTGATCCATCTGCGTCAATTTTAAAATTTGGATTTGCTGCCAGATCAATTGCATAATTGGTTGCATCCACTGCCTTTTCTCCTGCAAAATCAACTCCTTTTGACTCGTCTGTTCCATCTCCAAACAAGGTGCATCCATTTCCCAGATAGAACGCCGGAAGATACCATGAATTAGTAAATGGGAAGGATACTGTTCCTTTTTGCAGCATCGTATCCAGATTTTTCACATCTTCTTCTGAAAACACTGACTTATCATAAAACATATACCAGGTATTGGTTGTAAACGGAACCCCGTAAAGTTCTCCGTCAACCTTCAACGAATCTAGAAGTTCCTCCGAGTTGGTTGATTCAATCTCTTCCTTATATTTCCCACCAAATTTTGCTACTGCATCCGCATCTGTAAGCGATGTGATCCTATCATTTGCATACATAAATACATCTGCGCTTGCTTCCGGATCCTGTGCCACCTGATCTGCGGCAGTCGCTTCGTCAGCTACTCCATAGACAAATGTAATATCCCACTCCGGATGCTCTTTTGCAAAATTGTTACACATTGTCTGAAGCCATTCACCACTGTCTTTTGACTGATCTTCCGATGGAGACCATACCATCAGTCTGACTTTTTCTGACCCTTTATCCGCCGTACTGCTCCCACATCCGGTTAGTCCTGCTGCCACCAGAGCTACAGTCATGATTCCTGTTAGAAATGTTGCCAGTCTTCTTTTCATCATCTTTCTTCCTTTCGCTTCTTTGTTTCGTATTGTTTCGTTAAACTTAATATACGTCTTTTTCACTTTTCCGTCAATCTTTTTTCAATCTGCTACTTATTTTTATTAGTTTTGCACATTTTACTCAATTCTTTTTTGTGCATTATTTTTTATTTTCTCGTTTCCGAAACTTGTCTAAACTTTTATTTTTCTTATAGTTCATTGCTTTTTACCATATCATTGTATATAATAAAATAAGATTTATTTTCCTACTTCATGAAAGGATCACATATTATGACTACAATCCAAGATATTGCTGATAAGATGAACATTTCCAAGAGTACTGTATCCAAAGCACTCAATGATGCACCTGATATCAGCGAAACTTTACGGAAACAGGTTTTAGAAACTGCTGTAGCCCTCGGTTATACTAAACTACGTCGTTATAAGAAACCCGTAAAAAAAATCTGTATTATAACAGAAAAAGAGAATATACAATACGAAGAGCCACATCATTTTGCCTATGACATTCTGCTTGGTTTTCGCCAAATGGCTGAACCAGCCGGTTTTGATATTGAAATCGTACCTGTGGACGTTCAGATGCAACGGAACCAACATTATGATGTTTTTATGTTGGAGCATAATTACGTAGGAGCTTTTGTAATCGGCTTTTCCTTGAATGACCCTTGGATTCAGGATTTTAAAACCAGCCACACTCCTGCCGTGCTTTTCGATAACTATATTATCGGGAATCCCTCTACTGCTTATGTAGGTATTGATAATGATGAGGGAATGGAACTTGCTGTCTCTTATCTTGCCGGACTTGGTCATCGTAAGATTGCCTATCTCAGCGGTTCTCTTGGTTCTCAGATTCTTCAGATACGACATGCAGCCTTTCTCCGTGCCATGCACCAGCATGGACTGAAGACCTCTTCTGATTCTACCGGCTGCTCTTATTATTTGTCTGAATGTATGGAAAAGCACCTGCCTCGGTTTCTGGAAAAAGGAATGACTGCTATCATCTGCAGTCAGGACACTCTTGCCAATGCAGCCCTTATTCAGTGCCAGCAACTAGGCTACAGGGTTCCTGAAGATATCAGTATTATCGGATTTGATGATATTCCGATTGCAGCATATACATCTCCTCCATTGACTACAATCAGACAAGATCGGCTTGAACTCGGAAAAAGCGGGTTCTTTGCACTATCAAGCCTACTTAATAACATTTCAATCAGCACATTTTTATTGCATGCACAGCTAATTGAACGGAAATCTACAGGGGAAGTACCTGTGACATCATAATATTTATCTGGTTATTTTTATACAAAAAGGGCTAGGAAACTCTCTTTTGCTTGTTCCCTAACCCTTTTGGATAGCATCTTTTATATTTTTTCAAATCCTATTCCATCCATGTACTTGGCTTATTTTTTTATATTTTAACGGAGAAACTCCGTATGTTTTTTTGAAGATTCTGATAAAATAGCTTACATTCTGATATCCACTCTGCATTGCAATCTCTGTAACAGGAGTATCCGTATCTTGTAACAGCTGTTTTGCATATTCTAATCGTAAATGTGTTATATATTGCGAAAGTGTAATATGAAAGTGTTCCTTAAAATATCGCGATATATATTTTTCTGAAAGATGAAACAGCTCACCAAATTCTTTCAACGATATCTTTTCTTTAAAATTCTGCTGTATATATGAAATCATTTCTTTTTCTACAGTATTTCTCCCACTTTTATCATTTTCGATCACAAAGCCCTTCTCCCACATTTCAAGAATAAATTGTAAAAGAATTCTTTTTGTCTTTATCTGAGCAGTTATTTCGGACTCAATTTTCTTATTTTTTGCCATATGTGTCTCAACCAACTGCTCACACAGTTCTTTTGCTGTATCTTTTACTCTTGGTCCTATCATCAGATGACCATTTTTTAGCGGCTTCAGTAATTTATCATCTAACATATCATTTATGCAAAAAGATATGTATTCTACCGGAAAAAGGAAAGTAAAATAATCTACTGTACCAGTCTGTGAACCCATGAAATGCAGATTACCCGGCGACACTACAAAAGCATCCCCGGGAGTTCCAATATAATTTTCTCCTGATATACTTACAGTCAAAAAACCACTTTTTACATATATAATTTCTAGTTCATCATGCCAATGTACCGGTATCTGAAATGATCGTCCCCCATTTTTTATATGATATGTACTAAACGGATCATCCTTTGTACCGTGTGGTTTATTTTCTTTTAATTCAAAGTACATAATCTCTCCTATACTTCTACAAGACCTTTACTTTTCCATTTTCCACTCTTCCATCTAAGTACCATTCCCACAGCTCTCGCACATTCGTCACCTGCCATAGCAATATATGCTCCTACAGCCAGAAGTCCCATGTGTATTCCGAGAAAATAGGTTCCGCCAACTGCAAACAAATACATAAATATCGCACCTAATATAACCGGAAAAAGTGCGTCTCCGCTCGTTTTTAACGCCTGCCCATATACAAGGTTTGTTACCCTTCCAAGTTCAAGAAATATATCTACTATTAACAACTTTACCACAAGATTTATCATCTGTGAATCATCAGTAAATATATGCACGATAAAATGTCCGGCAAATGCAAAGGTCACGGAAAAGCATGTTGCTGTGATGATACCATATATCGCAGCTTTTCTCGTCCCCCTGTTACATTCCTCAAACTCTTTTGCTCCAATTCTCCAACCGGTCATAATTGCATTTGCCTGAGCAAGGGCAGCTCCCACGCAATACGAGAAATTTGCAATCTGTACAGCATATGAACGCGCTGTAACATTCATTCCGTCCACATCCATCTGATTCATAAAACGCACTATAAATGTCATTGCGATGTTATAAAGTGCTGTTTCAAGCGCAGAAGGAAAACCAATCTTAACAATCTGTGCAAATATCTTTCTTGATGTAATCCGCTCAGGACTCTGTTTTGCTTTTATAAGTACAGCCCCCATGCCGGCTACAATAATAAGATTTACAACTCTCGAAATAACCGTGGCAACAGCAACTCCCATCACACCCCAGTTGAATGCAAATAAAAATACTGAATTAAGTATTATATTGAGAACATTTCCAACAACAGTTCCTATTAAAGAATGTTTTGTATATCCAAACACTCTCAAATAACTAGAGAAAATAGGAATCAGTGCATTTAAAAAACATGCGCCGCCAACAATTCTAAGATATATTTCAGCCGGCTCAAGCAAAGCCGGAGCAATACTTACGATTCTAAGTATCCCACCGGAAAAAGTAGCAAGAACGACAGACATTACGATACCTATCAATGCGTTGAATATAAGTCCAAGTTGTCTTGCCTGATATGCTATCCCCGGTCTTCCGGCTCCGATATTTTGTGACATAACGGCTATCATACCCGATGATATTACTCCAAACATAATAATAAAAACACCTATATATGTATTTGCTGTTCCCACTGCTCCTACAGCCTGATCACTTACAGATGATAGCATAAGCGTATCAACCATACCTGAAAGCATATAAAATAAAGTTTCTAAGCATATTGGCACAGATAGCTGTGTTAATGTTTTTCTTTCCGCTGCCATAGTTTTTCTCCTCACATACAATTCAAGAATACCATATCAATAATACGATATATTTCTATGTAATTCTTGTATAATATCATGTGAAAATTGCACTATTTCTACTTTATCTTAAAGAGCACTGGGACATATTTAGATATTCCATAATCTTCAACAATACTGGTTATTCTAGCGCCTGCATCCTTTGATGAAGCACCACATAAGAAAACCCTTTCATCAGCAGTTCCATAATCCAACACGATAAAACGATCATGGAATATACCTCATCTGCACTACTGAATTTTGCATTAAACATGAGCCACTTGTCATCATCGTCTGAAACAAAGCTGTTCATCATATCAGCCAACTCAGATTTTGTCACAACATCCTTCAAGCCTTCTGCAACATCTGAAATCTGCTTTTCAATAGATATCATATCTGAGTTGATTTTGTTAATTTCTATTCTGTTGTTAGCAGTTTCCATGCTTAACTGAAGTATTTCCCGCTGACCTATTAAATCACGATTTTCTAAAATGTAATCTTTCATTCTTTTGAAGGTTCTCACCAATGCAATGCTTTGTCTTACTGCAAGTTCTCCTTTTAGTACAGTCATTAACATGTATACACCTTGTTCCGTAAAAACGTAAGGATTGCTGCGGGATTTGCTGCTTATATTTGCGGTCACAAATTGTGACCGCAAATATTTAACTTCATTATCAGATAATTGAAACATCATATCATTCTGAAATCTTTCTATATTTCTTTTTACCTGCTGATTAAAAGCCTTAAGTTCATATCCATATTCAGCAAACTGGCCTATTCCTCTTTTTTCTTCATTTTGTCATAATATGCTTTATACCTATAAATCGTCCTCTCACTGACATTGTTCCTCTTCGCAATTTCTATCATCGTCATACCGCTCTCATACCCAACAACAAAATCATTATAAATTGCCCTCCACTTGGCGTTATGTTTCTGACGACCGCTTAATTTACGATTTCTGTAATACTCCAATTCCTCCCGAAGTTCTACATTCTCTTTTTCCAACTCCTCAATTCTTTTTAATGCCTCTTCAAGTGTTACAGATTTCTCCATTACCCTGTCCTCCATCCATGTCATTCTCATTTTGTCTATATTATAAATATCTGTGTTTCTTTAGTCAATCCGATTATGTCATGTTGTATTATTTTTTACAAGTCTTACCCAATTCATTTTTGGCTTTGATCTCTTTCTGGACTTGAATCTTGGAAATTTTTGCAAACACTCGAAAAAATTCTTATACGCAGTACAGGCATCTTTGATTGCCTGTTTGGTTACATTATTTGAAATATTCAGCAACCTTGCATATTCTTCAGAGTGTCTAAGCTTTGTAAATTCTTTTCTGAGTTCTGAATCTGAAATGATCATGTATAGAATAATATTTACTCAAAGTATCAACTCCCTTAAGTAAAAAAATAGCTGCTGATGCTTTCGCACCAACAGCCATTGCTTAAGTTCGATATTATTATGAAGTTATTTCTTTTCATCCTGTTCTTCAATATATTGAAATACCTTTTTCTCCAGCTACATATTTAGCATAAACTTCTCGTTCATCCGCCAAATAAATCATTCGTTCTTTTAATTTCTTTTTCGTCGGAGTGTACGCAATGAGCCATAACCGTCTTGCTGTCTCTTCCAAACAACCCAATCTTGAAAGTTTTCCTGCTTATATCCTTGTTAAAAATAGAGGGATTTTTACAGCCCCGAGTTTGTTCATATACATTCATTATTTCTGCATAAATTCAAACACTGCCTCTTTCGTCGGAATCGCAGGGATTCCACCTCTCTTTTGCACACACAATCCAGCAACTGCATTTCCCAAAACAGCACACTTTTGATTTCTTCCCATTCCATTTTTTCAACATTCTTATTCATAGAAAGAATACTGCATAATACGCCTCCCCAAAATGAATCACCTGCCCAGTTGTGTCGACCGCATGTATCTGAAATGCTTTGATGATTTCTTTTCTGCTTTTTGTTGCCATAAGAACGCCCTGTTCTCCCAATGTAATGGCAACCAGCTTTGGTCCCATGGCAAGAAGTTGATCTGCAGCCTGCTCATAACTTTTCGCCTCTGTCAACAGAGTACTCTCTTCATCCGATACCTTCATGACATCTACCAATTCTATGACAGATTTCATTTTTTTCACTGCATCCTCTTTGCTCTTCCAAAGAGACGGGCGATAATTCGGATCATAGGAAATAAGTGCACCCGCTGCTTTTGCCATTTTTACCGCTTCAATCGTTGTACTTTCTGCCGGTTCATCTGTCAGCGATAATGATCCAAAATGAAAAATTCTACAACCTGAAATTAATGTCTGATCCAGTTCTTCTTTTTTTAACTGTGTATCTGCACCCGGTTTTCTTGCAAAAGAAAAATTTCGTTCTCCATTTTCACCGATTTCCACAAATGCCAACGTTGTAAAACACCCCGGGTCTTCAACAATAGCATCTGTATTGATTCCTTCCTTTTGCAATGTCTTCTTTAAAAATTTACCATGCATATCGTTTCCAACTTTTCCAATAAAAGATGTGCGATACCCAAAGTGACTTGCAACGGTTAGAAGATTTGCCGGAGCACCGCCGGGATTCTGTTCGAACAATTTTCTCCCATCCTGACTGTGTCCTGCTTCTGTAAAATCAATCAGCAATTCTCCCAATGCCACGATATCAACTTTTTCTTCCATTTTTCAGTTCCTCCACAATCTCGTTATAACGTTTTTTATTTAACCGGTAGAAAAATAATACAACCGCAGTCACAATCCACAGTGCACCTGGAATCGTCGTAAATGCATGTTTCATAATTGAAAGTACAATTGCATTTTGTGTCTGATTTGCAATATAACCATATTTTCCAAGTAATCCTGCTAAAAGTGCTGTTCCAACTGCCATTCCGATTTTATTTCCAAGTGAAATAAATGCATACTGAAAACCATCATTTCTAAGTCCGGTTTTCCACTCCCCATATTCCACACAGTCTGGAATAATTGCATAGATTGCGGTATTAAATCCAGAGAAAAAAAACTGTGTGAGACCAGATAATGCATAAAAAATAGCCGGTGATTCTTTGGCATTGAAGAAAAACATAGACAACATGGAAATTCCTGTAAATAAAGCAAAGAGAGATGCTGTTCTTCCTTTGTTATTCAACTTGCGGAATAATGGTTGAAAACAGGCTGCCCCGACGATAGAAGGAATAATGATGCACATCGAATAAGTTGTGTAGTAGGAGGCATTTCCTTCCACATATGTAAAATAATACAGAATATCTGCGTTTCTACCATACAATGTAAATCCAAATAATATCTGTCCTGCCAATGCAAGAAGATATGGTCTGTTCTGCATGACTGCTTTCAACTGTATCTTTACAGAAATTTTTTCTTTTTCCGGAGTAATCACTGCCTCTTTCGTCTTCGCAAAGCAGAAGAAATGACAGGCTGTAAAAATACATCCATATATGACCGCAACCGTCAGATATCCTGTCTTTGCACTATGACTGCCGAATTTGCTGAGCAGTGGAACTGTGATAATATTTAACACACCAATTGCAATCATCGCTGCAACCGAACGGGATGTATTTATTTTTGCACGTTCATCAATATCCTGTGTCATAGCACCACACAAGGTTCCATATGGAATATTCACACAGGTATACCCTAAAACCAGCAGACAATATGTAATTACCATATAAATGATCTTTCCATTCTGCGGCCAGTCAGGTCTTGCCCAGAATGTCATAACAAGAAGAATCGCTGTGATTGGTGCCGCTACTAACAACCATGGACGGTACCGTCCCCATCTCGATTTTGTTTTATCTGTAAGTCCCCCGACGATTGGATCATTGATTGCATCCCAGAATCTTGAAAAAAGCATAAGTGCTGACACAGCCGCCATACTGATTCCGAATACGTCTGTATAAAATATCATCAGAAAATTACTGACGAACATCCAGCTGAAATTACATCCAACATCACCAAACCCATATGCAATCTTACTGATCAGCGGTACTTTTCCATTTTTGTTTTCGCTTCCCATATACACTCCTTATTTTTCACTGACGTTGATAATTACTTTCATCGTTGTCTCGCGGTTATCATCAATATACTGGTATGCCTTCAGATAATCTTTAAAAGCAAATGTCTTTGAGATGAGCGGTTTCAAATGAACTTTGCCCTCATTTACCAGTCTGATTCCATCTATATAATCATCATGGCGGTACATCATCGTGCTCTTAATGTCAAGTTCGTGGTCATTTGCCACTGCAAGATCTACTTCTGCCATTCCTGCAAAAACAGCCACCAGTACGATTGTGCTTCCTTTTCTTGCATCTTTAATTGCCTGTCCCATTGTGATATTGTTTCCGGCACAATCGTAAATCACATCCGCCTTATCCGGTCCAAATGCTTCGAGCATTGCCGCACCGAAGTCTTTATTTTTAGTATTCACACACACATCAATTCCACATTCTTTTGCTTTTGCCAGTCTAAGATCACTGATATCTGTGATCATCACTTTCGCTGCCCCCATTCCTTTTGCTGCCTGTGCCACGAGATTTCCAATCGGTCCTGCTCCAAGGACTGCTATATTCATGCCATCCACATCACCTATCTGTTTTACACCATGAACTGCCACAGCAAGAGGTTCGATCATAGCTCCTTCTTCATAGGACATATCTTCTGGAATAGGTGTTACTTTAGATGCATCCACTGCAAAATACTCAGATGCTGTTCCTGTCGTCTGAAATCCCATTACTTTTAATTCCTCACAGAGATTATACTTTCCATGACGACATGGATAGCAATGTCCACAATATACCTGAGGCTCTATCGTCACCTTCTGTCCCACATGAAACTCTGTGACATTTTTTCCAAGTTCTGTAATCTCACCGGAAACCTCATGTCCCTGTGTTACCGGATATTTTGTAAACGGATGTTTTCCATGATAAACATGAATATCTGATCCACAAACACCAATATTCATAATCTTTACCAACACCTGATTTTCCTTTACCTCCGGAACCGGAACCTCTCTGAAAATAATTTCTCCTGGATTTGTCATTACCTGCTGTAACATAATTGTTTCCTCCTTTTCACATTATTTTATTTTATGTTTTATAAAATGTTTTATCAAAGTAATTATATTATTACCATACAAACACATTTTGTCAATATATTTTTTCATATTTTTATATATTTCATAATTTCAAAACACATTTTTTGTACATTTTTCACAATTAACACGCAAAAAACGGAAAGAAAACCTTAGTTACTGTTTTCTTTCCGTTTTTTACTATAATATCTTTTTTTAATTTTACACAACTTCTCGTTTTTCACACATATCAAGTCGAACGTCCGCATTCGCTTTGCAACCTGTCAGTGGGAGCTGTACCGTACGGAATTTTCAGTTCAGAAAATTCCTACCTGTGAACAGTTACTACAATTCTACTATATGTTTTGTAAAAAAGTATTTCGCAGCTCCAACAGCCGACGCTTCTTTCTTATACGAACAATTTTTCAAGTATGAAACATCATGCTCAAAGCCATTATATGCCATCACTTTTTCTCCCAGTGGTATCATATAATCTGACAATACACCTCCCACATCACCGCCTAGTATGATATCCATATCATATGCCATCCGCAGATTTGATATCAAAACAGCAAGATGATCCAGATACTCATTCCATGTCTGCAAAATTTTTTCATCACCACTTTCAACTTTTTCCATAAATGCATCCAGTGACTGCCTGTTATCTTGTGTCAGTACACTTGCAGCACAATATGCATCTGCACATCCTGATTTACCACAATAACACTTTCTTCCACCGGGAACGAGTATCATGTGACCAAACTCCCCTGCTTTCTGGTTTTGCCCACGAAACAGCTTTCCATCTATGCAGAATGCACCTCCTAAGGTGTGGTTCAAAGACAGATATATCGCATTTGGATACTTTTGCTTTTTTTCTGCAAGCATTGCAGCATTAGCATCGTTTTCAAAATATACTGGAATTTCCAGCGCCTGCTCTAAAAAGCGCAGACTATAATTCTCTATACCTAAAGCATGGGATTTTAAAACGATCCGTTCTTTCTGATCAATAATTCCTGGAATTGCCACTCCAATCCCAAGTAGCGTATCCTTCGCTAATTCGCCTTCAAGAAAAGTTTTGACCTTTTGTGCCACCTCTGTACAATAGGATAATTCTGCCGTAAATTTTAAACGGATGCGATCTTTTTTTATAATCTCATCTCCAAGATTTACTAATACCATTTCTACATGATTCGCTGTAATCAAAATTCCCATTGCATGACAGTATGACTTATTAATCCCTATACTTTTTGCCTTCCTTCCACCGGTTGAAGCATATTCCCCAGTTTCTTCCAACACCCTTTTTTCTAACAAGTCATTCACATTTGCTAATACAGTCGGCATACTCAAGTTTAACTCTTTTGCAATTCCCGCCTTGGATGTAACATGATTGTTTAGCACATAATTAATTATTTTTTTTCTTGTTATATTTTTTTTATCTTTATTTTCCGTTTTCTTACCCTCTTTTATTAAATATATTATAAAAGAATTATATGCTTTTTTATTCTTCTTGTAAAGTAATGTTTTATAATAAATCTCCGACAGAATTTATCTTATAAACAGCAAAAAATTCCCGAAGGAGCTTTCCACACTTTAGATATACACCCTGTTCTGTACCATTGATGCCAGGCACCAATAAATTTTTACAAATGCCGATGAAATCGGGGCTGAAGGAATTCTGAAATTTTTCTAAAATAGACCGGTACAGATTTCCTTCTCCCGGCAATCTGTATCAGTCTATTGTCTTTTTTACTCCATAAGCCGCTCGGAACTGTTTCATTGTCATATTGACTTCCTTCTTAAAATATCTCCCAAGATGACTCTGAGACGAAAATCCCAGATAAGCGGCAATCTCACTGTAAGAATACTCAGAATACATCAAAAAACTTTCTGCCTGCCGTATTTTTTCGCCACGGATATATTCTGTAAGAGACATATTTTCACATTTTTTAAAAAGCCCTGACAGATAACTGGCATTTAATTGGAGAGCATCTGCGATGCTGCCAATACTTATTTTTCATTAAGATGCGCCGAGACATAAGCTTTGCATTTAATGATATGCGGATTTCTGCCAGGATATTGCATGCGTTCTTTTTTCCTCTTGAGTTCCCTCACCATATAGGCATATTCGAATTCCGCCGCTCGAAAAAGCTGGATTACCTCCTCCCTTTTTTGGCTTTCCTCAATCTGGATACTGTAAGAGTCAAACAGAGAATATGCCGTCTCCGACACAACTCCTCCTCTGATTGCGGCGCGACTGGCAAGCGTAAGTATTACAAGAGCCAGATTTTTCACCTGACGCATGGGGTCTTTTGCAAGAGTTCCGATCTCTCCTTTATAGTCCTCCGTAATACTCCGCTTCAATCTTTCGATATCACCATGTTCAATGCTGCGAACCACTCTCATTTCCTGATCATAAGGATTATGTCTTTTCTCATTTTCACGGTTTTGAAACATCAGATCTAAAAAATACCGCTTCACCTTATTGTCCGATGCAACATTTTGCCGTTCCCCAATATACAAAATTTCGCAGTCAATAGGATGATCGCGATAGAGGTTATAAATAAGCAGAATCTGGTCCTCTAAGAAACTTTGATCTACCGGCAGGGACGCATCTGTCTTCCCTGTATCCTCCTCCCTTTCGGCAGTTTTAATATTCAGATTCTGCTGATAAATTCTGACAGGACCAACAATACAGTCATAACTTTTTGTCGGTATAAACGCATAGGTCAATTTATATCCGCTTGACAAAAGTACCGGAGATACCGGACGCTTTTTTTCAGAAATAAATAAATTATAAATTTCCATCTCCCCGAATTCGTCCTTCATCTGATCACAATATGTAAATTTTTCTGTAATCTCTCCTTCTAAAGTATACTGACGTATGATGGTTCTCAGCTGTTTGCTACATAGTGTAAAAGATAACGATCATTCAACTGTTTTATCTCCTTTTTTTGGTGTTTATTTTATTTATTTTTTATAATATTATCATATTTTTCACAAATTTGTGATAAAACCCCAAAATTTTTAATATAAAATTGTATATTTTCCATGTATCATCTTTATCATAAAAACTTGAAGGAGGTAAAGCAAATGGACAAAACACTGCTGTTCGGCGCAGCTTATTATCCAGAATATCTTCCTGGTGAAAGAATGGACGAAGATATCGACATGATGATGTCGGCGGGAATGAATGTAGTTCGTATTGCCGAATCCACATGGAGCACCCTTGAGCCGGAGGAAGGGATTTTCAATTTCTCCTATATCGACCGTGTTATTGAGAAAACAGAGGCAGCCGGAATGATGGTCATTATCGGAACCCCCACCTATGCCGTACCGCCATGGCTTGTTAAAAAAGATCCGGACATTCTCGTAGATACAAAAGATGGAAGAGCGCGCTATGGATACCGACAGCTGATCAATCTGCTAAATCACACCTATCGCAATCATGCTGAGAAAATGCTCCGTAAACTAGCGGCACATACAGCAGATAAAAAAAATGTAATAGGTTACCAGATTGATAATGAGGCAAAACACCACGGTAATATGGGCAAAGAAATCCAAAAGCTGTTTCTCGATTATCTGAAACAAAAATTCATTACTACAGACCGCTTTAATGATACGTTCGGTCTCGCTTACTGGAGCAATTCTATCTCCAGTTGGGATGATCTTCCGGATTTGAAAGGATGTATCAACGGTGGATTAATGTCAGAATTTGAAAAATTCCAACGCTCTATGGCAGCGGATTTTCTGAAATGGCAGGCTGATATTATCAGTGATTATAAACGTTCCGATCAGTTTATTACAAATAACTTGGGTTTTTCATGGAAAAAATTCGGAGCCCCTATAGCCCATGACGGATACTCATACGGAGTACAACGAAGTATTAATTTTTACGAGGCCTCACAGTCCCTCACACTTGCAGCATCGGATATCTATCATCCGACGCAGGACCAGCTGACCGGTGCTGAAATATCATTTGGAGGAGACGTTACAAGAAGCCTGAAGGACAACAACTATCTTGTGATGGAGTGCCAGGCACAGGCGTTTAAATATTGGACTCCATATCCTGATCAGCTTAAGCTTCATGCCTTCAGCCATCTGGCATCCGGAGCACTTGGAATCCTGTATTGGAACTGGCATTCTATCCATTGCGGATACGAGACATACTGGAAAGGACTTCTAAGCCATGACCTCAAGCCTAATCCCCCTTACTATGAAGCATGTGAGATTGGGAAGTCATGGGAAAAACTCAGCAGAAAGCTGTGTGGACTGAAAAAATCAAACAAAGTTGCTCTCATAGTAGATAATCATTCTATGACCGCATTTGAATGGTTTCCCATTGATAAAGATCTCACCTATAACGATGTGGTTCGCTGGATGTATGACAGCCTTTATGAAATGAACATAGAGTGTGATGTGGTCGATATCAATGCACTTGATATCTCCAAATATAAAGTTATCATTACACCGGCACTGTACTGTATCACAGAAGAAAAATTGAAGATTTTGAATGACTTTGTAAAAGACGGCGGTGTCCTCATAAGTTCGTTTAAATCATTTATAACAGATGAATATGTCAAAGTCTTTTCTGATACCCAACCTCATCACCTTCAGGAATGTTTTGGTATTAACTGCAATCAATATACATATCCGGGAACAATCAGAATTCTTGGACATCCAGTAAAGTATCTGGCTGAATTGCTGATACCAGATAAAGCAGAAAGTCTCGCGGAGTATGAACACAAATACTGGGGAAACTATTCCGGAATAACACGCCATAACTACGGAAACGGGGTAGCATATTATATAGGCTGCTACACGGATAAAAGCGTTCTCAAGGATATTTATAAAAAGGCCTTTGCAGATGCTTCCATCCCTGTATCGGAGCTTACATGGCCAGTGACAATCAAAAATGCAATATCCGCAGATAATACTCAGCTTCATTTCATTCTCCATTACAGTAGTGAGGAACGGGAATTTACATGCCCATATGAATCCGCTGCAGATCTTATAAGCGAAATCACTTACCAAAAGGGAGATGCAATCAGGCTGAAAGACTGGGATGTCTTGATCCTGGAAGAAAAGACACTTCCGGAACAATAGTCCCGAAATACACTCATAAGGCTCAAATCGGTAATGAACCTCTGAGAAACATGCTATACCGAAATATATAAAATACAAGGAGGATAATTTAATGAATCATAAAGTTTCACTTAAGGAAAAAATCGCATTCGCACTCGGTGATGTAGGCTGCAATTTTATATGGACCGTAGTAGGATCATTTCTAACTCTGTATTATACCGACAGCGTAGGAATCAGCGCCGCTGTAGTAGGTACAATCATGCTGATTACAAGAATTCTTGATGGCGTATCTGATCTGGGTATGGGTGTTATCATTGACCATACACATACACGATGGGGAAAGGCCCGGCCATGGGTTCTCATTACAGCACCGCTCATGGGTATTGGACTTATCCTGACTTTTTCAGTTCCCAACTGGCTTTCCGAAAATGGGAAAATCGCCTACGCTGTGGTCACTTACATCCTGCTTGCAGTAATTATCTTTACTGCATGTAATCTGGCTTATTCAACATTAACCGCGCTGATTACAGGAAGGCAGGATGACCGCACAAGTATGACGTCAATCCGTTATATCCTTGTTTATGCTGTCATGATCCTTATTTCATACACTACCATGCCTTTAGTAGAAGATTTTGGATGGACCGGAATGTCTGTTATATTCGGCATTGCGGGAATGATATGCCTTCTTATCACATTTTTTGGAACAAAGGAAAGAAATATTGAGAACAAAAAGAATACGGATGACAATATCAGCATTGCGAAATCATTCATACTCCTTCTCAAAAACAAGTATTTTATCGTAATAACAATTCTTTTTGTGGTAAACTTTATTAATATGGGCTTGACTGGAGGCGTTGGCATATATTTTGCAAGAGATTTTCTGGGAAATTCCGCTCTGTACGGAACCATGACATTTGCAAACTACATACCGATCATGATTGGGCTTTTTGCCTTCCCTGGACTTGCCGGAAAATTTGGAAAATGGAAATGTATGTTAGTTGGGTACATTCTTGAAGCCGCAGGCTATCTTATCATTTTGCTCGCTCCTACAAGTTTTCCAATGGTACTTCTTGGACTTGCAGTCAGAGGAATAGGTCATGTTCCCAACTCTGCGGGTATATATGCAATGGTTGCTGATGTTGCGGACTACGGCGAATGGAAAAATGGTATTCGAAATGAAGGTTTAACTTTCAGCGCTACAAGCTTCGGCACGAAAATCGGAACAGGTATTGGTTCAGCGGTTGTAGGATGGGGACTGGCACTCGGTAATTATGTTGGTGGTGCCACTGTACAAAGTGCAAGTGCCCTTGAATCTATTAAAGCACTTTATACATATATTCCACTCGCAGTAACACTGGTTGGAATCATCGCTATCTTAAACGGAAACATTGATAAAATCTATCCAACAATTGAAAAAGATCTTCTGGAACGCCGTAAATCAAAAGAATAACATATTTTTTTAACATTGCGGAAAGAATGATATGCTCCCTTTGACCACATTGGTGTCAGGCACCAATGTGGTCAACTTTTTCTATGCAGTTTTCCAGTCTTCTACACTAAGGATTGCTTCATGTTCGCGTCCACCTGCATGGCAGTAGATACTCTCGTATATATGTAACAACACTGTTTTCTCAAATAATCACTTTGTTTGTGGCAATTCCCTAGATTCTTGAACAAGCTTCTTTTCCTGTGACTTTACCCTACGCTCTAATTTCTTGTCTGAACAGCAAAATAGCTCTGAGCAAACGCAATCTCTTGCATACCAAAATTCAACAGCTTCTTCTTGTATTATCTTTACAATTTCATCAAAAGCATTTTTCATTGCATATATTGTTTTCTTATCCATATTCCAAAAGTCCTTTATATTCCGTTCTTCAAATTATCTAAAATTGACTAAAAATATATCACCGTTCATACGATGCAATAATTTCTTTGCGTTCCTGCTTGTTCTGTTCCTGTTGTAATTTCAACGTCTGTTGCGATTTTGTACCATATCATTTGCCATATCAACTCATCTCACTTTTAAGAGGTCTTGTCAAGTACTTCTTTGTAAAAATTGCATAAATAAACCTCTTGGATTTGCATTAATTAAATACTAATCCAAGAGGTGAAAAAGGTATTCTCTCGCAAGAGGCAGATGGGGGGGCTGCCTCTTGCGAGAAATCTTATCGCCGACCCTCAATCTTTAGTTAATTATAAAGAATCTCTTTTTTAATCAGCTACTTTTTCTCCTGCTACATATTTAGCATAAACTTCTCGTTCATCCGCCAAATAAATCATTCGTTCTAAACGCTGTTCCACATTCATCTCCTGTGGATAAATCAATCGTTTATCATCGAGCACTACTGTATCCATTTCATACCCTGCTTCGAAGCTTCCCACTTTACCAAAAAATTCTCCGCCTCCTTTTGTAGCCATATAAAATACTTCAGGCATAGTTAATTGAGTCAATTTTTCATCTTTCAATCTCCAACGCAACTTTGACGTCTGAACTGCATACCTCATAGCTACAAACATATTTTCCGTAGATCCGGCAGCTACATCACTTCCTAATCCTACATGCATTCCTTCTTCCAAATATTGTCTGATAGGTGCAACTCCTGATGATAAATTCGTATTAGATTCCGGACAATGTGCGATAAACACACCATTTTCCTTCATCCTCCTGATCTCATTTTCATCTGAATGTACACAATGAGCCATAACCGTCTTGCTGTCTCTTCCAAACAGCCCAAACTGATCATATGCATCTCCATAAAATTCTGATTTTGGACATAATTCCTGTGCCCATGCAATCTCTCCATAAATTCTTCGCCGGTAATCGTTTCATGTTCATACCTAATCCACGAAAAGCATATTGTGGTGCATGTACATGCAAATCTACAAATCCAGGAACGATGATTCTGTCTCCATAATCCTCTACCAGTATTCCTTCGTATTCTTCCGGAAGTATCGAATACACTCCCTCAATTTTATTTGCTTTATATACAAGATATCCATTTTCGCAAATCTTTAATTTGTTAGAGGATTCAGAATATACAATCTGCCCCCTTAAAGCTCTAAGATCTGTTTTTTCATTCATTATCTGCTAAACCTCCTATAATAACATCCTTCTGCTTTATCCTAATGTCATAAAGGCATAACGTAAGATAAATATAATTGAAATAATCCATGTCAAAGCTTTGATTTCACGAGCTTTACCTGTAAACAGTTTCATAAAGCAATATGTGATCAATCCAACTGCTACACCATTTGCAATAGAATATGTGAATGGCATAAATACAACTGTACAGAATGCTGGCAATGCATTTGACATTTCGCTGAAATCAACTTCTTTAATATTACTAAGCATCAGAATACCTACAAAAATCAGAGCTGGAGCTGTTGCCTGACCCGGTACGATACTTACTATTGGTGCAAATATGATTGAAGCAAGAAACATTACTGCTGTTACTAAGCTTGTCATACCTGTTCTTCCACCTGCGGCAATACCTGCACTGGATTCTACTACTGTTGTAACTGTAGATGTACCAACCATAGCACCTGCTGCTGTTGAAATCGCATCTGACATCAATGCTTCTTTCATGTGAAGGATTTCTCCATTCTCATCAATCATACCAGACTGTCTTGCAGCACCCATCAGAGTTCCAATAGAATCAAACATATTAACTAAAGAAAAACTAAGTACAAGCATTACTACTGTAAAGAATGTGCTTACTATATTGTCCCCTGCAAATAAACCTGCAAAGTCCATTTTAAATAATGATACTTCTGCAAAATCACTGAATTTTGCGCCTAAATTCATATCAAAAGAAGATAAATGTGTAACTCCCAAAGGAATTCCTGCTACAGTTGCCACTAAAATACCAATGATAATAGAACCTTTTACATTTCGTGCATTTAATACACCAATTACAATCAGACCGATCAGCGCAACAAGTGCTCCACAAATTAATGAAACATCTCCACCTTCACTTCTCCACTGTGCAAAATCTACCATACTTACAAGTGTTGCTGAATTTCCTACAACTAATCCAGAATTTTTCAAACCGATAATCGTAATAAATAAACCAATTCCTGGCGTTATCGCCATTTTTACAGCATCCGGAATTGAACGGATGATTGCTTCTCTAAGTCCAACTGCTGTAATAACAATAAAGAAAATACCAGATATGAATACAATTACTAATGCCTGATTATAGGTATATCCCATAGCTAATACAACGGTATAAGCAAAAAACGCATTCAGTCCCATTCCCGGAGCTTGTGCAAACGGAACCTTTACATACAGAGCACATAATATTGTTCCAATGAATGCACCAATACAAGTACCAATAAATACACCATTGGAAATCTTTCCTGCCATAACAGCATCTCCCATAATTACATATGGGTCTGCTAAAATCTGTGGATTCAGAATGAGAATATAAGCGATTGTAATAAATGTTGTTATTCCCGCTAAAATTTCAATTTTCATTGTAGAACCACTTTGTGAAATCCCAAAAAATCTTTCAAAAAAACTATCCCTTTTTTCCATTAGTATAACCTCACTTTCACATTTTGCAATTCTGCCATCCATGCAGTTCGGCTCTTGTTATGAAAAATTCCTCCTCCCTATAAAAAATATTAGCCTAAAAAGAGGCATCAAACAAAACTCTTTTTAGGCAAACAAAAAAAGAGTCACTACATAGGATTATGTAGTCAACCCTTTACGGTAGTTGGTAGAAACACTGGACCAATCTCCAGCATATACATAATAGCATTCGCATTAATTAATTTAATACCATTATAATATATTTGTTTACAATTATCATTGATTTTATGTTCAAAAAGCGCGATTGTTTTTTGTGTATATTGTATGTTTTGTTTTTATTTTTTGCATTTTTTATGTATTTATGCACATTTCAGAGACCTTGACACATTCTAATTCACCCTATATTTTCCCCCGCGTCCTGCTCCTCTTCGTGTAATTACATTTTTATCCAGAAGACCATTGAGAACTCTTATTGTCTTATCTTTTCCCAAACCTGTAGCCTTCGCAAGCTCTGACCGTGTCATTTCATCCTTTTCTCTTAGTAAGTTCCAAATCATCTTTTCTTCTGTTGATAAATCTTTCATATCTGTGAAAACCGGGAGTACTACCTGAATAGAATTCGAAAACACTTTATATTTTGGTTTTTCAATTGCATCAATTGAAGTTTGTCAATAATAAATTCATAATCTATTCCTTTGTTTTCTTCGTCAACGCCTCATGCATCACAAACATCAAAATCAAAATAATAAATAAGTACACCGGCAATAACGCAACCGTGATATGATTTGCAATCAACCCAAAAACAGGTGGCATCAACAATGTTCCCACATACGCACTTGCCATCTGTATCCCGATAATTGCCTGTGATTTATCTGCACCAAAATGCGTTGGCGTAGAGTGGATTATACATGGATAGATTGGTGCACATCCAAGTCCGATCACTATCAAGCCAACCAATGACAATGTCTGACCAAATGGTAAGAACATAATCAAGATTCCAACCGCAATCAGCACTTGTCCTAACCGAATCATCTGAACATCATTTAATTTCATTGTAACAAATCCACTTAGCGCACGTCCAACGGTAATGCCTATGTAAAACATGCTTGCAAATGTTGCTGCTGTTTCTGCAGATACACCCTTATATAATGACAGATAACTGCTTGCCCACAATCCCGCGGTCTGTTCCAATGCACAGTAACAGAAAAAGCATACCATGATTTCTTTTGCTCCCGGTATTCGGATAACTTCTCTTAAAGATAAGGCTTTTGCTGAGACTTCCTGTCCATTGTCATCTATAATCTCTGGTCGATTCTTCCACAGAGGCAGGCTGAAGATCAAAATCATTGTAAGTATAATCTGCAATACAGATATCACACGATATCCACTATTCCAACTTCTTCCGTTTGTCAGGACATATCCCATAATGTATGGTCCTGCTGCCGCACCGATTCCCCACATACAATGCAGCCAGCTCATGTGCTTGCTCTCATAGTGTAATGCCACATAATTATTCAGAGAAGCATCTACGCTTCCCGCACCGAGTCCGTAAGGAATCGCCCACAAACATAATGCCACAAAAGAATGACTGGTGGAGAATCCAAATAACGCGACCGCCGTCATCGCTACGCTGATTGCAGTTACCTTTCCCGTTCCTAATTTTCTCGTCAGTCGATCACTCTGCAAACTGGAAATAATGGTTCCAAATGCAATGATCATCGAAATTGCACCTGCATATGATATCGACACGTGTAATTCCCGATACATGGATGGCCACGCTGCTCCAAGCAACGCATCCGGCAATCCCAAACTAATAAATGATAAGTAAATGATAAGTAATAATAGTTGAAACATCGATGTAAACTTCCTTTTCTTTAATAATTCATATTTTAACTTATTAACACTTTTTTGTAATCTGTAAATGATACCATGGTTCTCTCAATATTCCCCGATATTCCACTTGGCTCGATAGGTCCGGATTGATGTCGGTTATCGGAGACCCATTCAAGCTAATATGGTTTATACCAAAATATCTCCGTTTGTTCGTGGAAACATATCAACAAATTCTGTAGCAAAAATATCTTGATACATTCCACTATCCATATCACAGCCTGAACCTCATTCGTCCACGGAAAAAGTTCAACCTTTTTATTCGTTTCTACTATGGTAAACAGGTACTTTAAAAACTCTTTTGTTCTTTATCGTTCAGTTGAAAAACCATATGAAATACTTTCATCTCTTGACAAGACGTTCATTTCATTTTACCACATCCACCTACATTTTACTATCCGACCCACAAGAAAAAGCTGCTGACACGTTATCTTCTAACGCATCAACAGCTTCTATCCTGCTTTGATTCAGTGTATTATTCGGTTTTATTTAAGATCTTTACCATTTACAATACGGTAGTAATCATCCATATCCACGCTGAGTTTTTCCGTGATATCTGGTTTTCGATTGCTCAAGAGGCACACGGTCTCCACATGTCTTGAAGATCTTCAGTACGATCGGCATCCAAGGTCTCGGGCAAGCCCGGACTTTAGCTCGTCGCTATTGCAAAAACCGCCATTTTTTCTTTCCCCGGCATATCAAACCACACTGTACCGGAAGCCCCGTTCATGAGAACAGATTTCTTCCGCTCCCTTGTATCGATCAGCTCGATTCTGTAGGTATGGTTTTTCGGAAGGAACATGCAGGATCTTCCCGGCTGCTGTATACCGTAATATTTGATAAATGCTTTCTCCTCATAATGTCCGCAGTATGCACTGTCTTTCAGATTCAGAGCGTCTCTTTCCGCCTCTGTCAGACTTGCATGGAGTTTAAAAAAGGGATTCTCCATCAGATCTGCAGGAGCATCACCGTCCTGAAGATCCGGCTCATACAAAGTCCAGACCGGTTCATCCCAGGGTTCCAGTGCCCCAGGCAGACTTTCCATCACTTCACGAAGGAACGCGATCCCTTCCGGACTTTTTCCCTTGAGTTTTCCGCCTTTTGCCCACCAGAGCACATCATCGTCTGAAAGAAAAGTCTCTCCATGGGTCGCAAATGCCCCGTCACAATATGCACACCAGAACCGATGTACCATTTCCTCCGCAGAAATATTTCCCCCAGAAGATGGATATCCCCTTCATAGCAGCACTCATCATAAATCAGAGGCTTTTTGTATTCTCTAATCCACTGGGGCGCTTTATAGAACAGGATATTCTGCATACTAAGATGAGTAATGTTCTCTCTGCTGTTGTCATAAGGTTTCATGCAGTAATGATTGCTGAGCAGATGACCGTAAGGATCCTCCTCTTTGATAATCTCCTCGAATCTCGCCCAGTCTTCTACAGTCTTTGCGAAACAGATATCATATTCATTTGCCATGCTCCACCAGACAGAGGGAAAAGCGGCCAATCTTCTAATCGCATATCTGAGATAGATCTCGTTCTCCTCTGCAGTCATTGTTGCAAACCCCCATCTGTCATATGGGTGGAACAAAATCAGATCCGTTTCAATACCCATGTCTGCAAGTTCAAGGATTGCTTTTTCCAGTCTTTCCCAGAACTTGTAATTCGGACGATTCACATCCCATTTGCCGTCTCCGTCCTTTTCAAATGCAAAACAGGGCGGTTCATTCTGATTGAACTCATAGGATTTCGGGAAAACGCAATGGCGCACTTTATTGAACGGAGCCTTCTTCAGTGACTCCATCGTTTCCCTGACAAGGGCATCCTCCTGATGAACCAGAGCGTAGATTGTTGTTCCAAATGGGATATATCGGCTTCCATCTTCATAGACAAAGTGTGTTTTTTCTGCACGGACCAGACCGTGTCCATCTCCCGGAACACATTCTTCTGTTCCCTCATCCACGACAGCACCGCTCACCTTCCAGGAATAGACCCCACATTTTTCCGGCAGAAAACGAACCTTATAGACTCCGTTTCCGTCATAAAATCCTTTTACTTCCTTTTCCTGTCCGTCCAGTGAAAAAACAGCATTCACCTCCGCAAGTGCTTCTGATCCTTCCGGCGGCTGTCCGTTCAGCACCAGTTCAAATACTTCATACTGCTTCATTTTTTTCCTCCTTTTCGCAATGATCTTCCCGCATCTTCTGCCATATCGCAGCAAGACCTGTCTGTTTCTTTTATTATCATAACAACAGGAAAACTTAATTTCACGTTTAAATTAAGTGAATTTTGCTTAATTTTTTACTGAACTTTATTTCTAACCAAAAACAAAATTTCTTAAATGCCATAATATTGTCTCCTTAGATTTGCCTTGTTTTAGATTAGAATTGCAGACCTTGTATCGGATATAGATTCATCCGAGAAATTGTATTCCGCAGCCCAACGGCACCACCTCCCTTACACGAAAAAAGAACTGCTAATGCTTTGACGCACTAACAGTTCTCTTCTATAAGTTCAGTGTATTAAATTTTTTCTCCGTTCTTTACTCTCTGTAGTTCTTCTGTGTCTCCCTGTCTCCAAAATACACCGGAAACGGCATCATTAATATAGTCAGTGCTGCTATAAGGCAACTTATTTTATTAGTTCCCTGCCTCTTGATTTTCATAAAAATCTCTGGCATTTCACATGGCTGGTATGCAGTCTGGATCGCAGAAATCGTTGCCTGCATTTATAGTTATTGCATGTCACATAAATTACTAAAAACAATTTTCGCACACAAATTGGAGGTAAGAAAATGAACGAAATTTTTCACAGAACAAGTATCCGAAATTATCTGGACAGACAAATAGAGTAGAAAAAAGTAGAACAGCTGCTCCAGGCAGCTATGGCAGCTCCATCTGCCGGAAATCAGCAGCCATGGGAATATTACGTCGTCACTAATTCACAGTTTGCTCTGGTTAATATACTCGATAATTGTTTCACATATTTCCTGCTTTGGTTTTCCAAGTGCCACTCCCAATTCCATATATAATAAATTCTCTGCTGTCTGAAAATATCTTGCATCCGTTGCGGTACATTTTTTTCCCTGAGCAAGTCTTTTCTGGTTCCTCTGATAAATCATTTTTATAATAGAAACTAAAGCTTCTGGTTCATTTGCTTTTACTGCTTCTTTATAATTCTGCTCTCTCATTTTTTCATTATTCACCCATGCTGTTGGAATCTCTGGAATTCGTTTAATCAAACTCCATGCCATTTTCTTTGTCATACACAGTCTCAGCCTTGAATCTGCGTTTGAAACCGGAACATATATTTTTTCTTTTTCATCTTCAATTGGTTTCATCAGATAATACAATTTATTATTTCTTTCGTCCTGCGGATTCAAATATAAAATATCCTCTATTTTACAAATACCTGTAACTGGTTTACTGACCAAGTCTCCAATTTCATATTTCATAAACTTCTCTCCTTACTGACCAACACTTTTATTCCGTAAAAGTATAACGTACAAAAGAGCTTTGATTATCTCCTATTACTATTACGCTTCCCACTGTTAATTTTATTATAAAACTATTTCATTTTTATTGCAAAAGCGGTTTTTACTAAAAATGTATCTTCTCTTTTTAGATATTATTACCATGCATTTACATGTACTCAAACTTCTTTCTAAGATGCATTCTTAGCAACACAATTCCCACATTTTTTTGTATCGGTTTATAAAACATCTGCCGCATTACGACCAAATCTGGAAAGCTTGAACACCAGTACAAACTGAACCTCATCTGTTCCATTCTCAATATTATCCAACATTCTCTGAAATTCCGGTCTGCCCTCTACGCTTTTTCCAGATTTACCTTCGTCTGAATACTCATTTACGATTTCCATATTCTGAAATTCCGCATATCTCTTAAGTTTTTCTTTCTGAGCATCCAGACTATAGCTATCTACCTGCATGGTTGTGGATACTCTGGTATATATATCGCATTTAATCTTTTTATTCTTCATAATCTTCCTCGCAATATAACTTTCTTTTATTGTCCCAACTATATTTTAGTACTTGTTCCAACTATTCCAAATACTTCTTTTTACTTTTTATTGACATATTTTCATTACAACCATATAATAATGATAGAGACAGGATTTCTGTCATCGAAAATATTGTTCGCCCACCGTTGGCGGCTTATAAGTGATCGGCTCGAAAATACTGTTCGCTCACCGGAAGCGTCTAATAAATGTCCGGCTCGAAAATTTCGGCCCTGCCGCATGGCAGGGCTTTTTTATAGGTGATGAACATGATATATCAAGAAGGGTACGTTTACCATATTAAAGATGAATATTTTGAGAAAGTACAGGATTCCAACTTAATGCAGAACAAAGAAGGTGGTACATACCGTCCTACTTTTTACTGTCTGCGTGACAATAAAACTTCTCTGTTATGGATGGTTCCGCTCAGTTCTCGTGTAGAAAAGTTTAAAACAATACACGATAAACAAATGGCTAAATACGGAAAGTGCCTAACGATTGTTTTAGGCGAATTTGATGGAAAAGAAGCTGCTTTTCTTCTCCAGAATATGTTTCCAATCAGAGATTACTATCTTGACCATATACATACTCGAAATGATAATCCGGTTCCTGTTAAGCATTCCATTCACAAGGAAGTAACAACACGTATGAAAAAAATTCGTCAACTTCATTCCAGAGGCAAAAAAGTGGTATTTCCAGATATTGACAGACTTGAGCAGATTATGCTTGCGGAAGTAAAAGATAATACAGCCGAATAATTTCTCAAAGAAGCGACAGTCTGATTTACATTTTGTATTTCAGGAAACTGCCGCTTCTTTTTCTTGCTTATTCTGTTTTTCTTCCTCCAACTCCCGGAGAACTTCTTCGCCGTACTTATCAATCATCCGTACCAGAAAATCAATGCACCGCTCAAATTCAATATTCTGTTGCATAAGCTCCTCCCATTGAACCGTGCGTACGGGTCTCGTATACAAATCTACAACTTATATTCCAACTTTAACTATGGTGTTGTGAAGTTCAATCAACTTTCAGCATCCGATACCCAACACCAATGTGTGTTTGGATATATTGTGGAGAGTTCGGTTCTTTCTCAATTTTTTTACGAAGTGTTGCCATAAACACACGAAGGGAGGCAATATCGTTATCCCAACTACTTCCCCAAATGCTTTGCGTAAGGAAAGTATGGGTCAGAACTTTTCCTATATTTCTTGTCAACAGGCAAAGCAACTTATATTCAATAGGTGTTAAATGCAACTCTTCTTCATTCAAATAAGCACAACCTGCAGCATAATCTACACGAAGTTTTCCGTTTACAAAAACAACCGCTTCGGCAGGGGATACTTTTTGCATCATCAATAACCTTCTTTGTGTGACTCGTAGTCTGGCAAGCAGTTCTTCAACAGAAAATGGCTTTGTTAAATAATCATCTGCACCAGCATCCAACGCATCAATTTTATCGGTATCTTCACTGCGAGCACTGATTACGATAATTGGCATATTTGACCAAGTACGGATTTTTTTAATAATCTCAATGCCATCCATATCAGGAAGTCCTAAATCAAGTAAAACAATGTCAGGATTGTGTGAAGATGCTTCTAAAATTGCCGATTGACCATCGGGCGCCGTCAGATATCGGTATTCATGCGCTTTTAAGGTTGTTGTAATTAAATTTCTGACAGATGTGTCATCTTCTACAACTAATATTAGTGACTTATTCATATACTTTGACCTCCCCTGCCGGTAATGTAAATGTAAATACTGTTCCGTGCGGCAGATTATCTGAAACAGTAAGTTCTCCGCCGTGGGCGTTAATAATGGACTTGCACAAAGATAATCCAAGTCCTAAACTTCGGCGGCTGTCTGCGATTTGATTTGCACCACTGTAAAACATGTCGAATATCCGTGGCTTTATTTCGTCAGCAATTCCGTTTCCGTCATCCGATATAGATACGATTGCTTGTTTTCCCTGCTTTTCTGTCCGAATAACAATATGAGAATTTTTAGGTGTATATTTGATAGCATTATCAACAATATTGATGATTACTTGAACAATAGCTTTGCATCCATTTTTGCAAGAAGAAATTCTTCTTTGCTTTCAACGGAAATATGATGTTCTTCACTCTTTCGGTTAATATGATGTAACGCTTCTGTGATCACGTCATCCATCAAATCTTCCGTTATACGGAGATTTAACCGTCCTTCTTCAATTCGGGTTACAGCCAGCAGGTTTTCTACAAGGTTAATCAGCCACATGGAATCATCATAAATATCCATGTACAGCTGCTTTTTTGTATCATTATCAAAGGAATCGCCATTGGACAAAAGGTTGCTGGCATTACCGGAAATGGATGTCAGCGGTGTCCTCAAATCATGTGAAATAGCACGCAGCAGGTTCGCTCGCAACTGTTCATTTTTTGCAAGGATAGCCGCCTCCTGTTTCTCACGGGCATTTTTCTCATTTTCCAAAGCCAGGGCACATTCTCCGAGAATGGACAGTAGAATACTGTTTTCAAATGGATCAAGAGGTATTTCCCCCATCACGATTCCAACAACTCCATATACCATACTATTGCTGCGAACAGCAAGGTACAGGCATTTTGCATTGGAAAGCGTTCCTGTTGTAGCTCCGGCACGTTTATTGTTTTTCAATACCCAGCCGGCAACGGCCTTTTCATTTTCGGAAATACACGATTCCAAATTTTCCTCCGTCACAGAAAAAATATGCGGCGTATCCAACACTTCTCCATCAGCTAAATAAAAAACGATATCTTTTCCCAAGAGTTTAATGAGCTGATTTGAAGTTGCAGATACAATTTCATTTTTATCTTTTGCCTGTTGCAATAGCTGGTTTGTATCAAATAACACTTTGGTACGGTAAGCAGATTGTGCCGCCTGTTTTGCCTGGTTTTTAATCCGTATAGCAAGAGAACCGGTTAAAAATGCCGCCAAAAACATGATAATAAAAGTAACAGGATAACCCTGATCATACGCCTGCAAGGTAAATTGAGGTTCCGTAAACAGGAAATTAAAGACCAAAACACTTACAATCGAGGAAATTAGGCTGTATATCTGATGTTTCGTGATGACAGCGGTGATAAGAACGCCTAAAACAAAAACAGTAATGATATTTGCTTCGTCAAATCCAAATTTCTGGAAAATCATTCCGACTAAACTGGATAAAATCAAAATCGCAGTAGATTTTAATGTATCAGTGACAGAGAATAGGATATGGTTCTTTTTCCTTCCCCCTTTTAACTGATACACTGCCGCATTAGAAACCGTATCCGGAATAATATGCACATCCAGGTTAGGGGCATAATCAATCAATTTTTCTGTCAGGGTCGGTTTGCTGAGCAAATGCCGTTTTGTAGCAGAACTACGTCCGATCACAATCTTTGACACACCGGACAAACGGGTGAATTCCGCAATCTGAAACGGAACATCTTCTCCGTAAACTGTTTCAATTTTTGCCCCAAGCTGCTCAGCAAGACGAATATTTGAACGCAGGCGTTTTACATTTTCCTCGCTCATCACCGAAAAATCTGGGGTTTCTACAAATAGAGCCGTAAACTCCCCTTTAAAAGCAGAAGCCATTTTTGCGGCGGTACGGATAATTTTCGCATTGGATGGAGAAGAAGATAGACATACAAGAATATGTTCGCCTGTGTGATAATCTCCATGATTTTTTATGCGGGTATTTTCTGTGAGGATATTCACCCGGTCCGCACATCGCCGCAGTGAAATCTCCCGGAGAGCTGTCAAATTTTCTATTGTAAAAAAATTTTCTACTGCCTGTTTTTCCTGTGTCTGTCTGTATACATTTTCTGTATTCAAACGGTTGAGCAAATCCTGTGGTTCAATATCTATTAATTCAACCTGATCTGCATTATCAAAAATAGAATCCGGGATGCGTTCCCGTACAACAATTTCCGTAATGGATGCAACTGTATCACAAAGGCTTTCAATATGCTGAACATTGACAGTCGTATAGACATCGATCCCTGCATTCAAAAGTTCCTTAATATCCTGATACCGTTTTGCATGACGGCATCCTTCGGCATTCGTATGCGCAAGTTCATCTACAAGGATAAGCTGTGGTTTTCTTTTCAGTGCCATGTCAATGTCGAATTCGTTCAGTATCATACCATTATAGAGAACTTCGCTTGTAGGAAGAACTTCTAAGTCATTCAAAAGAGCTGCTGTTTTGGGGCGTGCATGGGGTTCTACATAACCGGCTACCACGTCAATTCCCTGCTGTTTTTCCATATGAGCCGCTTCTAACATGGCGTAGGTTTTACCCACACCAGCTGCGTATCCGAAAAAGATTTTCAAATGTCCTTTATTACGGTTTTCTTCATCAGCTTGGGTTGCCTTTAATAACTGATCCGGATTGTGTCTGCTTTCACCCATACGGTCATCTCCTTGTACAAAAACGTTATATAGAATAATAAGTAAATTTCAGAAAAGTATTTTAACACTGACATTAAAATCGCATAAAGATTATACCACCTTTTCTTCTTTTTTTCCATTCGGGCTTGTAGCCGACAGGGTTGTTTCATGAACTATCCATGGGCAGATCTAACTTATTGCATCCTTGCTATCACATCTCTCATATTGTTTCTGATTCATTGGTCATGTAAAAAAGCGCAAATTA
>QUJA01000019.1 GCA_003480425.1 Firmicutes bacterium AM31-12AC
ACAGTTTGCAAACCTGTACCGCCTCATAAAAAGCAGCGCCTCATTCGAAGAAGCTTTTAAGTTTGTGGGATAAGTTTGTGCAAAATTCGATATTTGCTCATTTATAGTTAATAAAATGAATACGTTCTTTATCTTTTTCACACATAATAATACGTTTTGGTTTCTTCAGCATAACGCAAAGCAATGTACAGATACCTGTAGGACCAGCGCCTATGATCAACACCGTATCTTCCTCTGTAATTTCCGAAATACGTGTTGCCCAATAGCCGGTAGCAAGAACATCCCCTACCAGTAAGGCCTGTCGGTCTGTAACTTCATCTGGTATTTTATTTAATCCCTGGTCTGCAAAAGGAACTCGCACATATTCTGCCTGTCCTCCATCTATACGACATCCAAGTGCCCAGCCGCCATTTTCATCTGTGCAGTTATTTACATATCCTTTCTTACAGAAAAAACACTCTCCACAAAAAGTCTCTACATTTACAGTTACTCGGTCTCCCGGTTTTACATGCGTGACAGCATTTCCAACCGCTTCGACAACTCCCACCATCTCATGCCCGATCGTTATTCCAGGAACCGCACGAGGAACACTTCCATGTTTAATATGTAAATCACTTGAGCAAATGCTTGCGAGTGTCACTTTAACAATGGCATCGCGTTCATGCATAAGCAAAGGTTTTGGCTTTTCTTTTAATTCAAATTTTCCTTTTGAAACATATGTATAAGTCTGCATTACTTTCTCTACCTCTCCCATATTATTCGTATTTATCAGCGAAACAAACCCTCTTTAATCCAAGCAAAGCTGCGGCTCCGGAAGCACTTGTTCCGAAAAATAATACTTCTGTATCAAGATTCAGATAATCTACAATTGACCCATTGCAAAGAGTACTTCCTGTGCATAAAATTAATTCAGCGTAAGAATCCCTGATTTCTTCCTTCATAACATTTCCATCTTCCACGCAAATTCCAAATTTGACTTGACCTATGTTATTCGGATTCAAATCCATTACCCGCACTTCATATTTACTTTTTGAAAGCATCTCCAACAAAGACGGCTGAAATCCCACTAAAGCAATTTTCTGAACATCCGGATAATTGGTTTCTAAAAACTGTTTCATATCTTGTGCACAAAGCTCCGGTCCTTCCTTGCGACAATGGACTGTTCCCTTACACATTCCCAAAGATGCCAAAACTGCATTCATGGTTGCAATAAAAATGCCTCTGTCATGAGGATTATGTTCAATATCCATCTGCAAAATATCTTCCAGCATTCCTTCAAATGTCGATGGAGCATCTGTAAACGCCTGCCCTTTGACACCTTTATATTCTGCCTGGATCATTACATCCTTCCCTGTGAGGATTGGATAATCTGTCCGTTTTGTCTTCCCGATTGCTTCTTCCGGTGTCAATGCATGACAAGAAACAGATAAATGGTCATTTTCAATCTGATGTTCTTTTAAAACCTGTTCAAAACGCTCTTTTAAAATTTCATACAATTCTTTTTTTGTCATGATTCTCTCACTTTCCCCAAAAAACAATTGACGTCTTCGTCCCATTCCGATGTAAATAGTTTATCACTATCTACAATTTCCCACCTATTTTTGTTCTAAAAGCACTACAGTCTCACAATGATCACAAAATGGGAACATATCCACAGGCTGAATACGTTTCACCTGATATCCATGCTTCGTTAAATATTTTAGATCTCGTGCCAACGTATCGGGTCCACATGAAATATATACCACTTTCTTCGGATTCAACTTCACAACAGATGATAAGAATTTCACATCACTTCCTGCTCTAGGAGGATCCATAAAAACTACATCTGCCTTTTGATCATTCTCTGCCATCTTCACCATAAACTCACCAGCATCTCCCTGTCGGAATTCTGCGTTTGTGATATGATTTTCTTTTGCATTGATTTTGGCATCTTTTACGGCATCTTTATTTAGCTCTACCCCAATCACTTTCTTTACATGCTTTGCTGCGATCAAACTGATTGTTCCAATACCGCAGTAAGCATCAATAATTGTTTCTTTTCCTTTCAATCCTGCATATTCAATTGCTGTGTTATACAAAATTTCTGTCTGCACCGGATTGACCTGATAAAATGATTTTGGTGAAATGCGAAATGTACATCCGCACAGTTCATCTTTAATAAATCCAGGCCCATAAATCGGTTTTTCTTTTTCACCTAAAACCATACTTGTTTTTTTATCATTCACATTTAATACAACCGTTGTAATCTCCGGATGTTCTTTTCGAAGTGCTTTCACAAAATTATTTTTTGATGGAAGAATCGGAGAGCCTAAAACAAGGATTACCATAATTTCCCCGCTTTTAAATCCTCTACGGACCATAACATGACGAAGCAATCCGTACCCTGTATCCTCATCATAAGTTTTAATTTTAAAAGATTTCAGTAGGTTTTTAATTGTATGAATAATTTCCTGGCTTTTCTGATCTTCAATAAGACAATTTTCTACCGGTACAACTCGATGACTTTTCGCTTCATATGTTCCGGAAATGATGTTTCCCCTTCTGTCACGATCAAACACTGCATGTACTTTATTTCTATAGTAATATGGATTTTTCATTCCTATGATTGGTTCTACTTTTCCATAACCACCCAACAAAGACTCTTCCTGTCTTTGTTTTTTCTGCAACTGCTTATGATATGACATTCCCTGATACTGACAGCTTCCACATTTTTTCGAAATTGAACAGACTGCCTGTTCTGTTGATTTTTTCTTATTTTTTCCTTGTTCTGATTTCATTTATCTACCTCTATAAAATTCCAATGCCTTCTAACAGAATCTTCAACCCGATTAAAATCAAAATGATTCCACCACATAATTCTGCTTTTGATTTATATTTTGTTCCAAATATACTTCCGATTTTTATTCCTGCCGCTGAACAGACAAATGTTACAACTCCGATAAATACGACTGCCGGTATAATTGCAACCTTCAAAAAAGCAAATGTCACGCCAACTGCCAGTGCATCAATACTCGTCGCAACCGCAAGCAAAAACATTGTTTTTATATCCATTGTATCATTTGACTCTTCCTCTTCCCCCAATGATTCTTTTATCATACTTCCGCCGATAAACAACAATAGTATAAATGCAACCCAGTGATCATACTGTGTCAGTTTTTCAGCAAAAAAACGACCTGCAAAATATCCGATCAATGGCATCAATGCCTGAAAGCCTCCAAACCACGCCCCTGCAATTGCCATATGTTTCTTCTGGATCTTTCCCAGTGATAATCCTTTGCAAATCGATACTGCAAAAGCATCCATAGAAAGGCCAACTGCTAAAATAAAAAGCTCTAAAATGTTCATTGGTTTATTCCTCTTCTTTCGTTTGAACATAAGAAAACTCATAGACAACCTTTTCGTATTGTCCATGAGTCCCATCATTTTCAATTTTTAGAAAATTCTCATAATGTCATTATACATAACAACCACCATTAATATCATTAACAATGCGAATCCTGCAAAATGAACCATTCCTTCTTTTTCCGGCGGAATACGTTTTCCTCGAATGGCTTCGATAAACAAAAATATCAAGCGTCCACCATCTAATGCCGGAAATGGTATGAGATTCATCACACCTAAGTTTGCTGTCAACAAAATCCCGATATTTAAAATATTCAGCCATACCACCTGCATTCCCGCTGGTTTTGCCTGTTGATATGCATTGTCTACTACCGATACGATTCCGACAGGTCCTGACATCTGATTGATTCCAACCTGTCCGCTAAGCAACATTTTTAAGCATTCGAAAGTATAAGATATCCAGTATTTCACTGTATAGGCACCATATTTTAATGTTCCGAAAATCCCCGGTTTTGTACGCTCACCAATACTTACGATACCAAGTCTGGCATAGGAATCATTTTCCAATTGTTTTGCCACCAGTTCTGCGGTATGCGTTTTTCCATCACGTTCATATGTGACAGACAATGCATCGCCCTCTTTTGTTGAAAAATTATACAATGTAATTTCTTCCCACAAATGAATACTATGACCATTGATCTTTGTGATAACATCCCCTGCCTGTAATCCTTGTTCCGCAGCGGAATACCCTGTTTCTACTGCACCTATTTCCGGTGAATGATACCCAATCCATCCAACCAGAATAATACAAAGAATCCATGCCAGTATGAAATTAAATATCGGTCCTGCTGCAATAACAGAAATTCTTGCCCAGACGGATTTACTATTGAAACTACCTTCCGCTGTATCATCCGCATCGTCCTCTCCCATCATGCATGCACCGCCCAGAGGAAGCAATTTCAGAGAAAATTTTGTCTCTCCAATCTGCTTCCCAATCAATGTCGGTCCCATGCCCAATGAGAACTCATCGACTCGGATTTTATTTGCTTTGGCAAGCAAAAAATGACCTAATTCATGAAAAATTACAATTGCACTAAATAATAAAATCGCAATGATTATACCCATTAATTACCACCTTTATATTTTGCTAAAATATATTCATACGTTTCCTGCTCTGTAGCCAGAATTTCCGGTATTGTTGGATTTACAATATTTTTATGATGCTCCATACACTCCCGGATAATTTCTGGAATCTGCAGATATCGAATCTCACGATTCAAAAACATTGCAACCGCTTTTTCGTTCGCAGCATTGAGTACTGTTGGAAGCGAGCCACCGATTCTTCCTGCTTCATAAGCAAGTTTCAATCCATAAAATGTTTCCATATCCGGTTTCTCAAATGTAATCTGAGTCAATGTTTCAAAATCCAATCTTTCCCCCGGTAAATATCTTCTCTCTGGGTAATATAATGCATACTGGATTGGAAGCTTCATATCTGGTGTACCTAACTGTGCGATCACCGCTCCATCCTCATATTCTACCATTGAGTGGATAATACTTTGTGGCTGTACAACCACCTGCACCTGATCTACATTTACATCAAACAGCCATTTTGCTTCTATAACTTCCAGCCCCTTATTGACCATGGTTGAAGAATCAATTGTAATCTTTCTTCCCATTGCCCAGTTCGGATGTTTTAATGCATCTTCGACCTGTATATGCTCCAGTTCCTCACGCTTTCTTCCTCTAAACGGACCTCCGGAAGCAGTCAGTAAGATTTTGTGTAATGCCTTTTCCTGTCCTCCTTGTAGAGACTGGAATATTGCACTATGTTCACTGTCTACAGGTAAAATTGATACCCCATATTCTTTTGCCAGAGGCATGATAATATGTCCTGCTGTAACAAGAGTTTCCTTATTGGCAAGCGCGATATCTTTTCCGGCTTTGATAGCTTCGATCGTTGGAAGGATTCCTATCATCCCCACAATTGCTGTTACAAGAATCTCAGATTCTTCTATTGCCGCTACCTCAAGCAAACCATCCATTCCTGTTACAACCTTAACATTCAAATCCTGAATATTATTCTTTAATTCAGCTGCTTTCTTTTCATTCCATACAGCAGCCAGCTTTGGATGAAATTCTCGAATCTGCTTTTCCAAAAGTTCTATATTATTCCCCGCTGCCAAAGCAACGACATCCAAATCTCCATTTGTTCTTGCCACTTCCAATGTCTGTGTACCTATAGAACCTGTTGAACCTAATATTGCTATTTTTTTCATTATACTCACCTATTATTCTCTTTATATCTAAATTATATCTCGCATATTGCTACATACTTTTTCTTATATTTACAAAATATTAGACAAGAAATATATCAATGGTGCTGTAATAATAACACTGTCAAATCGATCCAGGATACCACCATGCCCCGGTATCAGCTTTCCATAATCTTTAATATTATAATTTCTCTTTATCGCAGAAGCTGCCAGATCACCGATCTGTGAAATCGCACCGCCTGCTGCTCCGATAATTGCAAATTCAGCAACACCGACGCCTGCACCGCCCCATTTATTGATTGCAAGTGCATAGAGAACTCCGATCAACGCTGCTCCGACAATTCCGCCGATTCCGCCTTCTACAGATTTCTTTGGACTTAGTACCGGTGCCATTTTATGTTTTCCGATCAACATACCGACACAATATGCACATGTATCACATCCCCATGCACAGATAAATACAAGCCATACTTTAAATACTCCGCCAACTTCAATTCGGATCTGATAGATATATGAAAGCATAACAGCAACATAGAACAATCCAAAATATGCAGCCATCAACTGATCTGCATGATATGTTGGATATGCGAAAACCATAATTGCCATAAGACAGATTAAATATCCTAAGAACAACATCATAAACCAGTCATGATTACCTTTTGATAGCAAGGAACTCATGTATAACAAAACATAATATCCTATGGTAAATAAATACCCACATATTCCCAATGGTTTTTTTTCAATTTTGAACACCTTGTAAAGTTCACTCAGTCCGATCAGACTGATGACTAAAACAGTTCCAAATAAAATATTTCCACCTGAAATAATTGTGATCAACGCAATGATCACTAATAATATTCCACTCAACAAACGTGTCTTAAACATTCTGATCCTCCTTTATTCCTCCGAAACGACGATCTCTATTATTATATTGTTCGATTGCACGGATCAATTCCTCTTTTGTAAAATCAGGCCAAGGAACATCTGTAAAATAAAACTCTGAATAAGCAAGCTGCCATAACAGATAATTTGACAAACGCTGTTCTCCACTTGTACGGATCAGCAGATCCGGATCTGGAATATCCCAGGTATCTAAATATGAACTATACAATTTTTCATCTATATCTTTCGGATCTACTTTACCATCTACACAATCCTGAGCTACTTTTCGCACAGCGCGGACAATTTCATCACGGCTTCCGTAATTTAATGCAATTGTAAAGTTCAATCCTCCGTTATCTTTACTTGCTTCTTCCAATTCATGGATACGTTTTTTAATATCATCATCTAAAGGGGCGATATCTCCGATCACGCGAATCTTCATATCGTTTTTCTTCGCTGTCTTCAGACATGTTTTCATATAATTACGAAGTAATGTCATCAAAGCATCGACCTCTGATTTTGGGCGATTCCAGTTCTCTGTAGAAAACGCATAAACAGTCAGATATTTAATTCCCATTCTCCACGCTTCTTCACAGATACGCTCTACATTCTTACTTCCCTGTGCATGTCCATAATTTCTAGGCATTCCTTTTGCCTTTGCCCAACGTCCATTTCCATCCAGAATAATGGCTACATGTTGTGGTACATTCATAGTTTTCCTCCTTGCTAAGTACATACAGCATAAGAGGGGCTGCAATAACTGCGCCCCTCCATATAATTAGACAGTCATGACTTCTTTTGTCTTCACATCTACTGCTACATCAATTTCTTTGATGTATTTATCTGTTAATTTCTGAAGCTGTTCTTCCAGATCTTTAATCTCATCCTCTGAAATATCACTTCCTTTTAATTTCTTGAACGCATCGTTTCCATCACGACGAATGTTACGGATTGCAACTTTTGCGCCTTCTCCTTTTTTCTTAACATCTTTTGCAAGCTCTTTTCTTCGCTCTTCTGTAAGCTCTGGGAAGATCAAACGAATGCTTGTTCCGTCATTTGTAGGATTAATGCCGATATCAGATACAAGAATTGCTTTTTCGATTTCCTTAAGCAGGCTCTTCTCCCATGGCTGAATCTGGATCATACGAGCTTCTGGTACAGATACGTTAGCAACCTGCTGGATTGGTGTTGGTGAACCATAATAATCTACTGCAAGCTTATCCAATACATGTGGATTCGCACGTCCTGCACGAATTGTTGCAAGCTCACTGTTCAGGCTGTTAATTGATTTCGTCATCTTGTCGTCGTATACTTTCAATTGTTCGTTCATATCTTATTAATTCCTTTCTTATACAGTTACTTTTGTTCCTGTAAATGTTCCACTCATTGTCTCAACAATACTGTTCTCTTCATTCAGTCCGAAAACAAGCATCGGCATCTTATTCTCCATACAAAGAATGGATGCTGTCATATCAACTGCTGCGAGCTTCTGATCAATAACATCCTGAATTGAAATCTCATCATACTTTTTCGCTTCCGGATTCACCTTCGGATCACTGTCGTAAATTCCATCGATTGCTTTTGCAAGAAGCATTGCATCTGCTTCAATCTCGATTGCACGAAGTACTGCACCTGTATCTGTTGAAAAATATGGATGTCCTGTACCGCCTGCGAAGAAAATTACTTTGCCTTCTTCTAATGAAGCAAGTGCTGCATCTTTTGAGAATAATGATGTAAATGCTCCACATACAAATGGTGTGAAAATCTCTGTCTTCATACCTACATGTCTGAAAATATCTGATACATAAATACAGTTCATAACTGTTGCAAGCATACCAATCTGATCTGCTTTCGTACGGTCAATTGTTTCACTTGTACGACCTCTCCAGAAGTTACCTCCTCCTGTTACAATCGCAATCTGATAACCTTCATCAACTAAAGTTTTGACCTGCTTTGCCACTCCGATACAAGTAGCTTCATCAAACCCTGTTTTTTTATCTCCGGCAAGTGCTTCGCCGCTAAGTTTTAAGAGTACTCTTTTCATAACAATCTGCTCCTTAACGTATTCCGATAGAAAAATAATTTATCATTTTTCTATATTTAGATTTATAAATTGAAGTATACCATATCTTTTCTATTTTGTCATGTATATATCGTTCTTCTTTATATGGTTTTCTATCTGGTTTTTCGATTAATATATCTTGCTTTATATTTTGAATATACAATCGTCTGATCTTTATACAAACTGTAATATCCTGACACTGCATAGCTGATAGAAATTGCGATCAAATAATATGCAGCACCGGAAAATCCAAACAATTCAAACGAAATTAACATTGCTGTAATCGGACAATTTGTCACTCCACAGAATAACGCCACCATACCGGCTGCTGCAGCCACCTCCGGTGACACATCAAGTATATTTCCCATCACACAGCCAAACGTCGCTCCAATCGCAAATGCCGGTACAATTTCTCCTCCTCGATACCCGGCACGCATCGTAATGGCTGTCAATATCATCTTCCATAAGAAATCAAGAGGACGTGCATCTCCTGTTGCAATCGCTCGTGCAATAAGTTCATTTCCTGCTCCCATATAATCTTTCGTCTGTAATAAAACTGTGATTACGATTACAAGACATCCCGCCACAACAACACGGATATATGGATTTTTTAAATATTTACCATAAATTTGTCCTGTCCATTTTAATAACACACAAAATAAAATACTGAGTACTCCACATAGTGTTGCAATAATTCCCATTTTAATGCCGCTCTCAATCGTAAGCACCGGAATTCTGTCTACTGGAAATGTCTCCGGGAAAATTCCCATACCTGTTGCAAACTCTGCTGCTATGATAGATGCCGTCACGCATGGAAGTAAAGCTACATAATACATAACTCCTACACTTACTACTTCCATTGCAAATACTGCCGCTGCCATCGGTGTTCCGAATACTGCCGCAAACGCCGCACTCATTCCACACATGATTATGACATGCTGGTCAAATTCATCCAGGTGTACAAGCTTTCCAAGCCAGCTTCCGATACTTCCTCCAAATTGAATGGAAGCTCCTTCTCGACCTGCCGAACCGCCTGTTAAGTGAGTAAGCAAGGTTGCCACAAAAATTAATGGTGCCGAGCGAAACGGAACCTTATCTCTGGAACGGATCGTTGCTAATACCTGATTCGTACCTCCATCATGTCTTCCCATCTTTTCATATAAAAATACAATAATCAATCCCGCTATAGGCAAAAGCAGGAACACCCATAAATGGCTGTTCCTATATTCTGTCGCATATTTTATACAAGCTGCAAAGACACTGCTGGCCCCACCGACCACCAGACCGGTTAACACTGCAAGTGCAAGCCATTTCAAAAAATTATTTACGTCTCGCCGGGTTCTTTCATAATAGTAATAAATTAAAATCTTCCCTTTATCAAATAGCGTTTTTTCATTTTCTTTTCCCACAGCTCACACCTCATTCAACTTATTCTATATTTACAATAATATCATAGATATAAGCACTGTGACAATACCACAGATTCCGATAGCCAATCCACTCATTGCACCTTCAACTTCGCCAATTTCAATTGCTTTTGAAGTACCAACTGCATGACTGCATGAACCAATAGCAAGTCCTGCCGCTATAGAATCATTTACATGGAAAATCTTAATTAAATACGGAGCAAGAATGCTTCCTAATATTCCAGTAAAAATAACGGCCACTACAGTGATTGGTACAACCCCGCCATTTCCTTCTGAAACGCTGACTGCTATCGGAGTTGTCACAGATTTTGGTACCAATGATACTGTAATACTCTGCTCAAGACCAAATAATTTACACATACCATATACACTGAACATAGATGCGGCGGAACCAACAACACATCCTACCAGAATTGGAAGCCAGTATTTTTTCAAGATATCAAGTTTTGAATAAATCGCAACTGCCAGGCATGCTGTGGCCGGTGCCAGGAACATATTGATAATTGCTCCTCCCACATCATATTCTTCATACGAAATATGGAATATTTCTAACACACCTACTATCAATACGATCGCAATAATTAATGGATTGCAAATTGGTGACTTTGTTTTTTTCTGAATTTTTACACCAATCCAAAACGCAATAACACTTAATGCTACACCAAAATATTCTGAGTTACATAATTCACGCATTATTTCTTCCTCCTGTTCATCAGCTTCATCACAAATTGTACGCTGTATGCAGTTGCTGCAAACGTAATAATCGTAGAAACAATACAGATAATAAGGAACGGAACAAGTGTGCTTTTTAAAATGTCAAAATAATTCATAACACTTACTCCTGCCGGAACAAAAAAGAATGCCATGTTTTCCATTAAAAAATCTGCTTTTTCCTGAATATGTTCGATTTTCAAAACTCCTTCCAGCAGACAGATAAATAACAAAATCATTCCAATCACACTGGATGGAAATGAGAAAGGTAAATACGCTGCCACTACCTGACTAAGCCAACATACAGTAAAAAAGATTCCTATTTGTTTAATAATTTTCATTTTTAAATCACCCCAAGCTACATTACACCTTAGATAAAAAATTGTCAATCAAATTCCTATTGATTTTTTTCGCAGTAAAGTTATAATTTTTCATAATAGTATATTTGATTTTATTGACATTCTCTCTTATATGTTCTATTATAAGAGTGATTTTCACACTTTAAAGAATTAAAACATCACAGTGTGCAAATGTCTGTTTTTTGATTCGCTAATGAATAATAGTATTATTTTTTATAATGATTGAGAGGTAAAAATTATGATTATTGTATTAAAACCACACGCTTCTGAAGACCATATTCTTCGTGTTGAAGAATTGATCAAGAAAAAAGGACTGGAAGCACACATTGTCCGAGGTGAAGAAATGACGATCATCGGTTGTATCGGAGATACTACTGCCGTTGATCCAAGACTCTTTGAAGTTGATTCTGCAGTCGACAAAGTCATGCATGTCCAGGAGCCTTACAAGCTTGCAAACCGTGCTTTCCATCCGGATGATTCTATTATTGATGTGTCCGGTGTTAAAGTCGGCGGAGAACATCTTGCAGTAATTGCAGGTCCTTGTTCTGTTGAATCTTATGAACAGGTACTGGAAATTGCTAAAGCCGCTAAAGCTTCCGGTGCAAATATGATCCGTGGCGGTGCTTTCAAGCCTAGAACAAGCCCTTATTCTTTCCAGGGACTGGGTCTTGAAGGTCTTGATATCCTCTGTGCGGTACGTGATGAAGTAGGTCTCCCTATTGTAACAGAATTAATGTCACCGGATTATCTGGATGTCTTCAATGAAAAGGTTGACTTAATCCAGATTGGTGCAAGAAACATGCAGAATTTTGATTTATTAAAACAACTGGGTAAGGTTGACCGTCCTATCCTTCTGAAACGTGGTCTTAACGCTACTTATGAAGAATGGATCATGTCAGCAGAATATATTATGGCTTCCGGTAATGAAAATGTAATTCTCTGTGAACGCGGTATCCGTACTTTTGAATCCTTCACAAGAAACACATTGGATCTTCAGAGCATCCCTGTATTAAACAGCAAAACTCATCTTCCTGTTATCGTTGACCCAAGTCACGCCGGTGGAAAATGGTGGCTTGTAGAACCTATGGCAAAAGCTGCTATCGCTGCCGGAGCAAACGGATTGATGATTGAAGTACATAATGATCCTGACAGTGCTCTTTGTGATGGTGCACAATCATTAAAACCGGAGAAATTTGACGCATTAATGAAACAGATTCGTCAGATTGCTGCTGTCGTAGATAAAAGAATCTAGTTTCAAGGAGAACAAACTATGGAATTAACAGTAAACTTAGGAGAAAACAGTTATCCTATTTATATTGAAAATGGTATTCTTCCACACGCCGGAGAATATATTTCAAAATTCTATCATGGAAAAAAAATCATCTTGATTTCCGATGATAATGTATTTCCACTATATGGAGAAACAGTATTGAATTCTCTGCAAAATTATGAATGCCATACCCTTGTCTTACCACATGGCGAACCAACAAAAAGTTTTGAATCTTTGCCTAAGATTTATTCCGCTATGCTTGATGCGAAAATTTCCAGAAGCGATCTTGTCATCGCTCTTGGTGGCGGCGTAATTGGAGACCTGACAGGATTTGCAGCTTCCAGTTTCCTGCGCGGCGTAAAACTGGTTCAGATTCCAACTTCTCTTCTGGCTCAGGTTGATTCCTCAGTCGGTGGAAAAGTTGCTGTCGATCTTCCACAAGGGAAAAATCTGGTCGGTGCATTTTTCCATCCAAAAATGGTTCTTATTGATCCAGATGTATTAAACACATTACCTACGCGATATATCAATGATGGGATGGGCGAAGTAATTAAATATGGCTGCATTAAAGACGCAACACTTTTTAATACACTAAAAGTGCATACTTCCTTTGAGGATTTAAAACCGGAACTTGCTTCTATCATTGCACGATGCGTAGATATCAAACGTATTGTTGTCGAACATGACCAGTTCGACACCGGAGAACGTATGCTATTAAATTTTGGCCATACACTCGCCCACACAATTGAACAATATTATCATTATGAACGCGAAAGCCATGGCGAAGCCGTAGCAATCGGTATGTATCAGATTTGTAAGATTGCCGAAGAAAAAGGATTAACGAAAGATGGCTGTGCCAATAAAATCAAACAGCTCCTTCAAACATACGGCCTTCCGTTTTCATGTAATCTTCCAATTGACGATTTGACCGGTGCAATTAAACTAGATAAAAAGAATTTAAATAATCATTTGAATGTTGTACTGTTACATACCATCGGTGACAGTTATGTATATCCTACTGATGTCACATTTTTTGATGATGCCGGTATCATGTAACTTTCATCTAATATTTTGCATTCACAATCGCTTTAAACAAATAAAAGAACGTTATCGTATACCGTATTTCTAAATACACGACAACGTTCTTTTTTATATTTTCATTTCAAAAATAAGCTGACGAAGTATCCTAAAACTCCTTCATAACTGCCGTAAATGCTGCTTCTAAGTCTTCAATAATATCATCAATATTTTCCAGACCAACTGAAATTCTGATCATTCCACCATCAATTCCTGCTGCTACAAGCTGTTCATCTGTCAGCTGACGGTGTGTCTCTGATGCAGGATGAAGCACACACGTACGAATATCGGCAACATGTACTTCATTGGATGCCAGATGTAATGAATCCATAAATTTAGCTGCTGCAGGACGACCACCCTTAATTATAAAGGAAATAACCCCACTGCATCCTTTCAAATATTTTTCAGCAAGCGCATGACATGCATCGGATTCTAACCCTGGATAATTTACCTTCTCTACTGCCAGAGATGCTTCCAGATATTTTGCAACCGTCATTGCATTTTCACAATACTGTTTCATACGAACAGGAAGTGTCTCTAATCCCATATTCAATAAAAATGCGGAATGTGCTGCCGGATACACTCCAAAATCACGCATCAACTGCATTCTGGCTTTAATAATATATGCCATGTTCCCATAACTTTCTGTATAAGAGATTCCGTGATAAGATTCGTCCGGCTCTGTGAGTCCCGGGAAGTTTCCATTTGTCCAATCAAACTTACCACTGTCAACAATTACACCGCCAATCTGAACTGCATGTCCATCCATATATTTACTTGTCGAATGAATCACGATATCTGCACCAAATTCAAATGGTTTACATAAAATTGGTGTTGCAAATGTATTATCAACAATAAGCGGTACATTCATTTCATGTGCAATATTAGCAAAACGCTCAATATCAAATACAACTAATGCCGGATTGGCAAGTGTCTCTCCAAAAACAAGTTTTGTATTTGGCTTAAATGCTGCCTTAATCTCTTCATCACTTGAGGCTGCATCTACGTAAATACACTCAATTCCAAGTTTTTTTAATGTAAATGAAAACAGATTGATCGTTCCTCCATAAATCTGTGGAACACTGATAATGCTGTCTCCTGCCTCACAAATATTTAAAATAGAAAGCAATGTTGCTGCCTGACCGGACGTAGTACACATCGCACCTACTCCACCTTCTAATGCAGCAATCTTTTCTTCTACTGCCATTACTGTTGGATTTCCAAATCTGGAATAGCAAAGCCCTTTTGTCGGATCATCAAAAATTGCAGCTACTTCTGCTGCTGAATCATATACATATGTAGTACTCTGTACAATTGGAAGTACTCGTGGTTCTCCATTTTTAGGTGTATAGCCTGCATGCAGACATTTTGTTTCATCTCTCATTATCACTTGTCTCCTTTTCTTAAGTCATATATAAATTCTAGCAAATTTCATCAACTTTTCCTAGCAATTTTATCAGATTTATGAATCTGATCTATAATTCGGATTGTATTCAGGGAAATATCCAGATATGGGTGTTCTACATTTTCTTCCTTTATAAGCTCATAAAATTTCTGAATCTCATAAATCATATTATTTTCTACCGGCTTGTATGGTAGTTTTTCACACGTTCCACCTTCTAGTCCGTCCCTGTCTCCCTTGCGCAGTCTTATCTCGATTTCTGTCGGACTGCCAATATGATTCAATAAAATAGAACCCTTTTCTCCTTGAATCACACTCGGATTAACCGAAGCTGTAATTTTCGAATATACTGCCTGTGCCAGAAAATCCGGATATTTCATCAAAACAACTCCACTACCCTCAAATCCATTTGAAAGAAATGTAGAATACGTCTCTACCTTTTCCGGTTCTCCAAACAAACGAACAATTGCATGGATACAATATACTCCAATATCACGTGCCGCTGAATTCAATAACTCCGGATCAAAAGCATTTTCCACAATTCCATTAAGGAAATTATCGTATCTGCTGGAATACTGACAAAATTCAAATTCCACTCTCCTCAATGTTCCAATTCTAGGAAGCTGCTCTTTCACTAATTCAAAAGCAGGATCAAAATCTGACCTCATTGCCTCTAAAAGAATTACATGGTTTTTCTTTGCACACGCAATCATTGCTTCTGCTTCCTGCTCATTAATTGCCATAACCTTCTCGCATAATACATGCTTTCCGGATTCCATTGCCTGTATTGCCTGTTCGCAATGAATATAATTTGGTGATGCAATATAAACCGCATCCAGTCCTGAATCTAAAAAATCTGTATAATCAGTAAATACGTGCTTTATATTATACTTTTGAGCAAAGCTCTCTCCTGTCTGTTGTGCCCTTGAATATACTGCAAATAACTCCGTTTGAGGATTTTGTATAGCTGCCTCACAAAATTTATGACTGATTTTATTTGTCCCTACAATTCCAATTTTTATCTTCATATACTACTCTTCCTCATTTCTCATCCCATTCTCGTTTTGTAAATAAAATGTCATGATTAATCAAACGATAGAAATCGCGTTTCATTTCTTCATATCGCTGATCCCCCAACGCCATTAACCACATCATCTTCGTAATAGTTGCTTCCAACGTCATATCATACGCTTCCAGTAATTTAAAGTCCAGTTTTACACGCTTGCCAACTTCGTATACAGTCATATTACTTCCTTCATTTGCAACCTGCGTAGTCATCACAACAATTTTGCCTTTGTCTTTCCATTTATTCATTTCTTCGTAAAATTCTTCTAATAAGCTCTCTGGAATTCCACCCACTCCAAAACTCTCAATGACAAGACAGTCATAATTTTCAAACAAGTAAGGTAAAATATCTGCCTTCATTCCCGGAATCAATTTCAACACATACACACTGTTTTTCATTTCATAATAGAATCTGACTGGACCTGTATACGGCATTTCTGTAATATAACGTACCAAAACGCCATCTTGGATTACTGCAAGATATGGAAAATTGATGCTTGTAAATGCATTATAGCTCTTTGCTCTCTCTTTTCTTGCCCTTGTTCCAACAATAACTTTCCCGTCAAATACTATATTCACATCCTGAGAATCATTATCCGAAGCATATATAAAACTATCCAGCAAATTCGTCTTTGCATCAGTAACATCCATTTCTATCGGTTTCTGTGCGCCTGTAACAACAATCGGTTTTCTGGAATTCTGAATCATATAAGACAGTGCCGCTGCTGTATATGCCAAAGTATCCGTTCCGTGACAAATTACAAATCCATCATACTCATTATAATTTTCTTCTATTGTTTTCACCAATAATTTCCAATGATCCGGTGTTACATTTGTGCTATCTAAATTGCAAACTTGAATAGACTCTACTTCACAAATCTTTGCAACTGCAGGTATATAAGTCAAAATATCCTCCGGCGAAAGCCCGGGTGCAAGTCCGTATTCTGTTTGTTTCGAAGCAATCGTCCCCCCAGTTCCTATCATCAATATCTTTTTCATATCGTTCCCTCTCCATATTTCTCGTATAAATGAGTATACCACAATTTATATCATATAAAAAGGATGACTCTGTGCAATCATAGAAATCATAGAAATGGATGTTGCTGTTCACAGTACCTGTGACCAGCAACAAATGGATTCTTTATTTATATTACAGTCATAGTTAGCTAACGGCTTATTCTCACACAAATTTTGCCATTAACCATGCCGCTATCGGAATCACAATCACACATGAAATAGCTCCAAAAATCATTGAAACACAATTCTGAAATAGAATTTTAGAATTTAATATAATCTCTATTGAATAATCCTGGATTTTTAAATATGCAAAAAGCAATAATGACTCACCTAAATATGCAAATAACAATGTATTCACTGTTGTCCCAATCACTTCTCTTCCTATTTGAATTCCACTTTCCATTACTTCTTCCATTTTTAAATCTGCTCTATGCATTTTCACTTCATATATTGATGTTGTAACTGTCAATGCCATATCAAGGACTGTTCCCAATGTACTAAGTATAATCACAGACACTGCAACTTTTTGCATATTAATATCTAAATTCATATTATAATAAAATACGTCTTCTCCTACTGCCTGTATTTCATTTAATCCACCTGCTTCGCTTTTCCATATTACAAAATATACAGCAAAAAATAATATACTCATTGTAAGTAATACCGCTATAAATGCACTCCACGTTTTCACGTTAGAACCATTTTGATAAAACAACGTAATACATGAAATCAAAAAACCTGCTCCTATCGTAGTAAAAAGAACTGGCATTCCAGATGCCATAAGCCAAATTGCCAAACTTATCACAAACAGATTTCCGCACAATGCTATCAGAGATACTACTCCTCTGTCTCCACCGACAACTACAATAGAAATCAATAAAATTACGCCCAATGCCATCAGCATGTTATTTTTCTCCTCTTTATCGTCATTTTCATTATTAATGAAGTAATTAAAATAGAAACCGGAATGGCAAGAACAATTCCTGTACTTTCAATAAAAAACCGACATAATTCACATGGAATATGCAACTTAATAATTGTCATAAACCGTATTTCATTATTCATTCGAATCAAACATGTTGGAATCAATCCACATACAAATACAAACAGCAATACATTTATCATAGTCCCCATGATGTCATATCCTATTTCTCTTCCCGATTTAAAAAGTTGTAAAAATGTCACATCTGGTTTCTTCCTAATGATTTCACTCAAGGCTGTAGCTATGGCAACCGCCACATCCATAATTGCACCTATTCCAGAAAGTAATATCTCTGCATGAAAAATTTCATCTGGATTATCTATACTCCCAAGATATTCCATTGTTGAATAGTCTACCTCTTGTGCATAAGTAATTACAATATCAAATGCTCCCATGATTATTACAAGGACAATCAATGTCGATACTATTGACGCTATTGTTTTTTTATTGATTCCATTTAAACCAATCAGCGTTGCAACTGCAAAAAATACTATCATCCTGCTACAAATTTCCAACACCTTAGAAGTATTTTCCGCACATATAAATCCAATTATAAATATCACGATATTCATCAATACTGTAATAATTGTCAATACTCCCTGTCTTCCTGTAACTATTACAAGTAAAATAAATAAAAATCCTATTAAACTCACTAATTCTGTATCACGCTTCAAACCTCTTATTCCTAATTTGATATCATCTTTTGTGCCATTTAAAAATACTTTATCCCCTTTATGATATTTCTGACTTAACATCCCAGTGTAAGTATACTCATTTGATGCCCCTATCATTTTCCCCTTACTTTTTCCATTAAGAACAATTCCGCGAATACTTTGTTTATATTCTGTTTCCATAGTTCCACGCGTACTTTTTGTTTCACCCGATTCCATTGTTTCTACTTCAGTTAATTTTGCAATTGGGATGTGATATAGCCATGCATCGCACATTGTAAAAAGAATAGCTGTCAGATACGCAATAATCAATATAACTTGTTGTTTTAATTTTTTACTTTTCTTTATATGTTTTATTATCTTTTTTCCAAACTGTCTCATTTTTATCCTACTTTGTTTCTGCATTCCTTGCATATTCCACAAAAAACGACTACATCTATTCATATTTCGAAGATTGTAGTCGTTTCATTACTTTTCAATTGTCAAATATGGATTTTTACAACGCCTCTTTAATTGCCGCAAGCAACTCACTATATTCCTCGTATGCCGGAAGTTCCGGATACTCTTTCTTAATAGCATCTGTACTTCTAAAAAGAAAGCCAGCCTTACTTGCCTGAATCATACCCAAATCGTTGTGGCTGTCTCCACTTGCTATCGTATCATACCCGATAGACTGCAGTGCTTTCACTGTTGTAAGCTTTGACTGTTCACATCTCATTTTAAATCCTGTGATTTCTCCAGTTTCTGCAACTTCAAGTGAATTACAGAAAATAGTCGGCCATCCCAGTTTTTCCATAAGTGGACTTGCAAACTGTGTAAATGTATCACTTATAATAATAACCTGTGTGATAGAACGAAGCTCATCCAGGAACTCTTTTGCTCCCGGCATTGGATCAATCTTTGCGATCGTCTCCTGTATTTCTTTTAATCCAAGTCCATGTTCTTTTAATATCTGAATTCTCCAGTTCATGAGCTTATCGTAATCAGGTTCATCTCTTGTAGTTCTTTTGAGCTCCGGAATACCACTTTCTTCTGCGAATGCAATCCAGATTTCCGGTACAAGCACTCCTTCAAGATCTAAACATACAATATTCATCTTTCTTCCTCCATAATTTATCAGTTTAATAGGATAAAGTATACCACACCTTTTTGATTATGTCATCTATGATTATATATATGTGGTGATAAAAACAAATATTTTATCTTTCAGCCAGGTACTTCTCCGTCAATTTCACTGCATCTTCAATACACTGAGAACAACTGCACAATACCTTTCCAGTATCAACACCCTTCAGTTCACGACAGATGCATGATCCATTTTTCCCAACGAACCGTTCTACCTGTTCTCTTATCTTTTTATATGTAGTCCCCTTCGTTTTAGAACCTTCTTCCGTACTTCCCTTGCTATTATCAAGCCCTATGATCATTGCCATTCCTGAAAGTGCACCACACATCTCCATGCATCCCATACCAAGGCCAAAGCCTTCTGCTATACGAAACATTTCATCTTCATCAATACCAAATTCTTTACAAAAAGAACAAGCTACCGCCTGTGCACAATTACATCCTCTGCTATGCAATTCCAATGCGTGTTCTACTTTTGTACTCATCTTTCTTTTCTCCTCTTCTTATCTTTTTGTTATTATATTTCATATTTTTCTATTCCACAACCATCTTTCTTAACTTATCCAGATCATTTCTATCCGGATGTGATAATGCCCTGTCAAAATTTTTAATCATCATGTCAAGATTTGGCATATGATTTGGCTGTTCTTTCATCTTCACATAGCGTTCTCTCACAGATTGCGGCATCTTTCCCTGACACATATATTCACCAATAATTGTGTTGCTTGAATCAATGTTTTCTTTAATCTGTCCAAGCACTTTTTGAAAGTACTCCTGACTGCCACCAAACCCGGCTGTTCCAAACAAGAAAATTTTCTTATTTTTGAGTTTTTTCAACAATTCTAACGTCTCTTTATCCGCATTTCCCTGATTTGTCCAAAATCCTATATATACTTTATCAGACTGTGGTTCTTCTTTGCACACACCAAAATAATCGCATTTTTCTTTTGGAAGTACCTCGTAAATTGTATCCGCAAGTTCCTTTGTATTCCCTGTTGAACTGCTAAATATAATCGAATATCTTTCTGTTTCCATATCTATTACCTTCTTTCTTCATAGCTACATCATCATAGCACATGCAAATTTAGAAGTAAATGTACGCTTATATAAAAGCATTCATGCAGATTTAACTAATAAGAAAACGCACAAGATAACAAGTAAGTTATACAAGATCAGAATGGAGTGGAAATGAGAGGAAAAAGGAAATGAATCTGTTACAAGTAATTTTACAGTGATCTGTAAGTGCATGCGAAGACTGTTAGACAAAACATAGATGAGGTGATATAATTCTATAGATATTCATCGCTATGAAAATATTTATGATAAGGAAGTGAAATTTTGGAACAAGGGAACTTAACAAAAGGTCCTATTTTAAAAACATTAACTAAGCTTGCCATTCCTATTATGGCATCTTCTTTTTTGGGGACATTATACAATCTTACTGACATGGCATGGATCGGATTGCTCGGCTCTAAGGCCGTTGCTGGTGTCGGTGTCGGTGGTATGTTCACCTGGCTCTCACAGGGATTAGCCTCTATGGCTAGAATGGGTGGGCAGGTACAGGTGGCACAGTGTATCGGTCGGGGAGACCGAAAAAAAGCACACGCTTATGCACAGACAGCAATACAATTATCTACTTTTATGGGGTTATTATATGCTGCTGTTTCTTTATTGTTTACGAATCAGTTGGTAGGATTCTTCCATTTGACCGATCCGGAAGCATGGACTGCTGCCATCTCTTATACTAAAATTGCCTGTGGGCTTATTGTTTTTTCATTTTTAACATTAACCATGACAGGAATTTATACTGCACAAGGTGACTCAAAAACACCTTTTTTAGCCAACTTGGTTGGACTTGTACTGAATATGATCTTGGATCCTGTTCTAATTCTCGGACCGGGACCATTTCCTAAATTTGGTGTGGCAGGTGCAGCTATCGCAACAGTTACCGCTCAGTTTATTGTTATGAGCGTTATGATTTTAGGCGTTATAAAGCAAAAGAAAGACAACGTATTGAAAAAGACTCGGTTAATTGCGAAAATGCATTTTGAACATGTTGCAGGTATATGTAAAATCGGAATTCCAACTGCACTTCAAGGAATGGCTTACTGTGCAATTTCTATGATACTGACCCGCATGGTATCTGCCTTTGGGGCGGAAGCCATTGCTACGCAAAGAGTTGGCGGACAGATTGAATCTGTTTCATGGAATACCGCTGATGGATTTGCTTCTGCTTTGAATGCATTTATCGGGCAAAACTATGGTGCCGGTAAGATGGACAGAGTAAAGAAAGGGTATCGTGCCTCATTATTTACGGTTGGTATCTGGGGCTTATTAATTACAATGTTGTTTGTTTTTGCTCCAAACACAATTGCCTCTCTTTTCTTCCATGAACCAAAAGCCATTGCTACCGCAGTCGGATACCTTGTTATTGTAGGCTTCAGTGAAGCTTTTATGTGTGTCGAGCTTACTACAATCGGTGCATTATCCGGACTTGGAAAAACACACCTTTGCAGTGTTATTTCTATTTTATTTACAAGTGCACGTATTCCTCTTGCGATTGTCCTTGGACAGAGCACACTCGGGCTTGACGGAATCTGGTGGGCGGTCTCGCTTACATCAATTGCAAAAGGTATTATTTTTGTTTTTACATTCTTCTGGATTACAAAAGAAAAACCTGCCTGAGTACTTTACTCAAGCAGGTTTTCTTTATATTGAGTTGCTGTACTTAGAAAAAGACCGGGCTTCACATTTTCCCCAGTCTTTTAGCTTCTTCAATGATATTTAACAACTTTCGATTCGCACTGCCAATCTGTACTCCTGCATCGATCACTGTATCGCACATTTGTACTGCCTTAATTGCCTCCTCATACGCCCGATTGCTTATTTCTTCAAATGGAGTTTCTTCGATTACTTGTGTCGCCAATACCTTTGCCACCTGGTAATCCACATCATTTTGATATAAAATTCCTGCTATAAAAGGTATCTGCTCCTTTCGAAGTTTCCGGTAGATTGGTATTCCATTTCCTCCAGAAGATATAACAAAGGTCTTTGGCTTTCCTTCTATCTTCGGTAATTCCATGCTTCCAAATAACGGATCAAAATATCCATTTTCTATCTCATATAATTCTCGGATAATTGGCTCTGTAAAAATATCCTCCGGTTGTCCATAATGAGTAATCGTCTCGCCCTTCACACACATCACTTTATCCGAAACCTTCTGTGCCAGCTCAATTTCATGTAAGGACATAATAACTGTAATATGCTTTTCTCTCACCATACGCTCCAAAATCGAGAGTAGCTCAAGCTTATGTTTCACATCCAAAAAGGAAGTTGGCTCGTCTAAAATCATCACTTCCGGTTCCTGACAAATTGCTCTTGCAAGCAAAATACGTTGTCTTTGTCCGTCACTGATTTCATTAAAATTACAATTTCCCAACTCTAATGCATGCACCGTCTCCATCGCTTCTTCGACGATTTTCTCATCCCTGGCTGTTAAAATTCCTAACCGCCCGGTATATGGATAACGTCCCATTGCTACTACATCGTGACAAGTCATATACTCCGTTTTGATTCGTTCTGTCAAAACCACCGCCATCTTCGAAGCCATTTCCTTGTAAGATAATTGTAAAAGAGACGTATCATCATAAAACACATTTCCTGCAATCCACTTTAATTGTCTTGTAATGCTCTTTAAAATCGTGGACTTTCCCGAACCATTTGGCCCAATCAATGTTACAATTTCACCTTTGTTAATCCCTATGTTAATATCATGGATCAACGCTTTTCCTTGATAGCCTACCGCCAGATTATCCAGCCGGATATAATGATTTGTCATCTCTTATCTTCCCTTCTCACGCTTCAGCATCATATAAATTACAATCGGAGCTCCTAATATAGACGTTACTGTGCTGATATTTAACTCTGTCGGTGCCAGTACCATTCTCGCAATCAAATCACATAACATGCAAAATACCGCTCCCGCAAAAAATGTTCCGGGAATAATAATGAGTGGTCGTGCTGTCCCAAATGCTTTTCTTGTGAGAAACGGAACCGCAATTCCTACAAATGAGATTGGTCCGGCAAATGCTGTCACACATGCTGACAGGATACTCGACAATAAAATCAATGCCACACGAAAGAGTTTAATGTTTACTCCCATGCTCTGTGCATATCCTTCTCCCAACTGGTATGCACCAATTGGCTTTGACAGAAAAAATGTAAAGATTACCGTAATTCCCACAATCACTGCAGCCACCTGAATATTACTCCAGCTGGTTCCCGAAAAGCTTCCTTGTGACCAGCCGTGCAGATTTACGATATCCGAATCATCCGCAAAAGTGACTACAAAATCTGTGATTGCGGAACAGATATATCCTATCATAATTCCTCCAACAAGTAACGAAGCCATATGATGTATTTTTTTTGACATCAGCAAAATAAATCCTGTCGAAATCAATGCCCCGATAAATGCAGCCATTACAAGCGTATAGGAAGAAAATGTGCCTATATATTTCAAAAAAACAATCATAGTCATGGCCACTGCCATCTTTGCACCGGAGGATATTCCTAACACAAAAGGTCCTGCAATTGGATTTGAGAAAAATGTCTGCAGCAAAAATCCCGACAATGACAATGCTCCTCCGAGCAATGCTGCCATCAATATTCTCGGCAATCGGATTTTCCATATAATATTATATTCTACAGCTTCTCCGTCTCTTAAAAATAAAATTTTCAAGATTTTTGCCACCGAAATATGTACGTTTCCTGTATTGATATTTAACACTACAATTATAAAAAATAGAATTGCCATTGTGATAAACACCATCGTATATCTGGAACGTCTTTTTAAATTTTCCATTTGAAAACTATGATTTTCCATATTTTCTCACCAATCTTTTATCTCACCATTATCTTAATTATTCCATTTTCTGTAAAAATGTCATATTTTGTGGATTTTCTTCTGTCAGCATTAAATGAATATCTCGGATCAATTCACCGACTGTATCCGTTGACTGATAGAGATTTTTTCCTGTATACCAGACATTTCCGTTTTTCACAGCTTTAAATTCTGAAAACAAATTGTTTTTTGCTTCTAATTCTTTAATACTGCTTACTTGTCCCACAATTGTTCCATTGTAAATCAGATAATCTGCATCTACTGCTGTCGCATAAAATTCTTCCATTGTCAGTTTTACTGATGGAGCATTATTATCCGGATTCTTTAAATCCGAAAATGCATATCGTCCTCCCGCTATCTCGATCATAGCCGGTATGTAATCATCAGATTTTCGAACTACTACGGTTCCATCTGTATTGATATAAAAATATGCCACCGTCTTTTCTGTATTTTCAAAGCCTTCCAAATCTTCGATGATTTTTGCCTGCTCAGAGAAGAAGTTTTCTGCTTCTGTTTCTTTATTAAACAAAGCTCCATACAGTTTTACCCACTCTGTTCTTCCAAGCGGATGGGATTCATAACTTGCATAGTCTATCAGCACCGGAATATCCAGATCTTCTATCATTTCCTGTACTTTTGGTGTGTGCAGTATCATCGTCGACTCAATTGCCAGATCACAATCTCCGTCTACCAAATTTTCATAATCCGGCTCACTGTATTTCCCGGCATATATCATGTTTCCATCCTGCATGGCCTGTCTGGCAGCATCGACATACCAATCTGATTCGTCCAACCCGGAAAACTTCACGCAATCCACCGCATCTATAGAGGCGATCAAGGACATAGAGGCACTGGCTGCCATATAGACATGCTGTAATGGCTGCTGGATTATTTTAATGTCTTCATCCAATCCTTCCGGAGCTTCTTTTCCTTCCGGCACGATTAAATATTTTCCGCTTTCCTGAATATTGATCAGCTTATATCCGTCTTTGTAATAGTATACATCAAATTCTTCTGCATAGGTCAGATCCATTGTTTTTTCATAGGTAAGCCCGGCAATCTCAGGGGCTGAGTCTTGATTCTCTTTCTCCTTCTCCTGCGACGAACCACATCCGGTTAAAGCAAATATGCATATAAGCAGAACTGCAATATATTGATACCATTTTCTTTTCATATCATTCACCTGTTCGTTTTGTACACTTCCCGTATCAGAAGAGCCACTATTCCCCGTCCCCAATGGCTTCTTCGCATCCGAATAACACTTTGTATACTTTTATCCATTCTTTTTTCGCGAGCTCAGTCTTTTCATTTGCTGAACAGTCTACGATAAATGGAATTCCAAGCATTGCAAATTTTTCTGTATATTCATTAAAACGTTCTGTCTGTTCTTTTACTGTAAGCGTATCTTTGTTTGTATCGCTCTCTTTTTGAGGAAGGATTGATGCCGGGAAGATTGCAAGGTCTACTTTTTGTTTTACTAAGGTTTTATATTTTGGAGCATCATAGCTTCCTCCATATACAACCTCTGCTGATTTACCATCTTTTCCTTTACTCATTCTGTCTGCGATTTCAGAAATTGTACAGTCTTTTTTCTTAGAACCAACTGCAGCTACCAAATCCAGCAAATCTAATTGCTCCATCGTTTTCAAAATTTCTTCAGATGCTACATAAGCTCTGTCTGCCGGGATATTTATAAGTATCATGTCCTGGTCAAGTCCGACCGGGATATTTACATTTTCCGGAACAAGTAAATACTTTACAATATTTGCCTGATAAAGCTTTGCTGTTGCATCTTCAGATGTTTTTTTATCTTCTTCTTTTTCAGACTCTCTGGCAGTATTTTTTGTCATATCTACTTCTAAGAGAACGATTCCTTTTTCATAATGATAAATCTTGAAACATTCTGCATGTTCTACTTTTGTTTCTGACTGATATTCCAGCCCCATGATTTCCGGAGCTTCTTCATCGAGTGTCTTACTATCATTATTGCCGCTTCCTATTGCTTTACTTTCATTTGCATCACTTCCGTTAGCGGCTGCCAGATATACATAAATGTGATACTCAATCTCATGTGCCACTGACATCTTATCCGTCATTGCTATAATGCGGTTATTCTGATTTAATGCCACCGGAATTACCGCTGTCGCAGTTCCTGAACCCTTTGTCGTATAATATGTATTTCCGTTTGCTTTTACATATTGATAATGGTCACTGCTAAATACCAATGTTGCAAATGCCTGTCCGTTTTGAATTGTAATCTCATTACATGTAATCTGCACTTTTCCGGTTCCGCCTGACCACTTAAAGCCATCCGGAGTATATGTTCCATCTGCCAAGGCTGTTGTACTTTCTACTTTTGAGGTAGAACCACTTGTATTAGAATCGTATTTTGAGTCCGTATTTGTGTCTGTATTTCCTGTATTTCCATTATTTCCAGTTCCAGGTGTTGACGCTTCCGGAAGTGACGGCACTGTAGGAACATTTGGTGTTGTTGGCTCCGTCGGTGTTACCGGAGTTATCGGTTGTGAAGGCTGTGGTGGATTTGGCAAAATTCCACCGTCACCATTTCCTCCATCTTCCAGTTTCTGTAAAGAGTCTGACTGGAATACCAGTGTTCTGTCATACCATTTTTTATTCTTTATAGAATAAGCTGCAACCGGAATTTCTGTATCCAGCCCACTTATCTGGATTGTATACATGTATCCACCATTGTCATTTACTACATATGGTGCCCATTGTGATGCCTCTGCCACAGCTGCCTGCTCTGCAGTACCTGAATACAGATATCCATATCCTTTTCCACTCAACGTTAATTGTGCACTAATCAATCCCTCTTTTACCGTTAATACACAATCTGTCACTTTAAACATAGCACTGCTTGATGTCACCTGTACTTTATATGTTCCATCTTCGAGAACTTTTGTGTCTTCTCCCGGTTCCGGATTTGGTTCTGGTGTAGGCTCCGGATTTGGCTCAGGTGTTGGTTCCGGTTCTGGTGCAGGCTCCGGATTTGGTAAAGGTGCAGGCTCCGGTGTTGGAGTTGTTTCTGGTTTTGAAACAGTTTCTTCTTCCCCTGTCAGTTCATCACTCTTAGTTGTACTCTCATCCTCACCTTTACCTGCATTCTCACCTGCTTCTTTATCTTCCTCAATTTGTCCGGCATCCTCTGTATCTGTTGTATCAGTCCCGCTGTTCACATTGTCACCACTTTTTTCCGGCTGTGTTTCTACTTCACCCGCACCCGAAATGTTTATCGGCTCCTCGCTTTCTACAATCACATTATTCACACTGTCTTCAGCATAAACCTGCATATAGGTTAATGCCGGGCTTATCATAGATACACTCAATAATAAAGCCAATAATATCGCACTTCGTTTCTTCATATTTTCTCCAATCTAACTAACTATCTTGATTTTTGATTATATTCTCATAATCTTACGGGAATAAGTAGAACTTAAACATACTTATTTATATATTTTTATTGAATATATTTTGCTTTTAATTCATTTACTTTATCTGAATAAGCTTTATCCTGTTTCTGTTTCAAGGCTTCTGCTTTGATCTGTTCTTTGACTTCTTCAAAATCTGCTTCCTTGGCATCATTCTTCTGTTCAACCTTGATCAAATGATATCCGAACTGAGTCTGAACCGGTCCTACAACATGTCCAACCTCTGCTGCAAATGCTGCTTCTTCAAACTCTTTCACCATATGTCCTCTGCCAAACTCTCCAAGGTCTCCTCCTTGTGCTCCTGATGGACATGTAGAAAATTCTTTCGCAGCTTCCTCGAACTCTTTCTCTCCACTTGTAATTTTTTCTAAAATGTCATTACATTTTTCTTCTGAATCTGTCAAAATATGTTTTGCACTTACTGTAGCAGGTTTTGCATAACGCTGCTTATTATTCTCAAAGAATTCTTTTGCTTCTTCATCTGAAACTGTTACTGCATCTAATGTATTCTTTAATACAAGCTGTGCTAAAATGTCTTTTTTAACATCCGCAATAAGCTTCTGGAACTCTTCTGTCTCCTCCAGTTTTTCATCAACTCCACACTGTGCAAGTACATTCATCGCGATTAACTGCTCTTTGCAGTGCTCTCTAAACTGTGGGTTTGTCGCATACATCTGCTGTTCTCTAGGCAGTCTCTGGATAAATGCGTTCAACTCCTCTTCTGTAATCTCACGTCCTGCAATAACTGCTAATACATTCTTTTCCATTTTGTATTCTTTCTCCTTTTCTCTGCTCGTTCACAATCTATCTCCATTGTGACTATCTCTCTTATTATAAAAGAAAACAGATTAACTTTCAATCTCAAATGAAACTGCGCTCATATAAAGAAGAAGCTGCTCGCTAATTTCTTAGTTTGCAGCTTCTTCTAACATTCAAACTATTTTATTTCACACTCACCTATAAGATTCTGTATAACGGTAACAGATTCTTCTAATTCTTCTGCTATTTCATCTATTGATTTTCCTTTGAAAAGTTTTCTTTGGATTTGTTGCTTTAGCAGTTCCATTCGACCTTCTTCCAGTCCAGCCATTCGGTCCTCCTCGATTCCAGCCTCTCGTCCAGCCTCAAATTCAGCCTTCCTCAGTTTTTTCTCTTCTTCATCCTTGTTATATTCGAATATACTCATGCTAATCACCTCAGCTCGATTTTGGATTAGAAATTCCGCTAATATTCCTTCTTTTATACATTCTTCAACGGCACATTCTACCGCTTCTTCTAATGACAACTCTCCTAAAGAAGTATATTTACGGACTTTCGCTACATACTGAGCATATTCCTTCAAGGTTTGACAGTGTTCCATCAGTTCCTGATTATGGCCTTCATTAACATTCAGCACCGCTTCTCTGTCCATTCTTTCGTTTTGACATATTCACTTTTCCTCCTTTTTGCAGGAGGTCATCTACTTTTTTCAGCCGCCTCCTGCTTTACATAACTATTGGTATCTAAAGCATAGACTTCTGAAATGAAATTAGAAAATAGATGGTGAATTGTCACCTTAGATTCATAAGAAATATGCTTTGTATTAGTATAACATATGCTATTCACACAAAACAACTAAAAAAAAGCTGCTCACTAATTTCTTAGTTTACAGCTTTTCTACTATATTCAAAATATCCCGCTATATGAACAGCGTTCATGTTGCTTTGTCAAGAGTTTTTTTCTTCCTGCATACTTCTGATATAAAATGCAATCTGATACGGCAATCTCTCATCCGGTGTTTTAAGCTCATTGTTCAAAATTTTCTTGATATTTCCTATTCTATATAATACTGTATTCCGATGCGTATACAGCTCTGCCGCCACCGCTTGTATACTTCCGTTATGTTTTAGATATGACTGCAGCGTTTCCACATACTCTGCATTATGTTTATGATCATATTCTTCGAGTTCTTTCAAACATTCAGTTTCGATTTCATTTAAAATACCCTCGTCTTTGACCATATAAAGGAGACGATATAGCCCGCACTCATCAAATTTTACCAGTTGTTTTTTATGTGTCATCGCCATGTGGGTTGCCGCCTTTGCTCTCTGATAACTTACCGAAAGCTGTGATATGTCCATGCATTTGCTTCCGATTCCTACACATAACTCCACCCCCGGCATTCGTTTTTTCCCTCTTTTTAATGCACCTTCTGCAAGCTGACATAAAAACTCTTCTGTAATTGCATTGGCAACCAGTACAAAATCTGAATTGTAATAAAAGAAACTGGCATTATGTGTAATATCCTCCAGATACATTTGTATTCTATAGGATAATTTTCTTCGTTCCACTGTATCCATAGCATCTAGTCCTTCACAAGTAAGTAAGAGCACTTGAAAACTTCCATCCACGTCAAAATACTGTAATAACTCTTTTCGATATGCCTCCTGGTTATCAGGAGATTCAATGGCTGCAATCAATGCCGAAGCAATCTGTTCATCTGTACTATCTTGTAAAAACACACGAATACTGAAATCTTTTATCATGTCTGACAAATGTACTTCCCATGGCACCGTTAAGAGTGGAAGATCATTTTCATCACAATACATTTTCAATTCTTCCGGTACCTCATGAATATACTGCCCTACATTAATGATCAGCCCTGATGCATGATGTCTGTTTAACTGTATCGCCAATTGCATCCAATCTTCTTTGTCTGGAAATCCCAGCCCTGTTGTTACTGCAAGCTCCTTTCCCCAGAAATTCTGTATAATCGTTGTATCTTCCAAAAGATGCACCCAGCTAATAGAATTAGCCCAGCCATTTTGCCCTGCCAGAAACTTCATTGCATACCTGTTTTCCGCTGTCAGCATCATATCTTCAATTGTAAAACTCATACGCCCTCTCCTCTTTTTAATTTCTCATTTTCTATTCTTAATATAGCACATTTCTTGTGCTGACAACACATATTTTCTACCTTGTTTTTAGAATTGTTTCCCATAGTTTTTCTTTATTTTTGTGCTACAATATAAGTAACTAAAAGAAACGGAAATAAATTAAAAGGGGGCACTGTTATGAGATTCGTAACTTATACAAATTCTTTAGATTCACTTTCTCTTCCAGAATGGATGCGAACAGAACGTTATATGTATTGTGACAATTTTGTAAATGATTATATGAAATCTGAGCATTTCGGTCTTCTTTCATTAGTCAAACATCTATTTTGCAAATAGTTTACACTTTCTTTCTTAAAAATGGCTGCTTGGAATTTCCAGGCAGCCATTTTTTATTGCTAACATTGATAAACAAACTTTTTTGAAATGATTTCCTGCCTTGACGCTGACTCTTGGAAAGGTATAGAATAATTATATCAAAACAGTTCAAAAAATACGTATTAATCAAGGAGGTATCTTATGGAAAGAAAAATTACATTCGCTCAATACGGTTGTGGTAAAATGGGAAAATACTTGATTCGTTACGGAATTGAAAAAGGAGCAGAATTAGTTGCCGCATTTGATGTGAATCCTGCTATTTTAGGTAAAGATGCAGCAGAGATTGCAGGTGATGGCTATCCGGCTACCGGAATTCAGATTGCAGATGCAAGCCAGGCAGATGAAATCCTTGGAAATCTGAAACCGGATGTCTGCATCATTGCTACTAGAAGCACCATCGCAGAACTCGAAGACATTTTTACAATTTGTGCAAAGCATGGTATCAATGCGATTACAACCTGTGAAGAAGCACTATATCCATGGAACTCTTCTCCTGCTCTTACACACAAATTGGACAAACTTGCTAAAGAGGGCAACTGTACACTGACTGGTGTTGGCTACTGTGATCTTGTTTGGGGTACTATGGTTACAAATCTTGCCGGTTCTTCATTCAAAATCACAAAAATTCATGGTAGCAGTTGGTATAACGTAGAAGATTATGGTATCGCACTTGCAGAAGGTCATGGTGCAGGATTTACGCCAGAACGTTTCGAAAAAGAAATTGCAAATATTAACACTATGTCACCAGATGAACTTAAAGAACTTATTGAATGTGGTCAGTATGTTCCGGCATATATGTGGAATCAAAATGGTTGGCTTTGCAGCAAAATGAACCTTCATATTATTTCACAGACGCAGAAGTGTTATCCTACTACCCATACCGCAGATCTTTTCTCTACAACTTTAAATGCTACAATCAAAGCTGGTGATCCGACGGGTATGCGTGCTGTTGTTACTACTGAGACAGAAGAAGGCATCACTCTCGAAACCGAATGTGTAGGCAAAGTATTCGCACCAGATGACTTTGACAGAAATGATTGGACCTTTATCGGCGAACCTGAAACAACTGTTTCTGTAAATCGGCCTGCGACTGTAGAAATGACTTGTGCTACCATCGTAAACCGTATTCCACAGTTAATTGATGCTCCGGCTGGATATGTAACAACTGATAAATATCCATATAACGAATATTGTGTTCATGATTTGAACACTTATGTAAAATCAAAATAAGGTTCCTATAAACCTATAAGACATCTATAAAGGGAACAGCTATAGAATTTCGGTATATGAAAAGCTATAGCTGTTCCCTTTTACCATTTTCTTACAATGCATTGATATTTTTATCTAAAACCATATAATATAATTATCAATAGAAAGAGGTATACACTATTATGATATTAATAACTTGCGTAGATAACAATATGGGCATGCTTTTCAATCATAGAAGGCAGAGTCAGGATCGTACTCTAAGAGAGAGAATCCTTAAATCGGCTTCTGGAAAAATTTTCTGGATGAACCACTATTCAAAAAAGCAATTTAAGGATTCCGAAAATTATATCAACAATTCTCAAAATTATAACATTGATGAGAATTTCCTAAGTAAAGCTGCCTGCAATGATATATGTTTTGTTGAAGACTGTTCTGTTGCTGCGTTTGAGCAAAAAATTAAAAAGATAATCTTATATAAATGGAACCGGGACTATCCTGCTGATTTTTATTTTGATATTCCACTGTCTGAGCATGGATGGAAGCTAATTTCCAGTGAAGATTTCGTCGGTTCCTCACACGATAAAATAACAGAGGAGATTTATGTAAAATGAAAAGATTGGAAAAAGTTATTTTTCGTTCCAAAGGATTATTCTCTCTATTTTTAGTGCTCCTACTCTCACTTTCTGTTTGTAGCGAGACGTTTGCAGCAAAAGCAGCTTCGACTTCTTTTGATCTGACAGGCATTCCGACTTACTCTAAAGACCTTATGTTGTTCTTAATAACAACACCCCTTATTTCACTGAGAGTGAACTAAATGTATCCACTTCCTTTGAAACGTACAGTGCACTAGACAAGCTTGGCCGATGCGGTGTTGCATATGCAAATGTCGGAAAAGATTTAATGCCAACCGAAAAACGAGGGGCTATCGGCAAAATCAAGCCTTCCGGATGGCATACTGTAAAATATGATTTCGTTGATGGAAAATATCTCTATAATCGTTGTCATTTAATAGGGTATCAGCTTACTGGTGAGAATGACAATGAACGTAACTTGATTACCGGAACACGATATCTAAATGTACAAGGTATGCTTCCTTTTGAAAATATGACAGCTGATTATATAAAAGAAACCGGCAACCACGTATTATATCGGGTAACGCCTGTTTATGACGGAGATAATCTTGTTGCGTCTGGGGTTGTTATGGAAGCGATGTCTGTTGAAGACAATGGGGAGGGTATTCTTTTTTGTATATTTGTATACAATGTTCAGCCTGGCGTATCCATTGATTATGCTACCGGAGAAAGCAAAGCCGACACCTCTTCCGACAGCAGCTCAACAACCAAAAATTCATCTTCTTCCACTATCTACGTGCTAAACACAAACAACCACAAATTCCACTATCCAACTTGCGGAAGTGTAAAACAGATGAAGAAAAAAAATCGCAAAAAATACACCGGAAAAAGAGCTGATGTAATTAAAATGGGGTATGAACCATGCAAAAAATGTAATCCATAATATAAATTTCCGGAACTAAAAAAGGTCCACACTCAGGACCTTTTTGTCATATGCATAACAAAAACGAACTATGTCATCCATTCAATGATATAGTTCGTTTTTTAAAATATATAAAGTTATTATTTAATAATTAAATTCAGTACACCTGTTGACTGTAAGAATAGAATCAACATAATGACCGGCATAATATAACGTATCATGGCATTATATAACTTTTTACGTTTAAATTTGCTTCCATTTAATTCCATCTCTTCTGCAATCCATGATGGTTTCATGATCCATCCAATCAGAATTGCCGACAACAATGAAATAAACGGCATCAAGAAACTGTTACTGATATAGTCCATAATATCCAACAGCTGACCTGTGCTTCCGTTTGGCAATGCCACTTCTACATAGAATATGCTATATCCCAATGCTATAACTGCTGTTGCTGTCAAATAGATAACAGACAAAACTCCTGTTGTCTTTTTTCTTTCCGTATGGAAAAGTTCCATGCAGTTTGCTGTAATAGACTCTAATACTGAGATACAAGAAGTCAATGCTGCAAATCCCGCCAGTACAAAGAATAAAATTCCGATAAATCTTCCGATTTTTCCCATGCTAAAGAATACATTTGGCAGAGACACGAACATAAGTCCAGGTCCTGCTGACATTCCGTCAAGTCCTGAGAAAACAAATACAGCCGGAATGATCATAACACCTGCTAAAAATGCTACTCCTGTATCCATCAATTCAATCTGGGATACTGCCTTGTTCAGATCAACATCTTTCTTTACATAAGAACCATATGTGATCATAATACCCATTGATACACTCAAAGAGAAAAATAACTGACTCATCGCATCCAGCGTAATCTGAAGAAAACGCCCTACTGTAACGCCAGTCAAATCTGGTTTCAAATAAATCATCATTCCCTGTAAGCCTGTACGGACAGTTCCATCATCTAAAGTTGTTTTGAGTGTCAATGAAAAAATTGCAATCACAATTACCATCACCAAAAGTATTGGCATGATAAATTTTGATACACGTTCAATTCCCTTTTCAACTCCATTATAAACAATCAGTGCTGTTAAAAACATAAACAGCAAACTGAACCACACCGAAGATGGTGAGGATATAAATCCCGTGAAACATCCATCTGCTACAGCTTCTTTACCTGAACTAAACAAATAAATTGTTATATACTTCAGAATCCATCCTCCGATAACTGCATAGTATGTCATGATCAGTACCGGCACCAGAAATGTCAAAATCCCTAAAAATTTCCACTTCGAACGCATCGATTCATAAGCATAAATTGCACTTTTTCCAGTTTTACGTCCAATTGCAATATCTGTCGTTAATAATGTAAATCCAAAAGTAACTACCAATACCAAATAAATAATCAGGAAAAGTCCTCCCCCATCTTTTGCTGCCAGATATGGGAACCTCCAGAGATTTCCAACTCCTACAGCACTTCCAGCAGCGGCAAACACAAAACCAATCTGCCCGCTAAAACCACTTTTCTGTTTCATAAGTTTAGCCTCCATAAAATTTAGTCGAACCTTAACTGATTTATTATATCAAGAAATGCAGGATGTATACAACACAGAATTCAAAAATTTACATTTTTCGCATTTTTGCACTACTTTAAATACTTCATTTATCAATCTTTTGTATATACCTTATCATATTTTCTAATATTTGACAGAAGACTGCGGCATCAGCCGTATGACCTTCTATTATCACTTTAAAGACATTTATGATTTGATAAGTTTTTTATCATTTTTCCCTTTTTGTAAATTGAAAACAAATAAAAATGCTCATACTATAATCATAACAAATGGATAGCTCACAGAAAGGTGGTTATATTATGGCAAATAAAAAATCAAAACTTGGTATGATCTCAGCAGTTGCAGCAGGAACAGGTACTGCAATATACCTCGCACAGAAAGCAAAAAATAAATCTGAAAATGGTGATGCATCTCAATCTATTTCACCTTTGTTCAGTAAAAAGAAAACTGATGACATTTCCATTAAGAACAATTATCGCAATACAGAGCGAGGAAAATATAAGCGAAACAGCAAGGGAATCTACTATTCTAATGGAAACTATGAAGCATTTGCTCATCCTGAAAAGCCGGAAGGTGTAGATGACAAACATGCTTATATTGTAGGCAGCGGACTTGCCTCTCTCGCTGCCGCATGTTTCCTTGTACGTGATGCACAAATGCCTGGTTCTCACATCCATATTCTGGAAGCGATGGATATTGCCGGCGGTGCATGTGATGGAATCTACGATTCTTCCCGCGGTTATGTAATGCGTGGAGGACGTGAAATGGAAAATCATTTTGAATGTCTGTGGGATTTGTTCCGCAGTATTCCTTCTATTGAAACACCTGGTGTTTCTGTACTGGATGAATATTACTGGCTCAACAAACATGATCCAAACTACTCACTTTGTCGTGCTACCATCAATCGTGGTAAAGATGCACATACAGATGGTAAATTTAATTTGAGTCAGAAGGGCTGCATGGAGATCATGAAACTCTTTATGACAAAAGATGAGGATTTGTACGATAAGACTATTGAAGATGTATTCGATGATGAAGTATTCGATTCTACATTCTGGTTATACTGGAGAACAATGTTTGCATTTGAAAACTGGCACAGTGCTCTTGAAATGAAACTCTACTTCCAGAGATTTATCCATCACATTGCCGGACTGCCTGATTTCAGTGCATTGAAATTCACAAAATATAATCAATATGAATCTCTGATTCTTCCTATGCAAAAGTATTTGGAGGCTGCTGGTGTTGACTTCCAGTTCAATACAGAGGTTACAAACGTTGTATTTAAATTTGAAGGAGATAAGAAGATTGCTTCTGCTATAGAATGTAAGGTAAATGGAAAAGAAAGCGGCATCGTTTTGACGGAAAATGATCTCGTATTTGTTACGAACGGAAGTTGTACAGAGGGAACCATTTATGGAGATCAGAATCATGCCCCGAACGGAGATGCTGAAGTCCGTACAAGCGGTGTATGGAATCTTTGGAAGAATATTGCCAGACAGGATCCATCCTTTGGACATCCGGAAAAATTCTGTTCTGACATTTCAAAAACGAACTGGGAATCTGCAACTGTTACAACTCTCGATGATAAGATCATCCCATATATCACTGATATTTGCAAACGTGACCCTCGCACAGGAAATGTTGTAACAGGAGGTATCGTAAGTTGTCAGGATTCAAGCTGGCTGCTTAGCTGGACAATTAATCGACAAGGACAGTTTAAAGATCAGGATAAAGACCAGGTATGTGTATGGGTATATGGCTTATTTACAGATGTGCCTGGAGACTATATTAAGAAACCTATGAAAGATTGTACAGGTAAAGAAATCACTGCTGAATGGCTGTATCATCTCGGAGTACCTGAAGACCAGATTATGGATCTTGCAGAAAATAGTGCGATCTGTGTACCGACAATGATGCCTTACATTACTGCTTTCTTTATGCCTCGTACAAAAGGTGACCGCCCGGATGTCATTCCTGACGGATGTGTCAACTTTGCATTCCTCGGACAGTTTGCTGATACTCCTCGCGACACCGTTTTCACAACAGAGTATTCTGTACGTACTGCTATGGAAGCTGTTTATGGACTTCTCAAAGTCGACAGAGGTGTCCCTGAAGTATGGGGAAGTGTTTATGATATCCGTGAACTTCTAGACAGCAGCGTAAAACTTATGGATGGAAAATCTCCACTGGAAATTCCACTTCCTGGTCCGCTTAATGCACTCAAAAAGCCGCTTCTGAAGCTTGTCAAAGGAAATGTTATTGAAAAGGTACTCAGAGACTATGATATCCTCAAAGACGGAATGTAAAATCGTCCAAAATTTTTTATAATTTAGCTCTCTTTCTCATGATTATAAAAACAGCTCCCCGGCACAAACACCGGGGAGCTGTTTTTCTTTTTATATTAAATAACCCTATGCTCCAGCCATCTCCGGCTATGGAATCTCCATGTAAATATAATTCCACGAACAGTCCAGTCCGCAAACATACCGATCCAGACTCCCATTGGTCCAAATCCCATGACACGAATTAAAAATACACAAAGACAAAAACGACATGCCCACATCGTAATGCAGGATGTGATCATTGAAAACTTCACATCTCCTGCTGCGCGCAAACCATATGCCGGAATAAATGACAGAACCCAGACAAATGGTTTTACAATTGTGATCCACATCACCATATGGAAGCACATATCTGCACTTACTCTTTCCATTCCACCTAACATTGTAACCGGTTTCGTCAACGCAAATACTGTCAGACAACTTACAATAATAATAACTTCCGCGATCACACACAATTTCTTTATATAATAAACCGCTTCGTCTTTTCTTCCGGCTCCCATACATTGACCTACGATTGTCATAAGTCCAATGCCAACTCCGATTGCTGCAATACCATTGAGATTTTCCAAAATATTAGTCATAGCCTGTGCTGCTATTGCCGCTGTACCAAGAGTTGATACCGTTGACTGGATCGCCAGTTTTCCTAATTGGAACATACTGTTTTCCACACCGGATGGAATTCCTATTCCAAGAATCTTTCGTATCATACTCCAGTTTGGACGTATTTTCATATAATCTCTCACTACGATTGGCTGTCTGTCTTTTCTTAACTGAATCAGTACTACAACTGCACAAAAGATACGTGAAACTAACGTAGCAATTGCTGCACCTGCAACCCCCATATGAAAGCCCCATATCATAATTGCATTTCCCACAATATTCATTACATTGGAAATTATCGAAATAATCATCGGTCCTTTGGTATTATCCTGTGCACGGAAGATTGATGCTGCTGCATCATACGCCGCAATAAATGGAAATGATAATGCTGTGTAGAAGAAATATATTTCCGAAGCTCTCATAACCTCTGCTTCAACTGAACCAAAGATTACTCTTAATAACGGCTTCTGGAAAATAAGACAGATTAAACTGACTACAATTGAAATTGCTGTGATGATAAACAAAACCTGGCGTGCTGACTCATTTGCCCGCTCTTTATTCTTCTGTCCAATATACTGTGCACATATAATTGCTCCACCTGCTGCCAGAGCAGAAAATGCCTGTATTACCAGAACATTAATTGAATCAACTAACGACACCGCCGATATTGCTGCCGAACCGACATTACTTACCATCATTGTATCTGCAGTTCCCATAACCGAATTCAACAGCTGCTCCAATATTACCGGAACAAGAATCGCTGCAATCATCTGATTTGAAAACATGTGTTGTTGTTTCATTTGATATCTATCCCTTTCACTTTTTCTCTATTCTTACAATGTCACCTTTGATATTATCTTCCTTTCATATAAATATTGCAAGTTTTTATACAAGAACATAAATGGACTTTCCGATGGACGAAATCATGTCGGACTGAAAAATGTATAATCCCGTCTGAGTTCTATGTGCCATGGCACACTTTCCATTCGAAGTAAAGTTGGAAAGGGAACTACTGTTGTTATTATGATCCCACGCTAATTAAATTTCATATTTTTTTCACTTTACTTCATTAAAATAATGCGTATAATTGTAACTGCAAACATAATACAAATGAGGTTTTCTACTTATGAAAGATAACGTAAATAAAAGAAATTTAGAAATAAAGACAGCGCTTGTTTTTCTCATTACATTTGTTCTTGCTGCCGGTTTGACAGATTATCAAAACCAGACACAGGAAAAGGAAGAAAAATCAAAAGCTGCTTACACCGCAGAATCAACGATCACCCATATAGAAGCTCAATTGAATAAATATCTGGCCGAATCCAATCTGATCAAGCAGATTGTAGAATCCGGGCGAGACATTGATACGCAACAATTTGCTACTATTTCTGAACTCATGCAGGACAAACAGCATGTGATCAAGGCCCACGAACTTGCTCCGGATGGTGTCATTTCCTATGTCTATCCATTAGAAAGCAATGAAGCTGCTATTGGTTTGGATATGCTTGAAAACAAAGAACGAAAAAAAGAAGCTAACCTTACTAAAGAAACCGGAGAATATACCATTGCAGGACCTTATGAACTTGTACAAGGTGGCACCGGTTCACTGCTTTTTGATCCAATCTACACAAATGATACAAACGGAGAAAAAAATTTCTGGGGATTTTCGATTCTTGTCATTGACTGGAATCAGTTCATGGAAGAAATTCAGTTGAACAAATTAGAAAATGCAGGCTATGAATATCAAATCTGGAAGGAAAATACAAATACCGGAGAAAAAATTGTAATCGCACAAAGCCAAAGCTATTTTCCTACGGATACCCTTGAAGTAGCATGTGCTGTTCCAAATGATACCTGGTATTTTGAAATTGTTCCGAAAGAAGGGTGGACAACCGTTCATCAGGTAGTACTCGGTCTTTTCTTTGCCCTGATCATTGCAAGTCTTCTGGCAATTGGTTATTGGCAGGCCAGCATGCGTCGGCTGAAGGATATTCTCCATGCAGAAGAAATGGAAAAAACAGCTCAGAAGGCTGAAGCTGCTAATGAAGCAAAGACACGTTTTTTATTCAATATGAGTCATGATATCCGCACTCCAATGAATGCGATTATTGGATTTTCCGAATTGCTTGAAAAGCACATTGATGAAAAAGACAAAGTAACCTATTATATCGGTAAGATTAAATCTTCCAGTTCTTTACTGCTTTCTTTAATCAATTATGTGCTTGAAATGGCACGAATTGAAAGTGGAAAAGCTGACTTAAGATTAGATACCGGACACTTTCAGGAATTACGTGATTCTCTCCAAACCGTTTTTGAACCGGCTTTAAAAGAAAAAGGACTTACGTATTCTACGCACCTGGATATTCAACACCCATACATTGTATATGATAAAACAAAAACAAGTGAGATTCTGTTAAATATCGTAGGTAATTCAATCAAATATACACCTCGCGGTGGACATATAAGACTGGATATTTCTGAAATTCCATCCGAGCGAAGTGATGTTGCAACTTATCGAATGATTATTGAAGATACCGGTATCGGTATGAGTGAAGAATATCTGCCACATATTTTTGAAGAGTTTACCCGTGAACATACCAGTACAGAAAATAAAATTGCCGGAACCGGACTTGGACTTCCGATTGTAAAATCTCTGGTAGACTTGATGGGTGGAACCATTCAGATTGAAAGTAAAGTAAATGAAGGAACTAAAACAACGATTCAAATTCCATTTTTGATTGCCACCCAGGAACAGATTGAAGAGAGTCAAACATATTCACCGAATATTGTTACTAACCACGCTCTTGGAAAACGGATTTTAATGGCTGAAGATAACAAATTAAATGCTGAGATTGCTGAGACAATTCTTCAGGAAAACGGATTTGAAGTAGATTGTGTAGAAGATGGATGCCAATGTTTAGCACTCCTCCAGGAAAAACCAGAAGATTATTATGGCTTAATCTTAATGGATATCCAAATGCCTAATTTAAATGGTTATGAAACCACACGCTTAATCCGAAACCTGAAAAATCAACGTGCTACAATTCCTATCATCGCAATGACTGCCAATGCATTTGATGAAGATAAGAAAAAAGCTTTCGCTGCAGGAATGAACGCACATATTGCCAAACCAATCGATGTTGAAGTTTTGCTCCATACACTGGAAAAATTTGTTCAATAACTTTTTCACAAAACCAAATTTCATAGTCTTATTAATCTATAATAGCCGAATCACTTCTGTATTCCAGATTTATTTCGACTATTGTAATTTTACTTTTTAACTCTGATTCTTTTTCTTATTCTTTAGAAAGTGCTTTCAGCACCGCCTCTGTTTCAAGCGGTTTTGTCAGATGTTCATTCATTCCAGCATCATACGCCTTTTGACGATCATCAGCAAATGCATTTGCAGTCATAGCAAATATCGGAATCGTAATATAATAAGTCGTCCAAAGATTACAACGCTGTTTTTTTGCTCCTCTCACTTTATACTTATCCAATTTTTATAAGATTTTATATATAAGACAGCAAGAAAACTACTATATATTTTTTTCATTGACTTGTATAATTCTATTAATAGATATTTCATATTATTTTTAATCAGACTTATAAAGGAGCGTTTATTATGAGAGAAGAAGAAAAAATCAATGCAGGCATTTTATTCTGCCCTGGCGATCCAGAATTAGTAGCTATAAAAAGAAAAACTCACAATCTCAATGTAGATTACAATAATACATATGAAGATGAAATAGAAAAAAGAGCTTCTATTCTTTCCGAGATTATCGGCGAATTTGGTGAAGGAAGCCGAATCCAGGGACCAATTTTCTTTCACTATGGAACACACACGAAAATCGGAAAACATTTTTTTGGAAACTTCAACCTGACAATTCAGGATGATGCAGAAGTGACCATCGGAGATAACTGTAACTTTGGACCGAATGTAACGATCGTCACTCCGATTCATCCGATGCTCGCCAACGAACGAAGAGAATTGTTAACCGCTGCTGGCGAAAAGAAGCTTTTATGTTATGCCAAACCGGTTCATATCGGAAACGATTGTTGGTTCGGTGCCTCCGTCACAGTATGCCCAGGCGTTACGATCGGAGATAATTGCGTCATCGGCGCCGGAAGCGTTGTAACCCATGACATTCCTGCAAATAGCTTTGCCGCCGGAGTTCCATGCAAAGTAATCCGTAAGCTTACCGAAGCCGACAGCATGAAAAATAAGCCGGAGATACTTGCGGATAATGTAGTAATTGAGCCGTAGATATGGTACTCTACTCTTAACACTTATATCATTTTCTTTCAAAAGGAGGGATTTCTCATGTTCACATTTTTTAATTCAGACACTTTATGGATTGGAACAAACATGCGAATATTTAATCAGATTCGTGATGAATTGGATACCCGGCATATTCCTTATCGTTACAAAGTCAAAAATGAACTCGGACAATGGGCAATACATGGCTCACTTCGAGGTCGTACCGGAAGCATCGGAAATCCTTCTGAACAAATGTATCAATATAAGATATTAGTACTAAAGAAAGATTTGGAGCAAGCAAACTTCATCTTATCCAATATTCAACAACTCGATAACTGGAAATTTTTCCTTCCACTTCCAATACACGGTTCTTGCAAAAAAAGATAGTTGAACTAGAAGTTCAACTATCTTTTTTTCGCAAGGACCGTGTATAGCCACCTTACTTAGCTGCCGCCTCTGCAGCCTTTTTCTCTCTATCACGTTTTGAAAGTCTTTCTCTTACAGCTTCCATATGTCCCGGTTTATCCAGGTCATAGATCAGAAGTGGAATTATTCCTACGAAGAATACAATTCCAGGAAGAAGGTTTGCTGCAATATTGATACCTGTCTGGATATGTGGTGTCATATCAACTCCACCGGCATATCCGAATGCTCCCATAACAACCAGGAACAATGAGTTTGCAATAGCTGTTGCGATTTTAATAGCACATCCCTGGAATGAGAATGCCATACCGTCGTTACGTGCTTCATATTTATCATCAAAATCGTCGATTGCATCAACCATCATACCAGCTCCACATGGACCTGCAACATATCCAAGACCATATACAACCAATACAATAAAGTCAAATACAATATTTTCATAAGGACCTACAAACAATACAATCAATGAAGCGCCCTGAATAACCATTGAAAGGATTGCTGTATTACGTTTTCCAAGTTTGTCAATTACCTTTGGTGTAAATGGCATAATAATTGTTCCGACGATCATCTGCATCATCATAAAAATTGTGATGAATGCGAAGTTCTGTACACAATACAGATAGAAGTAAACTGCTACTGAAATACGTCCTAACATACCAAACATGTTAAAGAAGCAGTATAACATTGCACACATAAGATTTTTGTTTTTGAATACCATTTTCAGACCATCACTTACTTTACCCTGGTCTTCTTTCTTAACAGTGATTCTTTCTTTTGACAGAATTGCTACTGCCCAGAACATTGGAAGTGCAATAACTGCAAGTAAAATTGCTGTTGAATGATATCCTGCAGCCTGATCTCCTTTACCAAACCAAAGAACAAGCTTTAACACAAACAAGTTCAAGATAATCTGTCCGATTGTCATACCCATCATCTGTGCTGCATTTAATTTATTGATTTCTTTAGGGTCACGTGTCATAACTACTGGCAATGCAAGGTATGGTACGTTTGTCATTGTGTAAGACATTCCTAAACCAATATATGTAATGTAAGCATAAATCAGTTTACCTGTGCTTCCGAATCCTGGTACTGTAAATGTCAGGATTGTGAAGATTACAAGGAAAATGGCTCCCACAAAAATGTAAGGTCTGAATCTTCCGTGTTTTGTATGAGTACGCTCCATAAGAGTTCCCATCATTGGATCATTAATTCCATCCCATACTTTTGCAATTAACATCAAAAGTGCTACTGCACCAGTTCCAAGTCCAAATACATCTGTATAGAAAATAGAAAGATATGTACTTACCATTGTCCATGAAAGCTGTGATGCAAAGTTACCAAGTCCGTATACAAAATAATGTTTTCCTGTTAACGGTGTCATACCGTATTCATTTAATTTTTTTTCACCCATTTTGATCTCCTACCCTCTGCCGGTTTTATGGCAGCAATCTATGCAAATTTTTTATTACATAGATTCGATTTCTTTATCAAAGTTTTTGTATTTCTCCATCATCTTTGGAAGTGTATCTTTGTTTGCAACCAGTTTTGGTACACATACCTTGATCATGTTCTGAATTTCATTGTAGTGCTCGTAAATACCAATTGTAGTATTTCTTGCTCTGTTCTTTTCTTCTTCTGAGAATTCTACATTTACCTTGTCTCCATCTACAGACAATGTTCCCCAGATACCGCAAATTGGACACTCAACATGTGTTGTTCCGTTCATGCTAAGCAGTGGATTGTGACATACTGGACATACGCCCTCTTCTCCAACCCATGTATCAACCTCATCATAAGGTTTTCCAAGAGATTCTGCTACAGCTTTACCAAGGTCTGAACATTTCTGCATCAAAGCAGAATCAAATAATGGATGTCCTGTTCTTCCCTGATCATAAGCATCTACATGTCCTACACATTTCATGCAGAATGAGAAGCTGAATAAGTCTAACATTGGAAGTCCCAATGATACCCAGTTATGAGTCTGTGCTCCACCAACTGAGATGTAACCAACATATCTGTCTTTGAAGTATCTTGGGTCAAGTAATTCATCTTCTGATTTACCTTCTGCAATACGTTTCTTGTTTTCTTCAATCAATGCTGCTCTGTCGTGGGATGGTCCAAAACGATCTACAAAGTTTTTGAACTGTCCTACAATACCAACTGCATAAACTGGAGCTCCGATGATGATACCATCTGCTTCCAGACATGCTTCTTCCAGAATATGGTAATCATCTTTCATACAGCAGTGAATCTCTGTAGCACCTTTATCACGGTTTCTGCTACAGTAATCACATGCACGGCAATGCCCGATGTTCAATGTTACTGTGTTGATGAACTGAACTTCTGCACCTGCTGCTTTTGCTGCAAACAGTGCTTCTTTAACCATGACATCACTTCTCTGGTTCTTTCTTCCGAAAGAAATTCCTAATACTTTCATATTTCTCCTCCATCTCTTAATTGATGAATTTATTGTATAATTATTTCACAAACTCTACTTCTCCCAAATCATCCTTTCTCAGTTCATAATTTTGTCATGATTTTTTCTAAAAAAAGAGACAAAACAAAAATTATTAAACAATTTTTGTCTTGCCTCTTTTAATTTAAAATTTCTTTGTATAAAATTGTTACATCTTTTATCAGATAATAATTTTTATAAAAGTATCATCTGGTTTTACATTTCATCCTGCATTGCCTGGAATTTCTTTACATATTCATCAAATCTCGGATATCTGTCCTTTCTTCCCTGCTCAACCTGATGTTCTAATACTCCTGTAAATCTCAAGCGGCTACGTCTCTTTTCTTCTTCCGAAAATTCAACTTTTACATCGTCCCCATCTACCACAAGTTTTCCGTAAATACCACAAATCGGGCAGCTTACTTTTGTTGTTCCTGTCATGGTCATTTCGTTGCAATGACATACCGGACATGTTCCCGGATCTGATGTCCACTCAATCTCACTTGTTTTCTGATCTAACGCTTCTACGATATGTTTTCCCATCTCTGCGGACTTTTCTAATAATCTCTGATGATTGTCCGGAACATATGAACCATATGCATCCAACTGATCTACCACCTTCATATTCAGACTCATACCAAATAAATTCATACCTGGAATTCCGTAAGACACCCAGTTCTGCGTCGTTGCTCCTCCTACAGAAATATAAGATACAAGATGTCTCTTCAGACAATCAGGATTTAATTCCTCGCCGTTCGTATCCTTACGCAGCTCATTTTCAAATAACATATAAGCCTTATCATGAGCAGGCCCAAAGCGGTCTACAAAGTTTTTAAACTGTCCAGTCGGAGCCAATACATATACCGGTGCCGCAACAATAATTGCGTCTGCTGCCAATACCGCATCGGAAATTTCTTCATAGTCATCTTTCTGACAACATTTAATCTGTCCCTTTCCGCTCTGAAGAATTCTGGAACAGGCTCCACATCCAATACATGGTTTGATTTCTTTTTTCATTGTATCAATAATTTCAACTTCTGCTCCCTGCGCCTCTGCATTTTTTATCGCTTCTTTTAAAAATCCTTTACAATTTCCATTTACACGTCCAAAATTCAACCCCAATACTTTTTTTCGTTCACTCATGTTCTTCCTCCATCTTTTGACTTATTTTACAACTCGTTTCAAGTTATTTATTTGATATATTTACTATACATGTTTTTTGTGCTCTTTACTTTTATATTTTTTACCTGAAATATGTAAATATTTGCCTTTATTTCTCATAAAAAAAAGGACGGGTCAATAAAATCAGTTATTTTCCTGCCCTTTCAATATACAATTTTATACATCATATCGATATTGAACATCAATCAGGCGAATTTCCTGCATCTCCAGATTGTTTGTCAGACACAACTCACCATTTTCTACTTCTATCGTTTTCATTTCAATACCTGGAATCGCACTGCTCTTTAGATAATCTACCTCATCACGCATAAGTCCTTTGGAATAATCCAGATTTTTCCAAAGGTCCTGCACACTTCCACATTCTCTGTTCACGCGATATATCTTCACCAGATATTTTCCGTCTTTTACATTCTGAATTGTGAAATTCAACTTAATAGGATCAATATCTTCTACATATTGTTCTATATCTTCCAGTTGAATTTCATCTTCATCTGTAAAAACATAACGCGAAGATAAACTTTTATAGTTATGACATGCAATCACATAACGATTTCTTCCATTTGTTGTAACAATCGCGTGGTCATTCTTCTCCAACACTTTCGGCAATAGCCGGTTCATAAACTGAAATGCGTAAAAAGATGGCTTACAGATTCCATCCCTTGATACCAGACCGGAATCTCCATTTAATACGGTATCCGTATCATAATAATCCGAATACAAGTCCAATGCATGCCAATATGCCATCATATCCACTGCACCATTCATATCAATACAGTTTTTCAGAATATATGCACCCTGTTCGCAACTATCATTTAGCACATTTCTGTTTGAAATCGTAAAGTTCCACTCATCAATATGTAATTCCGGTATTTGAAATCCGGTCTCTTTCATAACCTCTTTCATAATTTCAGTCTGGTTCAACATATATTGCGAATCAATGGATTTTCTACCTAAACGTCCTCCGTCTTCAATTAATGCTATGTACTGAAATGAACAAATCGACAAAAAATCCGGGTGGATTTCACGTGCTTTCCATATAGGAAAAATTTTTTTACAGACAAGTGTTTCATATCCTAATATAAAGCCGGCTCCACCAACCGAAATTTCTTCTGAATAGTTCTTCATGGTTCGATATAACAGTTCAAACCTCTGATAATATTCCCCATCTGGTTCTGTGATGTTCAAAGCTGGGTCATTCCAATATTCAAAGTACCATGTTTCCAGCTCTTCTACTCCATATCGGTTGACAAGATGAACGCATAGTTCTCGAATGATGTCAGAAAATGTTTTGAAATCATAGGAATCCACCTTTGTTTTTTCTATATTTATACTACGTTCCGGTGTATACATAAACAGACTTGGTTTACTTCCCACCTCAAGATATGGTTTCAAATGATGATCCAGGAGAAAATCTAACACCTGATCCAGCTTTCGGAAATTATATCCGTCTTTCTCGCTAAAGCAATGCTCTTTTGACAAAATGTTCCAAATTCGGGCGTATTTTACACCAATCTGTTTTTGAATTCTTTCAACCTGCTGTTGAGCTTCTGACTGCAACAGTAAATAACCATCCCCAATGTTGATTGCCTTACTGCAGGCTGACAATGTCTCCTTCACCTTTTTTGCATTGATAACATATTCTTTTTCTCGTGTCGATTGTGGGTTTTCTTTATGCGTCCGAAATTTTAAATATTCCAGTATACGCTGCTCTTCTTCCTGCTGCAATGTTGTTTCTGTTTCATCTTTTTTCTCTTCATCCTGTATTTTTTTTCGATATTCACTTGGCGAATCCTTATATACATCACGAAATGTCTTTGTAAAAGATGCTGATGTCGGAAATCCATTATCGTAAGCAATATGTGTCAGGTTTTTATCTGAATACATCAGCTCATCTACTGCATGAAATAAACGTACGTTATTCAGATATTCCATAAATGTCATTCCTAAATTCTTTTTTATATATTTAGATAAATATGCATTTGATAAATACAATTTGTCCGCTAAGTCATTTAAACTAATCTGACTTTGATAATTTGCCTGTACATAATTTTGAATCTGTCGAATTCTCATACGATCTTGTGAATCCTCTATATTCAATCTTACATCATCTGCTTTTACAAGGAAGTTACTGGTCAGTACATATAATGTTTCAAAATATAGTGCATTCAGATATAATGCACTCTTATCATCTTTCTCAAAATACCGCGTCAAAATGCGATCCAACAATCTTCGAAGATTGCTGTAAGCATGATTTCGATCTGCCACTGTATTACACCAGAAAAGCAGCTGCATAGATCCCATATATTCAGCCAGTAAATGAAAATCTATCTCAAATCTCGCCCCTAAAAGTTCTTCATTTCCAATTACTGTATGTCGTTTATTTGCATTGATAAGGATAATATCCCCACTTTGCATTTTGTATATTTTGTCATCAATCTTGATATCCAGATTTCCACGAAGTACATAAAACATTTCCGGATTCTGGTGATAATGCGTTGCTGTTTCTGCCTGCGCTATAAAATGAAACTGCATTAATTTTCTTGTCGTATCCATTTTCTTTTGTACCTCCCAATAATTCTATGATGCCATTATATTTTTTTCGTTTCGCTTTATCTATGCAATATTTTGTACAAAATATTGCAAAAATATCCTTTTCGTGATTATATTTCTATTTTTACAACAAACATTATATGCTTTTTCTTGTCCTTTTTGTTTTTAGGCGACAAAAATTATATCAACAAAAACAGGAATGTCACCACTCCTGCTTTTCAACTAAAACCTATAAATGAGCAAATCCAAAATATTGCACAAAAGAAAGACACCCTCTGTAGAAGGATGTATAATTGAAGTACCAACAAACAACATACTCACTCAAACAAGGGGGTGTC
>QUJA01000002.1 GCA_003480425.1 Firmicutes bacterium AM31-12AC
TAAAATAAAACAGAAAATATATTGACAAAAACGAAAATGAATGTTAATATAAAGTCAACAAAAAGAACTAAAATAAAACAGAAAATATATTGACAAAAACGAAAATGAATGTTAATATAAAGTCAACAAAAAGAACTGAACGAATACAATTGAACAGACAAAAACATCTGAAAGAGTGATAAATAAATCTTATTAGCTAAGATAAAAGAAAAGTAAAAAATCATTGAAAGAGATGGAAAAAGGTCTTCTTCAAAAAATATTCAGTAAGTTCCACTTATGAAGGATTCTCGATATTGGGTGAGAAGAGATAGAGAAAGATCATAATGACGAGAAAGTTATGAGAGAAGTAAAATCTATTTCGAACGTGATTCTCATCAGAGAACGAATCGTAAGAATAGAAAAGAATAGGAGGTATAGACCACCAGCATATTAAATGAATAAAAAATTACATATAAAGTAAGGGCTGATATGAATCGGATGAATAATCGTATCGGCTCTTACTTTTTGCTTTTTTATACGATAGGAAATGCTTTTTGAGGTTTTTAAACAGAAAAAATTTTTTCGTGTACATCTTGTGAACTTCGTTTGATTTACTTGTATAACAATGTAAAAATTGATAAAATAAGAATAGTATCAAAAGAAAAAGATACAGAAACATACGGGGAACTATAAGTATAAAAGAGGAGAGATTAAGATGGACATAAGTACAATAGCTGATCAAGTATATCAATATCTTAAAAGTGTAAATTCAGATACAGTGAATCAGGTTGTAAGTGAAAACATGATGATTGCGCTGATTGTTACAACTGTGATAGGTATATTTTTAAGTATGTTTGGTTTAAAACTGATTCGTTTGTGGAGTGCACTTCTTGGACTTGTTGCAGGTGCCGGAATTGGTTTTGCTGTGACAGAATTAGCAGGATTAGAACCGATGATTGTGGTAGGAGCAACCATTGGAGGCGGAATTGTGTTGGCATTTCTGGCAGGATTTTTTTATCGTTTTGGAATATTTTTGATGGCACTTCTGACAGGAACTTACATTGCAATCCTGTTCGTGAATCCACAGGATTGGATTTTCCTGGGTGTATGTCTGGCAATTGGCCTTGTCATCGCATTACTGGCATTGAAGTTTGTAGAACCAATCATGATTGTTGTGACAAGTATACTCGGTGGAGTGCTCGCAGGGGATGCAATTGCTACATTGGCGGAGTTTGATAATCCAATTTTCGGATACGGAATCATGGTACTGGTTGCAATTGTCGGTGGTATAATTCAATTCACACTGGAATCCGGTAAGCGTAAAAAGAAGAATTTGAAAAAAGCAGCTGAGATAAGAGAACAGAATTCTACAGAGAATGAGGTAGAAAAAGCAAGAGCTATGTTCGATGATGCCATTTTGTTAGATGACGAGCCGGACGATAAGTCAGATGATAAACCGGATGACAAGCCGAAGAAAGAACCAGACTTGAGTTATCTGGATGAAATCGATTTGGATGACGAAGAATATGAAGATGAAGAAGAAAGTGATTATGTTGACGGCTACAATCCAGACGATTATACAGATTTAGATGATCTGGAAGATGATGATGATTTTATTATTATTACAGATGATGATAAGTAATACAACTGTACTGCATAGATAGCAGACAGTAAGAAAAGGCAAAGGGGATGCTTCGTATGAAAATTGATATGCACTGCCATGTAAAAGAAGGCTCTGTTGACAGTAGGGTTAGCGTAGAAGAATATATTACGATCTTAAAAGAAAAAGGATTTCAGGGAATGGTCATAACAGACCATAACACGTATAACGGATATCGTTATTGGAAAGAACATATCAAAGGAAAACGACACACAGATTTTGTAGTGTTAAAAGGAATTGAGTATGATACGAGGGATGCAGGACATATTCTTGTGATTATGCCGGAAGGTGTGAAGATGAAGCTTCTGGAGCTTCGTGGAATGCCGGCACCGGTGCTGATCGATTTGGTACATCGTAATGGAGGTGTATTGGGACCGGCACATCCATGTGGTGAAAAGTATTTAAGCTTTACGAATACAAAACGTTTTTACAAGTCCCCGGAATTGATGAAACGATTTGATTTTGTCGAGGCATTTAATTGCTGTGAGTCTCCCGAGTCGAATGATGGTGCAATGAAGCTTGCGGAAAAATATGGAAAAGTGAAAGTGGGCGGAAGTGATTCCCATAAGACAGATTGTATTGGAAAAGCATATACTATTTTACCTGAGCCTGTAACGTGTGAAACAGAATTGATTTCTATGATTCACAAAAAGACAAAATTTCAGGTTGGTGGTACATTCTATACGAAGACAACAAAAGAAAAAATGGGAAAGATCAATAAGATTCTGGCATATTCATTTTGGGTCTATAATAAAAGTGGGGAGCTCTTAAGGAGGCATGGAAGGAATTCCAAGATGGAAGAGGAGAATCCGTTTGATCCGATTGATCCAATTGAATTATACTTGCAAGGCAAGGAATAATATTGATAAAAAAGATGACATGTTCTTGGAGCGTGTCATCTTTTTTGTCAAAAAGGGTCAGTGTTTTGGTTATGAGGAATTATTCGTCAGAAGCTGTTTTCTTACGATATGCTCCCGGAGTAGTGTGATATTTTCTTCGAAACAATCTATTAAAATAAGAAAGATTATCAAATCCGGAAAGTGATGCAACTGTAAGGATTGATTCATCGGAAGATACGAGCTGGCGTGCGGCAATGGTGAGTCGGTAATCATTCAAATATTCAATAAATCCCATTCCCATATGTGATTTGAAAAATTTCATAAAATGCGATTTGCTATAATGAGTTAAGTCAGCCATATCATCAATGGTAGTTGGTTCATCGTAATGTTCTTCTACATATTTTAAAATCATTTTCAATTTGTTCAGTGATTTTAAACGGGCACTTGAAATATTTTTTTTACTTACCTGGTTAGATATAAGAAGATACATGAGTTGAAAAAGTCTTCCTTTTACACCTAATTGATAGCCTTTAGGACGTATATCACACAACTGATCGATTTCCCGGATGCAGGATGCGATTTCTGAATAGTAAGAAAGCGCAGGAGTAAAAAATGTTTCGGTTCGAATGTGGTTGTTCAAAAGTGGAAGAATAAACTGCTGTGCACATAAATCTTGTTCTCCACTTATTAACATGGCAGGATCAAGAAGGATGTTTTCATATTCCATGCGGAAATGTTCTTTTTGTTCAATAGAATGCAATTGCCCCGGGCGTACAAATACAATATCACCGGCGGAGACTAATTGAGAATGGAAATCTACAGATATGGTCCCACATCCTTTCGTGATTACGATAAATTCCAGTTCTTCATGCCAATGAAGAGGAACCTGATTAAAATCTACAGGAATACAGCAGAGATAAGTGTTGTAAGGAAATTCTATGTTAGTATGCGATTTTGATTCATGATAATTTTGATATTCATTCATATTCATAATAGAGCTCCTTTCATTTTGCAAAAAATGTTATCAAAAGTAAAAGATTGGATTGTTAAAAACTATCATTTGTAAAATTGATAGTATTGTACTATAAAATAAGAGCATTTTGCAAGAAAAATAAATATAATCATATTAAAATACATATAGAAAATGAAAACAAGCAAATGTTTGAAAGGAGAATCACATTTATGAAGATTCAGGAATTATTGCAGCAGAAACTTGGAAAATCAGTGGATACAGCTTCAAATACAGAAATTTATTATGCACTTTTAAGTATTGTGCAGGAAATGGCAAAAGAAAAAGAAGCTCCGGCTACAAAGAAAAAAATTTATTATATTTCAGCAGAGTTTTTGATTGGAAAATTGCTTTCTAATAACATGATTAACCTTGGGATTTATGACGAAGTAAGAGAGCTGCTTGCAGCAAATGGAAAAGATATTTGCGAGATTGAAGAAGTAGAGCCAGAACCATCTCTTGGAAACGGCGGACTTGGAAGACTGGCAGCATGTTTTCTTGATTCAATCGCAACTTTGGGAATTAGTGGAGATGGAATTGGGCTGAATTATCATTTAGGATTATTCAAACAGGAATTTGAAGACGAATTGCAGAAAGCAGTGCCAAATCCATGGATTGAAAAAGAAAGCTGGCTTACAAAAACAGATGTGACATATCCGGTTACATTTGGTGATTTGAAATTACAGTCAAGAATGTATGACATTGAAGTTACAGGATACAATAATCAGACAAATAAACTTCATTTATTTGATATAGATTCCGTAGATGAAACAATCGTAAAAGATGGAATTACATTTAACAAAGAAGATATTGCAAAGAATCTGACATTATTCTTATATCCTGATGACAGTGATGATAATGGTCGTCTTCTCCGTATTTATCAGCAGTATTTCATGGTAAGCAATGGTGCACAGCTGATTTTGGACGAGTGTGTTGCCCGTGGATGCAATTTACATGATTTAGCAGACTATGCAGTAATCCAGATTAATGATACACATCCGACAATGGTAATTCCAGAATTAATCCGTTTGTTAGTAGAGCGTGGAATTGCAATGGATGAGGCAATTGAAATTGTATCAAACACATGTGCATATACAAATCATACAATTCTTGCAGAGGCATTGGAAAAATGGCCAATCGCTTACTTGAACAAAGTTGTACCACAGCTTGTTCCGATCATTGAAATTTTAGATGATAAAGTAAGAAGAAAATTTGATGATGAAAGAGTTGTGATTATAGATAAAAATGATGTAGTTCATATGGCACATATTGATATTCATTATGGATTTAGTGTAAACGGAGTTGCATCTTTGCATACAGCGATCCTCAAAGAGACAGAATTGAATCCATTTTACCAGATTTATCCAGAAAAATTTAATAATAAGACAAATGGAATTACATTCCGTCGCTGGTTGATTCACTGCAATCCAGGACTGACAGAACTGCTTGATAAGGTGATTGGAAAAGAGTATCGAAATGATGCAAACGGGCTGGAAAAATTACTGGCATATAAAGAAGATGCAAATGTATTAGACCAGTTACTTGAAGTGAAAAAAGAAAATAAAAAAGCACTTTGCGAATATTTGAAGAAAACCCAGGGTGTAGAATTAAATCCAGAGTCAATTTTTGATATTCAGATCAAACGTCTGCATGAGTACAAACGTCAGCAGATGAATGCACTGTATATAATCCATAAATATCTGGAAATTAAAGCAGGGAAAAAACCATCTACACCAATTACAGTTATTTTTGGGGCAAAAGCAGCTCCTGCATATGTTATTGCAAAAGATATTATTCATTTGATTTTATGTCTTCAGGAATTGATCAACAATGATCCAGAAGTAAGTCCATATCTGAAGGTTGTTATGGTAGAAAACTACAACGTGACAAAAGCAGAAAAACTGATTCCGGCTTGTGATATTTCTGAACAGATTTCACTGGCATCAAAAGAGGCAAGTGGAACAGGTAATATGAAATTTATGTTAAATGGAGCACTGACACTTGGAACAGAAGACGGGGCAAATGTGGAAATCCATGAGCTTGTTGGAGACGATAATATTTTTGTATTTGGTGCTTCAAGTGAAGAAGTTATTGAACACTATGCAAAAGCTGATTATGTGTCAAAGAAATTCTATGAGGAAGATGCGGACATCAAGGCAGCAGTAGACTTTATCACATCAGAGCAATTACTTGCAATCGGACATGAAGAGAATTTGACAAGATTGAAAAATGAGTTGTTAAATAAAGACTGGTTTATGACACTTCTTGATTTCAAAGCTTATGCAGCAAAGAAGGAAGAAGCATTGAAAGCGTATGAAGATCGTAAAGCATGGGCCGAGAAGATGGTAGTAAATATCTCGAAAGCAGGATATTTCTCATCTGACCGTACAATTGCAGAGTATAACAATGATATTTGGCATGTACAGTAAATTATATTGTTTGTAAAATAAACAGAAGCGAGAAAGAAAAGAGGGAACAAAATGCGAGAAAGTGGAGTGTTATTACCAATATTTTCTCTTCCGTCAAAATATGGGATCGGTTGTTTTTCAAAAGAAGCATATACTTTTGTGGATCAGTTGAAAGAAGCAGGACAAAAAAAGTGGCAGATTCTGCCACTTGGTCCTACGGGATATGGCGACTCTCCGTACCAGTCTTTTTCAACATTTGCGGGAAATCCATATTTTATTGATCTGGAAAGTCTGATCAAAGAAGGTCTGTTGACGAAGGATGAATGCGATGCGGCAGATTTTGGAAACAAGGCTGATGAAATCGATTATGAAAAAATGTATTTTAATCGTTTTAAACTGCTTCGAAAAGCGTATGAACGTTTTAGCCCGGATAAGGAATATGAAAAATTTATAAAAGAAAATGAAGAATGGCTGACAGATTACTGTCTGTACATGGCAATCAAAGATTGGCAAGGTGGAGTAAGTTGGATTGAGTGGGAGGAAGGTTATCGTAACCGTCTTCCAGAGTATATGAAAAAAGCCGAAGAAGAATTGAAAGATGAAATCGGATTTTATCAGTTCCAGCAATATAAATTTGCATGTCAATGGAAGAAACTACATGATTATGCCAATGAAAAAGGAATTGAAATTATTGGAGATATTCCAATTTATGTTGCGTTTGACAGTGCAGACACTTGGGCAAATCCAAAATTATTCCAGTTTGATGAAGAAAATCTTCCAACAGCAGTAGCAGGATGCCCACCGGATGGGTTCTCAGCCACAGGACAGCTGTGGGGAAATCCGTTATATAATTGGGAATATCACAAAGAGACAGGGTATACATGGTGGTTGGAACGAATTGCACATTGTTTCCGGTTATACGATGTAGTACGAATTGATCATTTTCGTGGATTTGATGAGTACTATGCAATTCCTTATGGAAGTAAAACAGCAGAGAATGGTTGCTGGCAGCCGGGACCGGGAATGGATCTGTTCAATACAATCAATGAAAAGCTTGGCGAATTAAAAATTATTGCAGAGGATCTTGGTTTTTTGACAGATTCGGTATTGCAGTTATTGAAAGACTCTGGATATCCGGGAATGAAGGTGCTTCAGTTCGCGTTTGATTCCAGAGAGTCTGGGAATTATCTCCCTCATACGTATCCGAAAAATTGTGTTGTATATACAGGAACACATGACAATACTACTACAAGAGCATGGTATCATGACGTGTCGAAAGAATGTAGAACTTATGCAAAAGAATATTTGCATAAGCCGGCATTAGATGAAGATACTCTTTCATGGGATTTTATTGCAATGGCAATGGGAAGTGTTGCAGATTTATGTGTGATTCCAATGCAGGATTACCTCTGTCTTGATGAGCGTGCAAGAATCAATACGCCATCTACACTAGGTGGAAACTGGGTATGGAGAATGGATAAAGATGCGTTGACAGATGAACTTGTAGAGCAGATGAAACAAATGACAGTGTTATATGGAAGATAAGATATTTTCTTAAATGTAGAAATCAATAGGATTATTTCATAAAAAAGACAGGAAGCAATTAATTTGCATCCTGTCTTTTTTGAGACAATACACATTATCGTTTCCAGCGTTTCTTTAATACTTCAAGAGATTCTTTGTGCTGACGAGATTCCATTTTCGGAAATGCGTTCATCAGACGGCGGGAAATACGACCCGGTTTATCCGTTGATTCATGATAACGAGCGTGAAGAGAAGCAATTCTGCTGCGCAGTTCTTCGTTGATTTCCTGTGAACGTTCGCGGGCATCCATAGCACGTTCCTTTAATTCAAAAGCAGTTCCCTGGGTTTTCTCTTTCAATCCAGAAGCAGTATCCTGCATTTTTTCTTTAAACTCATCGGTAGCAGTAGCAAGTTTTTCTTTTGAGGCTTCTTGTCTATCCATAGCACGGATTGTCTTTTCAAAAATTTCTTGACCAATCTGCTCAGAAATTTCATGCATCTCAGCAGCAATTTTCTCCATAGCGGCCAGACGACGATTAAATTTAAATATTGTAGAAGCTGTCACATATAAGTCTGCGATTAAAGTGATTCCAAGTATTATAATTAATATAATTCCGACAATTGTTGGGATGAACGCAAGCAAATCATGAACAAGCGGCTGTATAAAATAAATAATAAACAGACATGCAAATCCCCATACAATAGAAAATAACAGACATACATATCCGCCGATGTTTAATGGCATATCAGAATAATCCCACCATTTATTATGAAAAATTTTATCCATAGCCCATCCGGTAACTCCTTCCAATACTGTTACCAGGACGACGGAGAGAATATAGAGAACAATAATATCTGATTTATAAGGAGTTAGAATGGTTATAACAGCGGTAACTCCGACTCCATAAATAGGACAGATCGGACCATTTAAGAATCCTCGGTTTACAAAGTGATGTGTTTTAAAGGCTGCGAAACCAACTTCAGTACACCAGCCTAAAAACCCATATACAAAAAAGTATAGTAATATAAAATAAATTGACATTGATGATAGCATGAAAACTCCTCCTTATTTATTTGTATGTAATCTCATGAAGAAAGAGTCCATGAGAAGGACAACGTTTAGAAACAGTATCTTCTCCAGAAAAAATTAATGGAATGGAAGAGGCGTTTCGGCTGCCGAGTCCTATTTCTAATAACGTTTCTGTTAAGTAAAGTGGCATTTGATGTAGAAAATCATTTCCTTTTAGAAGAAAAAGAAAATCGGCATCAGATGGCTGTTCACACTTTAGAAGTAAATCTTTTGGAATATGAAATCCATTGAAAATTTCGATGGAAAGCAAATCCTTTTCGGTTGATTTTTTTGTCTTTCCAGAAGAAAAATGCTTGAAATCATGTCTTCCAAGCAATTGTTCTGAGGCATGCTGCATAGCATTTAAATCTAATGTATCCGGCAGGTGGTACTTGTATTTTCTTGTAAATACATCTGCAACCGGTGCACAGTTTACACGATAAAGATAAGTGATTGTTTGTGCATTTAATGAAGCATGAAAACGTTCAGAAACCTCTTCGGCAGAAATAATAGCAATATCTTGTGGAAGATAATGGTTTAATTCTTGCTTTAATTTTAATGCAGATAATGTAGTGTTTGTCTTAAAATTTACAATTTGTGCATCAGCGTGTACGTTTGTGTCTGTTTTGGCACCTGCAAATAAGGTGGTTTCTTCATCAGTGATTCGAGAAATCACTTCTGTAAGTTTTCCGGAGATGGTATTAGAATTTCCTTTCTTCCCAGGTTTCTGCCATCCTTGATAGCGCGTGCCATCATATTGAATCGTTAATTTTATGTTTTTCATAAGCAATCCTCTTTTCATATGTACTTTATATGATACATGAAAGGAAATAAATTTACCAGATAAAATAAATTGTATCTTATGTAAAACATAAAAAAGAATACTTTCAAACAAGAGAGTAAAGCGTTACAATGAGACTAATTGCAAAAAAATATGTGAAAAAGTTGGAGGAAAATGTAAAAGTGCGTGAACAAAGACGGATGGAAGAATCTCGAGTTGAGACGGTATATATTGTTCGTCCGAATCATTTGAATGCAGCAGGAAGATTATTTGGGGGAATGTTGGTTCAATGGATTGATGAAGCAGCAGGTATTGTGGCGATGCGTCATACAAGAGAAAATTGTATTACAGCATCCATCGATAATCTGAAATTTATAAGAGGTGCATATCTGGGGGAACATGTTGTTATTATCGGACGGGTGACTTATGTTGGAAATACTTCGATGGAAGTGCGGGTGGATACATATGTAGAAGATAAGCAAGGAATGAGACGTCCGATTAACCGGGCATATCTGACAATGGTAGCGTTAGATGAAAATGATCATCCAATTCAAGTTCCGGGGCTGATTATTGAGACAGAAGAACAAAGAGGAGAATGGGAAGCGGCACAAAAGCGACGCGAGATGCGGGAACTCAGAAGAAAAGAAGAATTTTAGAACTAAAAAAGATGCAGACGATAATGTCCGCATCTTTTTTTATATATTAGGAAAGTGCTTTCCTAATATATAAAAATCGCTCCGCTATGGATGCGCACTGCGGCGTACAATGTAGGTGTCGCAAGCGACCGCCGCAGGCGCAAGAATGTGCAAAGCACATTCTTTGTTCGTAAAAAAACAGGTGAACTTAAGAATGGGAATTTTTAGAAAGAATTGTTTTGACCATTTGAATAGTGCTGTCAATTTGAGCTTTTTCTTCCGGTGTTTTACCTTCTTTAATAATATCTAAGATTAAAGTAATTTCGTCGGGGGTGAAATGAATCCCCTGTTTATTTGCACTCGTGATCAGAGCCATCATAATCGGCATCAATTCCTTTCCGCTTTTTCCTGCTGTTTTGGTCGCAGCCATCTGAATGAGATTGTATTTCACCGGATTCATATTCTTTAGAAGTGGATGATTCATCCATTCGTTCATTTTGCGAGTCTCCTTCCTGTTGAAACATGGTTTGATACATTTGGAACATTTCTTGTTGTTCTGGAGAAAGCATTCCAGAAAATAAATCGGCAGGGGAAGTGGATGAAGTATCTTGAAAGGTTTGCATCATTTCCAGAATATTCAAAATGTTTTGAACAGAAGCTAGCATTTGCGAATCGCGTTTGGAAAGATAAGGTGCTATTTCGCTGATGATATTTGAGAAAGAAACAGGGGCATCGGTTGTCTGAGAGTGGAGCTTAAGGGTACAGTGTTGAAAAAAATCAATCGTGTATTCTAATTCAAGAAATTTAATTAAAATACCGAGCATTTTCTGATTGGTGACAGGAGTGTATGGAAGAATAAGTTTTAAAAGCTGCAATTCAGATGGAATGGTTAGTTCATCAAAGGGTGAGAGTGGTGTTGTTGATTTCTTTTCCATATCTGATATATATGATATGTCGAATAAAAATATGTGTGACAGGGAAGAATATGCAGGTGGAATAACCCGAGATAAAAAAAGAAGCATATTATATAGGAAAGGAAACAATGGAGTAAAATATGAAACGAAGATTAATTATTGATGGAAATGCCGTGTACGAATTAGATGAAGATTGTATGTTGAAGAAACGATTGGACAAAGGCAAAGAAAAAAGAGAGGAACAGTTGGTGAAAAAACAAACAGAGAGACAAAAGAAGAAAAAATGAATCTCAAGAGACAAAAAAGGACAAATGTCTTTGCATTGAAGGTAAAAATATAGATAAAGTGAACAAAAATCGAATAAAAAAACTGTGAAAAATAGATGAAATGCAAAAAAGAATAGGAAAAAGGGACTGTAGTCCTATTAAAAGGAGGGGACATATGTCATAATTGGAAATATAGAGTCCTGAAGAGAAAAAAGCATTCCTTGTTAAGATTTGAAAGTTCCGTGCCCTTTCAAATATATATACAGGATTCCCGGCATTAGTAGCGTTAAAGCTTCCAAGTACATTGTATAATATGTTCCCTTATATTATTTCATTGGTTGTTTTTGTGTTTGTATCAAAAAATTCCAGAGCACCTAAGGCAGAAGGAATACCATACGATAAAGGACAACGATAAGACATAAAATAAAGACAGAAAGGTGGAAAAGGTATGAAAAATTATTCAGAAGATCAAAGCAGACAATATCATATTCAGGTGGCAAAGGGAGAAGTCGGACGTTATGTGATAATGCCGGGTGATCCAAAGAGATGTGCAAAAATCGCACAGTATTTTGATGATCCGGTTTTGATAGCAGATAACAGAGAATATGTTACATATACAGGAATACTGGACGGTGTAAAAGTAAGCGTAACATCTACAGGAATTGGCGGACCGTCAGCATCGATCGCAATGGAAGAATTATATAAATGCGGAGCAGATACATTTGTTAGAATTGGAACTTGTGGAGGAATGCAGACAGAAATTAAAAGTGGGGATGTTGTAATTGCAACAGGAGCAATCCGTATGGAGGAACATCAAAAGAATATGCACCGATCGAGTATCCGGCAGTGGCAGATCTTGATGTTACAAATGCGCTGGTTGCAGCCGCAAAAGAAAAGAACTTTACTCATTATACAGGGGTTGTTCAGTGTAAGGATGCATTTTATGGACAGCACGAGCCAGAGACAATGCCGGTAGGATATGAGCTTATCAATAAATGGGAAGCATGGAAGATGATGGGATGTCTTGCATCAGAAATGGAGTCTGCTGCACTGTTTATCTGTGCATCTAAATTAAGAGCAAGAGCAGGTTCATGTTTCCTCGTTGTAGCAAATCAGGAGAGAGAAAAACTTGGCCTTGAGAATCCGGTTGCTCATGATACAGACATGGCAATTCAGGTGGCAGTTGAAGCAATTCGTAAATTGATTAAAGCAGATCAGGAAAATAAATAAAAAAATAGTAAAAAAGATGATATACTATAAATTGAAAGGAAGACTATATAATGGATGTGAAAGAGATTTTAAAACATGTTGATCATACACTTCTTCTTCAGGGGGCTACTTGGGAAGAAATCAAACAGATTTGTGACGATGCAATGAAATATGAAACCGCATCTGTTTGTATTGCACCAAGCTACGTAAAACAGGCCGCAGAATATATGGGTGATAAGATGGCGGTTTGTACAGTAATCGGATTCCCAAACGGATATATGACAACTAAAGCAAAGGAATTTGAGACAAAAGATGCACTGGAGAATGGTGCTTCTGAAATTGATATGGTAATCAATATCGGATGGCTCAAGGATAAAAAGTATGACTTGATTGAGAATGAGATCAGAGCTTTAAAAGCTGTCTGCAAAGATAAAATTCTTAAAGTTATCATTGAGACATGTTTCCTTACTGACGAAGAGAAAATAAAGATGTGCGAAATCGTAACAAATGCAGGTGCTGATTACATTAAGACATCGACAGGTTTTGGCGGAGCGGGAGCAACATTTGATGATATCAAACTTTTTTTACAGCATATCGGACCAAATGTGAAGATGAAAGCAGCAGGTGGTATTTCATCTATGGAAGATGCTGAGAAATTCCTTGAACTTGGAGCAGATCGTCTTGGCACAAGCCGTATCATTAAGATTGTGAAGAATGAGGAAGCAACAGGATATTAAAAAGAGGAAGAAGTATGGAACGTAATTATTTGCAAGAGATGCTGCCGTTTTTGACGCAGATTGAGAAAAAAAGACAAGAACAATTTGAAATATATTTTCATAGTGCTCCGCTTTGGGTCATGGAAGCACTGGAAGTGGAGAATATAGCAGCGGGGACGATTTTTATTCATGAAAATGAACCGGCAGATATGATTTATTTTGTTGGAATCGGAAAAGTAAAAGCGACAGATTATCGAGTCTCGGGAATTGCGTTTGATTTTATGAAGCCTGATAATGTAATTGCTCTTGGGGGAATGGAAGTGATTATGGAGCAGGGGACTTACAAAACAACAGTGCAGACAGAGACAGACTGTGTGTTGGTAAAATTGTCGCGTGCAAAGTATGAAAAGTGGCTGTATTCAGATCCGGAAACATTTCGGCTGGAAGCGAAACTAACTTGTCATTCTCTTCTGGAAGAAGAAAGGCGCAACCGTCTGTACCTCTTTCTTCAAGGAGCAGACAGGCTGGCACTTTTATATGTGGAATTATATGAAAAATATAATAAAAACGGAACATTTTATATCAAAGAGAGCCGTACGAGTATGGCGGACGAGACAGGATTGTGTCTGAAGAGTGTCAGTAGAGCAATTCGGAAATTTTCGGAAGCCGGACTGGTCACAAAAAATGGAAGCCAGTTACAGATTAGTAAAGAACAGTATGAAGGTCTTAAAAAGATAGTCACTGATAAAATTGACAGAAGATAAAATTGAGTGAAAAGGAGTGGAAATTATGTATAAGAAATTAATGACATGTCTTGAAAGTGTAAAAAAGAAAATAGATTTTAAACCGGAAGTAGCATTGATTCTTGGTTCCGGACTTGGAGATTTTGCAGATGGAATTCAAATCGAGCAGACAATTGATTATTCAGAAATAGAAGGCTTTCCGGTTTCTACAGTAAAAGGTCATAAAGGACGTTTTGTATTTGGATATGTAGAGAATACACCTGTTGTGATTATGCAGGGACGTGTTCATTATTATGAAGGATATACCATGTCAGATGTTGTTCTTCCAACGCGTCTTATGGGAATGCTTGGAGCAAAGAAAATTCTCCTTACAAATGCAGCAGGCGGATGCAATCCTGCTTATAAACCAGGAGATTTTATGATGATTACAGATCATATTACAACAGCGGTACCAAGTCCATTGATCGGACCAAATATTGAGGAACTCGGAGTGAGATTCCCGGATATGAGTGAAGTATACAGTAAGCGCCTTCGCGATGTAATCCGTAAATGCGCAGCAGAATGTGGTATTGAGCTACAAGAAGGTGTTTATGTTCAGTTTACAGGACCAAGCTATGAGACTCCGGCAGAGATAAGACTTGCACAGAACTGGGGTGCAGATGCAGTTGGAATGAGTACAGCTTGCGAAGCTATGGCAGCACGTCACATGGGAATGGAAATCTGTGGAATTTCCTGCATTACAAATATGGCTGCAGGACTTTCAAAAGAAGCATTGGATCATAAAGAAGTGCAGGAGACAGCTGACCGCGTAGCAAAATCGTTTAAGGAACTTGTTACAAAAGTTATTGTAAACATGTAATGGAGTGAGGTTAATGAAAAAATATAATCGAATTTTTACAATTGTAATTGATTCATTTGGTGCAGGGGCAATGCCGGATGCGGCAGATTATGGGGATGCCGGAACTGACACAATGGGACATATTTCCGAATCAGTGGAGGACTTTCATATTCCAAATCTCCAAAAACTTGGAATTGCAAATCTTCATCCTCTTAAGCAAGTGACTCCTGTAGAACGACCAATGGGATATTATTCTTTCTTGAGAGAAGCAAGTACAGGGAAGGATACAATGACAGGGCATTGGGAAATGATGGGACTTCATATTACAAAGCCATTTAAAACATTTACCGAGACGGGATTTCCAAAGGAATTGATAGATGAACTTGAGAAAAGAACAGGGCATAAGGTAATTGGAAATAAGAGTGCGAGCGGAACAGAAATTTTAGATGAACTTGCTGAGGAAGAAATTGCGACAGGACATATGATTGTTTATACATCAGCAGATTCCGTATTGCAGATTTGTGGAAATGAAGAGACGTTTGGGTTAGATGAACTTTATCGTTGTTGTGAGATTGCACGTGAAATCACAATGAAAGATGAGTGGAAAGTAGGCCGTGTCATTGCAAGACCGTATGTCGGAAAGAAAAAAGGCGAGTTTAAGAGAACAAGTAACAGACATGATTATGCTCTGAAACCATATGGAAGAACTGCATTGAATGCATTGAAAGATGCTGGATATGATGTAATTTCAGTTGGTAAAATTTTTGATATTTTCGATGGGGAAGGTTTGACGGAATCAAATAAGTCAAAAAGTTCTGTTCATGGAATGGAGCAGACGATTGATATAGCAAAGAGAGACTTTAAAGGGTTGTGTTTTGTGAATCTGGTAGACTTTGATGCATTGTGGGGACATCGCCGAAATGTAAAAGGATATGCAGAAGAGCTTGAGAAATTCGATGTGAAATTAGGAGAATTTCTAAAGGAGTTAAAAGAGGATGATCTTTTGATCATTACAGCAGATCATGGAAATGATCCGACACATACAGGAACAGACCATACAAGAGAACAAGTTCCATTTTTTGCTTATTCTCCGTCTATGGAAGGGTATGGAAAATTGCAGGATTCAGATACCTTTGCCGTGATCGGAGCAACAATCGCCGATAACTTTGATGTAAAGATGCCGGAAGGAACAATTGGAAAATCTATTTTGGGAGAATTAAAATAAATTGTAAATTCAATTTATAGATATTTAGAGAAGGTGCTGTCAGTTGCGACAGCACCTTTTGAAGTTAGTATGAGAAAAAAAGAATAAACCTTAGCAGCCACATCCAAATCCGTTGCCGCATCCAAATCCATTATTTCCACATCCACCACAGAAGATAAGCAATAAGATAATCCACAGACAACTGTCTCCGCCACATCCACAGCCGTCTCCGATTCGGTTATTGCCGCATCCGCCACAGAAGATAAGCAGCAGGATAATCCACAGGCAAGAATTATTTTCCCAGTTTCCTCCACAATTGTTGTCGCAACCACATCCACAGTTTGTAGCAGTTAAATCACTCATTCGATATATCCTCCAAAGATGATCATTTACAATGTTATAGTATGAACGAATATGAGAAAGTGTGAATAAATTGAAAGAAAAGGTTCTTTTTATGAAACGAGTAAAAGAAGCTATCGGATATTGGACGGAAGATATGGAAAAGGGAAAATATTTTGGGCAAGGAATCTGTATTGCTATATTGGATTCCGGGATTATTTTACATCCGGATTTTGACAGGCGGATTTTAGAGTTTACAGACTTTGTTGGAAAACAAAAAGCGATATATGATGACAGCGGTCATGGTACGCATGTGGCGGGAATACTCGCAGGAAGCGGGAAGATGTCGGATGGTATATATCAAGGGATGGCACCAAAGAGTGAGTTGGTTGTAGGAAAAGTATTAGATCAGCAGGGAAATGGAACAATTCAGGCTGTAGAAGAGGGAATCCATTGGATATTGGAATTGAAAAATAAAAGAAATATCCGTATTGTAAATATTTCAGTAGGGGCAAAGCCACAACTAAATAATATAGAAGAAAGAAACTTGTTGTCAGCTGTGGAGATGTTATGGGATGCAGGCTGGTGGTTGTAGTGTCAGCGGGAAATTATGGTCCAAAGGATGGAACAATCGCTATTCCGGGGAGCAGCAGAAAGGTGATCACAGTAGGAGTGACAGGCGGCTCACAAATTGTTAATGTTCATTCGCAAAAGGAATGGAATTATTCGGGGAGAGGCCCGACAAAACAATGTGTTGTTAAGCCAGATCTGACAGCACCGGGAACAAAAGTAATAAGCTGTAACGGACAGTATACACATCGCTGGAAAAAGCCCTATATATCAAAGAGTGGGACGTCTATGGCAACTCCGGTAGTAGCAGGGGCAATAGCCTGTCTTTTGTCAAAATATCCGGATATGACAAATGTGGAAGTAAAGCTTAGACTTCGGGAAAGCTGTTTAAAAGAAGAAAAAGAGGAGCTGGGATGGGGAAAGTTGAATATGAGAAAGTTGATGAAATAAAAAATATAAAAGGTGTCAAGAAAAAACACTTGACACCATGCGGTATTTCGTGTAAGATAGCATAGGTGATAATTGTGAATGAAATATTAGAACAATCATTATTGTATGATTTTTACGGCGAGTTGCTGAATGATCATCAAAAGGAAGTGTATGAGCAGTTTGTGCTAGATGATTTATCTTTGAGTGAGATTGCTCAGGAAAAAGGAATCAGCAGACAGGGCGTACATGACCTTGTAAAACGATGTCAGAAGACATTGGAAGGATATGAGGAAAAGCTACATCTGGTGGAGAAATTCTTGTCTATTAAAGAAAAGGTAGGACAGATTGATGAAATGCTGGATACTTATGAAGAGACAGGACGAGATAAAAAAGAGATGATTTCACAGATAAGGCAGATTTCGAATCGGATTATAGAGGAGTTGTAGAATGGCATTTGATAGTTTGACTGAAAAACTTCAGAATGTATTTAAAAACTTAAGAAGTAAAGGACGACTTACTGAGGATGATGTCAAAGCAGCTTTGAAAGAAGTTAAGATGGCGCTTCTTGAGGCGGATGTTAACTTCAAAGTTGTGAAGAGTTTCGTTAAAGAAGTTCAGGAACGGGCAATCGGTCAGGATGTGATGAACGGCCTGAATCCGGGACAGATGGTAATCAAGATTGTTAATGAAGAACTTATCAGGCTGATGGGATCTGAGACAACAGAGATTAAGCTTCAGCCGGGAAGTGCGATCACCGTTATTATGATGGCCGGTCTGCAAGGTGCAGGTAAGACAACGACAACTGCAAAGCTGGCAGGAAAGTTCAAGTTAAAAGGTAAGAAGCCACTTCTGGTAGCCTGTGATGTTTATAGACCTGCTGCAATTAAGCAGTTGGAAATCAATGGCGAAAAGCAGGGCGTGGAAGTATTTTCCATGGGTGATAAGATTAAACCTGCTGATATTGCAAAAGCTGCAATGGAACATGCAGCAAAGAATAAGAATAACATTGTGATCCTGGATACAGCAGGACGACTTCATATTGATGAAGAGATGATGGCTGAGCTTCAAGAAATCAAAGAAGCAGTTACAGTACATCAGACGATTCTGGTTGTTGATGCAATGACAGGACAGGATGCAGTTAACGTAGCAAGTAATTTCAATGATAAAATTGGAATTGATGGCGTTATTGTAACAAAGTTAGATGGTGATACAAGAGGCGGTGCTGCATTGTCGATTAAGGCAGTGACAGGAAAACCGATTTTATATGTAGGTATGGGTGAGAAGCTTTCTGATTTGGAGCAGTTTTACCCGGACCGAATGGCATCACGAATTCTTGGTATGGGAGATGTGCTGACGCTGATTGAAAAAGCAGGTGCAGAGATAGATGAAGAACAAGCCAAGAAGACGATGGAGAAGATGAAGAAAGCTCAGTTTGATTATGAAGATTATCTGGACAGTATGTCGCAGATGAAAAAATGGGTGGGCTTTCAAGCATAATGGGAATGTTGCCGGGTATGCCAGGAATGGGCAATAAGAAGATGCCGGAACTCGACTCGGAAGAGAACGAGAAGAAGATGGCAAGGATGGAAGCAATGATACAGTCAATGACAGTAGAAGAAAGAAGAAATCCAGATTTGTTGAATCCATCAAGAAAACACCGAATCGCAAAAGGTGCAGGTGTAGATATTGCGGAAGTGAACCGCATGGTAAAACAGTTTAATGAGACAAGGAAGATGATGAAGAAGCTTCCGGGACTCATGGGCGGTATGGGTGGTAAAAAAGGAAAGTTTAAACTTCCTTTTTAACACATAGATAAAAAATAAAGCGAATAGTTCGCTGAAATTATGAAGGTAAAAAAGAAAGGATAGGTATTTAACATGGCAGTAAAAATCAGATTAAGAAGAATGGGACAGAAGAAAGCTCCTTTTTATAGAATCATTGTAGCAGATTCTAGATCTCCAAGAGATGGAAGATTTATCGATGAGATCGGAACATATGATCCAAACTGCGATCCAAGTGCAATCAAAGTAGACGAAGAAGCAGCTAAAAAATGGCTCAACAATGGTGCTCAGCCAACAGAAGTTGTATCTAAAATCTTCAAAGCAGCTGGAATTGAGAAATAATTAAAAATTATTTAACGCAATATTTTCGCGGAGGTGCGCGTAAATGAAAGAACTGGTAGAAGTTATTGCAAGAGCATTGGTGGACAACCCGGATGGAGTTGTTGTTACGGAACGTCAGGAAGGCAAGACAACAGTGTTAGAGGTTCGCGTTGCAGATGGAGACATGGGTAAGGTGATTGGAAAACAAGGTCGTATTGCGAAAGCAATCCGTTCTGTAGTGAAAGCAGCAGCTACAAAAGATAATAAAAGAGTGGTTGTTGATATTATTCAGTAAAGAAATGCTATAGAATATTTTAAAATATACTTAGCGATAAGAGAGGGACAGCCGTTAAGACTGTCCCCTTTATTTTAGATAAGGAGTTCGATTATGGAACAGTTATTACAGGTAGGTGTGATCTCATCTACACATGGAGTAAGAGGTGAAGTAAAGGTATTTCCTACAACAGATGATCCGCAGCGATTTAAAAGCCTCAAAAATGTAATACTTGACACAGGAAAAGAACAGATACCGTTGGAAATTCAGGGGGTTAAATTTTTTAAACAGTTTGTAATCCTGAAATTTAAAGGCATCGATAATATAAATGATATTGAAAGATATAAAAGAAGCAGTTTATTTGTAACAAGAGAAGATGCAGTAGAATTAGAGGAAGATGAATATTATATTGCAGATTTGATCGGTATGGATGTTATAACAGACGAAGGCGAAGAAGGAAAACTGGTAGATGTTATCGAAACCGGTGCAAATGAAGTGTATGTCGTGGAATTTGATAAGTATGGCGAGGTGCTGATTCCTGCTATTCATGATTGTATATTAGATGTGGATATAGAAGCTATGAGCATGAAAGTACATTTGTTGGAGGGGCTGGTATAATGAACTTCCATATAATGACTTTATTTCCGGAAATGGTGATGAATGGATTGAATACAAGTATCATTGGAAGAGCAATTTCCCGTGATTTATTATCCATAGAAGCTGTTAATATTCGTGATTTTGCTTTCAATAAACATCAAAGCGTAGATGACTATCCGTATGGTGGAGGGGCTGGTATGCTGATGCAGGCGGAACCTGTCTATTTGGCTTATCAGTCGATTGAAGAGTCCATTGCAAAGAGAAAGAAGGAAAGTCAAATTGAAAATACTCCAGCAAATGAAGAACAGATAGAAAACGATTTAGATAAAAAGAAAACTAGAGTTGTTTATTTATCTCCACAAGGAGATACATTTAATCAGAAGATGGCAGAAGAATTAGCACAGGAAGAAGACCTCGTCCTTTTATGCGGACATTATGAGGGGATTGATGAACGTGTGCTGGAGGAGATTGTTACAGATTATGTCTCAATCGGAGATTATGTACTCACAGGTGGGGAACTCCCGGCTATGGTCATGGTTGATACAATTTCCAGACTGGTTCCGGGTGTGTTGCATAATGATGTATCAGCTGAATTTGAATCATTTCAGGATAATCTGCTTGAATATCCACAGTATTCAAGACCGGAAGAATGGCATGGGAAAAAAGTACCGGCTATTTTGTTGTCCGGACATCATGCAAATATAGAAAAATGGAGACGCGAACAGTCTATTCTTCGAACGAAAGAACGTCGTCCCGATTTATTTGAAAAATGTGAGCTGACAAAAAAAGAGAAAAAATGGCTGGAAGAAGTAGAGGCTCAAAAGCAGAAGTAAAATAAAAAGGAAAAAGCTGACAGAAAAAGTGCAAAACTACTTGCACAACAAGCGAAAATGTGATAAACTACAACAGTTGTTTGTGAAAAGAAGAGCGATGGTCCTCTGGCACAATAATGTGTTAAGAACGTCAAATATTAAGGAGGTCACACAATGAACGATATTATTAAAAACATTGAAGCTGAGCAGTTAAAAGAGAATGCTCCAGAAATTAACGTAGGAGATACTGTAAAAGTATACGCTAAGATCAAAGAAGGAAACCGTGAAAGAATTCAGGTTTTCGAAGGAACTGTTTTGAAGAAACAGGGTGGTGGAGTTAGAGAAACTTTCACAGTAAGAAAGTCATCCAACGGAGTTGGAGTTGAGAAAACTTGGCCAGTACACTCTCCACATGTAGAAAGAGTTGAGATTGTTCGTAGAGGTAAAGTAAGAAGAGCAAAACTGAACTACTTAAGAGGACGTGTAGGTAAGAGAGCTAAAGTTAAAGAATTAGTAAAATAGTAACGATGAGAGGGACAAGTACAGATTTGTAGTTTGTCCCTTTTTCATTATATGAAAGTAACTGTTGGTATGATATATTAAGAGATAGGCGATGAAAAAAAGAGCAAAGAAGAAAAGTTATACGATAGATCGAAAAAAATGGAAATTATATTTCCGAAAGAAATGCCGCTCACTGAAAACCGAAAAAGTCAAGACAGCGATTGAATGGGGCACAGAAATTATTGTTGTATGTATTTTAGCATGGATGCTTGTGTGTTTTTTTGGACAGCGGGTAAGCAATGCCGGAGACTCTATGAGCCCGGTGTTGAAAAACGGAGATGTCGTGTTAATTAATCGGATTGTTTATGATGCCCGTAAGCCTAAAAGAGGTGAAATTATAGCATTTCGTCCAAATGGAAATGAAAACGCACATTATTGTATAAAGCGAGTAGTAGGGCTTCCAGGAGAAATGGTACAGATCAAAGATGGAAAGGTTTATATTGATGGTAAAGTACAAAAGAAAAATGTCTATACATCAGACCTGGATTTTGCAGGAATTGCAGAAAAAAAGCTTACATTGGGTGAGACAGAATATTTTGTTTTAGGAGATAATAGTGCGGGTAGTGATGACAGCCGGCTTGCAGATATCGGGAATGTGAAACGTGAAGATATCGGCGGAAAAGTTTGGTTTGTGACAAATATAGGAAAGAATTTTGGATTTGTAAAATAGAGGAGGAAGATATGCATTTTCAGTGGTATCCAGGTCATATGACAAAGGCGAGAAGAATGATGCAGGAGAACATTAAATTGATTGATCTTGTGATCGAATTGGTTGATGCGAGAATTCCTGTCAGCAGCCGTAATCCTGATATTGATGAATTAGGAAAAAATAAGGCAAGACTGATCTTGCTGAATAAGTCAGATTTAGCAGAAGAGAGATGCAATGATGCGTGGATGGAATATTTCAAGAAAAAAGGATATTCTGTTGTAAAAGTAAATTCAAAAAAAGGCGGAGGGATTAAATCAATACATGGTGTGATCCAGGAAGCTTGTAAAGAAAAAATTGAACGAGACAGAAAAAGAGGAATTTTGAACAGACCGGTACGAGCAATGGTTGTTGGAATCCCAAATGTAGGTAAATCAACATTTATTAATGCACTTGCAGGAAAAGCCTGTGCAAAAACAGGAAATAAACCGGGTGTTACAAAAGGAAAACAATGGATTCGTTTGAATAAAAATGTGGAATTATTAGACACACCTGGAATTTTGTGGCCGAAATTTGAGGATCAGAGTGTGGGATTGAAGCTTGCATATATTGGTTCAATCAAGGATGAAATTCTGAATACAGAAGAACTGGCTGCAAAATTATGTGAGTTTTTGAATGATAAATATTCGGGAATATTGGCAGAAAAGTATGATATAGAGGAATCTGACGATGGTTTTGCGATGTTGCAGGAAATTGCAAAGAGCAGACATTGCCTTGTAAAAGGAAATGAGTATGACACAGAAAAGGCAGCAAAACTGATGTTGGATGATTTCCGAAATGGTAGACTTGGAAGAATAACATTAGAATTTCCGGATGAGATGGATGCATAAAAGGGGCGCACAATGAAAGAAAGAAGTATTTTAGGGGAGTTGCTTAGTTGGCTTATCTACATTGTGATCGTTGTTATTTTGTCATTAGGAATCATTACATTTATTGGGCAGAGGACAAAAGTAAGCGGTCATTCTATGGAGACGACATTGTCAGATGGAGATAATCTGATCGTAGATAAAATCAGTTACCGATTCCGTGATCCAGAGAGATTTGAAATTATCGTATTTCCATTTCAGTATGAAGAACATACTTATTACATTAAACGAATCATTGGTCTTCCGGGAGAAACAGTGCAGGTGATAGATGGATATGTTTATATCAATGGAGAAGTGCTGGATGAAAATTATGGATTGGAAGTTATGGACGATCCGGGAATTGCAGCAGAGCCAATTACACTGGGAGAAGATGAATATTTTGTGCTGGGAGATAATCGTAATCATAGTTCAGACAGTCGTGACCCATCAGTGGGAGTCCTTCATCGAGATGATATTATGGGAAGGGCATGGATTCGAATATGGCCGTTTGATAAGTTTGGAGTGATTAAGCATGAGTGAGAAGATCAGTGATATAAAGCTTGTATTTGAACAGGCAAAAATGGATGAATATCCGGAATTATATAAAAAATATGAATCCGATTCCCGTGCGGGAGTTAAGAATCTGATCCGTAAATATCAAAAACAGGAAGAAAAGCTTGAGCAAGAGAGAGCGCGATTAGAGCAGATGCGAGAATATGAGCATTGTTATGCTGCCTGTAAATGGATTTGTGGGATTGATGAAGCTGGCCGAGGACCTTTGGCAGGTCCGGTTGTAGCAGGGGCTGTAATTCTTCCGGAAGATTGCGAAATATTGTATCTGAATGATTCTAAAAAGCTTTCTGCAAAAAAGAGAGAAGAATTGTATGATGAAATTATGGAGAAAGCAATTGCGACAGGGATTGGTATGGCATCTCCGGCGAGAATCGATGAGATTAATATTTTGCAGGCTACATATGAGGCAATGAGGGAAGCTATTCATAATTTAGGAATTATGCCGGAAATTTTGCTCAACGATGCAGTTACGATACCAGACATTGCAATTGCTCAGGTTCCGATTATTAAAGGAGATGCAAAGAGTGTATCTATTGCAGCGGCAAGTATTTTAGCAAAGGTGACGAGGGATCGCCTGATGCTACAATATGATAAAATTATGCCGGAATATGGATTTGCAAAACATAAAGGGTATGGTTCGCAGGAACATATTGCTGCATTGAAAGAATATGGACCAACACCAATTCATAGAAAAACATTTATTAAGAATTTTATAGATGAGTAAAAAACAGCCTATCTTGAAAAATAAGTTGTTTTAAGTGGTATCATGCGATATGATATTATGAATAATAGAAAAATAGGAAGCGTATATGAACAGGCAGCAGGCTACTATCTGGAACAGCAGGGATATGAGATTTTACAATATAATTATCGCTGTCATGCCGGAGAGATTGATATTGTTGCGAGAGATGGTTCGTATATTGTATTTTGTGAAGTGAAATATCGGAAAGGCAGAGGGACAGGGAATGCATTGGACGCTGTGAATGAAAAGAAACAGCGGGTGCTCTGTCGCTGTGCCTTATTCTATATTATGGAACATAATCTTGGAGAGAATCAGGCATATCGTTTTGATGTAGTAGGGATTGAGAAGAATAGGATAAATGTTGTTCAGAACGCATTTGCTTTTCATTCATAAAAAATACACAGAGTTGTGATAAAATACAAATATGTGAAAATAATAAAATGGTCATATAGAATAAGGGAGATAAGGATGAGCCTTGGAATAAGATATAAAGACGAGAGACAAATTTTTCGTGAGATAGAAAAGGAAGTACCCTATTTGGAATATCCGCTCTTGACAGATACAAAAATTGTGCATCATGGATTTTCAACCAGACTTGGCGGCGTGAGTCAAGGGTGCTATGCATCGATGAATCTGAGCTTTACAAGAGGAGATGATGAAGCAGCAGTGCGTGAGAATTATCATAGAATCGCAAAATCAATCGGGGTGAAATGCGAGAATATGGTACTTTCTCAACAGACACATACAACTAATGTAAGAGTAGTAACGGAAAAAGACAAAGGGAAGGGGATTGTGAAACCATTGGATTATACAGATGTGGATGGGATGGTTACAAATATCCACGGAATTTGCCTTGTGACATTTTATGCAGATTGTGTTCCGTTATATTTCGTAGACCCGGTTCAAAAGGCAATCGGACTTAGTCATTCCGGATGGCGTGGAACAGTGGGGAAAATCGGAAAAGAAACAATTCGTAAGATGGAGGAGCAATATGGGTCTGATCCAAAGGATATTCTGGCAGCAGTAGGTCCGTCTATCTGTAAGGATTGTTATGAAGTCAGCGAAGATGTGATTTTAGAATTCCAGAAAAATTTTGAAGAGAGATATTGGAAAGATTTGTTTTATCGCAAAGAGAATGGAAAATATCAGCTGGATTTATGGAAAGCAAATGAAATCATATTTAAAGAATCCAAAATATTGCCAGAACATATTGCTGTGACGAATGTATGTACACACTGCAACAGTGAGATTCTGTATTCGCACCGTACAAGTGGAGACAGAAGAGGAAATCTGGCAGCATTTCTTGCATTAAAAGAGTAAGGCGACAGGAGGGCAGTATATGACAACAACAGATGAGCTTCAGCAGTCGGCGGAAGCATCCGTAAATGAAGTGACTGAAAATATGAGTCAGTTCAGCAACTATATACAAGAACATATACCGAATTTGATAAACTTAGGTATAAAAATAATCATTGCAATCATCATATTTATGATAGGACGTGTAATTATAAAATGGATTCGTAAAAGTATCCGTTATTCCTTTCAGGTAAAAGAGACAGATGCGGGAATTGCAACATTTGTAGATTCCATGGTAAAATTCGGATTATATATATTATTAATTATTATCATTGCAGGAAATCTGGGAATTGAATTATCATCAATAACCGTGTTATTTGCATCAGCAGGTGTCGGTGTATCGTTGGCATTGCAGGATTTTATAACAAATTTTGCAGGTGGCATTATGATTCTGTTATTGAGACCGTTTACTGTCGGAGATTATATTATTGAAGATACGAATAAGAACGAAGGTACAGTAAAAGAAATTAAAATTTTCTATACAAAATTGATGACGATAGAGAACAAGGTAATTGTGATTCCAAATGGAAAACTTATGAATAACAGTCTGACAAATGTGACAGAGCGTGATGAACGAAGATTGGATTTGAAGGTTGGGATTTCATATGAATCAGATTTGAAGAAAGCAAAAGAAATTCTGGAAAGATTATTGCTTAGTCACAAAGATATATTGACGAACGAAGACTGGAAGGTGTTTGTGGACTCATTGGCAGACAGTTCTGTAGTTTTAGGAATCCGTGCTTATGTGAAGATGGAAAAATACTGGGATACAAGATGGGAACTTCTTGAACAGATAAAATTGACATTTGATGAAGAAGGAATTGAGATTCCATATAATCAGTTGACTGTGCATATGCAAGAAAAAGAATAAAAAACAGTTGAAATTCCTAAGAAAAGACGATATAATATATGAGGTTGCTATAAAACCAATGCCGAAATAGCTCAGTTGGTAGAGCACTTCACTCGTAATGAAGGGGTCGTCGGTTCAAGTCCGATTTTCGGCTGTATAGAGGTGTAGATTCAAGTTGAATCTACACCTTTTTCTATTTAAACATACACCAAAACAATTAATGATTTTTAGTAATTGTTTACAAAAATAAAAAAGCATCTTGTGGTATGTTTTTTATTATGCTATGATGCAATCACAACTCAAACATTCTAATAAATTCTAATATCTATGGCAGATCGCCAGCTTATTTCAATGTTTGATTAAAAACGAATAGACAAAGGAGGAATGCCTATGAGTGTCGGATTCTCTTTCTTACTGTTTTAATAATTGAAGAAGGAGGAAATATATGAAGAAGGGAAAGTTTCTATTCGCGATAACAGGAACAATTATCTTGTTGCTGCAATCAATTCTTCCGGCCGTAGCGATTGATGAATCAGAAGATTTAAAAAACATTAAGGCAGAATTAGAGTCGATGATCCCGGAAGAAGAATTAGGAAAATATGGAAAAGGTGAGGTGATAGGAGAAGCATATATTGATCAAGAGGAAAGTTACTGTGAGGAAAAAAATCAAGAGGAAGCAGAAGAAAGAATTATGTTATTGTCTGCGGTGGGATCTCCGGCTGTGATTACTCCGGGAGCAGGACATTCGTATGGCTCGTGGGGGACTTGTGAATTTAGCGTGAAGACACAAACAGGGACATATCTTGGATTTTGTGCAGAGCCAAATTCAACGACACCAAGCGGAACATTCAGTGTGTCAGAGTTAAACAGTGACATAATTAAAGCATTGATCTTGTGTTATGTAATTCCGGAATTATATGAAAATTTAGGAAAAAACATTTTCAATGAAAGAGATAGAAATACTTATGCATATTGCCATGCGGCAGTTGGGTATGCGTATTGTGGCAGTTTGACAGGCTTATCTGCTTCAATGGCACAGGGAATTAAAAACATGGTGGCTGTAACCCAAAATCAGATGGCAACAAATGGGACTTTGCAAAGATATATGTCGGAGTATAAAACGTATGTTGCTTACAATGCACAGCAGGATATTGTGTGGGTAGAGCGTGCACCAAAAGGAAATATAAGGGTGTTGAAGACATCAACAAAGCCGGGGATTACAAATGGAAATACCTGCTATAGTCTCAATGGTGCGGTTTATGGAGTCTATACTGATCAGGCGTGTACAAATCAAGTGGCAACTCTAACGACAGATAAAGATGGAAATTCAAATGTAGCACAACTGGATGCAAATACATATTGGGTGAAAGAAATTAAAGTGCCTATAGGGTATGCCTGGAATCATACAGTATACAATGTGACAATTCGTTCTGGAGAAACAGCAGTTGTTAAAGTATCGGACGCACCAACAATGAACCCAGTTGAAATTTTATTGAAAAAGGTGGATGCAGAGACTTGGCAAAATGTACCACAAGGTCATGGGACTTTCGAAGGAGCATTGTTTGATGTGAAGTTTTATGCTGGAAATTATGAATCGGACCCTCAACAACAGGGGATTAAACCTGTTCGTTCGTGGGTGATAAGGACGGATTCAGAAGGTGTTGGAAAATTAAGAAATGAATATCGAGAATCAGGAGATGAATTTTACACAATGGACAATGGTGAAATTGCATTTCCATTAGGAACGGTTGTAATACAGGAAATTGCTGCTCCGGAAGGATATCAGATAAATCCAGAAGTAATTGTACGGAAAATAACAAGTGAGAATAAAGGAGAAGAAATCGTAGACAGTTATCAGAATGCTCAGATTCCGGAACAGGTTCTAACATTGGATATCGTTAAGGTTCAAAAGGAAACAATGACACCAATAGCAGGGGCAAAATTTATTCATACAATGCCTGATGGAAGCAGAGAAGAAGTAATGACGGATGGACAAGGAAAGGCTGCACTAAAAGGATTGATTCGTGGTGAACATATGGTAGAAGAATCTTTTGTACCAGATGGTTATACAAGGAATCCGGGAAAAATCAGATTTCAAATTTCAGGAAATAATCAAATTGAATTGAAGGAAAATACTTCGACAGTACAAAGTGGAAAAATACAGTTTGAGAAGACAGTAAGGGGAGCTGCATTACGGGTAGAAGACGCTTGTGCTCCATATAAGCTTTTGATAGATAAGAAAAATGAAGATGGTAAAAAGTTAAAAGATGCTGAATTCACTTTGTATCAGGATAAAGAATGTAAAAAGAAAATTACATGTAGTAAAACCAATGAAAATGGAGAAGCAAAGTTTGAAGGACTTGCAGTAGGAGAAACATATTTTATAAAGGAGACAAAGGCTCCACAAGGATACAGAATTCCAGTGAATTTAGATGGAAGTGATAAAATATACGAAATATCAGTAGCAAGTAATCCGATGGAAAATATATTTACCTGTCAGATTGATCAAAAAATATATCAGTTGGAGGATAGTAAAAGCATTATATCAGGAACAAAAGCGGAGCGAATTGTAACAATCGAAGTTGTAAATTATAAAGGAAATAAATTGCCTAAAACAGGAAGTGATTGGAATCTTTTGATTTTGACTGCAGGTATCGCATGTGTGTTAGGAGCGATATGGTGGAAGACGCCTTATAAAAAATAAGATAAACAAGAAAGTGAGATAAAAAAATTATGAAGATGAGTAGAAATATTGTACTAGGAATGGCAGGAGTGATGTTATTAAGCGGGATGGCACCCGTGATACCTGGGACTGCATTACAAGAACTGGTACCAATTGTAAAGGCTGAGGATAAAAGTCCAATTTACACCCAGGGTGGGGTTGCAGTTCTAGGGAACAGAGAAGCAGTGATTACGATAAAAGGAAATGAAGGGCAGAATCTGGTTGGAAAAAAATTCCGTATATATCAGTTGTTTTTAGCAGAGAACGCCAGAGATGGAGAATCGGTTAACTATACATGGAATCCTAATTGCGAGGCAGCACTGAAGAATGTGACAGCAAAAGCATTAACAAAAAAGGGAAAGAAAACAACCCCGGAACAGGTGACAGAGTATATGGCAATCGATTATATACAGTCATTAAATGCAAATCAAGTAGAGGGGGTGAAGGCAGAACAAAAAGAAGAAGGAACCTACAGTGAATTTCGATATTTTGTTGAAGAGTTAAGAGATGAATTAGAGAAGCTTTCGGTAAATTCAGATTGCGTAGAAGTAAGAGGGGTGAGACCGGATAATGTTATTCAAATCAGAGGAATGGCATATGGGTATTATATTATTGATGAGGTGACAGAAGTGAGTAATACATCTTCAGCAAGTTCATTATGCATGGTTAATACAGCAAATCCGACAGCAAGCATATCAATTAAATCAGATTATCCGGTAATTGCTAAACAAATACAGGAAGATGAGGCAAATGAAAATATAAAAGATCCAAACCGATGGAATGACATTGGGGATTTTGAAATCGGTCAATTTGTACCATATCGATATGAATCTAATATTTCTAATATGAATGGTTATCGTACATACTATTATGCATGGCATGACAGAATGGATGATGCATTAACATTTCTTAAAGACACTGTAAAAATCACAATCTCAGGAAACATTTCCGATACCCGGAAAAAAGAATATACATTAAAAGAATCTGAATATCTGCTCAACACGATGCCGAGTAATGGCGACACATTTCAAATTTCAATACCAGATATAAAAAGTATTGTAGATAGAGAATTTCCAAGATTTAATTCTGGACAGGAAAATATTTATGATCAAAAAGTAACTCTGAGTTATAAGGCAATATTAAATGACAGGGCAGTACAGAAAATAGGAAGACCGGGAATTGAAAATGATGTCCGTTTAGAATTTTCAAATAATCCGGATTCGAACGATGGAGGAAGCAGCAGAGGATTTACACCATGGGATACCGTTGTATGTTTTACATATAAATTGCAGGTGCAAAAAGTGAATAATTATCAGAAAACATTGGCAGGTGCAAAATTCCGTTTATATAGTGATGAAGCTTGTCAAAATGAAGTGTATGTAAGAAAGGAAAAAGACGGGTACGCAGTTGTAAATCGAGATGCAGTCGGAGGAACGGATCATGTCGGTGGAAATAAATTTGAACGTGCTGTCGAGATGGTTTCACCGGAAAATGGACAATTTGAAATTTCCGGTTTGGATTCTGGAACGTATTACCTAAAAGAAACAAAGGCACCTGCAGGCTATCGATTGTTAAAGGATCCGGTTAAACTTGAGATAAAGGCAATATTTACAGATGATAGAGATCATTATGTGAAGGGAAGCGGAGCAAATGATACAGTATTAAAAAATCTAAATGTGACGGCTAAAGTAGATTCATTTTACAGTGGTATTATGCATAGTGAAGAGAAGGAATTGAAAACAAATGCCGAAGAAGGAACAATTAATCTGACAGTAATAAATCAGGTTGGAAGTAAGCTTCCGGTTACAGGAACACCCGTTGTTCTGATTATGGTCTTAAGTGGAAGTATTTTAATGACAGTTGCAGTATTGAGCAGCAAACGAAAACGATAAGATATGATGAAGACAAACAGACAATCAGAAAAGAAAGGAAAAAAGTTTCGAAACTTACTGTTTTGGGCTGGTTTTTTAATCTGTATATTTCCGGTTATCAGTAATATAGTTGAGCGGCAGCATCAGGCAGATGCTGTCGCAACATATCGACAGACAATGGAAAAAGAGGATGAAAAAGAAATAGAAGAGAAGTGGAGACAGGCAAATGAATATAATGAAATGTTGTTTCAGGCAAAGGGGGGAATTGTAGAGGAAACGGAAGAGAAGAAATATGAAGAGTTACTAAATATTCATGGGACAGATATTATGGGAAGTCTTGAAATTCCTAAAATCCAAGTAGAACTTCCAATATATCACGGAACTGAGGATGAAGTTTTATCTAATGGAATCGGACATCTGGAAGGTACAAGTCTTCCGATAGGAGGAGAAAATACACATAGCGTATTGACGGGGCACAGAGGACTTCCAAGTTCGAAATTACTGGTTCGTCTTGATGAAATGAAGATAGGAGATTTATTTTTTATACATACATACAAAGAAGTGATGGCTTATAAGGTAGAAGAAATTATGGTTGTAAAACCAGAAGATACTGCATGGATGGAGATAAAAGGTGAAAAAGATCTGGTATCGCTTGTTACGTGTACGCCTTTTGGAATAAACAGTCATAGATTGATTGTTACAGGACACAGGGTGGATTACAAAGAAAAAGAATATATAAAAATTAAACCACAGCTTCCTTCTGTACGGGAAATTATAGTTACAGTATTTCCCATCCTATTTGTGGTCAGTATAGTAGTAATAGAAATTAAAAATAGAATACAGACATATCGAAGACAGAGGAGAAGAAAGAGGAGGGAGAAGAACAGATGAAACACAAAAGAAAAATATTATGGGCAGGAATTGTGATGCTGTTTGCAGTATTTCAGTCATTTCCGGTATTGGCGGCATTTGAGCAGGAGCAGACAGGAATAATACAGATGACATTGCCGGAAGATTGGAAAAATATGAAAAGAGAAGGGATTGTTTTTGGATGTACAAAAATCGGAGAGATTGAAAATGGAGAGTATAAAATACTTCCAATTTATGATTTGGCAGGAATTGATTTAAATAACATAAAAACATCTTTAGAGTTGGATCGTGTATCCAAACGTCTGGAAGAATTTGGAGTAGAGCCGGAACAAAGAATCCAAACAGATGCAACAGGAAAAGTTGTGTTTGAGCAATTAGAAGAAGGAATTTATTTTATACAGGCAGAAAAAAGCAATGAATATGATTTGATTACTCCGATGCTCGTAGCATTGCCAAGTTGGGATGAAACAGAAGGAAAAATGTCTTATGAAATAAAGGTGTCGCCAAAGCATGTACCGATGGAAAAGGTCGGAAAGGATATGGCACCGCAGACAGGATTGGAAACAAGCGCATGGAAATGGGCTATAGTAGGAATGTGTTTTATCTCAGCAGGAACTGTTGTAGCTGTTGAATGGAGAAAAGAAAGGAAAAATGAGGAATAAAATTACAATGAGTATAATCGGTATTTTATTTGTCGGTGGTCTTTTATTTTTTAGCATTGCGGTGAAGGAATATCAGCCGTATATAGAAGAGATGATAAAAAAAGAAGAGATTGTTCAAAATGTAATTGATACAGGATTACCGGAAAGCCCTATGAGAAGAAGTGTAGATTTTGCAGCATTGAAAAAAATCAACAAAGATATTGTGGGATGGCTTTATATTCCTCAGATTGAAGTAGATGCGCCGGTTTTAAAAGGAGAAAATGATACAATATATTTGACGAGAAATTTCGAAGGAGAATATAGTCCGCTTGGTTCTATTTTTACATGGGCATATACAGACGATATGTTGACAGATAAACATATCTGTCTGTTTGGACATAATACCGCATCTGGGCAGATGTTCGGAAGATTAAACGAGTTTCAGGATAGTGTATTTGCAGAATCCAATCGTGAATTATATTTGTATACTCCTTCCAAAACAAAAAAACTTCAAATAAAAAATGTATTTGTCTGTGAAAATACGAATGATATTTTCCAAAAACAGTGGGAGGAGTCAGAAGGTCAAATTGTGACATTGGCAACTTGTATCGGATACGAAGTGACACCGGAAAGGTTGGTAGTAAATTGCATGGTGATAGATGAGCAAGCAGCATTTTGATAAAACCTCTTGCCTTTTATTATTTAAGATTCTATAGTTATCTTATGAACATAAAAATAGGGCGTTCAATGGGAGGAAGTAAAATGAAACAGATTCAGGCAGTTCAATTAACAAAAGAACTTGTTCAGATTGAAAGTACAGATCCGGGGACATATGAGAGAAAAATCAAGGATTATCTGAAAGAACTATTGAAATTACCGGGAGTAGAATTAAAAGAAGAGGAAGTGTTGCCGGGCAGATTTAATTTATGTGCAGAGCTTTTAGGAACAGATCAAACATTACCGGCTCTTATATTTATTTGCCATATGGATACTGTGGTTGTAGGAGATGGGTGGACATTGCCACCATTTCGTGCACTAGAACAGGATAATAAAATTTATGGCAGAGGTGCATGTGATATGAAATCCGGTCTTGCATGTTGTACGACAGCATTTATACATGCGGCTACATTAGTGCAGCAAAAACATAAAAAACCTAAACGTACATTAAAATTAATCTGCACAGTAGATGAAGAAGATTTTATGAGAGGATCGGAACAATGCATTAAATCAGGCTGGGTAGGAAAAGATGACTGGGTTGTTGATGCAGAACCAACAAATGGAATGATCCAGGTGGCCCATAAGGGTCGTACCTGGTACGAGGTGGATGTGCAGGGACATACAGCACATGCAAGTACACCATGGAAGGGAGCAGATGCCATTGCAGCTATGGCGGAGATCATACATACATTCCATAAAGAGATGGAACAGGTTCCAACACACCCAGATCTTGGAAAATCGACAGTGACATTTGGGCAGATTCAAGGCGGATACCGACCATATGTTGTGCCGGATGCATGCAAATTGTGGATTGATCTGAGACTGGTTCCGCCGACAAATACGCAGAAAACTACAGAGCTTTTAGAAAAAGCAATTGAGAAAGCAAAAGAAGTCGTACCTGGAATATCAGTCACATATACCATTACGGGAGATCGTCCTTACATAGAAAAAGATGATAATTCGCCGATGCTTGAAGCATTTAAAAAATCTTGTCTGGTTGTTACAAACCAAGAGCCTGAGGTTGCACCATTTCCGGGATATACAGATACAGCTGTGATAGCAGGAAAATTAGGCAATCATAATTGTATGTCCTATGGTCCGGGAAATCTTGAATGTGCACATCAGCCGGATGAATGGGTGGATATTGATGATATCATCCGTTGCGAACGGGTATATAAACATCTCAGTGAAACAATTTTTTAAACAAAGGAGTTTCTTTCACTGATTTTAGGTTCTGTCATACACTATTAATATAGAAAAAATGGAGTGGCTGAATGGAACCGATTTTAGAAATGCAACACATCACATATTCATATCACACAACGGAAGGGGAGACAAAAGCTTTAGAGGATGTTTCTTTCAGTGTTTCAGAAGGAGAATTTATTGCGATTGTCGGTCCTTCCGGTTGTGGAAAATCAACACTTCTATCTATTATTTGTGGAATCCTAAAGCCCGAAAAAGGGCTTATCAAAATGAATGGAAAAAAACTCAAACAAAGTACAACAAATATCGGCTATATGTTACAGCACGATCATTTGTTTGAATGGCGTACAGTTTATCATAATGTCTTATTAGGGTTGGAAGTTCAGCATATGTTGTCTGCAAAGACAAGGAAGAAAGCACTGGAATTATTAGAACAATATGGTCTGCAGCAATTTAAAAATTCCAGACCTTCTCAATTGTCTGGCGGTATGCGTCAAAGAGTGGCACTTATAAGAACATTGGTTCTGGAACCAGAATTACTTTTGCTGGATGAACCATTTTCAGCACTCGATTACCAGACTCGTCTTACAGTGGGAAACGATATCGGTCAGATTCTTAAACATGAACATAAAACAGCGATTCTTGTTACACATGATTTGTCAGAAGCAGTCAGTCTGGCAGATCGGGTTTTGATCTTAACGCCACGTCCGGCTACAATTTCTAAAATCGTTGATATTTCATTTGAATTGGAAAATGATACACCGATGCATCGAAGAAATGCATCAGAATTTAAGAATTATTTCAATTTAATATGGGAGGAATTAAATGGTTATGAATGAATTATCTGATGGACAGAAAACTTATTTAAAACAGCAGAATAAACATAGATGGATTGTACGAGTGTCAAGAATTGCAATTTTGCTGATATTTTTACTTTTGTGGGAAATTTCGGCAACAACTGGTCTGATAGATTCATTTATATTCAGCAGCCCTTCTAAAGTAATCTGTTGTTTTTGGAATATGATATTAAGTGGTTTTATTTTTGTGCATTTGTGGACGACATTTTATGAAACGTTAGTCAGTTTTTTGCTGGTAACATTAATCAGTATCTGCATAGCAGTATTACTATGGTACAGCAAAAAAATATCAGAAATATTAGATCCTTACTTTGTAGTTTTAAACAGTCTTCCAAAGTCAGCTTTAGCTCCACTGTTGATTGTGTGGTTGGGCGCAAATACGACAACGATTATTATAGCAGGAATGTCGGTTGCGATATTTGGAAGTGTTTTGAGTCTATATACAACGTTTGAGTCTGTAGACCAAGGAAAATTATGGCTTATCTATACACTGCATGGAAGTAAAAGGCAGGCTTTGACAAAGGTTGTACTTCCGTCATCAATTCCTGCAATTATCAGTAATATGAAGGTGAATATCGGACTGTGTCTGGTCGGTGTGATCATTGGAGAATTTCTTGCGGCGAGAAGTGGAATTGGATATTTGATTATTTATTCGAGCCAGGTATTTAAAATGGATTGGCTGTTAATGAGCATTTGTATTTTATGTGTTTTTTCTATGTTATTATACGCATTGATCAATGCGGTGGAAAATTGGTATCAGAATCGACTCAAGAGATAAAGAAAAATAATATGAAGAGTATATGAAAAAAGTATAAAAGCTGGATGATACAATTGCGAACTGTGTATAATTGAGATAGTATATAAGATAGAAAAGAATAATAGAAAACGAAAAGATGAGGAATAAAAAACGTGAGTGTATGGAATTGGAAAGTAAGCAATAAAGCAGGGCAGAAAGTAAATTATCAGAAAGAATTAGATAAATTAATTCTGGAATTAAAAAAAGAAGAAAAAGTGCCACGGCTTCTTCTTCACAGCTGCTGTGCACCATGCAGCAGTTATGTTTTAGAATATTTGTCGCAATATTTTGAGGTTACAGTATTTTATTATAATCCGAATATATATCCAGAAAGTGAATATACGAAGAGAGTGCTGGAACAGCAAAAACTGATATCAGAAATGCGTTTTAAACATCCGGTTACATTTATTGCGGGAAATTATGATTCAGAAAAATTCTATAATATGGCACGTGGGCTGGAGAATGTAAAAGAAGGTGGCGAAAGATGTTTCAAATGTTATGAATTAAGATTGAGGGAAGCTGCTAAAATTGCAAAGAATGGGGAATATGATTTTTTTACGACGACATTGAGTATCAGCCCTTTAAAAAATGCCCAGAAATTAAACGAGATAGGGATGCTTTTAGCTGAAGAATATGGAATAGAGTATCTGCTGTCGGATTTTAAAAAGAAAAATGGATATAAACGTTCGGTTGAATTGTCTGAGCAATATGGATTGTACAGACAGGATTATTGTGGCTGTGTATTTTCGATGAAAGAACGAAAAGAAGCGGAAAATAAAAACAAAAAATAAAGTGCAATTTCTTTATGTTGTCAGAATAAAAAACAGAGTGAAATCTATTTTTTGGCACTTTCACAGAAAAAAAGATAGACATTAACACTTTAGTATGTTAAACTAATGTGCAAAAGTAACGCTCTGAAGATATAGAAAGTCTGAATATGACTGGAGTTTATTCTTACAGAACAAAGTAATACAATAAAGAAGAGAGGAAATTGGCTATGGCACAATTATGGGGTGGCCGTTTTACAAAAGAAACGGATCAGCTGGTATACAATTTTAATGCATCCATTTCCTTTGATAAGAAGTTTTATGAGCAAGATATCCGGGGAAGTATTGCACATGTGACAATGCTTGCAAAACAGGGGATCCTGACAGAAGATGAGAAGAAACAGATTATTGAAGGATTAAACGGAATCAAACAAGATGTCGAGAATGGGACATTAGAGATTACGGACAAATATGAAGATATTCATAGTTTTGTGGAAGCAAATTTAATTGACAGAATTGGAGATGCAGGGAAGAAGCTGCACACTGGGCGAAGTAGAAATGATCAGGTTGCACTCGACATGAAGTTATATACCCGAGATGAGATTCTGGAATTGGATAAGCTGTTAAAGGATATATTGGAAGTACTCTTAAAAATTATGAAAGAGAATACGGAAACCTATATGCCTGGATTTACCCACCTTCAGAAAGCACAGCCAATCACACTGGCACATCACATGGGAGCATATTTTGAAATGTTTAAAAGAGATCGCTCCCGGATGAAAGATATTTACGCAAGAATGAATTATTGTCCATTAGGTTCAGGGGCACTGGCAGGAACTACGTATCCATTAGATCGTGAATATACTGCAACGTTGCTTGATTTTGAAGGACCGACACTTAATAGTATGGATTCTGTCGCAGATCGTGATTATTTAATTGAACTTTTGTCTGCAATGTCGACTGTGATGATGCATTTGAGTAGATTTTCGGAAGAAGTGATTATTTGGAATTCAAATGAATATCAGTTTGTAGATATTGATGATGCATACAGTACAGGAAGCAGTATTATGCCTCAGAAAAAGAATCCGGATATTGCAGAGCTGGTTCGTGGTAAGACAGGAAGAGTATATGGAGCATTGATGTCTATGTTGACAACGATGAAAGGAATTCCACTGGCATATAATAAAGATATGCAGGAAGACAAAGAATTTGTTTTTGATGCGATTGACACAACCAAAGGATGTCTGGCATTATTTACCGGAATGCTTCGCACGATGAAATTCAATAAAACAAGAATGGAAAACAGTGCTAAGAATGGTTTTACAAACGCGACAGATGCAGCAGATTATCTTGTTAACCATGGAGTTCCATTCCGGGATGCACATGGTATTGTAGGTCAACTGGTGTTATATTGTATTGATAAGAATATTGCACTTGATGATATGTCATTGGAAGAGTTCAAAGCGATTTCACCGGTATTTGAAGAAGATATTTATGAAGCAATCAGTATGAAAACCTGTGTTGAGATGAGAAATACGATTGGAGCACCTGGAAAAGCTGCAATGGAAAAAGTGATTGCACAGGAAGAAGCATATTTGATTGCAGAATAATCATAATGCAGTTATATCATAGAAGAGTTAGATAAAGGAGAAGATGTATAATGGAACAGAAGTTAAAAGTCGGTATCTTAGGAGCAACAGGAATGGTAGGACAGAGATTTATTTCTCTTCTTGAAAATCACCCATGGTTTGAGGTAGTAACAGTAGCAGCAAGCCCACGTTCAGCAGGAAAGACATATGAAGATGCTGTTGGAGACAGATGGAAAATGGATACTCCGATGCCGGAAGCAGTAAAAAAACTGGTTGTATTGAATGTAAATGAAGTAGAAAAAGTTGCATCTACAGTAGATTTTGTGTTTAGTGCAGTAGATATGACAAAAGAAGAAATCAAGGCAATTGAAGAGGCTTATGCTAAAACAGAAACTCCGGTTGTTTCAAACAATAGTGCACATCGCTGGACACCAGATGTACCAATGGTAGTGCCTGAGATCAATGCAGAGCATTTCGAGGTGATTGCAGATCAGAAAAAACGTCTTGGAACAACTCGTGGATTTATTGCAGTAAAACCAAACTGTTCTATTCAGAGTTACGCACCTTGTCTGGCAGCATGGAAAGAATTTGGACCAAAAGAAGTTGTTGCTACAACATACCAGGCAATTTCAGGAGCAGGAAAGACATTTAAGGATTGGCCGGAAATGGTTGGAAATATTATTCCATTTATCGGAGGAGAAGAAGAGAAGAGTGAGCAGGAGCCACTTCGTGTACTTGGAAAAGTAGAGAATGGACAGATCGTGAAAGCCGAGCTTCCAAAGATTACATGTCAGTGTATCCGAGTACCTGTTTTAAATGGACATACAGCAGCTGTATTTATCAATTTTGAAAAGAAACCTACAAAAGAACAGCTTATCGAAAAGCTTGTGAATTTCAAAGGATTTCCACAGGAAGCAAACCTTCCAAGTGCTCCAAAGCAGTTTATCCAGTATTTAGAAGAAGATAATCGTCCACAGGTTACACAGGATGTAAATTATGAAAATGGAATGGGCGTATCAATTGGTCGACTCAGAGAAGACAGCATGTTTGATTATAAATTCGTTGGACTGTCTCATAACACAGTAAGAGGTGCAGCAGGTGGTGCTGTTCTTTGTGCAGAAGCTTTGACAGCAAAGGGGTATATTCAGGCAAAATAATTACAAAAGAACCTTCGGGCAATATCTGTCCGAAGGTATTAACAAATATAAAGAAACAGATAAAAGAAAATATTGGGCATAAAGGAGGTTGTCACGATGGGAATGACAATGACACAGAAGATCCTGGCAGCACATGCAGGGTTGGACTCTGTAGAGGCAGGACAGCTGATCATGGCAAAATTAGATGTAGTGATGGCAAATGATATTACCGGACCTATGGCTCTACCAATCGTAAAACAGATGTCAGATCATGTGTTTGATAAGGATAAGGTTGTATTTGTACCGGATCATTTTACACCAAACAAAGATATTAAATCAGCAGAAAATTCAAAAGCAATCCGAGAGTTTGCGAAAGAACAGGGATTGAAATGGTATTTTGAACAAGGAAAATCTGGTGTTGAACATGCAATCCTTCCTGAGGCTGGTGTAGTGGCTGCCGGAGAATGTATTATTGGTGCGGATTCTCATACATGTACATACGGAGCATTAGGAGCATTTTCTACAGGTGTGGGTACAACAGATATTGCTACAGGTATGGCAACAGGTGAATTGTGGTTCAAGGTACCAGGGGCAATCAAATTTGTATTAACAGGAAAACCAGGACCATATGTAAGCGGTAAAGATATTATTATTCATATTATCGGCAAAATCGGTGTTGATGGAGCTTTATATAAATCAATGGAATTCGTAGGTGATGGGATTGAGAATCTCTCTATGGATGACAGATTTACAATGGCGAACATGGCAATTGAAGCAGGTGCTAAAAATGGTATCTTTATTGTAGACGATAAGACAGAAGAGTATTTGAAAGAGCATACAAAGAAAGAGTATACAGTGTATACGGCAGATGAAGATGCACAATATGAGCAGGTCGTTGAAATCAACCTTGCAGAAGTGCGTCCGACTGTAGCGTTTCCTCATTTACCTGGAAATGCCAAGACAATTGATGAGATTGAAGCAATGGAGCCGATTAAGATTGATCAGGTAGTGATCGGATCTTGTACAAATGGACGTATGGAAGATATGAGAAAAGCAGCAGCAATTCTGAAAGGACACACTGTTCATCCGGATGTACGTGTAATGGTAATTCCTGCTACACAGAAGATTTATAAGCAATGTATTAAAGAAGGTCTTCTTGATATTTTTGTAGATGCAGGATGTGCTGTGAATACGCCAAGCTGCGGACCTTGTATGGGAGGTCATATGGGAGTTATGGCAGCAGGAGAGAAATGTGTTTCAACAACAAATCGTAATTTTGTAGGTAGAATGGGACATGTTGATTCATTGATTTATCTGGCATCACCGGAAGTTGCAGCAGCAAGTGCAATTGCAGGATGCATCGCTAATCCAGAGAAAGTAGGTGACAAATAATGAAAGCAAAAGGACATGTATTTAAGTATGGGGATAACGTGGATACAGACGTTATTATTCCAGCAAGATATTTGAATTCATTTGACGCACAGGAACTGGCAAGCCATGCAATGGTAGATATCGATCCGGATTTTGTAAAAAAAGTACAGCCGGGAGATTTGATCGTAGCAAATAAAAACTTTGGCTGCGGATCATCCAGAGAGCATGCTCCACTTTGTTTAAAAACAGCAGGTGTAAGCTGTGTTATTGCAGAGACATTCGCAAGAATTTTCTATCGTAATGCAATTAACATTGGTCTTCCAATCATCGAATGTCCGGAAGCAGCAAGAGGAATCGATGCCGGAGATGAAGTAGAAGTAGATTTTGACAGTGGAAAAATTTATAACCGTACAAAAGGAACAGAATTTCAGGGACAGGCTTTCCCAGAGTTTATGCAGAAATTAATCGCAGCGGGCGGACTTGTAAACTATACAAATAGTAGAAAATAATATGTGAGGATGAAAAGATGAACTTATTATATAAGAGTACACGAAACGCAGATAAGACAGTAACAGCTTCTCAGGCAATTTTAAAAGGTCTTGCAGAAGATGGCGGTTTATTTGTGCCAACAGAACTGCCAAAATTAGATGTGACAATGAATGAATTGAAAACGATGTCTTATCAGGAGACAGCGTATGCTGTTATGAAACAGTTCTTAACAGATTTTACAGAAGAAGAATTGAAACATTGTATTAATAGTGCATATGACTCCAAATTCGATACAGAAGTAATTGCTCCGCTTGTTAAAGTAGGCGATACATATCATTTAGAATTGTTCCACGGAGCAACCATTGCATTTAAAGATATGGCATTATCTATCCTGCCACATTTGTTGACAACAGCTGCAAAGAAAAATAATGTCACAAAAGATATTGTGATTTTAACAGCTACTTCAGGTGATACTGGAAAAGCTGCTCTTGCCGGATTTGCAGATGTACCGGGAACTAAAATTATTGTTTTTTATCCAAAGAACGGTGTAAGTAAAGTACAGGAATTACAGATGGTGACACAGAAAGGGGATAATACTTCGGTTGTTGCAATTCATGGTAATTTTGACAATGCTCAGAGTGGCGTGAAAGCACTTTTTGAGGATAAAGAGTTAGAAAAAGAACTCTCAGAGGCAGGATATCAGTTTTCATCAGCGAATTCAATCAATATCGGACGTCTGGTTCCGCAGGTTGTTTATTACGTATATGCTTATGCAAAACTACTTGAAAATGAAGAAATTGAAAATGGCGAAGAAATTAATGTTACAGTTCCAACAGGAAACTTTGGAAATATTCTTGCTGCTTATTATGCAAAACAGATGGGAGTTCCGATTGCAAAATTAATCTGTGCTTCTAATGAAAATAAAGTTTTGTTTGATTTCTTTAAAACAGGAAAATATGACAGAAACAGAGAGTTTGTTTTGACTTCATCACCATCGATGGACATTCTGATTTCAAGCAATCTGGAAAGATTGATTTATACAATTGCAGGACAGGATGCTAAGAAAAACAGTGAGTTGATGGAAGCTTTGAAAAAAGATGGTGTATATGAAATCACTCCTGAGATGAAAGAAAAATTATCTGATTTCGAAGGCGGATATTCTACAGAAGAAGAAACAAAAGAGACAATTGGTGCAACTTATAAGTCTACAGGATATGTGATGGATACACATACTGCTGTTGCAGCGCATGTAAGCAGAGCATATCGTGATGCAAGCAAGGATCAGAAAAAGATGTTGGTTGCATCAACAGCAAGCCCTTATAAATTTGCAAGAAGTGTAATGACAGCAATTGATGAGAAATATGATGAATTAGAAGAATTTGCATTGATCGACGAACTTGAGAAGGTTTCAGGAGTAGCGATTCCGAATGCAATTGAAGAAATTCGCAACGCACAGATTAGACATACAAAAGAGTGCGATGTAGATAAAATGAAAGAGACCGTAAAAGAAATTCTCGGTGTAGAGGAGTAAAAAATGAATGACGTATTTGGATTTGTAAGTCTGATCGTATTAGGATGTGGTATATATACATTATATGCATATATTAAAATGAAAAAAACAGGTGAGATCAATGAGATCCTTCTGTTAGGAAATGCTTATGTTGCAAAAAAATGTAAAAATAAAAAAGCATTTCTGGAAAAGGCACTTCCGTCAGTACTTGTGTTTGGTATAGTTACAACAATATATGGTGTAATTGATATGATCAATTCATTTGTCAAACCAGTTGGAATAGTGGATACAATTGCAAATATTTTATTCTTGATCGTACTTGTTGGCTTTTTGGTTTATACTACAAAATTAAAAAAACAGTATTTTTAATCTGAAGTGGTTATAATTTGCAACAATTTCCAATATCTTGATGTTGTAAAAAGTATTTAAATGAGTTATAATACTCTCAGAGAAAAAATCACCTGAGATGTTCGATAACCTTGTTGTTTTGAACCTACATTACTTTAAACGGGACTCTCAAATCTCTGTAATATGTCAGGCCATCATTATGCAGTGGAAGACAGAAAAGCAGATGCGGACGCCCACCTAGCAGAAGCTAGGAGTCAGAAGACAGGGAACGGCATTTTGGGGATATACGAAAGAAGAGGCAGTCAGTAATGGCTGCCTTTTTGTATGATAGGAAAGACTAAAAACATACATAAAAAACATGCATAAAAATTCAGGAAAAACATTGACAAGATTACCAGATGATGGTACTCTTTTCCTATGTAATAGAAAAAGCTATGAAGAGGAGTATTACATTTATATCTGAATCCAGAGAGCTGCTGGTTGGTGAGAAGCAGTTGAAAGAATAGATGGAACTGGCCTCGGAGCGGCTGCCCCAAATTCTGGCAGACAGGTCCAGAAGAGTAGACGCAGACGGAACCCAACCGTTATCTAGGGTAGATATATCGCTTCGTATATGAATATACAAAGCCTGTATCTGATAAGTGTATGAAGTAACATTCATAAATAAGAGTGGTACCGCGTAGGACTTGATAAATAGCAGTCTTTCGTCTCTTGCAAAGATATTTTGCGAGACGGAGGACTTTTTCTTTTGCATAAAAAATATAATGGTATGTAAAACGAGGAGGAAATGAATCATGATGAATCACAATAAGTACAAAAGACAGTATTATATGCCGCCAACTGAATGTCTGGATTGGACGAGAAAAGAATATGTAGACAAAGCTCCAATCTGGTGTAGCGTGGATTTACGAGATGGCAATCAGGCATTGGTGATTCCAATGAGTCTTGAACAGAAAGTAGAATTCTTCAAATTACTCGTAAAGATTGGATTTAAAGAAATTGAAGTCGGATTTCCGGCAGCGTCTGAAACAGAATATGAATTCTGCCGTACTTTGATCGAGCAGAATCTGATCCCGGATGATGTAACCATTCAGGTGTTGACACAGGCAAGAGAACATATTATCAAGAAAACATTTGAGGCAATCAAAGGTGCAAAAAAAGCAATTGTTCATGTATACAATTCAACATCTTATGCACAAAGAGAGCAGGTATTCCGCAAGTCAAAAGAAGAAGTAAAACAGATTGCAATCGATGGAGCAGCATTATTAAAAAGACTGGCAGATGAAGCAGGACAGGATCTTTATTTTGAGTATAGTCCAGAGAGCTTTACAGGTACAGAGATGGATTATGCAGTAGAAGTATGTAACGCAGTGCTGGATGTATGGCAGCCGACACCGGAAAGAAAAGCAATCATCAATATTCCGGTAACGGTACAATTATCTTTGCCACATGTTTACGCAAGTCAGGTGGAATACATGTCAAAGAATTTGAAATATCGAGAGAATGTAATTCTTTCACAGCATGCACATAACGACAGAGGGTGCGGGGTTGCAGATACAGAGCTTGGACTTTTAGCAGGGGCAGATCGTGTGGAAGGTACATTGTTTGGAAATGGTGAGCGTACAGGCAATGTGGATATTATTACAGTTGCAATGAATATGTATGCACAGGGTGTTGATCCGAAACTTGACTTTTCTGATATGCCGGGAATCGTAGAAAAGTACGAAGAATATACAGGCATGACAGTAGGAGAAAGAAGTCCTTATAGTGGAGCATTGGTGTTTGCTGCATTTTCTGGTTCACATCAAGATGCGATCGCAAAAGGAATGAAATGGATTGACGAAAAAGATCCAAATCATTGGACAGTTCCGTATCTTCCAATCAATCCTACTGATGTCGGAAGAAGCTATGATGCAGATGTTATACGAATCAACAGTCAGTCAGGTAAAGGTGGAGTTGGTTATATTTTGGAAACTCGATTTGGACTTAATCTTCCACCAAAGATGCGTGAGGCAATGAGTTATGCAACGAAGAGTGTTTCTGACCACAAGCATGCTGAACTGCAGCCAGAAGAAATCTTTGAATTATTTAAAGAAAAATTTGAAAATATTACATCACCATACAGCATCAACGAAGTACATTTCCAACAGAAAGATGGAATTACAACTCAGGTTACTTCTACATATGAAGGAAAAACAATTACAACAGAAGCAACAGGAAATGGTCGATTGGATGCAGTAAGTAATGCTTTAAAGAAAGCTTATAATTTAGATTTCTCATTGGTAACTTACCAGGAACATGCTCTGGAACAAAGCTCAAGTTCACAGGCAATTGCTTATGTGGGAATCCAGACTCCAAGTGGCAAGCTTGCATGGGGAGCCGGAGTAGATCCAGATATTATCCATGCATCGATTGACGCATTGATTACAGCAATCAATAACCGATAAACAAAATTTCAGTTCTATAATTAAATGAATATAGCAAAAGCGGGTTTGGTCATCGTTGACTGAGCCCGCTTTTTAAGGCGTAAAATCTGTCAGAAAGCTACAGAATAGTCCATGAAATGATATACTTGAATATTTTGATTGGGTATGCTATTCTATTAAAACTGAATGCGGTGTGGATTAAAAATACATAGCTGCGAGGAGAGTTAGAGTTGTTACAATAAAATGTAATGATAGATGAGGAAGTATATGAAAGAAAAGTTTAATCGAATAAAAGGATATGCGTTTCGTGTTATGGATGTGGTGAGCTCGCATCATACAGGAGCCTATGCTGCTCAGGCAGCTTATTTTTTCGTCTTATCCATGATTCCAATCATATTATTATTGTTAACGATGGTACAGTTTACCTCATTAACAAAGGATTATATTATGAATGCTGTACTGCAGGCATTTCCAACGACAGTAGAAGGGTTGATTGAATCTATAGTGGATCAGGTGTACAGCCAGTCTGGCACAATCATTCCAATCACAGTTCTAGTGGCGTTATGGTCGGCAGGGAGAGGAGTACTGTCGATTACAAATGGACTGAATTGCGTATATGAAAGCAGAGAAACACGTAATTATGTATATTTGCGAATCAGAGCATCATTGTATACAGTGATATTTTTGGTGGCAATTATTTTGTCACTTGCTTTATCTGTGTTTGGTAATCGGATTGCAATTATGTTAAATCAGCATTTTCCGGTGTTAGTCAGATTAATTGATATGGTTATTCGAAGCAGAACTCTGATTACATTAGGTATTCTTACATTATTCTGGGATATGGTATATAAATATTTGCCAAACAGAAAGAATATAGGGAAAACAACAATGAAGAAACAATTGCCAGGAGCAATATTTACAGCTTGTGCATGGCAAGTGATTTCGTTTATATTTTCTATTTATCTTGATATATTTACCGGATTTACAACAATGTATGGAAGCCTTACGATGATCATTTTAATTATGCTCTGGCTCTATATGTGTATGTATGTCATTTTGCTTGGAGGAGAAGTAAATGCCCTGTTACAAAGGGCAATCAAGATGTTTGCACATGAGAAAGAAGAGGAATCATCAGAAAATCAAACTTGACAAACAGTATGAATATGATAAAATATAGGGGTAATTTTGAAAAATAAAATGAACATAAAAGCGAAGACCGTGTACAGTAGAGAGCTATCTTCTATCAGAGAGAGAGAATCATCGGCTGAAAATTTTCTTGAGTTCAGATAGTAATTGAATTTCCCACGTTAGCTGTGTTTTTGAAAAAATAAAGTAGAGAACACCGTAAGTTGTACGTTACACAAACAGAGTGTCCAAAAGTTATAACTTTGGGAAACAGGGTGGTACCGCGAGTAAAATATAAGCTTCGTCCCTTTTTGGGGATGGAGCTTTTTTCATTTGAAAGGAGAAAAATGATGAAAGAAAGATTGGAACAGATCAGAAAAGAAGCAATTGAAGCAATTCAGGCTTCTGATGCTCCAGAAAAATTAAATGATGTGCGTGTTAAATTCCTTGGAAAAAAAGGTGAATTAACAGCTGTATTGAAAGGTATGAAGGATGTTGCTCCAGAAGAACGTCCAAAGGTTGGTCAGCTTGTCAATGAGACAAGAGCTGCAATTGAGCAGATTATGGAAGAGACAAAAACAAAGATGGAAAAAGCAATCCGCGAGGAAAAGCTGAAAGCAGAAGTAATCGATGTTACACTTCCATCTAAGAAAAATAGTGTAGGACATAGACATCCAAATACAATCGCATTGGAAGAAGTAGAAAGAATCTTCGTAGGAATGGGATATGAAGTAGTTGAAGGACCAGAAGTAGAGTACGATCTGTACAATTTTGAAAAATTGAATATTCCGGCAGATCATCCTGCAAAAGATGAACAGGATACATTCTATATTAATAAAGATATCGTACTTCGTACACAGACATCTCCGGTACAGGCACGAGTGATGGAACAGGGAAAACTTCCAATCCGTATGATTGCACCGGGAAGAGTATTCCGTTCTGATGAAGTAGATGCAACACACTCTCCATCCTTCCATCAAATTGAAGGTCTTGTAATCGATAAAAATGTTTCATTTGCAGATTTAAAAGGTACTTTGGAAGTATTTGCAAAAGAATTGTTCGGACCAGATACAAAGACAAAATTCCGTCCACATCATTTCCCGTTTACAGAGCCAAGTGCAGAGGTGGATGTGAGCTGTTTTAAATGCGGTGGAAAAGGATGCCGTTTCTGTAAAGGATCCGGATGGATTGAGATTCTTGGATGCGGAATGGTTCATCCACACGTACTGGAAATGTGCGGAATTGATCCGGAAGAATACAATGGATTTGCTTTCGGTGTAGGTCTGGAACGTATCGCATTATTGAAATACGAGATTGATGACATGAGATTATTATATGAAAATGATATTCGTTTCTTGAAACAATTCTAGTTGGCAGGTAAAACAAACATAAATAAAGAGGAAAATTGTTTTTGGCGAACAGAACAATAAGCGAATAATGAAATAATAAAAAGGAGATTTAAAACATGAATACTTCATTATCATGGATTAAAGCGTATGTGCCAGATTTGGATGTCACAGCGCAGGAATATACAGACGCAATGACTTTATCAGGAACAAAGGTAGAGGGATTTGAAAAATTAGATGCAGATCTGGATAAGATTGTTGTAGGTCAGATTGATAAGATTGAAAAGCATCCAGATGCAGATAAACTGATAATCTGCCAGGTAAATGTAGGAACAGAGCAGGTTCAGATCGTAACAGGTGCCCATAATGTATTTGAAGGTGCAAAGGTACCGGTAGTTCTTGATGGAGGACGCGTTGCAGGAGGTCACGAGCCTGGACAAAGAGTAGAGGGCGGAATTAAGATTAAAAAAGGAAAACTCCGTGGAGTAGAAAGCTTCGGTATGATGTGTTCCATTGAGGAGCTTGGTTCTACAAAAGATATGTATCCGGAAGCTCCGGAAAATGGAATTTATATTTTCAAAGATGATGTAGAGGTTGGAGCAGATGCAGTAGAAGTACTTGGACTTCATGATGTTGTATTTGAGTACGAAATCACATCAAATCGTGTAGATTGCTACAGTGTTGTTGGTATCGCAAGAGAAGCAGCAGCGACATTTAATAAAGAATTTAAACCACCGGTTGTAACAGAGACAGGTAATCAGGAAGATGTTAATGATTATGTAAAGGTAACTGTAGAAAATACAGAGCTTTGTTCACGCTATTGTGCAAGAGTTGTTAAAAATATTAAAATCGGACCATCTCCAGAATGGATGCAGAGAAGACTTGCATCAGTTGGAATCCGTCCGATTAATAACCTTGTAGATATCACAAACTATGTGATGGAAGAGTATGGCCAGCCGATGCATGCATATGATCTTGATACACTTGCAGGTCATGAGATTGTTGTTAAAAATGCAGAAGACGGACAGAAGTTTGTTACATTAGACGGACAGGAGCGTCAGATGGATAAAGATGTTCTTATGATTTGCGATGGCGAGAAGGCAGTAGGTATTGCAGGTATCATGGGTGGAGAAAACTCAATGATCACAGATGATGTAAAGACAATGCTTTTCGAAGCGGCATGTTTTGATGGAGTAAACATTCGTAAATCAAGTAAGAGAGTCGGACTTCGTACAGATGCTTCAGGAAAATTTGAAAAAGGACTGGATCCAAACAATGCAAAAGCGGCAATTGACCGTGCATGTCAGTTGATTGAAGAACTGGGCGCAGGAGAAGTTGTAGGCGGAACAGTTGACGTATACAGTAAGAAGAAAGAACCTGTTCGTGTACCATTTGATGAAAATAGAATCAACAGAATGTTAGGAACAGACATTTCAAAAGAAGATATGCTGGCATATTTTGCGAAGATTGATTTGGAATATGATGCAGATACAAACGAAGTGATCGCACCTACATTCCGTCATGATTTATTCCGTCTTGCAGACCTTGCAGAAGAAGTGGCAAGATTTTATGGATATGATAACATTCCTACAACACTTCCAAATGGAGAGGCAACAACAGGTAAGCTGACATTTAAACTGAGAGTAGAACAGGTCGCAAGAGATATTGCAGAATTCTGTGGATTTAGCCAGGGAATGTCATATTCATTTGAAAGTCCGAAAGTGTTTGATAAATTATTACTTCCGGCAGATTCACCATTGCGTCAGGCAATCGAGATTATGAATCCACTTGGTGAAGATTATAGCATTATGAGAACAACATCTCTTAATGGAATGTTAACTTCACTTGCTACAAACTATAACAGAAGAAATAAAAATGTACGTCTGTATGAGCTTGGAAATGTTTATATTCCAGAAAAGCTTCCACTTACAGAACTCCCGGATGAAAGAATGCAGTTTACTCTTGGTATGTATGGGGATGGAGATTTCTTCAATATGAAAGGTGTTGTAGAAGAGTTCTTTGAGAAGATTGGAATGAAGGGACGTGAAAGCTACGATCCAAATGCAGGAAAATCTTATCTGCATCCAGGAAGACAGGCAAATATCTTGTATGATGGAAAAGTGGTTGGATATTTGGGAGAAGTTCACCCGGATGTTGCTGATATTTATGGAATCGGAGAAAGAGCATATGTCGCAGTGATTGATATGCCAGTTGTTCTGGAATATGCAACATTTGACAGAAAATATACAGGTATTGCAAAATATCCTGCGGTTTCCCGTGATTTGAGTATGGTAGTACCAAAAGAAATCCTGGTTGGACAGATTGAAGATGTTATTGCAAAAAAAGGTGGAAATTATCTGGAAAGTTTTGCTTTGTTTGATTTGTATGAAGGGGCTCAGATTAAAGAAGGATTTAAGTCTGTTGCATATTCAATTGTGTTCCGTGCAAAAGATAAGACTTTGGAAGAGGCTGATATTACAACAGCGATGAACAAGATCTTAAAAGCATTGGAAGAAATGGGAATTGAACTTCGTAAATAAGAAAGAGAAGGGACAAGTCATTGAAAACAAGTGATTTTTATTATGATCTGCCAGAGGAACTGATTGCTCAGGATCCTCTGGAGGATCGCTCTAGTTCTCGCCTGCTTATATTAGATAAAGAAACAGGTAAGACAGAGCATCATATATTTAAAGAAATTATTGATTATCTGAATCCGGGAGATTGTCTCGTGATTAATGATACAAAGGTAATTCCGGCGAGACTGATCGGTGAAAAGATTGGTACAGGAGCAAAGATAGAAGTACTCTTATTAAAACGTAAAGAAAAAGACGTTTGGGAGACACTTGTAAAACCTGGCAAAAAGATGAAAGTCGGAGCACAGGTGAGCTTTGGTAACGGATTGCTGATTGGAGAAGTTATCGAAGTGGTAGAGGAAGGAAACCGACTGATAAAATTCCATTATGAAGGAATTTTTGAAGAGGTTCTGGATCAGCTTGGCGAGATGCCGCTGCCACCATATATCACACATCAGTTACAGGATCGTAATCGTTATAATACTGTATACGCAAAAAACGAGGGGTCTGCTGCAGCTCCGACTGCAGGATTGCATTTCACAGCAGAGCTTCTGGATGCAATTCAGGAAAAGGGTGTTGATATTGCACGTGTGACTTTGCACGTTGGGCTTGGAACATTCCGTCCGGTAAAAGTAGAAGATGTCACAGAACATCATATGCATTCTGAATTTTATCAGGTAGATGAAGAAGCAGCTGAAAAAATTAATCGTGCCAAAGATGGAGCAGGGCGTGTTATTTGTGTAGGAACAACAAGCTGTCGTACGATTGAGTCAGCAGCAGATGAAACCGGTCATTTGAAGCCATGCAGTGGATGGACAGAAATATTTATTTATCCGGGATATAAATTTAAAATGTTAGATTGCCTGATCACAAATTTCCATCTTCCAGAATCAACATTGATTATGTTAGTGTCTGCACTTGCCGGAAAAGAACATGTGATGGCAGCTTATGAAGAAGCAGTAAAAGAAAGATATCGCTTTTTCTCGTTCGGGGATGCGATGTTTATAAAGTAAGTAAAATATAGAATGATTACAATAAACCCTCCTTTTGCATATGGTATGCAAAAGGAGGATTTTCAGAATATATACAGAGATGAATAAGAAAATTAACGTATTAAGTTTTACAAAAAAAGGAAGTCAAAAAAATAAAGAGCTGTGTAGCTATTTAACAGAACAAGAGTATGATTGCATTGGATATACGATAAAACGTTTTTCCGTAGAGTGTGATTTAGAACCCATGCCAGAATATTTGTCTTTATGGATTGGAAAAAATGGGGGAAAGAAGATTTTATTTTTATTGGTGCAATGGGGATTGCAGTACGTTTGATTGCTCCGTGGGTGAAAGATAAATATTCAGATTCTGCAGTATTGGTGATGGATGAAAAAGCACAGTATTGCATACCAGTCCTATCAGGTCATGTCGGAGGGGGAATAGAGCTTGCGCACATGATAGAAAACTGTATGGGTGCAATGCCGGTTATTACGACAGCGACAGATGTACAGAAGAAATTTGCAGTAGATGTGTTTGCAAAGAAAAACAGACTGCAAATTACAGACAGAAAACTGGCAAAAGAAATTTCGGCAGCTGTTTTAGAAGAAAAAAAGATAGGATTTTACAGTGAACTTGGTTACAAAGGGAAAGTGCCGAAAGAAGTCGTGTGTTGTGAATCAGAAAGAGAATTGGATAAATTTGAATATGGAATTATTGTGACAACTCAAAAAAAAGAAAAAAATCAAAAATCGAACAGATTATATTTGCTTGCGAAAACATATGTTATAGGTCTTGGGTGTAGAAAAAACATATCTTATATAAAATTAGAAAAAGGTCTTCAGTTAGCATTAGCACAAGTTCAAATAGATTTGGCTGAAATTTTAGCGTTTGCAAGTATTGATCTAAAGAAAGAAGAACCGGCGATAAAAAAACTGTCGGAGAACTATCAAATTCCATTTTTGACATATTCAGTAGAAAAGCTGAAAAAAGTAGAGTGTGTTAGTAGTAGTTCAGAATTTGTGGCATCGGTTACCGGTGTGGATAATGTATGTGAGAGAGCTGCAAAATATTGTTGCCCGGATGGAAGGATGATATTAGATAAACTGAAATTGGATGGTATGACGGTAGCTATTGTACAGAAAAAGATGGAAGTTTTATTTTAAGAAAGAACAGGTTTTGGCGTGGATAAGAACGATAAAGAAGAATTGGAAATGTGCAGGATTTTGATATTTTCCGGAACAACAGAAGGAAATCAAATCGCAAAAGCAGTGTGCAGACTGCCGGCAAAGGTTTATGTCAGCGTTGCAACTGAGTATGGAAAAGTGTGTGCAGAAGAACAGTCCGAAGCTGAGATTATAGCAGGGAGAATGGATCGTGAAGAAATTCAAGAATTTTTAAATCTATATAAGATAGATATTGTGATCGATGCAACCCATCCATTTGCAAGAGTGGTGACAGAAAATATACAGAAAGCATGCGAGAATGGAAAAATAAAATATATCCGTTGTGTCAGAGAAGCGGAAAATGAAGCATTTGAAAATGAAAATTGTGTCTGGGCAGAGAATGTCGATAAAGCAGTTTCTTATTTGCAGGAGACGAAAGGAAACATATTAATTACGACAGGCGGAAAAGAACTTCAAAAATATACTCAGCTTAAGGATTATCAAGACAGATGTTATGCGCGTGTGCTTTCAACAAAAAACTCTATGACAGATGCGGCCAAACTAGGATTTGAAGGCAGACATTTAATCGCTATGCAGGGACCATTTTCAACAGAAATGAATATTGCTTTGCTTCATTATACAGAAGCAGCATATCTGGTGACAAAAGAATCGGGAAAAGCAGGTGGCTTTGATGAAAAGATTGAGCAGCGCAAAAAACAGGCACAAAATTAGTTATTATACAAAGACCGATAGAAAATGGATTGAGTGTGGAACAGACAATTTCCTATTGCATGGAGAAAATGTATTCTTTTTCATGAAAAGTTTTGTGAAAAGAAATGAAGATAAGGGCATAAAAAGAAAAAAGTTGTTTTTAGATAGAAAAAAAGCTATAATAAGGAACGAATTATATGTAAAAATAATAAGAACAACGAGCAAACAGGATACAACAAAAGGAGACAAAGACTATATGTGTGGATTTGCAGGATTTGTAGGAGAGGTTGAAAATCGTGAAGAGGTTCTGGAAAATATGATGAATACGATTATTCACAGAGGACCGGACAGCGAAGGAAAATATGTGGATGAAGATGCGGCGCTGGGGTTTCGACGTCTGAGTATTATCGACCTTTCTGAAGTTGGCGACCAGCCATTATATAACGAAGACAGAAGTAAGGTACTTGTATTTAATGGGGAAATCTACAATTATCAGGAACTGAGAAAAGAATTAGTGGAAGCAGGACATGTATTTGTGTCGAATACAGATTCCGAGACATTGATACATGGTTATGAAGAATGGGGAGAAAGCCTGGTAGAACGTCTGAGAGGTATGTATGCGTTTGTAATCTGGGATACAAAAACAAAAAAACTATTTGGGGCAAGAGATATTTTCGGGATTAAACCAATGTATTATGCACAGATGAATGGAACATTGATGTTTGGTTCAGAAATTAAATCTTTTATGGAGCATCCGAAATTTGATAAGATTTTTAATGAAGATGCACTTGGAAATTACTTGTCATTTCAGTTTGTTCCGACAAATGAGACATTTTTTAAAGGTGTTTTCTGCTTACAGCCGGGACATTACTTTACTTATGAAAATGAAAAGATGGAGATTACACGTTATTTTGAACCGAATTTTACAGGAGATACGACAAAATCATTTGAAGAAATCGTAGATGACATTGAAGCAGTGATGAAAGAATCTGTAGAGATGCATAAGATCAGTGATGTAGAAGTTGCTTCCTATCTTTCAAGTGGTGTAGACTCCAGTTATTTAACCTATTTAGGTCAGGTTGACCGTACATTTACAGTTGGTTTTGATGAAGGAAAATACAGCGAGATCCAGGATGCAAAAGAATTTGCTGCAAGTATTAATATGCAAAACGATGCAAAAGTAATCAGTCCGGAAGAATATTGGGATAAATTATCTGATATTCAGTATTATATGGATGAGCCGGTAGCAGATCCGGCAGCAATTGCATTATATTTCTTGAGTGAGGAAGCTTCGAAAAAAGTAAAGGTTGTGCTTTCGGGAGAAGGGTCAGACGAGCTGTTTGGCGGTTATAATATTTATTGTGAACCATTGGAACATACGAGCTTTAATAAGATTCCAATGCCGATTCGAAGAGCACTTGGCAAATTTGCAGAATACTGCCTGCCTAGAGGAACAAAGGGAAGAGGCTTTTTAATGCGTCATGGAAAAACCTTAGAAGAGCGTTATTTTGCAAATGCAACGAATATTTTTACGGAACGTGAAGCAAATAAAATTTTAAAGAAGGGCTGTGAACCTCAGATTCAAAAAGTGACAAAACCATTGTATGAACGTGTACAGGGAAAAGATCCGGTGACAAAAATGCAGTATGTTGATATGCATCTTTGGCTGGTTCATGATATTTTGATGAAAGGTGATAAGATGGGAATGGCAAATTCTCTGGAGGTCCGTGTTCCGTTTTTGGATAAAAAAGTACTGGAGCTTGCAGAAACATTGCCATTAGATTATAAAGTACGTGCACCAAAGACCAAAGTAGCACTGCGAGGAGCAGCTGAAAAAGTGATTCGCAGTAAGACAGCAGAAAAGAAAAAACTGGGATTCCCAATTCCAACGCGTGTTTGGCTAAAAGAGGATAAGTATTATAACCGAGTAAAAGAGATGTTTCAGTCAGAAGCAGCAAACAAATTCTTTAATACAGAACTTCTGATCAAAATGTTAGACGACCATAAGAATGGAAAGAATAAAAATGAAAAAACAGACAATAGCAGAAAAATCTGGACAGTTTATATTTTCCTTGTATGGTATGACAGATATTTTGAACATGGCAAACCGGTTCATCCGGAAATGGCAGCAAGATGATTTGAATAAACAGGGGATGTTGATATGGAGAATGGAACTGTAAGACCAAATAAGAAAAGCTTTCAATGGTCTAAATTATTTGTTCAGAATCCGCAATATTTTGACTATGATTTATTAATGATTCTGGTTTTCTTAATGTGTTTTGGACTGGTGATGCTTTATAGTACAAGTGCATATAGTGCAAATGCGGATTTTGGAAATGATATGTTCTATTTTTCAAAGCAGGCAATTATAAGTGCGGTTAGTTTTGCTTTTATGTTGTTTGTATCAAAATTAGACTATCATGTGTATGGTGCTTTTTCCTGGCAGATTTATTATATTTCCTTGTTTTTGATGCTGCTGGTAAAAACACCTCTTGGAGTAGAAGCATATGGATCAAGAAGATGGCTTCAGCTTCCCGGCAAGATGACATTACAGCCATCAGAAATTGCCAAAATTGCAGTTATTTTGTTAATCCCTTATGAAATCTGCAGGCTGGGTCCTAAGATTCAGTCAAAGAAAGGGATTGAACGAGTTTGTGCAGTTGGAGCAGTTGCAGCAGGTGGTGTAATGGTTCTGACAGATAACTTAAGTACAGCGATTATTGTTGCGGGGATTACCGGGATATTAATCTTTGTTGCACATCCTAAGATAAAACCATTTTTGCAGCTGATTGCTGCAGGAGCTGTAGTTGTTGTGGTTGGACTTTCATATCTTTCGGCAAATATTTCAAGTAGTGAAAACTTCCGTCTGCGACGAATAATCACCTGGCTTGATCCGGAAAATCATGCAGATGAAGGTGGATTTCAAGTAATGCAGGGATTGTATGCAATTGGATCCGGTGGATTTTTTGGGAAAGGTCTTGGAAATAGTACGCAAAAGCTGGGGGTAATTCCAGAAGTGCAAAATGATATGATTCTGACAATTGTATGCGAGGAGCTGGGCGTGTTCGGCGTAATTGTCGTTCTCGTACTGTTTGGTCTACTTTTATATCGCTTGATGTTTATTGCAAAGAATGCGCCGGATCTTTATGGTTCATTAGTCGCAAGTGGAATCTTTGCACATATTTCGCTTCAGGTTATTTTAAATATTGCCGTAGTGACCAATATGATGCCGACAACGGGAGTTACATTACCGTTTATCAGTTATGGAGGTACGTCGATTTTGTTTCTTATGACAGAGATGGGAATTGCACTTGGAATATCTCGTAAAATTAAATTGAAGCAATAAGGTTACTGTGAACAGTAACGTAATAAGATGGGTTTCCAAAAATGGAATGAAAAAGCTCTTTTCAATCACTCAAAAGTATGGTATATTATAATGTAGTATTAAAAACTACATGTGATAGAAATTTATCACACACAGTGTGATTTGGGAGGAACTACAATGAGTTATAGAGTGATTGTTGACAGTTGCGGAGAACTGACAGATGAGATGAAACAGAGCGGAATGTTCGTATCAGCCGCATTGACTATGCAGGTGGGAGAATATCATATTATAGATGATGAGACATTTGATCAGGCAGATTTTTTAAAGAAAGTTGCTGAATGTCCGGAAAGTCCAAAGTCTTCTTGTCCTTCACCGGAGCAATATCTGGCGAAGTATAATTGTGATGCAGATCATATTTATGTAGTTACATTATCGGCAGAGCTCAGTGGTTCTTATAACAGTGCTCAGTTAGGAAGAAATTTGTACTTTGAAGAGTATGGAGAAAAAGACATCTATGTATTTAATTCTCGTTCAGCATCCATAGGTGAGACATTGATCGCATTAAAGATTCAGGAGTGTGAAGAGGCCGGAATGGATTTTCAGACAGTGATCGATACAGTAGAAGCTTATATAGAAGGGCAGCATACTTATTTTGTACTGGAGAATCTGGATACACTTCGTAAGAATGGAAGATTAACAGGAATCAAAGCACTGGTTGCAGGCGCATTGAACATAAAACCAGTTATGGGATCAACACCGGAAGGTACGATTTGTCAGAAAGCGCAGGCTCGTGGAATGAAGAAGGCATTAGTTAAGATGGCAGATTATGTTGAACAGGAAACAGAGAATGCCAGAGAAAAAGTGCTGGCAATTTCACATTGTAATTGTGAACAGAGAGCAAAAGATTTTGAAAAAATATTATTAGAGAAGATGGAAGTAAAGAAGAGCATCATCGTGGATACAGCCGGAATAAGTTCTATGTATGCAAATGATGGTGGTATCATCGTTGCGATTTAATAGATGAAAGGAAGGTTTATATGAGTCAGGAGAAAGTAGATCGATATAAACAGGAAAAAGCAAATAGAAAAAAGAATATCCGCAAACAGAGAGTTATGGGTGTTGTAAGAACCTGTGTATTGTCGCTGGCAGGCTTGGCATTAGTCGGATGGTTAGGATATTCTGCATATGATACATATGAGTCAAAGCAGGAAAGAGAAGTTGCTTCAGTTAATTATGATGCGATTAACAGTTATTTATCAACAATTTCTCAGTAAGATAAGAAGTAAAGAAGAGACAGAGAAGAAAAAAACTTTTCTGTCTTTTTTTATTGCCGTGTATACGACAAAAAGGTCCAGTGGATTTTTTTAGTTCTAATTTTTTTCACAAAATAAGGGGTTGAAAAAGGGTGGGAAGTGGTTTACAATGGTTCTAAGTGGTAGGAAGTGGTGAATTGTGGAATAAAGTGGGAGAAAAGTGGAGCCCATAAATTCTAAAAAGGAGTTCTTAATGTTACTAGGAGAGTTTAATCACAGCATAGATGAAAAAGGCCGATTGATTATACCAGCCAAGTTACGTGAAGATTTGGGCGATAGCTTTGTAATCTGCAATGGACTGGAAGGCTGTTTATTTGTGTACTCTCAAGATGAGTGGAACAAATTTGTAGCAGAACTGGAAACCTTACCACGGATGAATAAGGATGCCAGAATATTCAAGAGATATTTCTTTGGAAGTGCTTCAGAGGGCAGTTTCGATAAACAAGGGAGAGTTTTAGTACCGCCGTCACTCAGAAAAGCAGCACATCTTGAAAAGGACGTTGTTCTTGTGGGAGTTCAAGATCGTGTAGAAATCTGGGATAAAGGACTTTGGGAAGAACGCAGTATGGTCAGCGAAGAAGATTTGGATGCAATTGCAGAACGAATGGAAGCAATTGGAATCAGGATATAATGAGTAGTAGTGAGTCAGGAGCGTGTTTGCACGGTTATGACGAACGGCGATCATAAGAGCTGGTAATATAATGCGAAAAGATGGAGGAAGATATGGCATTTAAACACAAATCAGTATTACTTGAAGAAACAGTAGATGGTCTGGCAATTAAACCAGACGGAATCTATGTAGACGGAACGTTAGGCGGAGGTGGACATGCATTTGAAGTTTGCAGTCGTCTGAACGAACAGGGGAGATTTATAGGTATAGATCAAGATGCAGCAGCAATAGAAGCTGCAAGCGAAAGATTACGTGACTTTGGGGAGAAGGTTACAATAATAAGAAGCAATTATTGTGAGATGAAGTCACGGCTTCATGAAATTGGTGTAGATAAAGTTGATGGTATTGTGATCGATCTGGGAGTATCGTCATATCAGCTGGATACTGCAGAAAGAGGATTTTCTTATCGAGTAGATGCTCCGTTAGATATGCGAATGGATCAAAGACAGCAGCTGACAGCACGAGAAATCGTGAATACGTATAGCGAAGCAGATCTTTTCAGGGTGATTCGTGACTATGGAGAGGACAAGTTTGCGAAAAATATTGCAAAGCATATCGTAATAGAGCGTCAAAAAGCACCGATTGAGACAACGGGACAGCTTAACGAGATTATTCGTCATGCAATCCCAATGAAATTTCAAAAGACATCAGGACACCCATCAAAGAGAACATTTCAGGCAATTCGTATTGAGTTGAACAGAGAATTGGATGTTTTAAGGGAATCGCTTGATGATATGATCGAGATGCTTAATCCTGGTGGAAGAATATGCATTATCACATTTCATTCTTTGGAAGACAGAATTGTGAAAAGTGCATTTCGAAAAAATGAAAATCCTTGCATATGTCCATCGCATTTTCCGGTATGTGTATGTGGAAATGTTTCAAAAGGAAAGGTCATTACAAGGAAACCAATTCTTCCAAGTGAAGAAGAATTAGAGTATAACAGCCGTTCTAAAAGTGCAAAGTTACGTATTTTTGAACGCTGTTAGCAAAATAAAGGGAGTATATCAAATAGAATTTCATCAGGAGGGGAGAGCCTGGTGAAAGAGAAAGGCAAAAAGCAATGGCAGATATAGGACGTATGAAGACGTATAGTAAAGCAGAATATTATGCTGGACAGCACAGAAGAATGTATGTCTATGGAAGTGCAGCTTTGCAGCCGGAAACAGTGCCAAAGCAGATAGAAAAGCCGAAAAAGCAGAGTGCGAAAGCTAGTCGTCAGGTGCGTAAAAATCGAAAACGTGCACAGAGTATAAGTCCTGCATATGCTGTCTTTCTGACAGGAGCAGCAATTTTTGCAGTATGTATCAGTGTTATGTTTTTGCAGTTGCAGGCAGAGGTTGTAAGTCGTTCGGAAAATATTACGGCATTACAAGAAGAACTTTCAAATCTGACAGAAGAAAATGATACAGCTTACCGAAGTGCAGAAGATGCTGTGAATCTGGAAGAGGTTCGCGATAAAGCAATCAACGAATTTGGAATGGTATATGCAGCCCAGGGGAGCGTGGTGGAATATACAGGTCCAGAGAGTGACAGTGTAACGCAGTATAGTGATATACCAAAAGATGGTGTGTTAGCAAAATCAAAAGATGTGTCAGAATAAGGTAAGAAGATGGCAGTCAAAAAGAATAAAAAAAACAATTATCAATTTTTAACAAGAAAATTTCCAAAAAGAATGCAAAAGAAGCTGGTAATGCTATTTATGGCAGTTATACTGGCTTTTGTTGTTCTTATAGCAAAAATTACATATATCAATGCTTCCAAAGGAAGCAAATTTACAAAAATTGTTTTGGATCAGCAGACATATGACAGCAGGGTAATTCCATATAAACGAGGAGATATTGTCGATCGAAATGGAACTAAGATTGCGACAAGTGAGAGAGTATATAATGTAATACTCGATGTTTATGTTATGACTTCCAAAGAAGAATATATCAATCCTACAAAGAAAGTATTGTCGGATTGTTTTGGGATAAATGAAGGGGATGTAGATCAAATCATTTCTGATAACCCGGATAGCAGATACCAGATACTTGCAGAAAATGTAACTTATGAAAAAGCACAGAAATTTAGGGCAATTGAGGAAGATACAGAAAACTATCCAAATGTAAAAGGAATCTGGCTTGAGGATGATTATAAGCGTAATTATCCATATGCTACATTGGCGAGTGATGTGATTGGATTTGCTACAGTAGATAATATTGGAGCACTGGGGATTGAAAGTGCATATAATGATGTTTTAAATGGATTGAATGGAAGAGAGTATGGCTATTTTTCTGATAATGCATCATTAGAGAGAACTGTAAAAGATGCAAAAAATGGAAACACGGTTGTTTCGACGATTGATGTGACATTACAGAGCATTGTAGAGCAGTGTATTAAAGAATTTAATGAAGAACATACCGGTGAAGAACGGGAAGATGAGCTGGGAAGTAAGAATACAGCAGTGATGATCATGAATCCAAATACCGGAGAAATTCTTGCAGAGGCTTCTTATCCTAATTTTGATTTAAATAAGCCAAGAGATTTGTCTGCTATTTATTCGACGGAAGACTGGAATGCAAAAACAGAGGATGAGCAGTTTGAGGCAATGAATGAATTGTGGCGTAATTTTTGCGTTAGTGATGCATTTGAACCAGGCTCGACGATCAAACCATTTACAGTGGCAACAGGTCTGGATACAGGAGCAATCAAAGGGGATGAAACCTATGTGTGTGGAGGATATCTGCATGTGGGAGACTGGGATATCCGATGTCATCTTACTTCAGGACATGGAACAGAGACAGTTGCGGATGCTATAGCAAATTCCTGTAACGTTGCACTGATGGAAATTGCCGAATCGATAGGTGTTGAAGACTTTATTCGATATCAGCATATTTTCGGCTTTGGGGAATATACCGGAATTGATCTTCCGGGAGAAGCTTCGACAGCAGGATTATTATTTACCAAAGATACAATGGGGGATACGGATCTTGCGACCAGTTCATTTGGACAGAGTTTTAATGTTACAATGACGCAGGTGATAACAGCATTCTCATCTCTGGTAAATGGCGGTAATTACTATGAGCCACATATTGTAAAACAAATCCAGGATGAAAATGGAAAAGTTATAGAAACAAAGAATCCGGTTTTGCTTCGAAAAACTATTTCAGAGCAAACGTCAGAACAGGTAAAGACGTATTTGAAAGCTGTTATGGATTATGGTACAGGTAAAACAGCAGCAGTGGAAGGATACAATATTGGCGCAAAGACGGGTACTGCGGAGAAGCTTCCGCGTAATAATGGAAAGTATGTATTATCCTTTATCGGATGTGCCCCACTCGATAATCCGGAAGTAGTAGTGTATGTGGTAATCGATGAGCCAAATACTGCGGCACAGGATGACAGTTCACTTGTGCTTGGGCTGGCAAAAAAAATCATGTCACAAGCATTTCCGTATTTAAACGTTACCACAGTGGAAGGATATGATCCTGCTGCAGTACAGGAAACAGAGGATTCATCGAATACATCAAATAGCAATGAGGAAACATGGGATTATGATTATACAGATTATGATGAATCATATACAGACACCTATAGCAATTGGGATGGGGCATATGTAGATGATACATATACACCGGATTTCACAGACTGGACTTCGGACTATTATACAGAATAAAATAGATTCGTTCATGAGATGTGAACGAAGAAGCATAACCTTACAGAAGACATAATATTTTATATAAACTGTCTTTTGTAAGGTTTTTTTATGAAAAATCGTACTTATAATAAGAAAAAAATAATGATTGTTTTTTTCGCTGCTGTTATTATGATCATAGCATTGCTTGGACGAATGATTTTTTTGATGATATTTGATGCAGAATATTATCAGAAAAGAGCAAAAGAATTACATGAAAGAGAACGTAAAATCAAAGCGGCCAGAGGAGAGATTTTAGACCGGAACGGGGTGGTTCTTGCAACAAATAAAACAGTTTGTACAATATCGGTGATACATAATCAGATAAAAAATAAGGAACAGACAATACAAATGCTTTCAAAAGAGTTGGGGCTGGAAGAAGCATATGTACGGAAGAGAGTAGAGAAAATTTCTTCTATGGAAAAAATAAAAACAAATGTAGAAAAAGAGGTTGGAGACAGAATACGAAATCTGGATTTAGACGGAGTGAAAGTGGATGAGGATTTTAAACGTTATTATCCATATGGAGAACTGGCATCGCAAGTACTGGGGTTCACAGGTGGTGATAATCAGGGAATTATCGGACTTGAAGTGAAATATGAAGAATATCTAAAAGGAGTTAATGGGACAATTCTTACAATGACAGATGCAAGGGGAATAGAATTGGAAGGAGTGGCAGAAGACCGTATGGAGCCGAAACCGGGAAATACATTAGAGATTACGATGGATTATAATATACAATCCTACTGTGAGCAGGCGGCAAAGAGAGTAATGGAAGAAAAAGAAGCTGATGCGGTGGCAATTATTTTGATGGATCCTCAAAATGGAGAGATTTATGCGATGGCAAATGTTCCGGAATTTAATTTGAATGACCCGTTCACATTGTCTTCAAAGATTGATACAAGTGAGCTTACAGATGAAAAAAAGCAAGATTTATTAAATCAGATGTGGAGAAATCGGTGTATTAATGATACCTATGAGCCTGGCTCAACTTTTAAGGTAATTACTTCAGCAGCATGTCTGGAAGAAGGTGTTGTAACAGTGAATGATACCTTTTCGTGTCCGGGGTACAAAATAGTAGAGGATAGAAAAATCAGATGCCACAAAGTGGGAGGACATGGTCAGGAAACATTTACACAAGGAATTCAAAATTCATGTAATCCGGTATTTATGGAAATAGGTTTGCGATTAGGTGCTGATAAATTTTATGATTATTTTCAAAAGTTTGGGCTGTTAAAGTTGACAAATGTAGATTTGCCGGGAGAAGCAGGAACGATCATGCATAAAAAAGAAGATATTGGATTAGTAGAACTGGCGACGATGACATTCGGACAATCATTTCAAATCACACCGATACAACTACTTACAACAATAAGTTCAATTATAAATGGTGGAACCCGTATTACGCCTCATTTTGGAAAGAAAGTTTATAATTCAGATGGAAAGGAAATAAAAACACTGACATATCAAAAGCAAAAGGAAATCGTATCAAAAGAAACTTCAGAAACTATGAAAATGCTGCTGGAAAGTGTTGTTTCAGAGGGGTCCGGACATAATGCATATTTGGAAGGATATCGCATAGGAGGAAAGACTGCGACTTCACAGACGCTTCCGCGAAGTGCAAATAAATATATCTCTTCATTTGTCGGATTTGCCCCGGCAAATGATCCGAAAGTGATCGGAATGGTGATCATATATAATCCAAAGGGAATCTATTATGGAGGTACAATTGCAGCTCCGGTACTAAGAGATATTTATGATAATGTTCTTCCGTATTTGGAAAAACAGGAAAAATAAAATGTCGTCCATATTCTGGTGAGGTTGAAAATCCACAGACTATGAGTTATACTGTATAAGATATAGCGAGAGTTACAAAAGAGAAACTTCTCGCTGAACCAAAGAGATGAAGAGGTGTGAGTATGGCAAATCATGTAGTAATTCCAGTGTTAATATCATTCGCATTAAGTGTGATCATGGGACCATTTGTAATCCCATTTTTGCGAAGATTAAAGATGGGGCAGACAGAACGTGTTGACGGAGTTCAGTCGCATTTGAAAAAAGCAGGAACGCCGACGATGGGTGGCGTTATGATATTAGGAAGTGTAGTGATCACTTCACTGTTCTATGTAAAAGATTATCCGAAGATTATTCCGGTATTGTTTTTGACAGTTGGCTTCGGTCTGATTGGTTTTCTTGATGATTATTTAAAAGTGGTTATGAAACGTTCAGATGGATTATTTCCGAAGCAGAAGATGGCATTGCAGATTGTAGTGACAGCGATATTTGCTTATTATGTAGTAAAGATTGCGAAGATTCCACTTACAATGCTGATTCCATTTTCAGGTGGAAAATATCTGGATATTGGATGGCTTGCAGTTCCGCTTTTATTTATTGCGGTAATCGGAACTGTAAACGGAACAAACTTTACAGATGGGCTGGATGGATTAGCATCTAGTGTAACTGTATTAGTTGCAACATTTTTTACAGTTGTTGCAGTTGGAACAAAGAGTGGAATTGAACCGATTACTTGTGCGGTAGTAGGTGCTTTACTTGGATTTTTATTGTTTAACGTATATCCGGCAAGCGTATTTATGGGAGATACAGGTTCGCTTGCATTGGGAGGATTTGTGGCAGGTGCTGCATATATGATGCAGATGCCGCTGTTTATTATTATTGTTGGTTTAATCTATCTGGTGGAAGTGGCTTCTGTCATTATTCAGGTCACATATTTTAAAAAGACAGGTGGAAAACGAATTTTTAAAATGGCTCCGATACATCATCATTTTGAATTGTGTGGATGGTCAGAGACAAGAGTTGTTGCTGTATTTTCTATTATTACAGCAATATTATGTTTGATTGCACTTATGGGGGTATAAAGATGGACATAAGAGATAAAAATGTATTGGTATTTGGTTCTGGAATCAGTGGGATAGCAGCAAGTCGTCTGCTTTTGAGAGAAGGAGCTGATGTAATTTTATATGATGGAAATGAGAAGCTTGATGCAGAAACAATCAAAGAAAATATTTTACATGATGAAGAGCACGGAGTAACTTTGTCCGGCGATGTAAAGGTTATATTAGGGGAACTCTCCAAAGAGGTGATGGAAAGTCTTGTACTTACTGTGATGAGTCCGGGAGTGCCGACAGATCTTGAAGTTGTGAACCAGATGAGAGAAATGGGTATTCCAATATGGGGCGAGATTGAACTTGCTTACGTATATGGAAAAGGTGAGGTTCTTGCAATCACAGGAACAAATGGAAAGACAACTACAACTACATTACTTGGGGAGATTATGAAGAAATATCAGGAACATGTATATGTAGTAGGAAATATTGGAAATCCATATACAGAAGTAGCGCTGGATATGACAGAGGATTCTGTGGCAGTAGCAGAGATGAGTAGTTTTCAGCTGGAAACAATACATACATTTCGTCCGAAGGTCAGCGCAATATTGAATATTACTCCGGATCATTTAAATCGTCATCATACAATGGAAGCTTATATTGAAGCAAAGAAGAACATTTGCAGAAACCAGACAGCAGATGATGTGTGTGTATTGAATTATGAGGATGAAGTGACAAGAAAATTCGGGGAAGAGATTAAAGCGAAGGTTCTATATTTCAGTAGTCAGCGTATATTAGATAGAGGTATTTATCTTGATGAGGGTGATATTGTATATAGTTATGATACAGATGTTGCAGTAACAATCTGTAATGTGAAGGAACTTCAGCTTCTGGGAACACATAATTATGAAAATATTATGGCAGCAGCTGCGATGGCAATCGCATATGGTGTGCCTGTGGACCTGGTTCGAGAGGTGATTAAGTCTTTCAAAGGCGTAGCTCATCGAATTGAGTTTGTAGCAGAGAAAAATGGTGTAGCTTATTATAATGATTCCAAAGGAACAAACCCGGATGCAGCAATCAAAGGAATTCAGGCAATGAATCGTCCAACGCTTCTGATCGGGGGCGGATATGACAAAGACTCGTCGTACGATGAGTGGATCAATGCTTTTGACGGAAAAGTGAAAAAGCTTGTATTACTTGGTGCAACAAGAGAAAAGATTGATGCAACAGCAAAGAAATTAGGCTTTACAGATACAATTCTTGTAGATACATTTGAAGAAGCGGTGGCAACATGCGTGAAATATGCAGAGCCGGGAGATGCGGTTCTCTTATCACCGGCATGTGCAAGCTGGGGAATGTTTAAATGTTATGAAGAACGAGGCGATAAATTCAAAGAGCTGGTAAATGAATTATAAGGAGTGAAGTTCCTTGAAACGCCCGGAGAAGAGAGCGAATCTAGATTATGTGCTGTTGATCGTTTTGGTCATGTTGATTGGAGCAGGGCTTGTATTGTTATACAGTACGAGTGCTTATAACGGACAGAATAAATTTCAAGATGCATATTATTATGTGAAAAAACAAGGTGCTGCTACAGTCTTAGGTGTGATTGGAATGTTAATTGTAGCAAAGATTGATTATCATAAGTGGATTCCATTTGCAAATCTGGGATATCTGGTATCAATTATATTGTCAGTATTAGTGATGCTTGTGGGAGAAGAATATAACGGGTCCAAAAGATGGCTTTCTTTGGGCCCGCTTTCTTTTCAACCATCGGAATTTTCAAAAGTAGCGATTATTTTGTTTCTGGCATGTCTGATATCAGGACAAAAGAAGTGTGTAGATAATTGGCATTCAATGCTGCGTCTGATGCTTCCGGTGCTTCCGGTTACAGCATTGGTAGGAGCAAGTAATTTAAGTACAGCGATTATTATATTAGGTATTGCCGTGGTACTTATTTTTGTTGCAAGTCCAAAGTATATACAGTTTATTTGGATGGGGATTCTTGGAATCGGATTTATGGCAATATTTCTGGCATTGGAAAGTTATCGTCTGGAAAGGCTGGCAATATGGAGAAATCCGGAGCAATACGAAAAAGGATATCAGACATTACAGGGACTTTATGCGATTGGTTCAGGCGGGTTGTTTGGAAGAGGAATTGGTCAAAGCGTTCAAAAGCTTGGATTCTTGCCGGAAGCGCAAAATGACATGATATTTTCGATTATATGTGAAGAGCTGGGGTTATTTGGCGCTGGCATGATTATTATTTTATTTCTCATTTTAATCTGGCGCTTTTTTATTATTGCGATAAATGCAAAAGATTTGCTTGGAGCATTAATCGTTACCGGAGCGATGGCACATATGATGATACAGGTAATCTTAAATATTGCGGTTGTGACCAACAGTATTCCAAATACGGGAATCACGCTTCCCTTTATCAGTTATGGAGGTACATCAGTTTTATTTCTATTACTGGAAATGGGTCTTGTGTTGAGTGTATCAAATCTGGTAAGATAGCAATAGACATGATTACTGTGACTGGCAGTATCAAATGAAAACGAAGGAGGCGGCTGTCGATGACACAGCAGCGAAACAGAAAGACAGACAGAGGAAGAAGCCGGACTACAGCGAAGCATTATTCGCGTGACGATATTATATACCTTGCTGGTTCTGAGGATCTGCATGATCGTGAGATACGTTCACAAAATAATAAAAACAATAAAAAACAATCAAAGAAGCATAAAAAGAACAGAAGAAATGTAAGTGGAAAAGTATTTTTGTATTTATTTATAATTATCATTATTTGTGCAGGTCTTGTTTATCTGGAGACCTTGATCTTCCAATTAAAGCAGATCCGGGTGACGGGAAATGTTTACACAACCCAGCAGGAAGTAGAAGAGTGGGTAAAGCAAAATCCGTATTCAGGAAATACATTGTATGATTTGTGGTATTTTAACAGGGAAAACTGCACACAATTACCATCTGTTGAGAAGGTAAAAGTAAGCCTTATTTCACCGAGGAAGATTAATGTGTCGGTGACAGAAAAGACGATGACAGGAAGGATTAATCTTGGAAGTGGTTATCTGTATTTTGATAAGGATGGAATCGCTTCATTAAAAAGCGAGGAACTGATCGAAGGAACTGCAATGATCGAGGGAATACAGATTGAAGAAAGCAAGGTGAAACTTGGAAAGAAAATACCGGTGGATGATAAAGATGTGTTTAAGCAACTTTCAGAACTTATAGCACTGTTACAAGAGAATGAACTGACAGCAGATAAAATCATATGTTCAGGAAGTGAACTCACAGTTGTTTTTGGCAACGTAAGAGTTTCTCTGGGAAGTGCTTCCTATGAGGATAAGATTCCACAGATTTCGCCGATATTGCAAAAATTGTCTGAGCAGTATGAAAATCAGTCGGGAGAATTGCATTTGGAGAGTTATCAGACATCAGATACATCAATCCGGTTTGTGCCGGACACACAATAAAAAATGAAATTTGCGATGTTGAGCAAAAAAAACATAAAATACAAAAAAATCTATTGATTATTTACTGAAAAAAATATATTATATAATTATTGGATTATAGCGTTCAATTTCAAATGGGATGTATAATAATAAAGATTAATAAGACGACAAAGGAGGAACTACTCTTGTTAGAAATTAAAACTAATGAATCAGAGGCAGCTGCAAAGATAATTGTTATTGGCGTTGGTGGAGGCGGTAACAATGCCGTTAACCGAATGATCGATGAACAGATCGCAGGTGTAGAATTTATTGCAATTAATACAGATAAACAGGCACTTCAGTTATGTAAAGCACCAACATTGATGCAGATTGGTGAGAAACTGACAAAAGGTCTTGGAGCAGGAGCTCAGCCGGAAGTTGGAGAGAAAGCAGCAGAAGAAAGTGCAGAAGAGATTTCAGCAGCATTGAAAGGTGCTGACATGGTATTCGTTACTTGTGGAATGGGTGGCGGTACCGGAACAGGAGCAACACCTGTAGTTGCACGTATTGCAAAAGAACAGGGTGCATTGACAGTTGGTGTTGTTACAAAGCCTTTCCGTTTCGAGTCAAGAACACGTATGCAGAATGCATTGGCAGGAATTGACAAATTAAAAGAGAATGTTGACACATTGATCGTAATTCCAAATGATAAACTGTTGGAAGTAGTAGATAGAAGAACTACAATGCCGGAAGCACTGAAGAAGGCAGATGAAGTATTACAGCAGGGTATTCAGGGAATCACAGATTTGATCAACGTACCATCACTTATCAACCTTGACTTTGCCGATGTACAGACAGTTATGAAAGACAAAGGTATTGCTCACATCGGTATCGGTGAGGGACGTGGAGATGACAAGGCTCTTGAGGCAGTAAAACAGGCTGTTGCAAGTCCATTGCTTGAAACAACAATTCAGGGTGCATCTCACGTTATTATCAATGTATCTGGTGATATTACACTTATGGATGCATCTGATGCAGCAGAGTATGTTCAGGAGCTTGCCGGAGAGAATGCAAACATTATCTTTGGTGCTACTTATGATGATTCAAGATCTGATGAAGCTACAATCACAGTTATTGCAACTGGTTTACATAATGTAGGTGGAAGCTCATCAAAATTGAAAGCAAGATTAGAAGGACAGCAGAAAGTAGGATCTATCCTTCCTTCAGGAGATGGGGCAAACAGAACAGTGCCTTCATATGATGGAAGAACAACAGCAAGACCAATGGGTGGTACAGCACCATCTATGCAGCAGTCAAGACCTGTTACAAGCGGGGTAAAAGAGCAGTCTATTAAGATTCCGGATTTCTTTAAGAAATAAATAGATAGAGAATAAGTAATACGAAAGAAGAGTATCGAATATAGGTGCTCTTCTTTTTTAGTTGCCATGCATAAAAGAATGTGCTTTGCACATTCTTGTGCCTGCGGCGGTCGCTTGTGACACCTACATTGTACGCCGCAGTGCGCATCCTTAGCGGAGCGATTTTTATATATTAGGAAAGCACTTTCCTAATATATAAAAAGAGTGTGTGAAAAACTGGTTTTCACACACTCTTTTAAATTATCAACTAAAATCTTACAGCTGTGGACCTGCAGAAACAAGTGCTTTACCAGCTTCATTTCCTTCGTATTTAGCGAAGTTTTTGACAAATCTCTGTGCAAGATCTTTTGCTTTTTCTTCCCATTCAGAAGCATCAGCGTATGTGTCACGAGGATCAAGGATACCTGTGTCAACACCCTCAAGTTCTGTAGGAACTTCAAAGTTGAAGTATGGGATTGTCTTTGTAGGAGCGTTGTTGATTGCTCCGTTCAGGATAGCATCGATGATACCACGTGTATCTTTGATAGAGATACGTTTTCCTGTTCCATTCCATCCTGTATTTACGAGGTAAGCTTTAGCTCCACTCTTCTCCATCTTCTTAACAAGCTCTTCTGCATATTTTGTTGGGTGCAGTTCAAGGAATGCCTGTCCGAAGCAAGCTGAGAATGTAGGTGTTGGCTCTGTGATTCCACGCTCTGTTCCAGCAAGTTTTGCTGTAAATCCAGACAAGAAGTAGTACTGTGTCTGATCTTCTGTAAGGATAGATACTGGAGGAAGTACTCCAAATGCATCTGCTGATAAGAAGATAACATTTTTAGCTGCTGGTGCAGAAGAAACTGGACGTACAATATTTTTAATGTGGTTGATAGGGTAAGAAACACGTGTGTTTTCTGTTACGCTCTTATCATTAAAATCAATCTTTCCGTTCTCATCCAGTGTAACGTTCTCAAGAAGAGCGTCACGAACGATTGCATTGTAGATATCTGGCTCAGATTCTTTGTCAAGGTTGATAACTTTTGCGTAGCATCCACCCTCAAAGTTGAATACACCATTATCATCCCAACCATGCTCGTCATCACCAATCAGGAGACGTTTAGGATCTGTAGAAAGTGTTGTTTTACCTGTTCCTGAAAGACCGAAGAAGATTGCTGTGTTTTCTCCGTTCATATCTGTGTTTGCAGAACAGTGCATAGAAGCGATTCCTTTTAATGGAAGGAAGTAGTTCATCATAGAGAACATACCTTTCTTCATCTCTCCGCCATACCATGTGTTAACGATAACCTGTTCTTTGCTTGTGATATTGAACATAACAGCTGTCTCAGAGTTCAGTCCTAATTCTTTGTAGTTCTCTACTTTTGCTTTAGAAGCGTTGTAAACAACGAAATCTGGCTCAAAGTTCTCGAGTTCTTCCTCTGTAGGCTGGATGAACATGTTTGTTACAAAGTGTGCCTGCCATGCAACTTCAACGATGAAACGGATAGCCATACGAGTATCTTTGTTAGCTCCGCAGAATGCATCGACAACAAAAAGTCTCTTATTAGAAAGCTCTTTGATTGCGATATCTTTTACAGCTTTCCAAGACTCTTCTGTAGCTGGGTGGTTATCATTTTTATATTCGTCAGATGTCCACCATACAGTATCTTTAGAGTTCTCATCCATAACGATGAATTTGTCTTTAGGTGAACGACCTGTATATACACCAGTCATAACGTTCACTGCACCAAGTTCACTTTCCTGACCAACTTCAAAGCCTTCTAACTCAGGTTTTGTCTCTTCTTCAAATAACATTTCATATGAAGGATTGTAAACAACCTCAGTAGTTCCTGTAATGCCGTATTTAGTTAAATCAATTTTTGCCATCTTACATATACCTCTTTCTTTGTAGTAATACTGTACGTCCATCTAAGATTAGACGATACCATATTCTTTTCTAATTATACATAATATGGGGATAAAATCAATAAAAATCCTATTAAATGTTAGAAAATTGTCGAAGATTCTTTGATAGCGGATGCCAGATTTTGACAAAATCTGAGAGGAGTAGTTTCTATAATGAGCTTGTAGGAAATGAGGAGGGGATATGTACTATGAATTATACATAGATTTATTTTTTTTAGAAAATTTTATGATAGATTCCATTTTACTATTGTTTGTGCGTAGTGTGTTTGGTAAAAAGTCATTTACGATAAGAACATTTACAGCAGGAATTATTTCCGCTGTATTTTCCTGTGTGGTTATTGCAATAAGAATGCCGGAAGCGGTTAAGTGTTTTTGCAATTATTGTATTATCCCGGTCATTATGATCTGGGCAGGAGTAAAAATTTCAAATGTATTGCAGTTGTTCGAGGGCCTGCTGCTATTGTATTTTACGGCAATATGCTTAGGAGGAATCATGCAACTGTTCCGACCATACCTTGGAATTGTAAGTGTGGTATATGGTGGTGCGTTGGTGGGATTCTTTATTTTAAAAATGAGCTGGAATTTGCTTACAAGAGCGGGAAATCTTCAAAAGCGGTGCTGTCGGGTTGTCTTATATGATGAAACAAAAAAATGGGATATTCGTGCAATGATTGACACAGGAAATATGCTTCAAGATCCGGTAGGACAAAAACCGGTTCATATTATTTCAAAGAAAATGGCAGAAAAAATATATGGGGCAAAAATGGTTGAAGAATTAATGGAGTATTCACTTTCTAAAGAGAATGAAGAAAAATGGATGCAAAAGAAACTGCATTTTATTTCATGTCAGACCATTCAAGGGACACATTTATTGCCGGTTATAACAATGGATAAAATGGAAATCAGACAAAAATCAGTAATAGAAATACAGATGCCGCAGATTGGTATTGGTGTTATGCAAGAAACAGACTATCAGATGATTGTAAATGCGCAGAGTATAGGAGGAGCTAAATATGGTTGCAGAGACAATAAATACACAACAGTTTAAGATAAATGTAATATCTAATTTTCAAAATATATTTTTTCATCCGAGAAAAGAAATTCATTACATAGGTGGAACGGATGTACTTCCGGCACCATTAGATGCAAACGAAGAACAAAAAATGATAGAAGCACTTGAGACAAATGAGCAGGAGAAAGCAAAAAAGAGTCTGATTGAACATAATCTGCGTCTCGTTGTTTATATTGCAAAGAAATTTGATAATACAGGGGTTGGGGTGGAAGATCTGATCTCCATTGGAACAATCGGGTTGATTAAAGCAATCAACACATTTAATCCAACAAAGAAAATTAAGCTGGCGACGTATGCGTCACGCTGTATTGAAAATGAAATTTTGATGTATCTTAGGAGAAATAATAAAACAAAACTGGAAGTGTCAATTGATGAGCCATTGAATGTAGACTGGGATGGAAACGAGTTGCTGTTGTCCGATATATTAGGAACAGAAGAAGATACAATTTATAAAGATTTGGAAAATGAAGCGGAAAGAAAGTTGTTAATCCATGCAATTAGTAAATTATCAAACAGAGAACGGATGATCATCCGGATGAGATATGGGCTGGACAATCCGTCCGGGGAGGAAAAAACACAAAAGGAAGTTGCAGATTTTCTTGGAATTTCACAATCTTATATTTCAAGATTGGAGAAAAAAATCATGCTTCGTCTAAGAAGAGAAATTGTTCGATATCAATAATAAAAAGTAAGAAAATATATAGCGAAAAATATATAAAAACAGGAAATGTTTAACTTTACCACTTTGTTTTCCGGTGATACAATAAAAATAAAAAGGTCGGTGAATAGTATGAAATTGACGTTTATAGGTGCTGCACATGAGGTTACCGGTAGTTGTCATTTCTTGCAGGTGGCAGGAAAGAATATACTGGTTGACTGTGGTATGGAACAGGGACCCGATTTATATGAAAATCCTGGTTTACCGATTCCGGAGAATGAAGTGGATTATGTGTTGCTGACACACGCACATATTGACCATTCAGGTATGCTTCCAAAACTTGTGAAGAATGGATTTAAAGGACAGATATATGCAACTTATGCGACAGCTGACTTATGTAACATTATGCTTCGTGATAGTGCACATATTCAGGAATTCGAAGCAGAATGGCGTAATCGTAAGGGAAGACGTGCAGGTAAACCGGTATACGAGCCGATATACACAATGGAAGATGCGATCAATGCAATTGATTTATTAGTTCCATGTGAATATGGACAGCGTATTCGGATTTGTGACGGAGTTGAGATTCGATTTACAGATGTAGGGCATCTGCTTGGCTCTGCAAGTATTGAGGTGTGGCTTACAGAAGGGGATGTGAGCAAGAAGATTGTATTTTCCGGCGATGTGGGTAATCTGGACCAGCCGATTATCAAAGACCCAACATATACTGCTACAGCAGATTATGTAGTTGTTGAATCCACGTATGGCAATCGGGTGCACAGTACGGAAAAGATAGATTACGTGGGAGATTTCACTCAGATTTTAAAAGAAACCTTTGACCGGGGTGGAAATGTAGTTATTCCTTCTTTTGCGGTTGGAAGAACGCAGGAGCTGTTATATTTTATCCGTGAGATCAAAGAAAAAAATATGCTTCCGGAATATGCGAATTTTGAAGTGTATCTGGATAGCCCTCTGGCAATTGAGGCAACGAAAGTATTTTCGAAGAATAAAATGGAATGTTTCGATGAGGATGCCATGAAGCTTGTGAATGCAGGGATTAATCCATTGGTATTTCCGGGACTAAAGATTATGACAACAAGTGATGATTCTAAGATGATAAATTTTATCGAAAAACCAAAGGTGATTATTTCAGCTTCTGGAATGTGCGATGCAGGACGTATCCGTCATCATTTGAAACATAATCTATGGCGTGAAGAGTGTACCATTTTGTTTGTCGGATATCAGGCAGTCGGAACATTAGGACGCAGATTGATCGAAGGCGAAAAAAATGTAAAGCTTTTCGGAGAACCAATCGAGGTGCGTGCACATATTGAAAGTCTGCATGGAGTCAGTGGGCATGCAGATATGAATGGGTTGTTAAAATGGATTGAAGGATTCCAAACTCCGCTACAGCATGTATTTGTGGTACATGGGGAAGATACTGTTACTGAAGAATTTGCCCAGACAGTAGAAGAAAAATTTGGCTACCCTGCATTTGCACCATACCCGCAGGGCTGTGTTGATCTTGCAACAGGTGAGATTGAGAAGGAAGGAGTAAGAATTCCGATAAAAGCAAAGAAAGCTTCACAGAAGAGGGCTGATGCAGCCTTTGAAAGATTGCTGGCAGCAGCGAAGCGATTGCTTGATATTGTATATAAGAATGAAGGATTGGCAAACAAAGAAAAAGCGAAATTCGAATCTCAGATTCAAAATCTGGCAGATAAATGGGATAGATTAGAGTAATATAATAATCAAATAATTTTTGCACAAACTTAGAAACAAAAATACAAAAAAAGGTCTGTAAGGGCCTTTTTTTGATGCAGAATAGATGAAAATTGCAGGAACTCTTATTTAATCTTGCAAAAGCATATACATTCATGGTATGATTTTATGAAAAGAACACTTTAGGACGCTACCACGCCAAAGAAGCGGGCTTAGAAGAAATAAGGAAAAGTGAGGAATAAATATGAATAGTAATGTGTGGGGAATTTCTGCGATTATTGTATGCTATCTTGTAGGGATGGTCGCAATTGGAATTTATTTTATGAAGAAAAACAGTTCCACCGGAGATTATTATCTCGGGGGCAGACAATTAGGTCCGATTGTGACAGCAATGAGTGCAGAAGCATCGGATATGAGCAGTTGGCTCTTGATGGGGCTGCCGGGAGTTGCTTATCTGACAGGAACGGCAGATGCGGCGTGGACGGCAATCGGACTTGCAATTGGAACCTATTTGAACTGGCTCATTGTAGCAAAGCGGCTGAGACGATATTCGGTCGTTGCAGGAAATGCGATTACAATTCCACAATTTTTTAAGAATCGTTATCATGATAAAAGTGGAATTCTTGCAGGATTATCAGCAATATTTATTGTTATCTTTTTTATTCCGTATACAGCATCCGGTTTTGCGGCATGCGGAAAACTTTTTTCTACCTTGTTCGGAGTTCCTTATTTTGGAGCAATGTTGGTCAGTGCAATTGTAATTGTGGCATATACAGCATTAGGAGGATTCTCAGCAGCAAGTACAACAGATTTGATTCAGAGTATTGTTATGTCGGTGGCCTTGATCAGCGTTGTGTTATTTGGTATTAAGACATTGGGGGGCATGGATGTGATCGCATCACAGACTGCTTCCATGCAGGGATATTTGTCTCTTACAAGTGTATATAATGAGGGTACAGCGGTCCCTTATGGTTCGATTAAAATCGCATCTACGCTTGCATGGGGATTAGGATATTTTGGAATGCCGCATGTACTTTTGCGTTTTATGGCAATCAGTGATGAGAATAAAATAAAACTTTCCAGAAGAATTGCAACAATTTGGGTAGTGATTTCTATGGCAGTTGCAGTATTTATCGGAATTATGGGATATACTTTAAGCAGACAGGGATATATTGATGTGCTTACAGGAGCAGATTCTGAAAAAGTAATTATTACCATTGCAACATTGATGAGCAAGAGTGGTGTGCTTGGAATTGTACTTGCGGGACTGATCATGTCAGGAATTCTGGCATGTACGATGTCGACAGCCGACTCACAGCTTCTTGCGGCATCATCAAGTGTATCGGAAGATTTGTTAAAGGGAATATTGAAAAAAGAAGTTAGCGAGAAGACCTCTCTTATAATCGCAAGAGTAACCGTACTTTTGATTGCGGTCATGGGAGTACTTATGGCACTGAATCCGGAAAGCTCAGTTTTTGCAATCGTTTCTTTTGCATGGGCAGGTTTTGGCGCAGTGTTTGGACCGGTAGTATTGCTTGCACTGTTCTGGAAACGTTCCAACCGACAGGGAGCCATTGTCAGCATGTTTGCAGGCGGTGTTATGATTTTCATATGGAAATATCTTGTACGCCCGATGGGAGGGGCGTGGGATATTTACGAACTGCTCCCGGCTTTTCTGGTTGCGATGGTTTTAAATATTGTTGTGAGTCTTATGACTGCACCGCCGGAAAAAGAGATTGTTGATGAATTTGAAAAAGCAGCAGATAATAGTTATAATTTGTAGAAATGTCAAGGACTAAAACTTTTTTTATTTTATTAGAGTCGGAATAACAAGGAGACAATGTGAGAAAAATTTTACTAGATTTAAATTTTTGAAATCTTGTAGGAGGATTCAAACTATGGCTCTGAATAAAGTTGAAATATGTGGTGTAAATACAGCGAAGCTCCTCTCCTGTCGGAACAGGAGAAGGAAGCTTTGTTTGTTCGTATTAAACAAGGAGATAAGGACGCTAGAGAAGAATATATAAAGGGAAATCTCAGACTGGTTTTAAGTGTAATCAAGCGATTTTCGTCAAGTAATGAAAATGCTGATGATCTGTTTCAGGTTGGATGCGTGGGACTGATGAAGGCAGTGGATAATTTTGAACCGGATCGTCTGGTGAAATTTTCGACATATGCAGTGCCGATGATCATAGGAGAAGTCAGACGTTATTTGAGAGATAATAATTCAATCAGGGTGAGTCGGTCACTTAGGGATACGGCATACAGAGCAATATATGCAAAAGAGGCATATGTGAAAATGAATATGAAAGAACCGACAGTAGAAGAAATTGCACAGGAGATTGGTATTTCCAAAGAAGATATCGTGTTTGCAATGGATGCAATTCAAAGTCCGATGAGTTTGTATGAGCCGATTTATAGCGATGGAGGTGATACGTTATATGTTATGGATCAGGTGAGCGATAAAAAGAATAAGGAAGAAAACTGGGTAGAAGAATTGTCTTTGGAAGCGGCGATGAATCGGTTGGGAGAAAGAGAACGTCATATTATACAGATGCGGTTTTTTGAAGGAAAAACACAGGTAGAAGTGGCACAGGAGATTCAAATTTCACAGGCACAAGTAAGCAGATTGGAGAAAAATGCGTTGCTTATAATGAGACAATATTTAACCGGAAAATAAAAGATAGAAAAAAAGTAGAGTTAGATATTGAAATTTTTGAGACTTCATACTATGATAATCGTAGACTACAGGAAAGGGTATGAAGTAACCATGTATAAAGCATGTATATTTGATTTGGATGGAACATTGACAAACACATTAGACTCTCTTGTGTATTCGACAAACGAGACATTAAAAGAGATGAAGCTTCCGCAGATTTCAGAAGAACAGTGTCGACTGTTTGTCGGGAATGGAGCAAGGGTGCAGATGGAAAAAGCACTGGGGAGTTCAGGATCAGAGAACCTTGACAGAATTGAAGAAGCAATGCAGATATATGGACGTATATTTGATGCGAATTGCACATATCATGTAGTACCTTATGAAGGAATCACAGAGATGCTGGAGTCGATGAAGAATCGAGGGTTGAAACTTGCAGTTTTGTCAAATAAGCCACATAAGCAGGCGGTTCATGTTGTGGAGACTATTTTTGGCAAAGAGACATTTCAATGGATTCAAGGCAGATAGACACAGTTCCGAGAAAACCAGATCCTACGGCTGTACTTCAGATTGCAGAGAAATTAGAAGCAACACCAGAAGAGACACTATATATTGGTGATTCAGAAGTGGATGTAGCTACAGGTAAGAATGCACAGATGCATACCGTAGGAGTGACATGGGGATTTCGTGGCAAAGAGGTTTTAGAAGATGCCGGGGCGGAATTGATTGTAGATTCGCCAGAAGAAATCATGAACATGATAGAGGATTAGGGAGGTTTGAAATATGAACGAATACAGTGAAGAGTGCTTATTAACTTTCTTAGAAAATCAGTCTCAGTTATTTGATGAGCCAGTTGCGGAATCAATGGAAGAGGCAGAAGCTTTTTTAGAAGATTGTATGGCAGTAGTCGTGGATTCGCTCGATGAGGTAAAAGAGTACTTCGAAGAGAACGGAGCAGATGTAGAAACTATGAGCATGGATGAATTAGAAGAGGCTTCGGAAGTATTTCCATTACCAAACGGTCAGTATTTGATTGTAGAAGGTTAGTATAGTAGAACCATTCAGACTAAGTTTAGAAATATTTTATATGAAAAAAATGAATAGAAAGAACCGCAAAAAAGCTGCAGCCTAATGGACTGCGGCTTTTTCAATGGCTTCATTAATTGCATCCAGGAGGATTTGTGAGGTATATGGTGTTTCAGATGAAAGAGTAATATTGTCGGTTGACTGGGTTTTACAAACCTGATCTGCTATATTTTCAATAGCCGGTTGCAGCAGAGGAAACATGGCGGCTGTACTTTCATCCAGATTTGACAGTCGGATTGCTTTAATCTGTGATTCATCTACAGTTACTTCTACTTCCAGATTCGTGTTATTTAAAGTGAGGGAAGATGTATAAATTCCGGGAGTATAGAGCCTGGCTGAGGCTGTAGGTGTAGACGAGTGTCCAAAGCGAAACATGATGACCAGTAAAATGATTAAAAGTATTCCTAAGGCTGCAAAGATAAGTGTATATACGATTTCTTTCATGTGAAGAACTACGATTTTAGTTTTAGACCCCATGTAAAATAAACCTCCAATGCATTTTTTATCATTGTATGAAAGAAAAGAAGAAAATATGTTAGTGCCTTATGAAGCATAAAAAGGTAATATTGAAAGATGCAGATGACAAGTCAGAGGTTTTCGGATAGAATAGGGATGTGAAAGAATAGAACGAAAGGTGAGTTAATAGAATGTTTATTATAGTAGGATTAGGTAATCCATCAAAAGAATATGAAGGAACAAGACATAATGCAGGATTTGAGGTTATAGACCGAATTGCTGATAAATATAATATTTCCGTAGATACAAAAAAACACCGTGCACTGATTGGAAAAGGAATCATAGGGGGTCAGAAAGTAATCCTTGCGAAACCACAGACTTTTATGAATCTTAGTGGTGAGAGTGTGAGAAGTTTGTTGGATTACTATAAGGTAGATGAAGAACAGGAATTCATCGTGATTTACGATGATATCAGTCTGGATAACGGACAGATCCGTATTCGTGCCAAAGGAAGTGCAGGAGGACATAACGGGATTAAGAATATTATAGCACATCTTGGTGGACAGGTATTTCCAAGAGTAAAAGTCGGAGTTGGAGAAAAACCATCAAAATATGATCTGGCAGATTATGTGCTTGGACATTTTTCAAAAGAAGAGCAGGTGCTTATGGATGAAGGCTATGCTCATGCAGTACATGCAGTTGAGATGATTCTGGAAGGCGATATTTCTGCTGCAATGAATGAATATAATCGGAAAAAGAAGGAAGAGTAAACGTGAATGCATTGTTGTCACCGCTAAAGGAACTGGCGGATTATGAAGAAATTATAAAAAATAGAAATAAAGAATCCGGTACTATACAGATTACGGGATGTGTAAATTCTCAGAAAACACATTTGATGTATGCGCTCAGTAAAGGCGTGAAATATAATATTATTGTATTTGCAAATGATGAAAAAGCTAAACAGGCGTATGAAGAATATAAATTTCTTGATGAAAACACATATTATTATCCGGCCCGTGATTTGTTGTTTTATCATGCAGACATCAAAGGAAAATATTTGCAGAGCCAGCGAATGGAAGTTATCAGGGCAATACTGGAATGTGACAAGAGTGCATCAATTACTGTAATCACAACGATGGATGCATTTCTTGATGGGGTAATCGGGCCAAAAGAGATAGAAACACAAAAACTTACATTGTTATCCGGGGATGTTCTTGAGTTTGGTAAGGTGCAGGAACAACTTGTGAAAATGGGATATGAGAGGGAAACGCAGATTGAAAGTCCGGGGCAGTTTGCTGTCCGTGGCGGAATTTTGGATGTATTTCCATTGACAGATGAATTGCCGGTAAGAATTGAACTGTGGGGAGATGAGATTGACTCTATTCGGACATTTGATGCAGAAAGTCAGCGCTCAATTGAAAATTTAGAAAAGGTAACGATTTATCCGACAGGAGAATTGATAACGGATGAGACAAAAAGCGTTTCTTTTTTGGAGTATTTTAACAGAAAAGAAAGTCTGTTGTTATTAGATGAGCCAATCCGGCTTCTGGAACAGGCAAAAGAGATAGAATCAGAATATCAAAAAAGCAGAGAAAACCGACAAGAAGCAGGTATGGAGGAGTCTGCGGACGAACTTTTGGTATTTGCGGTAGAAGAGATAATTGAGAAGATGAATCAGTATTCATCGGTTGCATTTACTACGTTAGAATCAAAGTGTGGCACATTTCATGTGAGACGGACATATTCGCTCCAGACAAAAGGGGTCAATCCATATAATAACAGTTTTGAAATGCTGACACTTGATCTAAAACGATTAAAACGAAATGGCTACAGAGTGATTTTGTTATCAGGCTCAAGAACGAGAGCACGAAGACTGGCAGAAGATCTTCGGGATTATGAGCTGAGCAGTTATTACAGTGAAACATTGGAAAAAGAGGTACAGCCGGGCGAGATACTTGTGACTTACGGACATGTAACGGAAGGATATGAATATCCGATGTTAAAGTTTGTGGTTATTGCAGAAAGTGATATTTTTGGCAGAAAAAAGAAAAAGCGCAAGAAAAAACATAGTTATGAAGGACAGAAAATTCGGGATTTTACAGAATTAAAAGTGGGTGATTATGTTGTTCATGAAAATCATGGCCTTGGTGTATATGAGGGGATCGAGAAGATACAAGTTGATAAAGTAACGAAGGACTATATGAAGATTCGCTATGCGGGAGACAGTGCACTGTATATTCTTGCAACGCAGCTGGATATGATTCAGAAGTACGCAGGTGCAGATGCAAAAAAACCTAAATTAAATAAACTCGGAACAGCGCAGTGGCAGAAAACCAAAAGCCAGGTTCGAAGTGCAGTGAAGCTGGTAGCGAAAGATCTGGTGGAATTGTATGCAGCACGTCAGCAGGCAGATGGATATGTCTACGAACCAGATACGGTATGGCAGAAAGAATTTGAAGAAATGTTTCCATTTGAAGAAACTGAAGACCAGCTGCAGGCGATAGAAGATACGAAACATGATATGGAGAGCCATAAAATCATGGACAGGTTGATCTGTGGGGATGTCGGGTTTGGCAAAACAGAGATTGCTATACGCGCGGCATTCAAAGCAGTCCAGGAAGGAAAACAGGTGGTATATCTTGTGCCTACAACAATACTGGCACAGCAACATTATAATAATTTTGTACAGCGTATGAAAGAATTTCCGGTACGTGTTGATCTATTGTGCAGGTTTAGAACCAGTACAGAACAGAAAAAAACAATAGAAGATCTGAAAAAAGGGCTGGTAGATATTGTAATTGGAACACATCGTGTGTTGTCAAAGGATGTACAATATAAAGATTTGGGGCTTTTGATCATTGACGAAGAACAGCGTTTTGGAGTGACACATAAAGAAAAAATAAAAAAATTGCGTGAAAATATTGATGTATTGACGCTGACAGCAACACCGATCCCGAGGACACTTCATATGAGTTTGATCGGAATACGTGATATGAGCGTGCTAGAAGAGGCTCCGATGGATCGTATGCCGATTCAGACTTATGTAATGGAATATAATGATGAGATGGTAAGAGAAGCCATCGAACGCGAGCTTGCCAGAAATGGACAAGTATATTATGTATATAATCGTGTCAGTGATATTGCAGATGTGGCAGATAAGGTACAAAAATTGGTTCCGGATGCGAATGTAATGTTTGCACATGGGCAAATGAATGAACGTCAATTAGAAGATATTATGTATGACTTTATCAATGGTGAGATTGATGTGTTGATTTCAACAACGATCATAGAGACCGGTCTGGATATTTCAAATGCGAATACCATGATCATCCATGATGCTGACCGGCTTGGACTATCTCAGTTGTATCAGCTGAGAGGAAGAGTTGGAAGATCCAATCGAATGGCATATGCATTTTTGTTATATAGAAGAGATAAATTGTTAAAAGAAGTGGCAGAAAAGCGATTGGCAGCAATCCGGGAATTTACAGAACTTGGTTCAGGATTTAAGATTGCAATGCGTGATCTTGAAATCCGTGGTGCAGGAAACCTGCTTGGTGCAGAGCAGCATGGACATATGGAAGCGGTTGGCTATGATTTATATTGCAAGATGCTTAATGAAGCGGTTAAGCAGGAAAAAGGTGAGATGGACGAAGATATTTTCAATACAACGATAGATCTGAATGTGGATGCCTATATTCCGGATAGTTATATTTCAAATGAATTTCAGAAGCTGGATATTTACAAACGAATCGCAAGTATTGAAAATGAAGAAGAAATGGATGATATGCTTGAAGAGCTGATTGATCGTTTTGGAGATGTTCCGAGAAAGGTGCAGCAGCTATTGCATATTGCGCTGCTTAAAGCACTCGCACATTCTGTTTATGTGACAGCAGTAGAACAGAAAACTGATACAATTAAGATTGTAATGTATGAAAAAGCAAAGGTGGATCCAAAGAAGATACCGGGCTTGTTGAAAATGTATCATGGAAATTTGGTGTTAAAGGCAGAGACAACGCCATATTTTCTCTATCAGAAAAAGGGAAAGAATAAAAAGGAAAAAAGCGAAGATGTTCTTGAACTTGTGAAAAAGCTGTTAAATGATATAAAAACCTTGTTAGAAATATAAAAACAGATTATAATGATTGAAGTTGACCGGCTCAGTTTGAGCGTGGCGGAAGAGAAGAAAGCTTCTTTTTAGGATGCGGAGAAAATGAAGGGAGAACGGACAGAAAATATGAATCAGTGGAAAAAAGAGTGACTGCTCTGGGACTGGCAGGTATGTTAGCTGTTACTGGTCTGACAGGATGCGGCTCTATGAATAATGATGACGTTGTTGCAACAGTAGGAGAAAGCGAAATAAAATTAGGTGTGGCAAATTTCTATGCGAGAATGCAGCAGGCACAGTATGAAACTTATTACGCAGGTATGATGGGAACGACAGGTGAAGAACTGTGGGCAAAGGAAACAGATGGTAAGACATATGAGCAGTCAGTTAAAAGTGATATGATTAAGTCATTGGAGAATATATATATTTTGGAGCAGCATGCTTCAGAGTATGAGGTGGTACTTAGCGAGGATGAAAAGAAAGCAATCGATAAGGCGGCAGAGGAATTTGATGAGAATAATGCACTTGAAGACAAAGAGGCAGTCTCAGGGTATAATAAGTATGTCAAGAAAGTTCTGGAGCTTTTAACAATTCAGAGTAAGATGGAAGATGCGATGACAGCGGATGTGGATACAGAGGTGTCAGATGATGAGGCAGCTCAGAAAGCTATGAAATATGTATTTTATAGTTATACAAAGGATGAGAACGATTCGACATCAACAATGAGTGAGACAGAAAAGACAGAAGTGAAGAAAAAGGCAACAGATTTTGCGGAAAAATTGAAGAATAGTGATACAAAGGATATTGATGCCGTAGCGAATGAAGCTGGCATGGAAGTACAGACTGCTACATTTGATTCAGAATCTACTTCTCCGAATGCAGATTTAGTGAAGGCAGCAGATGCTCTTACAGCAGAAGGCGACGTAACAGATGCGATTGAGACGGATTCTGGTATATATGTTGCAAAAGTGACAAGCTTTCTGGATCGTACTGCAACAGACGCAAAGAAGCAGTCAATTGTAGAAGAGAGAAAGAAGGATCAATATGATGATCTTTTGAAAAAATGGAGAAAGAAAACAGATATTAATCTGAATAAACGTGTATGGAAGAAAGTGGATTTCCAGAAACAGGGTGTGACAGTAAAAGATACATCAGGTAATACAGAAGAGAGTGCAGAGTAAATGAAACATAAAAAGAGGATGAAAGCAAAAAATACTTTCATCCTCTTTTTATGTTTAAATCAGGCAAAGAAGATAAATGCTTGTGCAAAATGTAACTTGCTTGATTTAAGATATTAAATGTATTCCAGTCTTTCAAAATATTGCATAAGGATATCGGCACAGTGATCAACACCTAATTCACTTGTGTCAAGAATCATGTGGTAGTCATTGACATCGCCCCATGTTTTACCGGTATGTTCATAATAATAGGCGGCACGCTGTTCGTCTGTCTTTTCGACCCTTTCTTTGGCAGCATCATAAGAAAGATTCTCTAGTTTCATGATTCGATGGATACGATCCTCTTTTGCAGCGCAAACATAAATGTTTAAAACATTCATGCGGTCTTTTAAGATATCGGAGGCACATCGCCCAAGTATAATACAAGGTTTCTCAGCAAGCTTACGAATTGCATCAGCCTCTGTTTCATATTCATGTTCTCCTAATTTCTGCTCAATATATGCTTTGTCATATACCGGAATATCCAGGCGCTTTGACAGTTCATTTGCAATGACGCTTGCACCGGTTCCGAAACGTCGACTCATTGTAATCACTAATTTCATAATGCATTCCTCCTTTGTATTTTTCCATTATAACACTTATTTGCAAAGGATTCACTAAAAACAAAGTGAAAAAATGATGAAAAATAAAGTGTATGCGTGTATACAATTTAATTCGAAAATATTTTTATACACCATTGCAAGAATGAAAGGGATGATGTTATAATTCATAGTAGCGTCGTGTGCGTAAAAGAATATAAGTAGGTGACGAAGTTGAAAAATAAAATAAAAAGACTTTCAAAAGGGGATTTCCATGTCCCGCAGCCTGACATTATTTTCCCGGAAACAAGGATTATTATGCGTGTCGGAGAAGGCGAAATATATAAAGGCAGTTTTTCATTACAGAACCAGGGAGAGGGGACAATCCGAGGATTGGTATACCCGTCTTCTTTTCGTGTACATTGTGAGGAACAGGGATTTGATGGGAATCCTGTAAATATATCCTATACATATGATGGGACCGGATTGGTGCCGGGGCATGTCGAACATGGAAAGTTCACTATCGTATGTAATGGCGGAGAATATGATATCGCTTTTACAGCAGTAATTGAGAAGCCGTTTGTGATGACTTCTTATGGAAAAGTTCAGAGCTTAGAAGATTTTAAAAAATTAACTTATCGTGATCCGGCAGAAGCGGAAAAATTATTCCGTTCCAGAGATTTTTATGAAATTTTAAAATACGAAGATAAAAGAATCCAGGCACTTTATGACAATATGCGTAAGTGGGAACTGGATCAACAGGCATTGGAAGAATTTTTAGTTGGCTGTAAACAAAAAGAAAAAATTTATCTGACACTGGAAGAAGAGAGTCGAGCTTTTACCTCTATGAAAGAGGCAAGAAAAGAAAAGTTTACATTGAAAAAGAACACTTGGGGACATTTGGATATTGATGTCCGTACAGAGGGTGACTTTTTATATGTAGAACATACAAAGATATCGACAGAAGAATTTTTAGGGAATTCTTATAGAGTAGAGTATTTTATTAGTGCAGAACGTTTACATAAAGGTAGTAACTTTGGCAAGATTATTCTTGAAACGCCATATGAAACATTGTCATATGAAATCATTGTTGAAAAAGATATATGCAGAGATGAAGAGAAGAGAGATGAGACAAGAGAGTATTTGAGTATTCTGAAAGATTATCTTGTATATGAATCAGGCAAGAAAGAGCTGGAAGAATGGACGGAGGATTCTATCCATAAGGCAGAGCGTCTGCGTAAGATGGATGAGAATAATGAATGGTATCTGCTTTTACAGGCACATATTTGTATTATCGGTGGAAAGAAGGAGCAGGCAAGAACGCTGCTTGAATCATACAATTATAACCGATTTGCAATTGGTAAGAATGTGGAACTTAGCTCGTATTATTTATATTTGACTACATTTTTAAGCAATGACACGATCGGACAGAGAAGAGTAGCGGAAGAGCTTGCAAAATCATATATGAAGCATCCAGACAGCTGGCGCATTTTATGTATGCTGATCAATGTAGATTCAGAATATAAAATCCTCAGTGAGAAGCTTCGTATTTTAGAAAAATTATTTAATACAGAAAAGACAAACAGCCTTATATTTTATCTGGAGGTATTTCGTTGTTATCGTGAAAAGAGTACAAGCTTGAAAAATTAGGCATGTTTGAAATCCGAGTGCTTTTATTTGCGGCAAAATACGGATTGATGACAAAGGAGCTTGCACTTTATACAGCCAATCTGGCAAGTCAGTCGAAAGCATATGATAAACATTTGTTCCAGACATTGGTGCTGTGCTATAAAGCATATCCGGAAAGTATGATACTGACTTCTATCTGTACCCTTTTGATAAAAGGAAACTGTGTAGGAAAAGAGTATTTTGAGTGGTATGAAAAGGCTGTTGAAGAGGAATTGAAAATCGCACAGCTTTACGAATTTTATATGGAATCAGTGGATGTAGATATGTTTCAGAAGCCATTACCACGATCTGTATATTTGTATTTTTTGCATGGCAATATGCTTGATTACAATAAATGTGCATTTTTGTATGCCAATGTTATTAACTATGAAGATGAGGGCAGTGAAATTTATGCACATTATCGTGAAGAGATGGAATCATTTGCATGGAGACAATTGGAACGCAGACATATTAATGCACATTTAAGAACAATATATAAAAGATTTATTTCAGAAAAAGAACTGAATCCGGAACGTGTGAAGGCATTATATGATATTTGCTATTCTTATGAGGTGAAAACGAAGGTACATAACATAAAATTTATTTATGTCATTGCAGAAGATGGGAAGATTACACAGAGAGTACCATATTCAGAGCAGGGCACATTAATCTGTCTGTATGCAAAATCAGACCGCCTTGTGTGGGAAAACAAAGATGGAAGACATTATACAGATTCTATTCCATATGATAGCAAGCGTATGTTCTATGAACTTCGTTACATGGATGTTTGTAAGCGCTATTTGAATAGTTTGAAAATAAATCAGGAAGAAGAAGCTGTCCCTGAACTGACTTTAGAAATCGTACAGAAAAATGGCGTGGAAAAATACGAAGACAGTGAGATGCTGGCACTTAGCAGTAAAACAATCCGTGAAAATAATTATGCATGCGATGATTTCCTTACATATGTATGTTTCAGACTGTTTAAAAGAGGACAGTATGATAAAGTAATCCTGACATATCTGGCAAATTATTATTGTGGAGCTACGATCGAGATGAAAGAACTCTGGAGAGAAGCAAAGGAATATGAGGTGCATACTCACAAGCTCGGAGAACGAATCCTGACACAGATGCTTTTTTCAGAATCTTTATTTGGCGAGGCTGCCATTTTTGAGGAATATTATGCAGAAGGTGCATATATTGGACTGCAGCAGGCTTATCTGGCATATATGTCGAGAGCGTATGTAGTAGAAAATAGAAAAATCAGTAAGAGTGTGATTGATATTATCTGTAAAGAATTTGAAAAAGGTGAAGAGACAATCGATATCTGTAAGATTGCGGTGCTGAAATATTATGCACAGAAAGAATATGATTCTTCAATGAGAAAAACATTGAAAAAGTTTATGCAGGATTTATGTGGAAAACAGATATATTTCCCATTCTTTATGAATTATGAGAAAGAATGGCTGATTGAACAGCAGCTGTGGGATAAGACATTAATTGAATACAAAGGGCAGAAGGGTAGCAGAGTCATGCTGTATTATCAGTTGCAGAAAGGTGATTCTGAAAATGTGGATTATTCAACAGAAGTATTGACACCAATGTATGAAAATTTATATGTTAAAAAATTTGTCCTGTTTGCCAATGAAAAATTAAAACATTATTTTAAAGAAATAATAGATGGTAATGTATATCGAAGCGAAAAAGCAGAGTGTACAAAAAAAGTGGAACAAGGCGAACGGGGACGTTATGGAAGAATCAATGATATTCTGCTTTTAGATGGAGAAGAACAAGAAGCAAAGATGAAAGAGTATGAGATAGAAGATGCTGTCGCTGCTCATATATTCGGAGAAAATTAAGGAGGCTTATCTGCATGATGCAGGGAAATATAATAGGATACGAAATAAATGAAAAAACCTGCCAGATCAGTTTCTATAATGATCAGCAGTTGGAACCGGAGACATTGGAGTCTGAATCTGATAATTATCAGATTCCGCTGATCATTGGAAAACTTAGAGATACCTGGGCTTATGGAAAAGAGGCTAAAAGACTGGTGTCAATCAGTGAAGGGTTTACTGTGACAAGGCTGCTGGAGAGAAGTCTGGACGGAGAAAAGGTTGAATTTGGAGAAGATACGTATGATGCAGTATGGCTCTTATCAAAGTTCATTCAGATGTCTTTGCAGGCATTCCCTAAAATTGATGGGATTGTCTTTACAGTGCCGGAGTTGACAGAAGAACTGGCAAAGCTATTAAGAGGAATTGCTGTCCGTATGAATATTGATAAACAGCATATTTTTATTCAGGATTATAAAGAAAGTTTTTGTAATTACCTGTTTTATCAGCCAAAAGAATTATGGCAGTATGAAGCAGCACTGTTTTGCTGTGATCGCAATGAAATAAAGGCATATATGCTTAGAAGATTAAAACCGGGACTTGGCGGTGGGAAAACTACATTTGTGACTGTTGACGAGGTCGCAAGCGCACATATGAAAGAATTGGCAGCAGTATATCCGGTTTTAAACGAAGACAAGGCCAGAGAAGCAGATTCTATGTTCTGTAAGTTCATAGAAGGGGTATTTGATAAGAGAATTGTCTCATCTGTGTTTTTGACAGGTGAAGGCTTTGAGAACAACTGGTATCCGAATGCTTTGCGTCTGCTTTGTAATGGACGAAGAGCTTTCATAGGCAATAATCTATATAGTAAAGGTGCTTGCTTTACCTCTTATAGAAAGATGTATATGCAGGTAGAAGATCCGGTTTATTTGTCGGATGGCAAGCTGACAGATCAGATTACACTTAATCTCAGGGTGAATGGTCAGGAGATGTGGTATCCAATCGTATCCTGGGGAGCACAGTGGTACGAGTCAAATAATCAGTGGGAAGTTTTATTGGAAAAGGTAGAGGATATCGAATTGCATATTGAGTCACTTGTTCAAGGAACAGTACGAACGGAAGTAATCCCGATGGATAAATTTCCGAGACGCTCTGAGTATGCGATGCGCCTGATGATTGAAACACTGTTTATGGATGAAAAGACATGTAAGATCATTGTGCGTGATATGGGATTCGGAGAATTTTATCCGGCGACAGATTTTCAGAAAGAGAAGATTATTCATTTAGGAGGCAATGATGGGAAATTTAGTTCTATGTCATGAGCAGCATGCAGCACATCCTTATGAGATTTCCAGGATCCACTGCAAAATATATACAATAGAAGAACTGTGCTATTATCTGTGTAATAATCTTTATCTGATCGATTACACCATTATGAATGAGCAATTGTGTAACTGGCTGGACGAAGAATTAGGACTTTCTGCTTTGTCAGAGCAATTGCGAGAGATGATGCAGATGCATGGTTCAGTAGAAAAATTTGTACTGACGATATTAAAGGAATCAAAGATTTACCGTGAAGCACAGATGATACGAATTCAAAATGTTCTGGAACGTCTGAAAAACCAGAAAGACATTGAGCGCCAGAAATTCAAAGGAGATAATCTGCTGGAAAGCGGAGAAATTGAAGAGGCAATCCTTGTTTATCAGGAAATATTAAATGAAGAGCGTGACGAAAGTGTAGAGGATAAGTTTTATGGACAAATCTATGCAGGATTGGGTGCAGCATACGGAAAATTATTCTTATATCAGGAAGCTGCCAAAATGTATGATCATGCGTATAAAATTTGTGAAGATAAAAAATATTTAAAACCATATCTTTATGCATCTTACAAATATATGTCAATGGAAGAATATCATATTTTACTTACAAAACACGCGGACTATGTGGAAGTGAATGCACAGATGCGCCAAGAAGTAGAAGATATAAAAGCAAAATCATTGTCAGAGAATAACGAAATACAAATTGATGAGTGGAAACGCAAATATCGTAGGAGTAATATATAAGTTATGTGCAGTCAATAATTGACAAGTATCTTAAAATGTGTTACACTGCCTAAGTAATTTAGCGTGGTAAAGCGGTCAATTGATAAAAGAATGACGCAAACCACCGACGCAGGAGGGTGATACAATGAAAAAGAAATTGGCAGTAGTATTGATTGCAGCGTTGACAGTATCAACAATGGCAGTGGGATGCGGAAGCAGTAAAGATTCTTCATCTACAGATACAAAAGAGACAAAAACAGAAAGCACGAAGGATTCAGTATCAAATGGAGGCAATACTTTTACAGTAGGATTTGATGCAGAATATCCACCATATGGATACATGGATGATGACGGAGAATATACAGGTTTTGACTTGGAACTTGCACAGGCAGTATGTGATCTGGAAGGCTGGACACTTGTAAAAAAACCAATCAACTGGGATTCAAAAGATATGGAATTAAATTCTGGTTCTATTGATTGCATCTGGAATGGATTTACAATGAATGGAAGAGAAGATGATTACACATTCTCTACACCATATGTTGATAACAGCCAGGTAATCGTAGTTGCTGAAAATTCAGGAATTGAAAAACTTTCAGATCTTGCAGGAAAGACAGTAGGTGTGCAGGCAGCTTCCGCAGCACTTGATCTTCTGAACAGCGAAGAAGAGGGTGGACAGAAAGCACTGGCAGATACATTCGGTTCTCTTAACGAGTTTGCTGATTACAATACAGCATTTACAGAGCTTCAGGCAGGAGCGCTGGATGCACTTGCAATTGATATCGGTGTTGCAAAATATCAGATTAATTCCAGAGGAGACGGATATAAAATCCTGGATGAAACTTTGAATACAGAGCAGTATGCGATTGGATTCAAAAAAGGAAATACAGAGCTTTGCGACAAAGTGAATGCAGATTTAGAGAAACTGGCAGAAGATGGTACAGTTGAAAAACTGGCAGAGAAATATGAAATTGCCGATATGGTAACATTAAAATAATAAGACAAGATGAATGGTGCAGGATGACTATACCCCTCTGAAGAGATTCAGAGGGGCATAGTTTCGTTAGCATATAAATGTAAAAAGCAATGGGGAAGTTTTTTCGCATGAGAGGAGGCAAAATGAGTTTTGAAGTAATGCTGCGTCAGCTTGGCGCAGGGTTTGGACAGACATTTTTAATATTTATTTTAACATTAGTATTTTCGTTGCCGCTTGGAATGGTTGTATATTTCGGTAGGGTAAGCAAATTTAAACCAGTTAGCTGGCTGGTTAAAGTATACATTTCTATTATGAGGGGAACACCGTTGATGCTTCAGCTTTTGGTATGGTATTTCGGACCATATTATTTGTGGGGAATGAACATAGGTGGATACAAATTGACGGCAATCTTATTGGGCTGTTCTTTAAATTATGCAGCATATTTTGCAGAAATTTATCGTTCGGGAATTGAATCAATTCCGAAAGGACAGTATGAGGCAGCAACTTTATTGGGATATTCTAAACAGCAGACATTCTGCAAAATTGTATTGCCACAGGTCGTGAAAATCGTGTTGCCATCAGTGACAAATGAAGTTATAACACTGGTAAAAGATACATCGCTTGTATACTCATTGTCTTATATTGAAATGTTTGCGGTAGCAAAGCAGATTGCGGCGGCTCAGACAACGGTTATGCCGTTCTTTATAGCAGGTGTTTTTTACTATATATTTAACTATGCGGTTGCAGGTGTGATGGAGCTGCTTGAAAAGAAATTGAATTACTATCGATAGGAGACGGCAGTATGAAGCTTTTAGAAATGAATCATATAAAAAGGATTTCGACGGAGTTCAGGTTATTAAAGATATATCCTTATCCGTTGAACAAGGAGAAATACTTGCTATTATTGGGCCATCCGGTTCTGGAAAATCAACATTACTCCGCTGCGCGACAATGTTAGAGACAATAAGCGATGGTGAAATTCTGTATCTGGGGAAAAAGGCGGCCTGGATAGAAAATGGAAAACCAGTATTTCCAAAGAAAGAAGAAAGAAAAGAGATACAGTCCTGCTTTGGACTGGTATTCCAGAATTTTAATTTATTTCCACATTTTTCTGTAATGAAAAATATAACAGATGCGCCGATTAAAGTACAGAAAAGAAAGAAAGAGGAAGTATATAAGGAAGCAAAAGAGCTGCTAAAAAAGATGGGACTGGAGGATAAAGCAGATGCATATCCATATCAGTTGTCCGGTGGACAGCAGCAGCGTGTGTCAATTGCAAGAGCTCTGGCAATGAAACCGAAGATGTTGTTTTTTGATGAACCAACATCGGCATTGGATCCGGAACTTACCGGTGAGATTTTGAAAGTTATCAAAAGTCTGGCGTCAGAGCATATGACTATGGTTATTGTTACACATGAAATGAATTTTGCACGGAAAGTTGCAGATAAGATTATTTTTATGGATAAAGGTGTAATTGCAGAGGAAGGAACTCCAGAAGAAGTCTTTGCCTCAGATAATGCCAGAATGAAAGAATTTTTGGGAAAACTGGCAGAAGAATAGCATAGGTCTGACAGAAAAAGTGAAAAATTAACCAATATTATTAGGAAGACTTATATATAAAATTTGAAATAAATAATGACTGCGAAGACGGGCAAGGCGGGTAGAAATGTTGATTTTCAACCTGCCTTGTATTATAATCATCGTGCAGGTTATTCGGCAAAAACAGGATAAAAATAGATGAAGGAGTTTCATTCATGAGCGAATTTGAAGAAGTAACAACAGGATTGGGTGAAGAGTGTGGTGTCTTTGGTGCTTACGATATGGATGGCGGCGATGTCGCTTCTACAGTTTATTATGGACTGTTTGCATTGCAGCATCGTGGACAGGAAAGCTGTGGAATCGCAGTGACAGATACATATGGAAAGAGAAAGGTCCTTTCCAAAAAAGGATTGGGACATGTCAATGATGTGTTTGATCGTGAGTCTTTGACAGAGCTAAAAGGAAATCTGGGAGTAGGACATGTTCGATACTCTACAGCAGGTGCGACACGCGTTGAGAATGCACAGCCATTGGTTATTAATTATGTAAAAGGAACACTCGCAATAGCACATAATGGTAACTTGACAAATGCAGTTGAACTGAGAAAAGAACTGGAGTACACTGGTGCGATTTTCCAGACGACAATTGATTCGGAAGTAATTGCATACCATATTGCAAGAGAACGTTTGAATACACCTACTGCAGAAATCGCAGTGAGAAATGCAATGAAGAAGATTAAAGGTGCGTATGCACTTGTCATCAGCAGTCCGAGAAAAATGATCGGAGCACGTGATCCTTGGGGATTTAAACCATTGTGCATAGGAAAAAGAGATAATACTTATCTGCTGGCATCTGAAAGTTGTGCAATCGCTGCAGTTGGTGCAGAATTTGTTCGTGATGTAAAACCAGGAGAGATTGTTACTATAACAAAAAATGGTATCGCTTCAGATATGAGCATGGCAATTCCAGAGGAAGAACAGGCAAGATGTATTTTTGAGTATATTTATTTTGCAAGAACAGATAGTACAATTGACAATGTGAATGTATATCATGCAAGAATCACAGCAGGAAAAGCATTGGCAGAATCATACCCGGTTGAGGCAGACCTTGTAGTAGGTGTTCCGGATTCTGGTCTGGTGGCAGCAAAAGGATATTCTGAAGCATCAGGTATTCCATATGGAATGGCATTTCATAAAAATAGTTATGTAGGCCGTACATTCATTAAACCAACACAGAGTGAAAGAGAGTCAAGTGTTAAGATTAAGCTGAATGTTATAGAAGAAGTAGTAAAAGGAAAAAGAATTGTAATGGTAGATGATTCCATTGTACGTGGAACGACTTGTGCAAATATCATTAAGATGTTAAAAAAGGCCGGAGCAACAGAGGTTCATGTAAGAATCAGTTCACCACCGTTTTTATATCCATGCTATTTTGGAACAGATGTTCCATCTAATGAACAGTTGATCGCACACTCACATACAACAGAGCAAATTCGTGAAATGATCGGAGCAGATTCACTTGGATATATGGAAATTGACAAGCTGAAAGATATGGTTGGAGATTTAAAATATTGTGATGCATGTTTCACAGGAAAATATCCAATCGAGGTTCCGAATGAAGATGTCAGTCATGCATTCGATTGAAGCACTTGACGAGGCTTTTTAATATCTTATATAATAGATTTTAACAGGATACAACAAAGGAGAATACAATTATGGCAACAGACCGTTATACAAGTCCGCTTTCAGAGCGTTACGCAAGTAAAGAAATGCAGTATATTTTTTCTCAGGACAAGAAATTCAAAACATGGAGAAAGTTATGGATCGCACTTGCAGAGACAGAAAAAGAATTAGGACTCAATATTACTGATGAGCAGATTGAAGAATTAAAAGCACATGCAGAGGATATTAATTATGATGTTGCAAGAGAACGTGAAAAAGTTGTACGTCATGATGTAATGTCACATGTATATGCATATGGCGTACAGTGTCCAAAAGCAAAAGGTATCATCCACCTTGGTGCAACATCATGTTATGTTGGAGATAACACAGATATTATCGTAATGGCAGAGGCTTTAAAACTTGTTCGTACAAAGTTGGTTAATGTAATTGCTGAGCTGGCAAAATTTGCTGATGAGTATAAAGCACAGCCTACACTTGCATTTACTCACTTTCAGCCGGCACAGCCAACAACAGTTGGTAAGAGAGCAACTTTATGGATGCAGGAATTTGAGATGGATTTAGAAGATCTTGAATATGTACTTGAGAGCTTGAAATTGCTTGGTTCAAAGGGAACAACAGGAACACAGGCAAGCTTTTTGGAACTTTTTGACGGAGATCAGGAGACAATCGACAAGATTGATCCGATGATTGCTGAAAAACTTGGATTTAAAGCTTGTTATCCGGTATCAGGTCAGACATATTCACGTAAAGTGGATACAAGAGTGCTCAATGTACTTGCAGGTATTGCGGCAAGTGCACACAAATTCTCAAATGATATCCGTCTTCTTCAGCACTTGAAAGAAGTAGAAGAGCCATTTGAGAAGACACAGATTGGTTCTTCAGCAATGGCTTATAAGAGAAATCCGATGAGAAGTGAGCGTATCGCATCACTTTCCAGATATGTGATGATCGATGCTTTGAATCCGGCAATCACTTCAGCTACACAGTGGTTTGAGAGAACATTGGATGATTCAGCAAACAAACGTCTCAGTGTACCAGAGGGATTTCTTGCAATTGATGGTATTTTGGATCTGTGCCTGAACGTAGTTGATGGTCTGGTTGTATATCCAAAAGTAATAGAGAAACGTCTGATGGCAGAGCTTCCATTTATGGCAACAGAAAATATCATGATGGATGCAGTAAAAGCAGGCGGAGACAGACAGGAATTACATGAGAGAATCCGTGAATTGTCTATGGAAGCAGGAAGAAATGTAAAAGAAAAAGGTCTGGATAACAATCTGCTTGAACTTATTGCAGCAGATTCAGCGTTCAACCTTTCATTGGAAGACCTTCAGAAGACAATGGAACCATCAAGATATGTAGGACGTGCAAAAGAGCAGGTTGATGCATATTTGAATCGTGTGATTCGTCCATTGTTAGAGAAGAACAAAGAAGTGCTTGGTGTAAAAGCAGAGATTAACGTATAAAGTACAGAACAAAAATACAGCTTTACCGGACATCCTGTTAAGATTTGAAGAAAAAAGCAAAGGAATGTTGCATTTGATTGCAGCGTTCCTTTTTCTTTTATAGAATTTTTCACAATTGGCAAAAAATGTAAATAGCTTTGTCTATAAAATGTTGCCGAATCTATAGAATAAGAGATGGTGAGGGATAACTATGGAAGGATGTTTGGAAATTTATGGATTTTACAGACCAATTATAAAACGTACAATTGTGGGGATGTTGTGTGTTGCTATTTTAACAGGTGCTGTATTTTCAAGAAAAGCTGTAGGAACAAAAGAATATTTAAGTGCAGAAAAGCAAGAAGAAACAGGAAATGATATTGCAGTAAGTAAAATGGAGAAAATTGTTGCAGCAGAATCTCAGGAGATTATAGTAAGTGAGCCGGACAAAACTGTTATGGCAGAGGCGAAAGACAATCTTGCAGAGAAAGAGGAAGCTATAATTGCGGCTGAATCGAAAGTAAATATTGTAGACGTACCAAAGAATATAATCGTAGATGGAACAAAAGACATTATTATGGATACACCAAAGAATACGGTTGTGGATGAAGCAAAAGATGTTATCACAGACGAACCGAAGGATACGATTGTGGATGAAGCAAAAGATGTTATCACAGATGAGCCGAAGGATACGATTGTGAATGAATCAAATGATATTCCGAAAAATGATACGGAAGAAAGTGAGGATGCCAAAACAGATATTGCAGAGACAGCAACGCCATTTTTAATTGATGAAGCCGGAATGCTTTATGGAATCAATGAAGAAATGCTGGATTGTAGAAGTGGTGTATTGGAACTTCCATCAGAAAATTGCGTCGGAATCCGCAGTCATGCATTTATAAATGGCTTTACTGATATTTATGAGATTTACATACCATCTAATATCTCAGTGATTGAAACAGGTGCCTTTGATGGGATTGATAATTTATTTGATATTATGGTGGAAGAAGGAAATATAAATTACACCTCAATTGATGGTGTGCTATATGATGAAGAAGAAATAACATTATTAGCATTTCCGGCAGGAAGAACAGGAGGATATATTGTTCCGACACAGACAGAAAGAATTGCAGCAAATGCATTTGCACAGACAGGATTGTCGGTGATTGATATTCGTGACTGTGGAACGCTTTTGATAGAAGATGACAGGGCAGCACAATTGGTGAGATGTGAACAGTAACACTTGAACATTTATCCCACTTGCTTTATAATAGAGCGTGGCTTTAATGTTGCTGTTTGTAAATGTACAAACAGTGATATTTGAATAGAATTATGTTAAAAAACAAGAAGTGGAGAATGAAAAAATGAGTAAGGTAAGAACAAGATTTGCACCAAGCCCAACAGGAAGAATGCATGTTGGAAATCTACGTACAGCACTTTATGCATATTTGATTGCAAAACATGAGGGAGGAGATTTTATCCTTCGTGTAGAAGATACAGACCAGGAAAGATTTGTGGAGGGAGCACTTGATATTATTTATCGTACACTTGCCAAGACAGGTCTTGTACACGATGAAGGTCCGGATAAGGATAAAGGCTATGGCCATATGTTCAGAGTGAGCGTAACGCACAGGGAATATATTTAAAATATGCGAAGCAGCTTGTTGAGCAGGGAGATGCATACTATTGTTTCTGTGATAAAGAACGTTTAGAGTCTCTGAAGACATCTGTATCAGAAAATGGAACAGAGATTGTGGTATATGACAAGCATTGTCTGAATTTATCAAAAGAAGAAGTAGAAGCAAACCTGGCAGCAGGAAAACCATGGGTTATTCGTTTGAATGTACCAAATGAAGGAACAACAACATTCCATGACGAGATTTATGGTGATATTACAGTGCCAAATGCAGAATTAGATGATATGATCCTGATTAAGTCAGACGGATATCCAACATACAATTTTGCAAATGTAGTAGATGACCACTTGATGGAGATCACACATGTTGTAAGAGGAAATGAGTACCTTTCTTCTGCACCAAAATATAACAGATTATATGAGGCATTTGGATGGGAAGTACCGATATATGTGCACTGTCCATTAATCACGGATGAGAACCATAAGAAGTTAAGCAAGCGTTGCGGACACTCTTCATATGAGGATTTGATCGACCAGGGATTTATTTCTGAAGCGGTTGTGAATTATGTGGCACTTCTTGGATGGTGTCCAACAGACAATCGTGAGATCTTTAGCTTAGAAGAGCTGGTAGAAGCATTTGACTACAGACATATGAGTAAGTCTCCGGCAGTCTTTGATACTGTGAAATTAAAATGGATGAATGGTGAGTACCTGAAAGCAATGGATGATGATTGTTTCTATGAGATGGCAGAACCATATATCAAAGAAGTTGTCACAAAAGAGTTTGATCTGAGAAAAATCGCAGCACTTGTTAAGTCAAGAATTGAGATTCTGCCTGACATCAAAGATCAGATAGATTTCTTTGAGGAAGTTCCGGAATACGATGTTGCATTGTATACACATAAGAAAATGAAAACAAATCCAGAGAATTCACTGGAATTATTAAAAGAAGTTGTTCCTGTACTGGAAGCTCAGGATGATTTTAGCAACGATGCTTTATTTGAGACATTGAAAGCATTTGCAACGGAAAAGGAATACAAGGTAGGTTATGTAATGTGGCCAATCCGTACTGCAATTTCAGGAAAGCAGAATACACCTGGAGGTGCTACAGAGCTTATGGAGGTTCTTGGAAAAGAAGAATCACTGAGTCGTCTGAAAGCAGGAATTGAAAAACTGTCATAATTCAAATAGCACTTGTAAAAAGATAGATTTGAAAGAGGTAAAGATGAGTTCAGATAGCCACACAGAGAAGCAGATGCCTGTTTCTTATAACGGCGCCACTGGCACGCAGAAAGCCAGACGGACTTCACTTAGTCAGGCACAGAAAAGTGCCGTGCTTCACGGAAAGGGACCATGTCTTGTATTGGCAGGTCCCGGTTCCGGGAAGACAATGACAATTGTAAACAGAATAAAATATCTAATAGAAGAATTACATGTACGACCAGAAGAAATTCTGGTCATTACTTTTACTAAATATGCGGCAACAGAGATGAAATTGCGATTACAGTCCAGTATGGAAGGGAAAAAACTTCCGGTAACAATGGGCACGTTTCACGGAATCTATTATGGTATTTTGAAATGGGCGTATCGGTTCGGACCGGAAAATATTTTATCGGAGGAAGAAAAGTATAAACTGGTCCGTCAGATTGTGAATCATCAGGACGAACTGGAGATTATGGATGAAGAAGATTTTTTGAAAGACGTAATTACCGAGATCGGTGTTGTGAAAAACAATCGTAATCAGATAGATACATACGAATCAAAGAGATGCCGACCGGATATCTTTCGGAATATTTACCAGGAATACGAAAGAGAGCGGAAGCAGTTAAGAAAAATAGATTTCGATGATATGCTTGTTCTGTGTTATCAGTTGTTTACAAGCCGGCCGGATTTGTTAAAGCTGTGGCAGGAAAAGTTTCAGTATATATTGATTGATGAATTTCAAGATATCAATCAAGTACAGTATGACGTGATTAAAATGCTGGCTGCTCCGCAGAACAATCTTTTTGCTGTAGGTGACGATGACCAGTCCATTTACGGGTTCAGGGGTGCGGATGCGAAGCTGATGTTTCAATTTCAAAAAGACTATCCGGAAGCAAAACAGATTTTACTGGATATTAATTACCGGTCAACAGCCAATATTGTGAAAAATGCGTTGAAAGTAATTGAGCATAATGAGGTGCGCTTTGATAAGGCAATTAAGACGAAGAAGAAAGCCGGAAAGAGTCTGCATGTACAGGAAGTAAGGGATTCTGAAGAAGAGAGCAGATACATTGCAGAAGAAATCGCATCGAGAATAGCAGAAGGTGTTTTGGCAGAACAGATTGCTGTGTTATACCGAGTACATACAGATGCGAGAGCTTTAGTGGAAAAGTTGATTGACAGTAAGATTCCTTTTCAAATGAAAGAACACATGCCAAATTTATATCAGCATTTTATTGCAAAAGATATCCAGGCATATTTTCGTATAGCGCTTGGTAAATTGACGAGGGCAGATTTCTTACAGATCATGAATCGACCAAAACGTTATATCAGCAGGGACAGTGTTTCGGGAAAAGAAAAAAGTCTTTATGATGATGTACGGAAATTCTACAAAGATAAAGCCTGGATGATAGATCGTATAGACCAGATGGAATGGGATATTAAGATGCTTGGAAAGATGGCCCCTTATGCAGCAATTCAATATTTGCGAAAACGAATCGGATACGATGAATTCTTAAGAGAATATGCAACACAGCATCAGATGCAAAAAAGTGATCTGTTTGACGTACTTTCTGAGATTGAAGAAGCAGCAAAACCATATGAGACTTTACAGGAATGGTTTACCCATATTGAAGAATATAGTATCGCATTGAAAATGAAAGAGCAAAAGAGTGGAGAAAATCGACGAGGGATTCATTTAATGACGATGCATGCGTCAAAAGGACTGGAATTTGATACCGTATATCTGATTCACACAAATGAAGGGTGTATTCCTTATAAACGTGCGTTAGAAGAAAATGGGCTGGAAGAAGAAAGAAGACTGTTTTATGTTGCAATGACCAGAGCGAAAGAAGTCTTAAAGATCAGTTATGTAAAAAATAAAAACGGAAAGGAAATCAGTCCTTCCCGTTTTGTTGAAGAATTATTCGAGGGAGTCTAATCCAAGTGCATCCAGATCGAGTGCCTCGTACTCCATAGTATCGAGCCATTCATCATATGCATCACAGACTGCTTCGTATTCTTCATCATCTTCGATGGATTCCAGTCCAGGTTCTCCGTCCGCATCCTGTGTGTAGCGGTAGATGTATACAGGGCTTTCTTCGCCGCCTTCTTCATCCGGTGGAAGAAGTGCAATGTATTGCTGTTCATTTACATCCAATATACATAAAATCTGACATTCAATTGTTTCATCATTGTCTAAATACAGGGTTACAGTACCCAATTCATTCTGTTCCATAAGAGTCTCCTTTTTGAAGTATTGACAATATTTATCTAGATTTACTTTAACAAAGATAAAGATGAAACGCAAGAAGAAGATGAAAACGAATTGACAAACGATGAAAAAAAGTTAGAATAGAATCAGTGAATTTGAATTATTGCAGGAGGAGATTGAAATTGAAGAAACGAATATTTACGATATTGATGGCAGTCATGATGATAACATTACTTTTAGCAGGTTGTAAAAAAACTGCAGGAACACCACAGGATAATACAACAAAAGAGACAGAAGAGGCAAAGGCAAAAGAAGCGCAGGAAGAAGCACAAGAAGAGGAAGAAGCAGGGCTTCTGTTTGGATATAGTTGTATCAATTTAGATAATCCATATTTCCAGGCACTGGAAAAGGCGATAGAGACATCTATCGGAGAAGATGTTCGAATTGTGTCTATGGGAGCTGAGAACGATGCTCAGAAACAGAATCAGCAGATCCAGGAAATGATTGATATGGGAGTAGATGCAGTATTTTTGAGCCCGGTAGACTGGGAACAGATTGAGAGTGCACTGGAAGCATTGAAAGAAGCAGGCATTCCGGTTATCAATCTGGATACACAGGTGAAAAACTCTGATCTTACGGCAGCATTTATAGGATCAGATAATAAAAATGCAGGATATGTGTGCGGAAAAGATTTGAAGGAAAAATGTCCGGATGGAGGAAAAATCCTGATTTTTGAAAATAAGGGTATCAACTCTGTAAATGAACGAATTACAGGATTTGAACAAGCTATTTCCAATGCGGGATTTGAAGTGTTGAATCGTGTTGATGTGAATGGAGAAAAGAAAAAAGCATATGAACAGATGAAGAGTTTTTTGAAACAATATCCGGAAATCAATGCAGTCATGTGTGGAACGGATGAAGTTGCATTGGGAGTACTTCAGGCAGTGAATGAGGCAGGACGTAAGGATATTTATATTTATGGAGCTGACGGCTGTCCGGAAGCAAAGGAAGAAATTGCAAAAGAAGGAAGTGCATTTGTGGGAACAGGAGCACAGTCACCGATTAATATCGGAAAAGATGCTGCAAAAACAGTTATGGCAGTACTGGAAGATAAAGATTATGAAGAAGAGATACGAGAGGAAACATTTATCATTAATAAAGATAATGTAGAACTATATGGAACAAATGGCTGGCAGTAGGAGGACATCAGAATGAGGAGAGTGGAAGGAACACCACAGCCACTGGGGGCAACATCGTACCCTGATTATACAAATTTTGCGGTATCAGTACCGACAGGAAAAACATGTCGTTTATTGATCTATCAGAAAGGAAAAGCAGAACCGGTACAAGCATTTGATATGTTGGAAGAAGAGGGTCTTGGAGAAGTGCGATATCTTGGTCTGGAAGGATTTCGTGCAGACAGACAGGAATACAATTTTGAAATAGATAAACAGGTTTGTATAGATCCTTATGTAAGAGAAGTTTCGCGAACAAAACGTTTTGGAGAAAAACCAAATCCGCAGAAACACGAAATCCGTGGGCGGGTTCCGGAAACAGCGTATGACTGGGAACAAGATCATCATTTAAAATTACCATTGAATGAAGTGATAGCATATAGTTTACATATAAGAGGATTTACAAAACACAGCTCATCAAAGGTAAAACACAAAGGTACATTTTTAGGAGTAATCGAGAAGATACCGTATTTGAAGTCTCTTGGCGTAAATCAAATTCAGTGTATGCCGATTTATGAGTTTTCAGAGATTGTCGGACATAAGACAAATTACTGGGGATATGGAAAGGGATATTATTTTGCTCCAAAGCCGTCTTACAGTGCTTCAGGGCATGCGTGTCGTGAATTGAAGGATATGGTGAAAGCATGTCATAAAGCAGGTATTGAAGTGGTGGTAGAGATGCCATTTACACCGGAGATACTGCCGCAGATGGCAATTGAATGTCTGAAATATTATATGCTGGAATATCATATAGATGGGTTTGTACTCAATCCATATAATGCTCCGTGGGAAAGTATGAAGCAAGATCCTCTTTTAAAAGGAATTAAGCTGATCCAAAAAGACGATGGATTCCAAAATGTGATGCGTCGCTTTTTAAAGGGAGATGAGGGGATGATCCCAGATGTTATCTGGGCGATCAAACACAATTCCAGTGAAGATAATAAGTATAATTATGTGACGAACCAGACAGGCTTTACTCTTCAGGATCTTGTATCATATGATGCAAAACATAATGAAGAAAATGGAGAAAATAACCAGGATGGACCAGATTATAACTATAGCTGGAACTGCGGAGCAGAAGGTCCAAGCAGGAAAAAGGCAATTGTAGAATTACGAAAAAAACAAATCCGCAATGCTATGATGTTGTTATTGTTATCTCAGGGGACACCATGCCTGCTTGCAGGAGATGAGTTTGGCAATACCCAGAAGGGAAACAATAACGTGTATTGTCAGGATAATGAGACGGCGTGGCTGAATTGGAATAAGAAAAAGATGAATGAAGCATTGTTTGAATATGTGAGAACATTGATTCAATTTAGAAAAGAACATACTTCTCTTCATAAAGAAATGCCATTGCTAGGTATGGATAAGACCGCATGTGGGCTTCCTGACATTTCATTTCACGGAGAACTGGCATGGCAGACACCGGCAGCTGTTTATAGCAGACAGCTTGGCGTATTGTATTGTGATAATGAAGCAAAGCAGGATACTTGTTATATAGCCTACAATATGCACTGGTTAAAGCATACATTCGCATTGCCATCCTTGCCGAAAGGGAAAAAATGGTATCGAGTTATGGATACGGCAGCAGAAGTGTGTGATGAAAAACTGGAAGAAATGCAGAAGGCAGTTCGGCTTGATGAGAGAAGTATCGTAGTATTGTGTGGGAAATAAAGAAAGTAGGAAGATATTTTGAAAGCAGTGCAACATTTTCGAACAATTACAAAACACAAAATATTGGTTATGAAAGAGTGTTTTCGCGTAGGCTTATATCGACAGGGATTATTGCATGATATGTCAAAATACGGCTGGACAGAATTCAGAGTAGGATGTAAGTATTATCAGGGCACTAGAAGTCCGAATAATGCGGAAAGAGAAACTCTCGGTTATTCTTCAGCCTGGCTTCATCATAAAGGAAGAAATAAGCATCATTATGAATATTGGATCGATTACGGACTTGATGGGAAGAAAGCTCTGATCGGTATGAAGATGCCAAAAAATTATGTGGTGGAGATGGTACTGGATCGCATTGCGGCAAGCAAGGTGTATAAAGGAGATGCATACAAAGATTCTGATCCGTTGGAATATTTTACACATGGCGGAACAGATGGATATGTGATGCATGAAGACACAAAAGCACTTTTGGAAAAATTGCTTCGGATGTTGGCAGACAAAGGAGAAGCAGAAACATTTGAATATATCAAAAAAGTTGTGCTGAAGGATAAAAATTTCTCATATTAGAGAAAAAGAGGGGAAAACAATGCTGATTTATATTGTACGACATGGAGAGACAGATTGGAACAAAGAGCATAAAGTACAGGGGGCTGTCGATATTCCGTTAAATAAATATGGAATTCATCTCGCAGAAGAGACGGCGGACGGCTTGGAGAATATCAGATTTGATGCAGCATATTCCAGTCCGCTTAGCAGAGCAAAAAAGACTGCGGAAGTGATTTTGAAAGGACGTAATATAAAAATAAAAGAAGATAAACGAATACAGGAAATTTGTTTCGGCGCTTATGAAGGTATGTGCATAGGCGGGGAAAAGATGGATCCGAAAAGTGGTGAGTTTAATAAATTTTTTGTGGATACTGAAAATTATGTTCCTATAGATGGCGGAGAAACTGTACCACAGTTGATGAAAAGGACAGGAGAGTTTTTGCGTGAGCTGTGTGAAAATAAGGAACTATCTCAGAAGAATGTTCTGATTACTACACATGGTGCTGCGATGACGGCATTATTAAACAATATCAAAGAAAATTTTGATGTGGCGGCATTTTGGAAAAATGGAGTTCCGGCAAACTGTGCAGTTACAATTGTAGATGTGAAGGAAGGAAAACCGGAAATTATAAAAGAAAATGTAATTTATTATAAAGAACAGGTTCGCACCTGGAAAGTAGGAAAATAAAAACCAGATAAAAAGAGCTTCGGACGAATATATCATCCGAGGCTCTTAAATTATGGTTACTGTTCACAGTACCTGTGACCAGCAACGCATCTCGCCATTTTAAATTGCCTTTGGCAATGGGCGAGATGCCGTTCAAGATAAAACGTGCATCCTCCGTGCCAATCAGCGTAGTGATTGACACGGGAGTGAACAGTAACAAATTATGAACTGTGATAAAAAGTAAGTGAGAAAATTAATCTTCGTCGTCTTCTTTATCTACAGTATAAGTCTGTCTCTTTCTTGCCATTTCGTCATTTTCAAGATACTCATCGTAAGTTGTGATCTTATCGATCAGTTTTCCGCCAGGAACAATCTCCATGATACGATTAGCTGTTGTCTGTACAATCTGGTGGTCACGAGATGTAAATAAGAGAACACCAGGGAATTTGATCATACCGTTGTTGAGTGCAGTGATAGACTCCATATCTAAATGGTTAGTAGGCTCATCTAAGAGTAATACATTAGCACCGGAAATCATCATCTTAGATAAAAGACAACGAACTTTCTCACCACCGGATAAAACTTTCAGACGTTTTACACCATCATCTCCGGCAAAGAGCATACGACCAAGGAATCCTCTGACATAAGTAGCATCTTTGTTTTCTGAATACTGTGTCAGCCACTCTGTGATTGTATAATCATTATCGAATTCTCCGCCGAAATCTTTTGGAAAATATGCCTGAGAAGTTGTGATTCCCCACTTATAAACACCTTCGTCCGGTTCCATCTCACCGATCAGAATCTTAAACAGAACTGTCTTTGCAAGCTCGTTGCTTCCGACAAAGGCAACTTTGTCATCATGATTTAGAGTAAAGGAAATGTTATCCAAAACTTTTACACCATCAATTGTTTTTGAAATTCCTTCAACAGATAATACTTCATTACCAATCTCACGATTTGGTCGGAAATCAATATAAGGATATTTTCTGCTGGAAGGTTTGATCTCATCCAGTTCAATTTTTTCAAGAGCACGTTTTCTTGAAGTAGCCTGTTTGGATTTAGAAGCATTGGCACTGAATCGAGAAATGAAATCCTGTAATTCTTTGATCTTTTCTTCTTTCTTTTTGTTTGCTTCTTTCATCTGACGGATCAAAAGCTGACTGGACTCATACCAGAAATCATAGTTACCGGCATATAACTGGATTTTACCATAATCAATATCGGCAATCTGTGTACAGACTTTATTTAAGAAATAACGGTCATGGGATACAACAATAACTGTGTTCTCGAAGTTGATCAAAAACTCTTCAAGCCAGGCAATCGCATCCAGGTCCAAATGGTTAGTAGGCTCATCGAGAAGCAGAATATCCGGATTACCGAACAAAGCCTGAGCAAGCAGAACTTTCACTTTTTCAGCACCTGTCAGGTCACGAAGATATTTATAATGTAAATCAGTATCAATACCGAGTCCGTTCAATAATGTAGCAGCATCAGATTCTGCATTCCATCCGTCCATGGTAGCAAATTCTGCTTCCAGTTCGCTGGCTTTGATACCATCTTCATCTGTGAAATCTTCTTTGGCATAAATTTCTTCTTTTTCCTTCATAATTTCATACAGACGGGCATTCCCCATAATAACGGTATCTAATACAAGATAATCGTCATATTTGAAATGATCCTGCTGCAGGAAAGAAAGTCTCTGTCCCGGAGTGATCACGATTTCTCCGTTTGTTGGTTCAATCTGTCCGGAAAGAATTTTTAAGAATGTAGATTTTCCGGCACCGTTGGCACCAATCATTCCATAACAGTTTCCTTCAGTAAATTTGATATTAACATCTTCAAACAGCGCTTTCTTCCCGACGCGCAGTGTTACGTTGTTTGCACTAATCATGTTTTGGTTTCTCCTTTAAAATAAAAAACTTTGTTAATGGATAACAAGCTTCAATTGTTATCAGAACTCCAACGCTTATATTAACATGGTTTGGAGGCAAAAGGCAAGGTGTGTTGACCTTGGAAATTGCTTTTTGTGAAGAATTTCATTTTCTATTCAAAAAGAGTGGAAATGTTTTAGAAATTTGTGGAGATTGTTATTTTCCAAAGACAAAAAACGTTATATAATAGAGCTATTAAAATTTTTATTGTGGAGCCAGTCGCAAGAAAGTGAGGATGACATATATGGAGAAAGCAACGATTGTACTAGAAGGCGGAGCAACAAGAGGCGTATTTACATCAGGTGTTTTGGATTATCTGATGGAAAAAGATTTGTATTTTTCAAATGTGATCGGGGTATCGGCAGGGTCGTGCAATGCAGTAGATTATGTTTCAAAACAGCCGGGACGGACGAGAGACTGTATGATTCCGACAGATAAAAGTCTGAATTATGTGAATGGTTTACGTACTTTTATTAAAGAAAAATCATTGATGAATATGGATATGATTTTTGATAAATTTCCTCATGAAACATTTCCGTTTGATTTTGAAACATATTTTAAATCAGAGACTAAATGTGAGATTGTGGCAACGAATTGTCTGACAGGAGAAGCAGAGTATCTTGAGGAAGGAAAGGATGAGAAGCGATTGATGAAAATCTGTCGTGCATCCTGCAGTATGCCGCTGGTAAGTCCAATTGTGAATGTAGATGAGGTTCCATATTTGGATGGCGGGCTGGCAGATTCTATTCCGATTCGTCATGCACAGGAATTGGGAAACGAAAAAATTGTGGTTATATTGACGAGAAACAAAGGATATCGTAAGAAAACAATGAAAAGCAGTATAGTTAATCTGTATCGTAAACAGTATGCAGCATATCCAAATCTGGTGAAGACAATTCTTACCAGAAGTTTTATGTATAATAAAGAAATGAATCATATTGAACGTCTTGAGAGAGAAGGAAAAATATTTGTACTTCGTCCAGAAGTGAAACCAGTGTCCAGAATTGAGCGTAATGCGGCAACATTGAAGGCGTTTTACGATCATGGATATCAGTTGATGGAACGTGAATATGATAGATTGATAAAATATCTGGAAGTTTAGAGGAGGAATAACATGGCGAAAGAACATTTGGCATATACACAGAATCGTGAATTATCCTGGCTTCGCTTTGATCAGAGAGTATTAGAAGAGGCACAGGACGAGAGCGTTCCGTTGTTGGAGCGCATGAAGTTTGTATCTATTTTCACAAGTAATCTGGATGAGTTTTTTATGATCCGAGTCGGCAGTCTTTATGATATGGCAGAAGCGGATGCAAAAAAAATAGACAAAAGATCCGGAATGACAGCGCAGGAACAGCTCATGCAATTTATGAAGCGGTAGCTCCACTTTACAAAGAACGTGATAAAACCTATAGCGAGATTAAAAAGCAGCTTTCACCATATGGAATCTGCGGTCTTGATTTTAAAGAATTAGAGCAGCAGGAGAAGAAGTATGTAAAAAAATATTTTAAAGAACAGATTCTTCCGATTTTGTCTCCTCAGATAGTCGATGCGAATCATCCGTTTCCGCATTTGCTTAATAAAGAGATTTATGTTGTGGCAATGTTGAAATATGAAGATCACTCAATGATCGGAATCGTTCCGGTGCCACAGTTTGTCTCAGATATTTTATATCTTCCGGGACATGATATACGTTATATCCGAATGGAGAAAGTAATTATGGAATATCTTGATATTGTGTTTGAACAATATCAAGTATCGGAAAAAAATTATATCTGCGTGACAAGAAATGCGGATGTGTCACCAGATGACGAGGCTTATGCTGATAATGAAGATTTTCGTTTTGTTATGAAGGAAACATTACATAAGAGAAGAAAAATGGCAGCAGTAAGACTCGAAACGGCAAATCCATTGAGCAAAGAAATGGAAAAATATTTCTGCGAAAAAATTAAAATCGGACATGAATGCATTTTCCGTACAAAGATGCCGATGAAACTGGATTTTATTTTTAAGATTATCGATAAAGTGCCGGATTCGATGAAGCGCTCCTTGATAGATGAACCATTTTCACCACAGCCGTCAGTTTCTCTTGTGGAAGGTAGCAGTGTGATGACACAGATAAAGAAAAGAGACATCATGCTGGCTTATCCTTATGAGAGTATGGAACCATTTTTGCAGTTGATTAAAGAAGCATCTACAGACCCGGATGTTATAACAATTAAAATTACCATTTACCGTCTGGCGAAGAAAACACGTCTGGCGGAATATTTGTGCGCAGCTGCGGAAAATGGTAAAGAAGTAACCGTATTGATTGAGCTTAGAGCAAGGTTTGATGAGCAGAATAATATCGACTGGTCAGAAAGAATGGAAGAGGCAGGATGCAGGGTCATTTACGGGTTTGAAGGATATAAAGTACATTCGAAAATCTGCCTGATCACGTATCGAAATCGAAATGAGATCAAATATATTACACAGATTGGAACAGGAAATTACAACGAAAAGACAGCTAAATTATATACGGATTATTCTCTGATGACTTCAAATCAATCAATAGGAGAAGATGCAGCACTTTTCTTTAAGAACATGTCAATCGGTAATCTTGATGGAGTTTATAAACATTTGATCGTATCACCTACCAGCTTAAAAACAAAGGTGTTAAGCCTGATGGATGAAGAAATCAAAAAAGGAGCAGAAGGACGTATTTTGATGAAAATGAATTCGGTGACGGATATGGATTTCATGAGAAAAGTTTCAGAAGCTTCCAAAGCAGGTGTGAAGGTGGATCTGATTGTTCGCGGAATTTGTTGTATATTGCCGGGGATTAAAGATGAGACCGAGAATTTGAAAGTGACAAGTATTGTCGGACGATATCTGGAACATCCAAGAGTATTTGTGTTTGGAAAAGATGAAAATGCTACGATATATATCGGATCAGCAGATATGATGACAAGAAATACGGAAAAACGTGTAGAAGTTGCGTGTCCGGTTTATGATCCAAATATTAAAAAACGTCTGCTCCGCGATTTGAAGATTATGCTTGCGGATAATGTAAAAGCAAGAGAGATGAAGAGCGATGGGACTTATCGGAAAAAGAACCGAGGAGACAGAATAATCTGTGCACAGGATGAATTTATGAAATATGCGATTACAGCAAAGCGTCCTGAAAAGAAAGAAAAACATATCACTCCGTTTGAAAAATTAAAAAAATTTTTAAAAATAAAAAGAAAATAAGACAGCAAAAGGAGAACAACTATGAAAGCAGTTCGTGTCGAAACATTTGGAAGTACATCAAAGAAAGAAGAAGCAGTTTTATATACACTGACAAACGAAAATGGAATGTCAGCATCTATAACAAACTATGGTGCAGCATTAGTAAAATTGAATGTGCCGGATAAAGAAGGAAAATTAAGAGATGTAGTTTTGGGGTATGATGATGTGACCGGATACGAAAAAGGAGGCGGATCGTTTGGCGCACCGGTAGGTCGTAATGCGAACCGTATCGGAGGTGCAGTTATTACAATTCAGGATAAGACATATGAACTTGAGAAAAATGATAATGGAAATAATCTTCACAGTGGAACAAATTATTATAATAAGAGAATCTGGAATGTGGGTGAAAAAACAGATTCTAAAATAGAATTTGTTTTGCATAGTCCGGATGGGGATCAGGGATATCCGGGAACTCTGGATATGCATGTTACATATGAGTTGACAGAAGACAATGAGCTGAGACTTATATATGATGCGGTTCCAGATCAGGATACCATTATCAATATGACAAATCATAGTTATTTTAATCTTGATGGACATGACAGTGGGAACGTCTTAAAAGAACTGGTAACACTAGATGCGGATTATTTTACAAGAGCAGATGCACAGTCGATTCCAACAGGTGAATTAGTGGATGTGACAGGAACACCGATGGACTTTAGAATGCCAAGAGCACTTGGTGAAGCAATTGATGCAGATTATGAAGCAGTCCGGTTGGGAAAAGGATACGATCATAACTGGGTATTGAAAAATAATGGAAAATTTGATAAAGTAGCACAAGCAGTTTCAGAAAAAAGCGGGATTGTTATGGAAGTATGGACAGATTTGCCGGGAATGCAGATGTATACAGCAAATTTCCTTGATAATGAACACGGAAAAAATGGTGCAGTATACGGTATTCGGGATGCAGTATGTTTCGAGACGCAGTATTTTCCAGATGCAGTACATCACGAAAATTTTGTCAGTCCAATCTGCAAAAAGGGCATGCCATATCACACAGTGACATCTTACAAATTTGAAACAAAATAGTAGAAGAAACGGATAGGGTAAGAATGGGGAAATCGGTATATATAGCAGAAAAGCCGAGTGTGGCACAGGAGTTTGCCAAGGCATTAAAATTAAAAACAAGACGCGGGGATGGGTTTCTGGAATCAGATGAAGCAATTGTTACCTGGTGTGTGGGACACCTTGTGACGATGAGTTATCCGGAAGCTTATGATGCTTCTTTGAAGAAATGGAATCTTGACACGCTGCCGTTTCTCCCACAGGATTTTAAGTATGAAGTGATTCCGGGGGTGGAAAAGCAGTTTCGGATTGTGAGTAATATTTTAAATCGAGAAGATGTGGATTGCATTTATGTGTGTACGGACTCAGGACGTGAAGGAGAATATATTTATCGTCTGGTAGAGCAAGAGGCACATGTAGAAGGAAAAGAAAGAAAACGTGTCTGGATCGATTCTCAGACAGAAGAAGAAATCTTAAGAGGAATCAAGGAAGCGAAAGATTTGTCAGAATACGATAATTTAAGTGCTTCAGCGTACTTGCGGGCAAAAGAAGACTATTTGATGGGAATTAATTTTTCGCGATTGTTGACATTAAAATATGGAAATAGTATTTCAAATTATCTGCATACAAAATATGCAGTTGTTTCGGTCGGCAGAGTAATGACCTGTGTACTTGGAATGGTTGTAAGAAGAGAGAGAGAAATCCGGGATTTTGTAAAAACACCATTTTATCGTGTGTTAAGTACGATAGATGTATCAGGACAGACATTTGAGGGAGAATGGCGTGCAGTAAAAGGGTCACGTTATTTTGAATCATTTGATCTGTATAAAGAAAATGGATTTAAAGAAAGAAAAAAAGCAGAAGAGTTGATTTCGTATCTTAAGGAAAAACAACCAATGGAATGCGAAATTGTATCCATTGAAAAAAAGAAAGAAAAGAAAAATCCACCATTGTTGTATAATCTGGCAGAGCTACAGAATGATTGTTCAAAACGATTTAAAATCAGTCCGGATGAGACATTGCGGATCGTGCAGGAGCTTTACGAGAAGAAACTGGTGACGTATCCAAGAACAGATGCGAGAGTATTGTCGACTGCAGTTGCAAAAGAAATCGGACATAATTTAAATGGGTTAATGAAATATCCGATGGCAGTACCTTATTTACAGGAAATCGTGAAGTTTGGAACACATAAAGGGCTGGCAAAAACGCGATATGTAAATGATAAGCAGATTACAGATCACTATGCAATTATTCCAACCGGTCAGGGAATAGCGGCATTAAAGAGTGTATCGGTGACAGCAGGAAAGGTATATGATTGTATTGTAAGGCGTTTCTTAAGTATTTTCTATCCGCCGGCAGTATATCAAAAAGTTTCAATCACAACAAAAATCAGAGAGGAAAGCTTTTTTTCAAGTTTTAAAGTGCTGGCAGAGGAGGGCTATTTAAAAGTAGTTGGTGTTCCACAGAAAAAAACAGGACAAGATTCGAAAAATGAAGATGATAATGCACAGAATCTGGATGCTGCATTTTTTCAGACTGTGCAGGCATTAAAAAAAGGAATGCATTTACCAGTAAAGGCGTTAAATATAAAAGAAGGTGAGACATCACCTCCGAAGCGTTATAATTCAGGGTCTATGATTCTGGCAATGGAAAATGCAGGACAGCTTATAGAAGATGAAGAATTACGTGCCCAGATTAAAGGAAGCGGGATTGGAACAAGTGCTACGAGGGCTGAGATTTTGAAAAAGCTGGTGAATATTAAGTATTTATCGTTAAATAAAAAAACGCAGATTATTACACCGACATTACAAGGTGAGATGATTTATGATGTGGTGAATCACTCAATCCGCTCTTTATTAAATCCGGAATTGACAGCAAGTTGGGAAAAGGGACTGAATTATGTGGCAGAAGGAGATATCACGCCAGATGAATACATGCAGAAACTCGAACACTTTATCGTCAGCAGGACAGAAGGGGTGCGCGGTTTAAATAATCAATATCAGTTAAGAAATTGTTATGATAGAGCGGCAACATTTTATCATACAAATACAACAAAAGTGAAAAAATCAAAATAGAAGGAGCATTCAAAAATGAAAGAATTAACAGTAAAAGAACTTTATACGTTAGATGAGACAATCGCAAAAGATTTATTTGAAGGAGTTACTTATCCATGGGAAGTGCTTCCTAAAATCAGTGCATTTATCTTGGAGCTGGGAGCAACATTAAGTGAAGAGGAATATGAAAAACGTGGAGAGAATGTCTGGGTTGCAAAATCCGCTACAGTTGCACCGACAGCTTACATCAACGGACCGGCTATCATTGGGAAAAATGCGGAAGTAAGACATTGTGCATTTATAAGAGGAAATGCAATCGTAGGTGAAGGCGCAGTCGTTGGAAACTCAACGGAATTAAAAAATGTAGTTCTTTTTAATAAAGTACAGGTTCCACATTATAATTATGTAGGCGACTCTATTCTTGGATATAAATCACACATGGGAGCAGGTTCTATTACATCCAATGTAAAATCAGATAAGAAACTGGTTGTTGTTAAGACAGAAGAAGGAAATATCGAGACAGGTATGAAGAAGTTTGGAGCTATGGTTGGAGATGAAGTAGAAGTTGGATGCGGAAGTATTTTGAATCCGGGAACAGTAGTGGGAAGCCACACAAATATTTATCCATTGTCTTCAGTGAGAGGATTTGTTCCGGCAGGAAGTATTTACAAAAAACAGGGTGAAGTAGTAGAAAAACAGAATTTGTAAAAAATTGGTAAAATAAATAAAAAAACTGCTGTTAAGCCTAGATTTATGGTACAATAAATACAATTCGATGTCCTTGACAGAATTTATCTCAGTCGAGAAGACTCCCACCTCTTTCAGGTGGTTAGTAACTGCTCGACTTGAATACAAGGCGCCGTCATGAATTATATAACAGGAGAAAGAAGACAGGAGGACGACATTATGTTGGATGAGAATTTTGTAACATTAGAAATAGGGAAAGCAAAACATATAGCACTTGTAGCCCATGATGGAAAGAAGAAAGAATTGGTAGAATGGTGCGATAAAAACAAAGAAATTTTAAAAGGACATTTTCTTTGTGGTACAGGTACAACAGCAAAATTAATCTCAGAGAAGACTGGACTTCCGGTAAAAGGATATTGTAGTGGACCATTAGGAGGAGACCAGCAGATCGGAGCTAAGATTGTAGAAGGACAGATCGATTTTATGATTTTCCTGTGGGATCCGTTGGAAGCGCAGCCACATGATCCAGATGTAAAAGCATTGCTTAGAATTGCCGTTGTATATGATATTCCGGTAGCGAATAATCTGGCGACAGCAGACTTTATATTGCATTCTGAATTTATGGATAAACCATACGAGAGAAAGATTGAGAATTTTGGTAAGACAATTCAGGATCGTGTGAACCGAATGAAATAGAATAGATAGAAGAGGGCAGAACGTTGTTTTATGACAGGAACTGCCCTTTTTTGTTGCCATGCATATGACAAAAAGGTCTGGAAGCCCTTTTTATGTAGCAGAAATGTTGCTGTTCATAGTACTTGTAACCAGCAACGCAGAAGTTACCGTAATGAGAAATTTGAAAAACTGCTTGCAAAAAATGAAACAACCATATTATAATAAATTTGTCCACAAAATCTGTGGAATCAACGTGCGAGGATTCAAATCGCATAAAGAGTCAGAATATCTTTTGATTCTTACTATTTCCAAAGAAAAATATAAAAATTGAATAGAGCCTGAAAAAAGTGAGGTGGTAAAGTGGATAAAAATATTTATTGACTTTTTGAAATAATTATACTACTATATTAACAGAAGGACGAACAACTGTTCGAATTTAAAAGGAGAGTCAAGCTATGGCGAACGCAAATGAAGAGAAGAAGAAAGCGCTGGATGCAGCGATTGCAAAATTAGAGAAAGATTTTGGTAAAGGGGCAGTGATGAAGCTGGGAGATTCCGGAGCTCATGTGAATGTGGAGACGGTTCCTACAGGCTGTTTGAGTCTTGATCTGGCATTGGGACTTGGCGGAGTGCCAAAGGGAAGAATTATTGAAGTGTACGGACCAGAGTCAAGCGGTAAGACAACAGTTGCATTACATATGATCGCAGAAGTACAGAAGAGAGGCGGAATTGCCGGATTTGTAGATGCAGAGCACGCATTGGATCCTGTTTATGCAAAGAATATAGGTGTTGATATCGACGAGTTATATATTTCGCAGCCGGACAGCGGAGATCAGGCACTTGAGATCGCTGAGACGATGGTGCGTTCAGGAGCGATGGATATTATTGTTATTGACTCTGTAGCAGCATTAGTTCCGAGACAGGAGATTGAAGGGGATATGGGTGACAGTCATGTCGGTCTGCAGGCAAGATTAATGTCACAGGCGTTGAGAAAACTGACACCGGTTATCAGTAAGTCTAATTGCGTTGTTATTTTTATCAATCAGTTGCGAGAAAAAGTTGGAGTTATGTTCGGTAATCCAGAGACAACAACAGGTGGTCGTGCGTTGAAGTTTTATGCTTCTGTGCGTATGGATGTGCGTCGTATTGAGACATTAAAGCAAAGCGGTGAGATGGTAGGTAACCGTACCCGAATCAAGATTGTGAAGAATAAGATTGCACCTCCGTTTAAAGAGGCAGAATTTGATATTATGTTCGGAAAAGGAATTTCTAAATCAGGGGATATTCTGGACCTTGCAGCAAACTGTGATGTTGTGAAGAAGAGTGGTGCATGGTATGCTTATGAAGGAGAGAAAATCGGACAGGGACGTGAAAACGCAAAATCTTTCCTGGAAGCAAACCCAGAGATTATGGATGAAATCGAGAAAAAGGTAAGAACACACTATCATCTTGGGGCAGAATATGCAGAAGATGCTGCAGAGGATCTGAAGTTAAAAAAAGCTCCTGCTGATGTAGAAAAAGTGGAAAGTCCGGAAGAAAAATAAGATGCAGGTAACAAAAGTAGAAGCACTGACAAAGACAAAGTGGAAGGTGGAACTGGATGGCCAGTTCGCCTTCGTTTTGTATAAGAAAGAAATATCACGATTTGGAATTGAAGTGAATGGAGAACTCAGTGAAGAATTGTATGAACAGATTAAGAAGAATGTCGTGTTAAAAAGGGCAAAATTGCGGGCGATGCATTTGCTGACAGATATGGCAAGGACAGAATCACAATTGAGGGATAAACTAAAAAGAAATATGTATCCGGAAGATGTGATATCACAAGCAATCGCATATGTAAAATCATTTGGTTATATCAATGATGAAGCATATATTGAAAATTTTATACAAAGCAAACGAGAAACAAAAAGCAGAAAAGAGATTTATGCATTGTTACTTGGAAAAGGAGTGTCATCAGAACAAATTGACCTGGTGTTTGAACAATGTTATGAAAAAAACACAGAGCAAGAGGCAATTTCGCGCCTGATCCGAAAAAGAAATGTGGATATTTTGCATGCTTCCGAGCAAGAATTACACAAATTATATGGTTATCTTGCACGAAAAGGATTTCAATATGATGATATCCGTCAAGTGATACAAAACTATAAGGACAATGCTTGACAGAATTGTGAAAACAGTATAAAATTTATATGTTGTATTTATGAGAAAAAATGTACAATGAAAATTTAATAAGGAGGTGCTCCTGTGCAATTAATAAGTATAATTATTGCTATAGCCCTCGCGTTGATAGTTGGGATTGTTACTCACTTTGTTACGATTTCCAATTTAAAGAAGGATGCAGATTCTAAAATTGGAAATGCAGAATCAAAGGCAAGAGAGATAATCGATGATGCCGTTAAAACTGCTGAAACAACGAAAAAAGAAGCGCTCTTGGAAGTGAAGGAAGAGTCTATAAAGACAAAGAATGAACTTGAGAAAGAGACAAAGGAAAGAAGAGCCGAATTGCAGTCTTATGAAAAACGTGTGCTTGCAAAAGAAGCGTCAGTTGACAAAAGAACAGAGGCAATCGGACAGCGCGAAGCAAGGTTTACAGCGAAGGAAGAACAGCTCAGACAGAAAGAACTGAAAGTGGAAGAGCTGAATCAAAAAAGAGTACAGGAACTGGAACGAATCTCAGGACTTACCTCCGAACAAGCAAAAGAATATCTGTTAAAAACTGTGGAAGATGATGTGAAGCATGATACAGCTAAGATGATCAAAGACCTGGAGACACAGGCAAAAGCGGATGCTGACAAGAAAGCAAAAGAATATGTTGTCAGTGCCATTCAGCGTTGTGCAGCAGATCATGTAGCTGAGACAACAATTTCTGTTGTACAGCTTCCAAGCGATGAAATGAAAGGAAGAATTATCGGACGTGAGGGACGTAATATCCGTACCCTTGAGACGTTGACAGGTGTTGAACTGATTATTGATGATACACCGGAAGCGGTTGTATTGTCCGGATTTGATCCAATTCGTCGTGAAATTGCAAGAATTGCTCTGGAAAGATTGATCGTAGATGGACGTATCCATCCGGCAAGAATTGAGGAGATGGTGGAAAAAGCACAAAGAGAAGTAGAAACAATGATCCGAGAAGAAGGAGAGGCTGCAGCACTGGAAGTTGGTGTAACAGGTATCCATCCGGAATTGATTCGCTTACTTGGACGTATGAAGTTCAGAACAAGTTACGGACAGAATGCATTAAAACATTCTGTAGAAGTAGCACAGCTTTCAGGTTTATTAGCCGGGGAGATTGGCCTGGATGTTCGTATGGCAAAACGTGCAGGTCTATTACATGATATCGGTAAATCCATTGATCATGATGTAGAAGGATCTCACATTCAGATCGGTGCTGATCTTTGTAGAAAATACAAAGAATCCGCAACTGTTATCAATACAGTAGAGTCTCATCATGGAGATACAGAACCACAATCTTTGATTGCATGTGTGGTTCAGGCAGCAGACACTATTTCTGCAGCGAGACCGGGAGCAAGAAGAGAGACAATCGAAACATATACAAACAGATTAAAACAGTTAGAAGAGATTACAAACCAGTTTAAAGGGGTTGATAAATCTTTTGCTATTCAGGCAGGTAGAGAGATTCGAGTAATGGTAGTTCCAGAACAGGTAACCGATGATGATATGGTACTTATGGCTAGAGATATTGCAAAACAGATTGAATTTGAATTAGAATATCCGGGTCAGATTAAAGTAAATGTAATTCGTGAATCACGTGTTACAGATTATGCAAAATAACAGATAATCGGACTGTTTTATAAAAGTATGACCCTTGTCGTAAGACAAGGGTTTCTTTGTATATCCGGTATGTAGAATATTTGCCCGGTACAAGAAAAGGAGATAAAATGAGTGAACATTTTAAAAGATTAAAAAGAGAATTAAAATTTAAAGGCGCGATTATTGATTTTTATCAGGATACGATGGAGATTGATGGGAATCATACAGCAACCTGGGATTTTATTAACCACAAAGGAGCTGCGGCTGTTGTTCCTGTTACAAAAGAAGGAAAAATTCTGATGGTAAGACAATACCGTAATGCATTAGATCGATATACATTGGAGATACCTGCAGGCGCATTGGATGCGGTAGATGAACCGGGAATCGAATGTGCATCAAGAGAACTGGAAGAAGAGACAGGATATAAGAGTAACAATTTGGAATGGCTTATCACTCTTCGGACAACAGTAGCATTTTGTAATGAAAAAATAGAAGTATTTGTAGCAAGAGATTTGATTCCATCACATCAGCATCTGGATGAAGATGAATTTATCGATTTGAAAGAGTATACATTGGATGAATTGAAAGAAAAAATCTTTTCAGGAGAAATCGAAGATTCAAAAACAGTATCTGCTTTGATGGCGTATGCAGTAAAATTTCATCAATAAGAATAAAGTATGTAGTTAAAATGCCCGGCATATAATGGAGTATCAATTATGAAAAACAGGAGGAATATCTGTGAGATCACTTCAGGTGAAAAAGCAACTTTTAGCTTTTTTTATGCCAGGCTTTTTAATTGGTATTTTATATGCCAATTGCTTTTTGAAACAGACAATAGTAGATACGAATCTTTTTGATATTGAAATTTTAAAGAAGTATACAGAAATAAACTCATTTGGAAACATTTATTTCCTCTATATTGTCCAAATCCGTCTAATTCCGTTTGCGTTATTAATGGCATTGGCATTTACAAAAATAAAGAAGCTGTTAATGCCGATTGTGGTCAGTGGCAGTGCGTTTTCGATTGGAATATTACTGACAGTTGCAGTTATAAAAATGGGAATGAAAGGAGTTTTACTTTGTATTGTATCCGTAATTCCTCAAACGATATGTTATGTGCCGGCATATTTAGTTTTATTGATATACTGTATGCAATATCCGAGCGGACAGTGGAGCCGACAGAAAACAGTTTTTGTCTTTGGCATGTTGATGATAGGGATGATGATAGAGGCATATCTGACGCCGGTAATAATAAGAAGTATTTTAAGGCAGTACTAAAAAGTATGGTAGCTTCATGTAAATTAAAATGCATGAAACTACCATATTTTTATTGGTTTATAGAAAACCAGTGATAGATAAGAAGAATGCAAAGAAGACTGACAAGTAATTGACTGCTGAGCAGTCCCCATAAATAACCTTGTATTCCAAAGAGCGGGATGATAAAAAAACACTGAGAATTCTTACAGACAAGCCGAATGTATTAATTAGAAATGTCCATCCTGTTTTACCCAGACCATTTATAATACTTAAAAAAGAAGAATTTACATACAAGAAAGGGCAAATCCAGGAAAGCGTTACAATAAAATTTCCGGCTGAATCACTATGAAAAAGAATATTTCCGAGTAAATGACCAAAAAGCAGAAAGCATAAACAGGAGAATAAACCAAGAGAAAAACAAAATCTGCTTACTTTTTTTATAATTCGTAGTAAAGAAGAAGGATCTTGAGCTGCCTGAATCTCAGCAACAGCGGGCATCAACATAATAGACAATGAACTAGTGACAGCCGTAGGGAAAAGAATGCATGGCAAAGCCATTCCGTTTAATACACCGTAAATCCGAAGAGACTCCGAAGCGGAATACTGAAAACGTCTTAATTGCACAGGGATGGAAATTGCTTCTATACTCTGTAAGAGATTAATTAATACGCGATTGGCAGTGAGTGGAATGGACAAAGATAATAACTCGCGTAAGTGACGGGGAAAATTTTTGCATAGATTAGTTATTGTAGTCAAAGTACAAGAAAAATAATTAAAAATTTGTGCGGCATATGCGGTTGAAAATAATTCACCTATAACAAGACCACTGACGGCTATGGAAATAGATACGGTATGTCCTTTTCGGATTAGAAGGAAGAAAAAAATGTAAACGGATAAAATACGAGTACTTTGTTCTATAAGCTGCGAAATAGCAGGAATCTTAGTTTCCTTAAGACCATAATAATATCCACAGATACAACTGTGAATAGCACAGAAAGGGAAAGCATAGGACAAGATGATTAGCATGTTTTTACAGCGGGAATCATGTAAAAGCCTATCGGCGATAAAGAATGCGTTTTTTTGAATAAAGAAAGTACAAAAAAGGGAAAGAAAGAAAGCGACAGTTAATCCTGATAATAAAACTTCTTTGGCCTCATCGGGTTTGCCAAGAGCCTGTTTGCGGGCAACGGTACGAGAAAGAGCGGTTTCTATACCAGAAATGGAAAATGAGATGCAAAGTGCATATACAGGGAAAATAAGCTGATAAAGACCGATGCCTTCTTCACCAAAAACACGACTCAAAAAAATACGATAAAAAAATCCTATAAACCGGCTTAGAAAACCAGTTAATGTTAAAATAACTGTTCCGAGAATAATTGATTGATTTTTAGACATAGAAAACCTTATATAATCACAATTATAAAAAGAAAAAACTGTGATTTCAAAATGCTATTTCTATAAAATATTCAATTCCCTTCCTTGACAGAACAATAGAAAAATGATATTCTACCAATGTAAAATCCTAGCAGAATAATAGGAATTAAAACAGTGGGAAATAAAACACTAGGAAATAGATGCATAAAAAGTCAGAAGGTGATAAATTGAAATTATCTACAAAAGGAAGATATGGACTGCGTGCGCTGATCGATCTGGCACAATATAGTGAGGAGGAGCCTGTTTCTATAACAAGCATTTCCAACAGACAGGGAATCTCAGAACGTTATTTAGAACAGCTTATGGCAAAGCTTAAGAAAGCAGAAATCGTAAAAAGTATACGAGGCGCCGGAGGCGGGTATATATTAGGAAAAGATATGCATGAGATTTCAGTAGGAGATGTATTAAGAGCATTGGAGGGAAGTTTAGATCCGGTAGAATGTTCAGGGCTCAGTGCTGAAGAAGGCTGTTCAGCCTCGGAAAATTGCGTTACCAAATATGTATGGCAAAAGATTAATGACAGTATCAATCAGACGGTAGACAGTATTATGTTAGATCAACTTGTAGAAGAAAGTAAACAGAAATGCTGTGATGCAGGTATGACACAGTCTGGGACATGTAAGAATTAAGATAAAAAATAAGACAAGATAATAGAACTGGCGGAGGAAATACAATGAGCAGATTAATTTATTTAGATAATGCAGCAACAACAAAAACTGCACCGGAAGTTGTAGAAGCAATGCTTCCATATTTTACAGAACATTATGGAAATCCATCTAGTATTTATGGATTTGCTGCTGCGAACAAAGAAGTGATTACAAAGCAAAGAGAAACAATTGCAAATGCATTGGGTGCAAAAACAAATGAAATTTATTTCACAGCAGGTGGTTCGGAATCCGACAACTGGGCACTGAAAGCAACAGCGGAAGCTTACGAGAAAAAAGGAAAACATATTATCACAAGTAAAATCGAACACCATGCGATTCTGCATACATGTGAATATCTTGAGAAGCGTGGCTATGAAGTGACCTACCTTAATGTAGATGAGAATGGTGTCGTGGATTTGGAGGAACTCAAAGCTGCAATCCGTCCGGATACAATTTTAATTTCAGTTATGTTTGCAAATAATGAGATTGGCACAATTCAGCCAATCAAAGAGATTGGTGAGATTGCACATGAACATGGAATTCTCTTCCATACAGATGCGGTTCAGGCATTTGGACAGGTTCCAATTAATGTAGATGAATGTCATATTGATATGCTTAGTGCAAGTGGACATAAGTTGAATGGACCAAAGGGAATCGGTTTCTTATATATTAGAACAGGTGTTAAAATACGTTCGTTTGTTCATGGTGGTGCACAGGAAAGAAAACGTCGTGCGGGTACAGAGAATGTTCCTGGAATCGTCGGAATAGGAAAAGCAACAGAGCGTGCAATCAGCACAATGAAAGAACGTACTGCAAAAGAAATAGAATTGAGAGATTATTTGATCGAAAGAATTGAAAATGAAATTCCGTATTGTCGCCTTAACGGAGATAGAAAAAAACGTTTACCAAATAATGTGAATTTCAGTTTCCGCTTTGTAGAAGGAGAATCCCTTTTGATTATGCTTGATATGAAAGGTATTTGTGCTTCAAGTGGTTCAGCATGTACATCAGGTTCATTGGATCCATCCCATGTACTTTTGGCAATCGGACTTCCACATGAAATTGCACATGGTTCTTTGAGAATGACATTGAGTGAGGAAGTGTCAAAAGAAGATTTGGATTATGTAGTAGACAACTTAAAAGCAATTGTGGAGAATTTAAGAAAGATGTCTCCATTATATGAGGATTTTGTGAAAAAACAAAATAAATAAAAGATAAACGAAAGAAAACCAGGAGGAAATATAATATGTATTCAGAAAAAGTTATGGATCATTTTCAACATCCAAGAAATGTAGGAGAAATCGAAAACGCAAGTGGAGTAGGTACAGTAGGTAATGCGAAATGTGGAGATATCATGAGAATTTATCTTGATATTGATGAAAATCAGATCATCCGTGACGTGAAGTTTAAAACATTTGGATGTGGTGCTGCAGTTGCAACAAGCAGTATGGCAACAGAACTTGTAAAAGGTAAAAATATCCAGGAGGCAATGCAGATTACAAACAAAGCAGTTATGGAGGCTCTTGATGGACTTCCACCGGTAAAAGTACATTGCTCACTGCTTGCCGAAGAAGCCATCCATGCAGCACTTTGGGATTATGCAGAAAAAAATGGTATTAAGATTGAAGGACTTGAAAAACCAAAATCAGATATCCATGAAGGTGAAGAAGAGGAAGAAGAGGAATATTAATGAGCACAGTAGTAGTAGGGATGTCCGGTGGCGTGGATTCTTCTGTTGCAGCATATCTGTTGAAGGAACAAGGATATGATGTAGTAGGAGTGACAATGCAGATCTGGCAGGATGAAGAACAGGCTGTACAAGAAGAAAATGGTGGATGCTGCGGGTTGAGTGCAGTAGAAGATGCACGCCGCGTAGCAGCAAATTTGGGAATTCCATATTATGTAATGAATTTCAAACAGGAATTCAAAGAAAATGTGATAGATTATTTTGTGGATGAATATCTTCATGGAAGAACTCCAAATCCGTGTATTGCATGCAATCGATATGTAAAATGGGAGTCCTTGCTGACAAGAAGTCTTTCAATTGGAGCAGATTATATTGCGACAGGACATTATGCGAGAATTGATCAGCTTGAGAATGGCAGATATGCGATTCGGCGTTCTGCTACACTGGCAAAGGATCAGACTTATGCACTGTACAATTTGACACAAGAACAACTGAAAAGAACATTGATGCCAGTCGGACAGTATTCAAAAGATGAGATTCGCAAGATAGCAGAGAAGATAGGATTATTGGTTGCAAATAAGCCAGACAGTCAGGATATATGTTTTGTGCCGGATGGAGACTATGCTGCTTATATAGAAGAAAATGCAGGTGTAAAAATTCCGGAAGGTAATTTTGTAACATTAGATGGGAAGGTTTTAGGAAAACATAAAGGAATCATTCATTATACAGTGGGGCAACGAAAAGGTCTTGGTCTGTCATTGGGATACCCGGCTTTTGTATTGGAAATTCGTCCGGAGACAAATGAAGTTGTGATTGGAACAAATGAAGATTCAATGACAACCACATTAAAGGCAAACAGGGTGAATTTTATGTCGGTTGAAGATTTGCCGGAACCAAAAAGAGTTTTGCAAAATCAGATATAATCATAAAGGTGCCTGGTGTACGGTAGAAAAAACAGGTGAAGATGAGATTACCTGTACATTTGAAGAACCACAAAGAGCAGTGACCCCGGGACAGGCAGTTGTATTGTATGATGGAGAATATGTACTTGGAGGCGGAACAATCATATGATATTAAGCGACAGCCATATGCACACCATTTTTTCTACAGACAGTGATACGCCGGTGGAAAAATGATAGATGGTGCAATAGCAAAAGGATTAAGATCAATTTGCATTACAGATCATTTTGATAAAGATTTTCCTTCTGATACAGAATTTGGGAAAGATGCTTTTCAATTCGATTTGGATGAATATATGCATACCATGAAAAAAATACAGAAAGAATATGAAGATAAGATACATATTCGAATTGGAATAGAGCTTGGACTGCAGACTCATTTGCAAGAATTCTATCAAAAACTGACACAACAGTATCCATTTGATTTTGTAATTGGTTCTGTACATCTGGTAGATGGGAAAGATCCGTACTACAGAGAGGGGTTCGCTGAATTGTCGGACCGCGAATTATATAGAAAAGGGTTTGAGAATACTTTAGAAAACCTGCAACATGTAACAGCATTCGATGTGCTGGGGCATTTGGACTATGTAGTGCGTTATGGGACTTACAAGGAAAAAGAATATTCACAGACAGAGTTTTCAGATATTATTGATGAAATTCTAAAACGCGTTATTGAGCTTGGAAAAGGCATTGAGTTAAATACCGCAGGATGGAAATATGGACTTCCGTTTTGTAATCCGCACCCGGATGTGTTGAAAAGATACCGGGAGCTTGGAGGAGAAATCATAACGATTGGAGCGGACGGACATAAGCCGGAACATATTGCATATGATTTCGGAAAGGTAAATGATGTCTTAAAGGCTTGTGGGTTTAAATATTATACAGAATTTGAAGAAAGAAAACCGATTTTTAAACAACTTACATAAAAAACAAACAAAATGGATTTAGGACTTGAATTTTTGTTTTTGTTTTAGTACAATAATCTCAGTTGATGAATCTTTAACAAAGTAATTGAGCTTTGTTAAATGGATATCACCATGATAGACTGTATTACAGTTAACAATTTATATAACTTTAGGAGGAATTAATCATGGCAGTAAAAGTAGCGATTAATGGTTTTGGACGTATTGGACGTCTTGCATTCAGACAGATGTTCGGAGCAGAGGGATTTGAAATTGTAGCAATCAACGATTTAACATCTCCAAGCATGCTTGCTCACCTGTTGAAATATGATTCAACACAGGGAAGATATGCACTGGCTGACAAAGTAGAGGCAGGAGAAGACTCTATCACAGTTGACGGAAAAGAAATCAAAATTTACGCAAAAGCTAACGCAGCTGAACTTCCATGGGGAGAGATTGGTGTTGACGTTGTTCTGGAGTGTACAGGATTCTACACATCTAAAGCAAAAGCTCAGGCTCATATCGATGCAGGTGCTAAACACGTTATTATTTCTGCACCAGCAGGAAATGACCTTCCTACAATCGTTTACAATGTAAACCACGAGCAGCTTACAAAAGATGATACAATCATCTCAGCAGCTTCTTGTACAACAAACTGTTTAGCTCCAATGGCTAAAGCATTGAATGATCTTGCAGAAATTCAGTCTGGTATCATGTGCACAATCCATGCATATACAGGAGATCAGATGACTCTTGATGGACCACAGAGAAAAGGTGACCTCAGAAGATCTCGTGCAGCAGCAGTTAATATCGTACCTAACAGCACAGGTGCAGCAAAAGCAATCGGTCTGGTTATCCCAGAACTGAACGGAAAACTGATTGGTTCTGCTCAGCGTGTTCCTACTCCAACAGGATCAACAACAATCCTTACAGCAGTAGTTAAAGGTGAAGTTACAGTTGACCAGATCAACGAAGCTATGAAAGCAGCTTCTAACGAATCATTCGGATACAACACAGATCAGATCGTATCTAGCGATATCGTAGGAATGAAATTTGGTTCTCTGTTCGATGCTACACAGACAATGGCTCTTCCAACAGGTGATGGAAATACAGAGGTTCAGGTTGTATCTTGGTATGACAACGAGAACTCTTACACAAGCCAGATGGTAAGAACAATCAAACATTTCGGAACATTACTGTAAGCCGAAATTGGGAATATGAAACGGATGTATGTCCGGAAATAGACTCACAAAGGGTCCGGTCTTATTGGGGCCGGACTCTTTTTAAATTTATAAGGAACGATTTTCTATAAATTTAAAAATGCTTTATAAAAAAGGAGAATTACAACTATGCTTAACAAAAAATCAGTAGATGATATCAACGTAAAGGGCAAAAGAGTTCTTGTAAGATGCGACTTCAACGTTCCATTGATCGATGGAAAAATTACAGATGAAAACCGTCTTGTAGCAGCTCTTCCAACAATCAAAAAATTAGTTGCAGATGGAGGAAAGATTATTCTTTGTTCTCACCTTGGAAAACCAAAGGGAGAGCCAAAGCCAGAATTATCACTTGCTCCAGTAGCAGTTCGTTTATCAGAATTACTTGGACAGGAAGTAAAATTTGCTGCTGATCCAGAAGTAGTAGGACCAAACGCAAGAGCTGCAGTAGAAGCTATGAAAGATGGAGATATCATCCTTCTTGAGAACACTCGTTACAGAGCTGAAGAGACAAAGAACGGAGAGGCATTCAGTAAAGATCTTGCATCTCTGTGTGATGTATTCGTTAACGATGCATTCGGAACAGCTCATAGAGCACATTGCTCTAACGTTGGTGTAACACAGTTCGTTGATACAGCAGTTGTTGGATACTTAATGCAGAAAGAGATTGATTTCCTTGGTAATGCAGTAAACAATCCAGAGAGACCATTCGTAGCAATCCTTGGTGGTTCTAAAGTTTCAAGCAAAATCTCTGTAATCGAGAACTTACTTGATAAAGTAGATACATTGATCATCGGTGGTGGAATGTGCTTCACATTCAGTAAAGCCCAGGGTGGAAAAGTAGGAAATTCTCTTCTTGAAGAGGATTACTGTCAGTATGCATTGGATATGATCAAAAAAGCTGAAGAAAAAGGTGTAAAACTTCTTCTTCCTGTAGATGCAATCATTGCAGATGAATTCTCTAATGATGCAAATACAAAAGTAGTTCCTATGGGAGAGATTCCAGAAGGATGGATGGGACTTGATGTAGGTCCGGAGACAGCTAAGTTATATGCTGACGCTGTAAAAGATGCGAAGACAGTTGTATGGAACGGACCAATGGGATGTTTCGAGATGCCTAAATTCGCTACAGGAACAGAGACAGTTGCAAAAGCACTTGCTGATACTGATGCAGTTACAATCATTGGTGGTGGAGATTCAGCAGCAGCAGTTAACCAGCTTGGATATGGTGACAAGATGACACATATCTCAACAGGTGGTGGAGCTTCTCTGGAATTCCTTGAAGGAAAAGAATTACCAGGTGTTGCAGCAGCAAATGATCGTTAATTATCTGTTATTCAGCAAATGATTTTGAACAATAAAATTGTTTTAACAAAAAATAGATGAGGAGGCCAATAAAATGGCAAGAAAGAAAATTGTAGCAGGAAACTGGAAAATGAATAAAACTCCAAGTGAGGCAGTAGCACTTGTAGAAGAATTAAAACCATTAGTAGCAAATGAAGAAGTTGATGTTGTATTCTGTGTACCAGCAATCGACATCGTTCCTGTTGTGGAAGCAACAAAAGGAACAAACATCCAGGTTGGTGCTGAGAACATGTATTTCGAAGAGAGCGGAGCTTACACAGGAGAGATTTCTCCAGCAATGCTTGTAGATGCAGGAGTAAAATATGTTGTTCTTGGACATTCTGAGAGAAGAGATTACTTCGGAGAGACAAACGAAGATGTAAATAAAAAAGTTCTTAAAGCATTTGAGCATGGTCTTACACCAATCATGTGCTGTGGAGAAACTCTTGAGCAGAGAGAACAGGGTGTTACAATGGACTTTATCCGCCAGCAGGTTAAAGTTGGATTCCAGAATGTAACAGCAGATCAGGCTAAAGAAGCAGTTATCGCTTACGAGCCAATCTGGGCTATCGGAACAGGAAAAACAGCTACAACAGAGCAGGCTGAAGAAGTTTGTGCAGGAATCCGTGCTTGCATCGCTGAAGTTTATGATGAAGCTACAGCTGAAGCAATTCGCATTCAGTACGGCGGATCTGTAAATGCTGGTAATGCAGCAGAGTTATTTGCTCAGGCAGATATCGATGGAGGTCTTGTTGGAGGAGCTTCCCTCAAAGCTGATTTTGGAAAAATTGTTAACTACAAATAATTAAAAAGCATTGGCGTGGGGAGTCGAACAGGCTCTCCACGATTGCTGTTACCTTAAAGATAGAAAGGAAACACATATAATGAGTAAAAAACCAACCGTATTGATGATTCTTGATGGATATGGATTGAATGATAAAGAAAAAGGCAATGCTGTTGCTGAAGGTAAAACTCCGGTTATGGATAAGCTTATGGCAGAATATCCATTTGTAAAAGGATATGCAAGTGGAATGGCTGTAGGACTTCCGGATGGACAGATGGGTAACTCAGAAGTAGGACATCTGAATATGGGAGCAGGTAGAATTGTATATCAGGATCTTACAAAGATCACAAAAGCAATTCAGGATGGAGATTTCTTTGAGAATAAAGCACTTCTTGCAGCTTGTGAGAATGTAAAAAGCAATGATTCTGCACTTCATTTAATGGGATTGATGTCTGATGGTGGAGTACACAGCCATATTGAACATGTATTTGGACTTCTTGAACTCGCTAAAAAACAAGGCATTGAAAAAGTATATGTACATTGCTTCCTTGATGGCCGTGACACACCTCCGGCATCAGGAAAAGAATATGTAGAGCAGTTAGAAGCTAAGATGAAAGAACTTGGTGTTGGAGCAGTTGCAAGCGTATCAGGACGTTATTATGCAATGGATCGTGATAATCGTTGGGATCGTGTGGAAAAAGCTTACAATGCAATCGTTAAAGGGGAAGGCGAGACAGCTGAGTCTGCTACAGCAGGAATTCAGGCATCTTATGACAATGATGTGACAGATGAATTTGTACTTCCAACAGTCATTGTAAAAGATGGTGCACCACTCGCAACAATCAAAGAAAATGACTCTGTTATCTTCTTTAACTTCCGTCCTGACAGAGCAAGAGAGATCACAAGAACTCTTTGCGATGATGAATTTACGGGATTCGAAAGAGGAGAAAGAGTAAAAACAACATTTGTTTGCTTTACAGAGTATGATGTTACAATCGAAAACAAACAGGTTGCATTTGTAAAAGATGAAATTACAAATACATTTGGAGAATTCCTTGCAAAAAATGGTCTGAAACAGGCTCGTATTGCAGAAACAGAAAAATATGCACATGTAACATTCTTCTTTAATGGTGGAGTAGAAGAGCCAAATGAAGGAGAAGACAGAATTCTTGTAAAATCTCCAAAGGTAGCAACATATGACTTGAAACCTGAGATGAGTGCATATGAAGTGTGCGATAAATTAGTAGATGCAATCAAATCTGATAAGTATGATGTAATTATCATCAACTTTGCTAATCCGGATATGGTTGGACATACTGGTGTAGAAGATGCAGCAATCAAAGCGATTGAAGCTGTTGATGAGTGTGTTGGCAAAGCAGTAGATGCCATCAAAGAAGTAGATGGACAGATGTTTATTTGTGCAGACCACGGAAATGCAGAGCAGCTGATCGATGATGAAACGGGAGAGCCATTTACAGCTCACACAACAAATCCGGTTCCATTTATTCTTGTAAATGCAGATCCTGCATACAAATTAAGAGAAGGTGGATGTCTGGCAGATATCGCTCCTACATTAATCGAATTGATGGGAATGGAACAGCCAGCTGAGATGACAGGTAAATCTTTACTTGTAAAATAATAAATAGACAAAAAATAAAAGGAGCAGAATTCTTATAATGGAATTCTACTCCTTATTTGTTGAGTATTAAAATATTTTCAGCCATGGCATCTTACTTTCTGTACATATATCCAGAAAAATTACCATTCATACATGCAAGCCCCTTGACAATTGTCTCACAATTTTCTGAAAAATATTTTTTGATTGAAGAAACTACTTTATTTAATAATTCTTCCTGATAGTTAAAAAATTCTTTTGACATTTCTGGTGTTAATGCAAAATCAAACATAATATATCTCCTTTTCTTACCTTACATAATTGTTTTGGAAAATTTCTTTTCCCTTGCTACGTGTATTATAATAGCATTACTCAAATAAATTGTTTAGATATGTTTTTGTGTAAAAAATAGGTCATTATTGACATTGAAGATCCGAATAGACAGAATAGGGACGGGGTTTTCCGGCTTTTTCCATCGGAAAAGAGCCGGAAAACTCCGTCCCTATATGATGATTTTCAGCAGGAGCAGAAATAGTACAAGTAAAATACTAGGACGAACAATTTTAGCTCCACTTTTCATTACCATTCCTGCGCCAAGATAACCTCCAAGCATATTACAAAGGGCAGCAGCAATTCCAAGAGGGATAAGTACCTGCCCGTTTAAAAAGAATATGACTAAAGAAGTGATATTGGTTGTAAGATTAATAACTTTTGCCTGTGCATTGGCTGTTTTAATACTAAGTTTAGCAAATACAGTAAAGGCGATAATTAAAAATGTACCGGTTCCCGGACCATAAAATCCATCATACATTCCAATCACAAAAGCAGCAATGGAAGCAGTGAGATAAGTACGTTTATCAAGTGTAATAACATCGTTTCATTATCATGGAACAGCTTTTTGTTTAGTACAAAAAACGCAGCAATCGGCAGAATGACAATCAGTACATGCATCATTATTTTTTCGGGAATAATCAGAGAAATATGAGCTCCGATGGCAGAGCCGATAATTGCCATAATAACGGATGGAACTGCTAATTTAAAATTTACCAGGCCATTCTTGATAAAGCGGGCGGTTGCAAGGGTAGTCCCGCAGGTTGATGAAAGTTTGTTAGTTGCAATTGCAGTATGGGTAGGAAGTCCGGCAATCAGATAGGCTGGAAGCGAGATCAGACCGCCTCCGCCGCCGATTGCGTCAACCAACCCAGCGAGAAATAAAAACGGACAGACAATCAGAAACATAGAAATCGTCGGCTCGATTGTAATAATGGTATTCATGAAAATTCTCCTTGTAGTAAAATAGATTTAGTGTCATAATCTGAATAGATGAACATGTCAAAGTATAGCATAAAGAGGGATAAAGTGTAAATATGGACACAAAAGATATCAGAAGCTTTCGACTTGTCTATGAGGAGCGGAGTATCAATCAGGCTGCAAAACAGCTTTTTATTACACCACAGGGATTGAGTCGGATTATTCACAAACTGGAAGAAGAGTTGCAGATTGCATTATTTGAACGGACAAAGGGCGGGATGGTACCTACGGAATGTGGGGATTATTTTTATGCACAGAGTCAGGAGTTACTATATCAATTAGAAGACATGAAGTATCATTTGCAGAAAATGAATAGCAGACAGCGAAAAATAAAAATCGGATTTGCGTGTGGTGTATTGAATCTTGTATCACTAAAAAAGTTAAATGCGATTCAAAGTGAGATGCCAGATGTGTCTGTGCAGTGGGAAGAACTGGAAAATCAGGAGGTAGCAGAACAAGTAAACAGAGGATTGTTAGATATCGGATTTATTATCGGAACAATTCCGGGAAATGAGATCGAAAGTTGTGTCGTATACGAAGGCAAAATGAATGTTCTGGTATATCCGGGGCATCCGTTTTATGAGAAAGAAAGGCTAAGTATAGAAGAGTTGAAAGAACAGCCGTTGATTTCATTAAATCAAAAGTATTTCAGTTATCATAGTTTTATGCAGCGGTGTGGTGATTTTGGATTTGTGCCGAATATCATTATCAATACAATGGAAAGTCAGCTTATTTATCGTTTCTGTAATGAGAAATTGGGACTTGGGATTGATGCAGATATTCATAAGACAGACCGGTTATATCCTGATATTCGAAGAATTGAATTGCAGGACGCCATACCATGGAAGGTATCTATGATATATCGGAAGAATGAACAGGTGAGATTCTTAGTGGAACGATTAGCACAGATTATGTAAAAAGGGCAAAATAGTGATATCAACATTTTATTGACAGGTACTCCATTTCTATTGATAGGAATGGAGTACCTGTTTTTGATATTATAAGGTTAACAAAGAAATATGTTTGGAAAAACACAAGGAGGAAAAATATGAAACGAAAATTTCCACATTTATCCAGTCCGATTACAATTGGAAGAGTAACTTTCCGTAATCGTATGTTTTCAGCACCGATGGGTGGAACAGATATTACAAATGATGGATGTATTGGACCGAAATCTACGGCATTTTACGAGTTGAGAGGAAAAGGAGGAGCGGCAGCGGTTACAGTAAGTGAATGTATGGTACATCCGAAAACAGATGGTTCACATGCATATCATCTGGATACTACGATTTTAAACTCGTTGGCAGCAGCAACCTATACGGCGGATGCAATTCACAGACATGGAGCAGTACCGAGTCTGGAATTATCACATTCCGGTATGTATGCAGGAACATATATGACCGATAAAACAAAACAGCATGAGATGCATCAGTGGGGCGCATGTGATACAGTCCGTGCGGACGGAGTCAAAGTAAAAGCATTGTCAGAAGAGATGATTCGGGAAATTGTCGAAGCTTATGGTCAGACAGCGGCACTTGCTAAACGTGCCGGATTTGGAATGATTATGATTCATGGCGGTCATGGATGGCTGTTGAATCAGTTTTTATCGCCATATTTTAATAAACGTACAGACAAATATGGAGGAAGTCTGGAGAATAGATGTCGTCTTGCAAAAGAAGTACTGCAATCGGTGCGTGAAGCTGTGGGACCGGGATTCCCAATCGAATTCCGTATGAGTGGATCAGAGTTGTTTGAAGGTGGATATGATTTGGAAGAAGGTGTGCGAATTGCACAGAAGTTAGAATCGTATATTGATTTGCTTCATGTATCCGCAGGAACATATCAGAGAGGATTCGGAGATACACATCCATCCATGTTTAAAGAGCATGGTTGTAATGTATATCTTGCAGCAGAAATCAAAAAACATGTATCTATTCCGGTTGCTACAATTGGGGCATTGAATGATCCGGAGCAGATGGAGGAAATTATTGCTTCGGGAAAAGCAGATGTTGTGTATATGGCAAGAGCACTTTTGGCAGATCCGTTCCTTCCAAGAAAAGTGATGGAAAATCGTGATGATGAAATCGTAAAATGTTTGCGTTGCTTTACTTGTATGGCAGAGAGAGCTGCAACATCAACAAGAAGATGTACAGTGAACCCATTGATCGGAAGAGAGATGGAAGGCGACGAAGTAATGCCGGCAGCAACTAAGAAAAAAGTGCTTGTTGCGGGTGGCGGTCCGGGAGGATTGTATGCGGCCTATACTGCTGCAAGGAGAGGACATCAGGTAATCCTCTGTGAAAAGGAAGCCCAATTAGGCGGTATATTGAAAAGCGAACAGGCACTTCCATTTAAACATGAAATGTATGAACTGACAGGAACATATGAGAAGTTTGCACGAAATGCAGGTGTAGAAATTCGTTTGAATACAGAAGTAACAGCAGAATATGCAGAGCAGGAAAATGCAGATGCATTAATTATTGCAGTTGGTTCTCAGCCAATCGTACCTCCGATTCCGGGACTGGATGGTGAGAATGTTGTTATTGTAAATGATTATTACAAACAGAAAGAAAAGGTAACAGACAAAGTCGTTGTATTTGGTGGCGGTCTTGCAGGATGCGAGTGTGCGATTCATCTTGGTATGGAAGGAAAAGAAGTACATCTGGTAGAGATGCGAAATGAACTGGCACCGGATGCAAATGTACGTCATCGTCCTCTGTTATTAAAAGAAATCGATAAATATGTGACGGTACATACCGGATGCAGAGGTATGGAAGTGACAAAAGAAGGAATCATCTGTGAAACAGAAGAAAAAGAGCAGATTCTTGTACCGGGTACAAGTGTAATCTGTGCATTGGGGCAGCACTCCAGAACAGATATAGTAGATACATTGCGTGATTGTGCACCATATGTGGCAGTAATTGGAGATGCCGGAAAAGTATCTACGATTACAAATGCGGTTTATGAAGGGTATCATGCAGCATTGGATATTTAAAAATTGAATTCAGTGTGATCAAAAAAGTTTCACTGTACTTTTGGTCACTTGTCTGTCCTAATTACTGCTCACAACATTATATGAGCAGTAATTCTGGACAAAAATGGAATATACTTTTCAAGTCAGTATAATATGAAATTTATTAAATTACATATTTTTGCAAAAATAGAAAAATTTCAAAAAAACTATTGCAAAAGTAAATTTACTGTGTTATTATAAATCTCGGTTCGGAGCTGATACGAATCACAAGCGGATGTGGCGGAATGGCAGACGCACAAGACTCAAAATCTTGCGGGGGTGACCTCGTGAGGGTTCAAGTCCCTCCATCCGCATTGAACTTAATCCCGGGAATGCCGATAATGGTGTTTCTGGGATTTTTTTGTTGCCATGCATACGACAAAAAGGTCCGGTGGACCTTTTTTGGTTTGTAGTAAACATATATATATGCTATAATATCCGAATATAAGATAAATGAATAAAGTAGGAAAAAACATTGAAAACAAAAGCTAAAAAGAGCAAAGCAATTTTAATTATATGCAATATTCTCTTGGTTTTGGCGATGATAACTGCAGCATGGATTTACTCGGGATATATTTCGAAGTCACAGGAAGAGGTTAAAAAAGCAGATTTTATCAGAACAGTTGAATCAATGAAGACGGTGTCCCAGAATTGTTTCCTGACTACAAAAGATGAAATGAATACGATGGCAAACATAAAAGGAATTCCGTCGGTGGCAGTTGAAAATGAGGATTTAGATGTTTATAAGAATATTTTAAATCCTGAAAAAGTAGAGATGAAAGGCGTGAATGAAGGAGACATTACCTGGAAGATAGTTGAAAGCTGGTATTTAGATGTAAATAACTATGTTGCAGGTGAATATGAGACTGATGAGGAAGCTTTAGTGGCTTTTGCAGAGATGTGTGGTCAGTAATTAGTTTATAAATAAGAGGGAATGGTTTAGGTGTAAAGATTAAATCATTTCCTTTTTTTGTTTTGTGAAAAGATAGTTGAAAAAGATGCAAAATAAAGATAGAATTAACAAAATAAAGATATAAAGAAATAGACTTTGGGTTATGATATATATAAGTAGAAGCGGTAGAGGGTATCAAAATATTGATCTATCTTACCTGCTATGCGATATTTATTTAATAATTGGATTTAGAATAGGAGAAAAAGCATATGAAACATCAAGTATATAACCCATATCTTCCGTTCTGGGAAACGATTCCAGATGCGGAACCACATGTATTTGGCGATAGATTATATATATATGGAAGCCATGATGCATTAGGTGGAGAATCATTCTGCGTACAGGACTACGTCTGCTGGAGTGCACCGGTAGATGATCTGAGTGACTGGAAATATGAGGGCGTTATTTATAAAAAAGAGCAGGATCCGATAAATGGGGCGGCTTATGCAGGAAAATTACCAGAGTATCAGCTTGCTCCGTGGGATGAAGAAGGAAAACTGATAATGCAGGCACCAGATGTGGCACAAGGACCGGATGGACGGTTTTATCTGTATTATGCACTGGGTGGTGTTAATGTCATATCTGTGGCTGTAAGTGATTCACCAGCAGGTCCATTTTCATTTTTAGAGTATGTCAGATACGAGAATCAATCTGTTCCAACAGAGGGAAATATGTTTGATCCGGCAATATATTGCGATGAAACAGGAAATTATCTTTATTATGGTTTTGCACCGTTTCTTGGTCATGAATTTAACCAGAGAGAGGCACAATGGGCTATGATGATGAAGCTGGCAGACGATATGCACACGGTGATCAGTAAGCCAGTACGTATAGTACCAGGGCAAGATGCGGCAAAAGGAACAGGATTCGAAGAACATCCTTTCTTTGAGGCATCTAGTATTCGAAAATATGGAAAGAAGTACTATTTTGTATATTCAAGTAGTCAGGTACATGAATTATGTTATGCAATTAGTGATTCACCTTCCGGACCTTTTCAGTATCAGGGGGTTCTCGTATCAAATGGAGATATAGGCTTTGAAGGAAATCAGATGCCTGTTAATTATATGGGAAATAACCATGGAGGATTAGTTGAAGTCAAGGGAAAATATTACATATTCTGGCATAGACAGACACATGGAACTTCCTTTAGCAGACAGGGATGTGCAGAGGAAGTGCAGATGCTTTCCGATGGAACAATTTTGCAGTCAGAGATTACAAGCTGTGGATTAAATGGCGGTCCGCTCAGAGCTGCTGGAAGATATCCAGCTTATATTGCATGTCACCTGACGCAGGGAGAACGTGAAAAGGTTGATAAGGTTTTATTTTGGATGAATCCTGATGATAAACCAGAACTGCCGGAGGAATGGCCATATATTACAGAAGAACCTGATAAAGAGGGCGAACATGGGTTGAAGCCATTTATAAACAACATGAGAGAAGGAACGATAGCTGGATTTAAGTATTTTCTCTTCTCTGAGGAGAACATGATAGAGGCGGAGCTTCGTGGATCGGGTGAAGTAGTAGTAAAAATTGATTCACCAGAAGGAAAAGAAATGGCAAGAATACAGTCTGACGGTAAGGGATGGAAGGAATATCAGACAGAATTTGCTTATATCACCGGAAAACATGCTCTTTATTTTGTAGTGGAATACGGAACAGTAGATTTTAGTAGTTTTAAATTGTGGAATACGGAACTAAAAAAATAGAGTGAGTTAAAAATATCCTGTGCAAGTTACGGAGTCGAAAGATAGTGTGCTTGCCAGGGTATTTCTAGTATATATTAAAATGATGAAAGAACCTTCTTTTGTAATAGTAAAAAGAAAAGTTATAGAAAAAATATTTTAACTACGATATGATGAAAGTAGTAAAAAGACGAAAGGGTAAAGGGGCTTATGGATTATTTATTAACACGCATTTCTATTTTGATGAATGTAGGGGTATTTCGTGTAGAAAAGGATTCTGTTAAAAGCTATCAAGAGCATAGTGAATTGAATCCAATTGCGTGCAGTGGAGAACTACGTGCTAAATTGATTCATGAGGCATCAAAACAGAAACTTCCATACATTTATAAAGACGAGTATTCTGTGTATTTTGCATGCATACAAGCAGAAAATGTAAATTATCTGATTGGACCGATGAGTATCCGGTTGATTGAGCGGGTAGAATTGCATCGGTTTTATCGTAGTTATGGGATAGTAGAGGCACAGGAAAAAAGACTGGTACATTTTTCGTTCGCAGAGGTGCTGGATATTGTTGAAGTGGTGGCGAAATTATTACTTCAAGAAGAATATATGATAATGATTTGATTTATGCAAATCATTTGGTCGCAGAGACAAAAGAACAAGAAGAACATGATCAGATTCTTTTTGATATGAAAGAGGGGGAAGAAGAACTCTACCATCATACGTATCAGGAAGAACGAAAATTGCTGGATAGTGTAAGGGATGGAAGAAGCGAAGATGCAATTCAGTATTCGAGAAATATGGATTCAGAACTTGGAAAATTGTCAACAAGGGAGTTGAATCATTGGAGAAATGTTGCCATTGTTGCAATCACATTGACGACAAGAGCAGCGATTGAAGGGGGAATATCACCATCAGTCGCATATCGAATCAGTGATTTTTATATTCAAAAGAGTGATGGATGCAAGGATATTGCACAGATTATAAAATATCGAGATCATGCGATAGAAGAACTTACAGAGCAGGTGAAGAAGAAAAAGTTAAGGAAAACCTCCAGTTATGTAGAACGTTGTCGTGATTACGTGGAGAAGCATTATCGCGAGAAAATATATTTATCAGAGATAGCAGATACGCTGGGTTTGAGTGAGACTTATTTATCGAGACTGTTCAAAAAAGAAACGGGAGAACGATTGCAGGATTATATTGTAGATGTACGGTTGGGGCATGCGGCAAATCTTCTGAAATATTCGGAGGAGTCGATTTCTAAAATTGCAGAATATGTAAATTTTCCGTCACAAAGCTACATGGGAAAGATATTCAAGGAAAAATATATGATGTCGCCGAAACAATATCGGGAACAGAATCAACCGATAGAGTATTTTCAAAGCAGGTAAATGAAGAAAATCGACTTATAGATAAAGAGGAATAGTTCACGATAACAAAATAATTGAAAGAATAATAATGAAGAGCAAAAAAAGGATAAAAAAGACAAAGAAACGATATAACTAAAACGAAATCTAAATTATACTAAGCTCATCAAACAAAGCAAAGGAGAATGAGAGATGTTTAGTTTAGCAAGCAAACACAATGATCCAAACGCCAAATTGGCATGGAGCGAGCGTATTGGCTATGGGGCAGGAGGATTCGCCTTTAATATGATCAACGGTATTATCGGTTCTTTCCTAACAATTTATTTTACCAGTACAGTCGGACTGAACGCTGGTATTATTGCCACAATTTTCGCTGTATCAAAAGTTTTTGATGGAATTTCAGATGTAATTGTTGGTCGTATGGTGGATCAGACAAAATCAAAATTAGGAAAAGGAAGATCTTGGTTATTACGTATGTGTATTCCGTTTGGAGTCACAACCATGTTACTGTTCTTTGTACCGCAGAACTTCCCGTCAATGGCACAGTACATATATGTTTTCTTATTGTATAACATTGTAAATGCGGTATGTCTTACAGGAATGTTAGTACCATATTATTCAATGATTTCTCTTGTAACAGCAAACCCTTACGAGAGAGGATTTCTTGGAAACCTTCAGCAGATTTTCCAGACTTTGGGAAATGTAGTAGTTAACTCAACATTTGTTGTATTACTTGCAAAGTTCACGGACAGCACAGAAACAATTTATACACAGAGAGCGTTCACAATTACGATGCTGATCTACTGTATCGCAATGATCATAATCACTATTTATAGTGTTTTCTCAACAAAAGAAAGAGTGAATACAACAGAGAATACAAATTCAGGAAACGATGCACTAGCTCAGAAGAAAGGTAAAGAAGCTGGTACGATCGAAACAGTAAAAGCTCTTTTAAAGAATAAATATTGGGTGATTGTTACAATTGCAAGTTTTGTAGTATTCTTTGTAGTTATCATGTATGCAATGGGTAATGTATATTATTGTCAGTATGTTCTTTATGATATGGGACAGTATGGCTGGGTATCAAATTCAATTTCTATTGCTCAGTTCGCAGTTATGTTTGTTACACCATTCTTTATGAAGAAGTTTGGAAAAACAAGAGTTTACGAAATGGGTATGGTTGTTATGGGAGCTGGTTTCCTTGGATTTGCACTCCTTGGTGGATCAAACACAATTGTTATGATCGTATGCAACGTACTGAAAGGCTGCGGCGTTGGTATGGCCGGTGGTATGGCACTTGGAATGGTAGCAGACACAATCGCATATGGAACAAAGATATCAGGAATTGATACAGTTGGGCTTGGTAATGCAGGTGTTTCAGCAGCACAGAAGATTGGTCTTGGTCTTGGTACAGCAGTATTTGGATGGGTACTTAATGGAGCAGGATATGATGGAGCACTCGATGCGCAGGGAATTACACAGCCAGAAAGCGTAACAACAGCAGTTAATTTCCTTTACAATTGGCTTCCATTTATCATGGTAATGATTACTTTTGCAATTCTGGTTCTTTTCTATCATTGCGAAAGAGATTTAAAGAAAATGGAAACAGCAGAGTAATTGCAGAAAGTTGATTGATGACAATTCTTCAGCATAAGAAGTAAAAAGATAAAAATCCCCAGATCAGAATTATGATGTGGGGATTTTCGGCTAGGTAGATGTAGAAAGGAAAGTATAATATGCAGATAACAGATGTTAAAATTAATGGAATGAAGAATCCAGAGGGATTTGAATTTGACACAGTCAGAGTGTCCTGGAAAGTACGGAATACAGAAGCGAAGGAACAAAAAAATGCGAAAATCGAAGTAGCAACAGACAAAGAATTCCAGACAATCGTAGCAGAAAAAGAAGGCACTGAATTGAATGCTGCTTCCGAGAAGCTGGAGATTACTCTACAACCTCGGACCAGATACTATGTGCGTGTAACAGTTGAGAATGAGCAGAGGGAGAGCGCAGTTAGCGAACCTGTCTATTTTGAGACTGCAAAGATGGAGGAGCCATGGACTGCAAAGTGGATCACAACAGCAGAAGACGATAAATTTGCTCCAACATTTACAAAGACATTTAAAGCTGAAAAAACGGGCGAGAAGAAATTAGAATCAGCAAAGCTCTACATCAGCGGTCTTGGTCTTTTCACAGCACATTTGAATGGCAAGAAGATCGGAAATGAAGTTCTGACACCTTATTACAGCGATTATCATGAGGAAGAGCAGTATCTGACATTTGATGTGACAGATGAAATAAAGGAAGAAAACAAGCTGGAAGTTTCTCTTGGAAATGGATGGTATAAAGGAAAATTTGGTCTGGCAGGACAGAAAGAGAACTTTGGAAGTCATTTTCTTTTGATTGCAGAGCTTCACCTTACTTATACAGATGGAGAAGAGCAGGTAATTGCAACAGACGACACATGGAATTATACGGGATCAGATATTGAAGATAACAGTATTTATGACGGAGAAATCATCAATCATCTGCTGTGGGATGGAAAAGAAAATGCAGAGAAAAAAGCGGTTCTTGCAGATGAGACAATCAAAATTGGAAAACTGATTCCAAGATACAGCCTTCCGGTAAAAGAAATGGAAGATATGTCAGTGAAGGAAATCATCCATACTCCTGCAGGAGAAACGGTACTTGATTTTGGGCAGAATTTTGCTGGATATATTACATTTACAAACCATCAGAAAAAGGGAACAAAATTAGTGTTTGATTTTGGAGAAATTCTTCAGAATGGAAACTTCTACAACGAGAACTATCGTTCTGCAAAATCACAGTTCGTATACATTTCAGATGGAAGAGAAGAACTGGTAAAACCTTCCTTCACTTATTTTGGATTCCGTTACGTTTGTGTACAGGGATGGGAAGGTGAACTGACAAAAACAGATATTCTTGGTAAAGCAGTTTATTCAGAGATGGATACAACAGGAAAAATCGAGACTGGACATGCAGGTGTGAACCGCTTGTTCCTGAATGCAATGTGGGGACAGAAATCCAACTCTCTGGATTTCCCGACCGATTGTCCGCAGCGAGATGAGCGTCTTGGATGGTGCGGAGATGCACAGGTATTCTGCCGTACAGCAGCTTACAACATGGATACAGCAGCATTTTACCAGAAATTTATTCATGATCTGCGCCTGGCACAGAACAAGGCTGGTGGAATCCTTCCAGGAGTGATTCCGGTATTTATGCCCGGTACAGAAATTGCAAGTAGTGTCTGGAGTGATATTGCCACATTTTTACCGGAAGCATTGTATGAATATTATGGAGATAAAGAGGCGTTAAAAGAAAATTACCCGATGATGAAAGACTGGGTAGACTGGATTACAGAGCAGGATAAGGCAAGAGGCCAGAAATATTTATATGATTTTGGAAATCAGTTGGGAGACTGGCTTGCATTGGATGGACGTACTGAGCAGAGTATGGAAGGTGGAACAGATGAATATTTCATTGGTTCATGTTATTATTCTATGTCTGTTAAGAAAGTGGCAAAAGCTGCAGAAATTCTTGACCTTGAAGTAGATGCGAAGAAATACAATGAACTTTACAAAAACATTTATGCTGCAATTTTACGTGAATATTTTACAGAGAGCGGTCGACTGGCAATTGATACACAGACAGGATATCTGGTTTCCTTGTACTCTGGTGTATACAAAGAAAAAGAACTGGTTGTAGAAGGATTGAAAGGAAGACTGTTCAAAGACTGTTATAAGTTAAAAGGTGGATTTGTCGGGGCTCCGATTATGTGTAAAGTGATGGCAGAAAATGGAATGGAAGAAGAGGCGTTCTACTTCCTGATGCAGGAAGATTATCCAGGTTGGATGCACTGTATTGAACTGGGAGCAACTACTGTATGGGAGCGTTGGAACTCTGTACTGGATAATGGAATGCTCAGTGGAACAATGATGAATTCTCTGAATCATTATGCATATGGTGCAATCGTAGAATATCTGTATCGTGACGTTGCAGGATTAAAGGCACTTGAGCCAGGATTTAAGAAAGCATTGATCACACCGCTTATGAATGGAAAGCTTGGATTTATGAAGATGTCTTATGATTCTGTTTACGGACAGTATCGTGTGGAGTGGAAGATCAATAAAGATGGTTCTGTTCACGCAGAGATTGAAGTTCCATTCAATTGTAATGCAGTAATTGGACTTCCGTTCTATGAAGGTGAAGTGGAAGAAGTTGGAGCCGGTGTGCATGTGTATGACTATCAGCCAACAGAAGATTTGAGACACAGATATACAAAGAAAACATTGTTTAAAGATATGATGAAAGATGAAAAGGCAATGGCAATCATCGAAAGAGTATCTCCAATGCTGATGCATTTCTTGTCTACAGGAAATCAGGACTACTTCTTCGAGAGCCTGGATACAATGAAACGATTGACATTCATGGGATTCAGACCGGAAGAAATTGACGAATTAAGCAAAGAACTTACAAGTCTTGTCGAGGAGGATTAATATGGTTGAATATTATAAATCAGAGAAAATAAACGAAACTATGATAGCAATTCGAAGCATGACAGGAGAAATCATGTATCTTGTTGAAGGACAGGACAAGGCAGTTTTGATTGATACTTGCCTTGGAGTTGGTCATTTAAGACAGTTTGTTGAAAATCTGACAGAGAAACCGATCACAGTTTTGTTGACGCATGGACATGTGGATCATGCGTTGGGTGCACCGGAATTTGATGAAGTATATATGAATTCAGCAGATATAGAAGTATATGAGAAAATGAGTCCGCTGGAAGAACGAATCGGATACATTCAGGCGAATCTGGGAGGAAATCTTCCTGCATTTACAGAAGATGATTATGTTAAGCCTTCACCGGCAGATTTTAAGGAATTAACAGATGAACAGAGTTTGATCTCGGAGGAGTGCATATCGAAGTATATGCACTTCCGGGACATACTCATGGAACAATGGTGATGTTGATTCCAGAAGAGCGAGCTTTGATCCTTGGAGATGCATGCAATAACTCTACGTTCCTTTTTGATGAAAATTCGTTGTCTGTAAATGAATACAGAGAAAATCTGATTCAGGTAAAAGAAAAACTGGAAGGAAGATATGATACGACCTATCTTTGCCATCATGTGATGACAGCGTCGAAAGATATGATTGCCCATGTGATAGAAGTGTGTGATGAGATTCTTGATGGAAAGGCAGATGATATCCCGTTTGAATTTATGGGACACCATGCATTTGTGGCTAAGAAAGCGAACGAAAGATTTGAACGTGTAGATGGTGGAGAAGGAAACATTATCTATGATAAAGAAAAATTGAAATAGGTTTGAAGAGGAAGCAAGATGAATTATTTAGCAATTGATGTTGGAGGAACATTTATAAAATATGCAGTCATTACAGACGATTGTATGATTGTTGAAAAAAATAAAATACCGACACCGCAGGAAAATTTTGATGAATTTATTGATTCATTAGTTGGAATTTATCAAGAGGTATCAAAGTCCTGTGTTTTAGAGGGGATAGCACTTAGTATGCCTGGAATTATTGATTCTAAAAAAGGATTTATGTATACAGGCGGAAGTCTGCGTTATATCAGTAATGTGAATATAGTAGAGATTCTGCAGAATAAAACAGGACTTCCAGTGACGGTAGAAAATGATGCGAAATGTGCGGCAGTTGCAGAACTGTGGAAAGGTGCTTTGAAAGACTGTGAAAATGCAGTTGTAATTGTGTGTGGTACCGCAGTTGGAGGAGCAGTTATTCGCAATCGTGAAGTTGTAAGTGGAAAGAATTTTATGGCGGGGGAATTCAGCTATGTGATGACAGACAGTGTGGGGGAATATAAGATGTCAAACTGTCTGGCAGAAACTGCAGGAGCACCGGCTCTTTTAAAAAGTGTGTCAGAAGAAACAGGAATACCAGTGGAAAAGTTAAGTGGAGAAAAAGCATTTTCGTTAGCGAATCAAGGAGATGAACATGCACTGGAAGGAATCAGAAAGCATGCCAAAAAGCTGGCGGTGCAGATTCACAATTATCAGTATATTTTCGACCCGGAAAAGATTGCAATCGGTGGTGGAATCAGCGAACAGCCATTATTGTTACAGTTAATAAAAGAAGAGCTGACAAAGATTAATGGAATTTTTCCATGGACACTTCCGATACCGGAGGTGACAACCTGCAAGTTCTTTAATGATGCTAACTTGATCGGTGCCGTTTATGTACATATTAAATCTCGCGAAAAGACGATCAGTATGGATAAAGTAAATGAGCTTATGGAATTGTTGGAAAATCGTCGGGAAGGCGAATATTTGAAGGCGCTGTTAATGGAATAAAAACGCAAAGGAGATTAATTATGATTCAGAATCAAAATGTTATTGTATGAAATCTTATAATTATTCCGGAAGGTGGAAATTGTATAAAGGGAAGGAGAGCTAAAAATGTTTCCAAAGAATTTTTTATGGGGCGGCGCAGTAGCTGCAAATCAGTGTGAAGGTGCATACAACGAAGATGGAAAAGGATTATCAATACAGGATGTATTGCCACATGGTATCAAAGAACCAAGGACAGACAAACCGACAGCAGATAATATGAAATTACAGGGAATAGATTTTTATCATCGTTACAAAGAAGATGTGAAGTTGTTTGCAGAGATGGGATTCAAGGTATTCCGTACATCGATTGCCTGGAGCAGAATTTTCCCAAAAGGTGATGAGACAGAGCCAAATGAAGCAGGACTGCAGTTTTATGATGATTTGTTTGATGAATGTGCAAAATATGGGATTGAACCATTAGTTACACTTTCTCATTATGAAACTCCATTGTATCTGGCAGAGCATTATGATGGTTGGGTAAATAGAAATCTGGTTGAATTTTATAAAAGATATGTTACAACAGTATTTACACGTTATAAGGGTAAGGTGAAATACTGGCTTACATTTAATGAGATTAATTCAATTCTGGAATCTCCGTTTATGAGCGGTGGAATTAATACGCCAAAAGATGAACTTACACAAAGTCAGCTTTATCAGGCAATCCATCATGAACTCGTTGCAAGTGCCTGGGCAACAAAGATTGGACATGAGATTAACCCGGAATTCAAAATAGGATGCATGATTTTAAGTATGCCGGTTTATCCATTAACATCTGATCCGTCAGATGTGATCGCAGCAATGGAGCAGGATCATAAAAACATGATGTTTGCAGATATTCATGTAAGAGGATATTATCCTGGATATGCAAAACGATATTTGAGAGAAAATAATATTACATTGAATATCACGGATGAAGACAGAGAAATTCTTAAGAATACAGTTGACTTTATCTCTTTCAGTTATTATGTCAGTGTCTGCGCAACAGCAGATCCTGAGAAAAATGTCAGAGGAGAGGGAAATCTTCTCGGCGGCGTGCCAAACCCATATTTAAAGGCGAGTGATTGGGGATGGCAGATCGATCCGAAGGGACTTCGCTATGTGCTCAATACACTGTGGGATCGCTATCAGAAACCACTCTTCATTGTAGAAAATGGTCTTGGAGCCGTGGACGAACTCGTAGAAGGTCCAAATGGTGAGATGACAGTAAATGATGATTATCGTATCGAATATTTGAAAGATCATATCCTGCAGATGGAAGAAGCAATTGAAGATGGTGTAGACTTGATGGGATATACAACCTGGGGATGCATCGATCTGGTAAGTGCTTCAACAGCAGAGCTCAAGAAACGATATGGTTTCATTTATGTAGATCGAAATGATGATGGTAGTGGTACATTAAATCGTTACAAAAAGAAAAGTTTTGAATGGTATAAAAATGTGATTGCAACAAATGGCGAATGTTTACATTAAAATAAAATTCATATAGCAAAAAAAGAGTAAAAAGTGCAAGAAAAGGATATATAATTAATAGCCTATCTGCAAAAGATTATGCAGGTGATTCCACAGGTCAGGTAGCAATGAATGCAATTAATGCAATGAACGGACAGATGACTTACTTTTATACAAATAAAGTAGGAATGAATCCTATAGTAGCAGGAAATATTCTTCTGATTTCAAAAATTACAGATGGAATTTCAGATATTGTAATGGGACGTCTGGTAGATAAAACAAATACAAAAGACGGAAAAGCAAGACCTTGGCTGAAATGGATGATTATCCCTACATTACTTGCTATGATTTTACTGTTCACTGTTCCAAAGGGTGGAGGTGTAGGTGGAGCTGGTATTGGTATCGTTGGAACAATTATCCGTATCATTGCACCTGCAAATATTACAGTATTCATTTTAGGAAACTGTCTTGTTACATTTGCAACAGCACCAATCGTTGCAGTTCTTCCAGCTATGGTTATCAACTGTGCAGAATAGTTAGTGAAAGACATATCATCTGAAAATGGATTTCGGGTGATATGTCTTTTTTAGATTACCTTAATTTGATTGAAGTACGTATTAATATATAATATGCTTATGATAAGGAAAGAAGATTTTAAGAAATATCTAAATTAATCGGCTCATCCAGGTGTTCAGAAACATATTTCCCATTTTTCTTTCGTTGTCGGACGCATTCAGTCAGAAGATATTCAATCTGACCATTCACAGAACGAAAATCATCTTCTGCCCAGGCTGCAATTGCGTCATACAATTTGTTGGAGAGACGCAGAGGAACTTGTTTCTTTTTATTATCCTTTTCAGCCATAATTAATACAGGCTTCCAGAATTAATAATTGGTTGGGTGTCATGGTTACCACACAGAACAACCAGTAGATTAGATACCATAGCAGCCTTACGTTCTTCATCCAGTTCTACAACATCTTTTTCATTTAATTGATTAAGAGCCATTTCAACCATTCCGACAGCACCGTCAACAATCATTTTTCTTGCATCAATGATTGCAGAGGCTTGCTGACGTTGAAGCATAACAGCGGCAATTTCAGGAGCGTAAGCAAGATAAGTGATCCGTGCTTCAATAATCTCAAGACCTGCATCGGACACTTTATTCTGAATTTCTTCGCGGATTCTCGCGGCAACAATCTCACTGGAGCCACGCAGACTTCCTTCATCTGCCTGACCATCCCCCGTTGTATCTACATCAGGTGCAGTATCATATGGATAGATGCGGACAATATTACGAAGAGCACCATCACATTGCAGGGAAAGATATTCTTTGTAATTATCTACATTGAAAACAGCTTTCGCTGTGTCCACTACGCGCCATGTGACAGCAATCCCGATTTCAATTGGATTTCCCAGACAGTCATTAATTTTCTGACGGGAATTATTGAGTGTCATAATTTTGAGAGAAATCTTTTTGCTTGAAGATTCTTCTGCTGTTCCGGTTGTAGAAATTCCTAAAATGTTAGAAAGGTTTGCATTTTTCTTTGCATTATTATCAACATCACCACTCTGGCTTAATTTTGTTTTGGAAGCAGGATTTACACTTGTACAGAAAGGATTCACAAAATAGAATCCGGCCTCTTTGAGTGTACCCACATAATTACCGAAAAGAGTAAGTACGAGAGCTTCCTGTGGTTTAAGGACTTTCAGACCGAGGAATGGAACCCATCCAATACTAAGCCAGATAATACTGATAATCAATACAGTAATAGCAGGTGCAGTAACTGAAAATCCCATGGATATAGCAGAAAAAATACATCCGGCAATTGCAATCATATAAAGGAAAGAAAAAAGCAGAAGCATTCCCATTCCATTCTTTTTAGTTGACAATATTTTCTCATTCATGTTGATTCCTCCTTTAAAATAGAATGAAATTTATTTGATATCATTATGATATCACCTATTGCGAAAAAGTCAATATACTAAAAATAATTGATATATAATTAATGGTAATGGATAGGAGTCATTGAAGTTGTCGATACTTTTGAGGCGTAGATCCTTTCAGCTCTTTAAATTTTCGAATAAAATAACTTACATTTTCAAATCCGCAGTCCAAACTAATCTCCAGTACGCTCTTAGTAGTATCTCGCAACATTTCACAAGCTTGTTCGATACGGTATTGAATCAGGTATTTCATTGGCGGCATACCGGTGATATCTTTGAAAAAACGGCATAGGTATTGGCTGTTACATTCCGCGATTTCAGCAAGGTTATCTAAAGAAATATGTTCAGGATAATGCAACTCCATATAGGAAACAAGTTTTTTGTAGCGTGCAATTTTCTGGCGGTCAGAGGATGAAAGTGTATCATTTTTCTGAAGAAAAAAATGATGCAAATACATCGTGCTCATCAATTCCAATAACTGCAATTTACAGGAGATATACCAATTCTCAGTTTGCAAGAGAGAATCATGCAAAATTTTTTGAATCCGTGGATAAAGCACAGGATAAAGAGCATCATTTGGGTGTAATACGTGAGGAAAAATATTATCGTGGTTTATAAATGGCTGCAGGATATCTGTCTGCAATGCATCAGAATATTGAAAAGCCAAAAGCTCAGGATTGAAAATGAATACGTCGTGTATGGTGCCTTTTTTTAACCCGGTGATTTGATGTAAATCCCCACTATTTAAAAAAGCAATATCACCTTCGTTTAATATATATTGCTCCAGATTGATTTCAAATTCATAACTTCCTTTGAGGATTAAGATGATTTCTATTGTGTGATGCCAGTGGCGCTCCACAAAGAAATGATTTGGATAAAATGAGTTGTTTCCTGATTCAAAGTGGAGTCCGATCATAGGATGCTTTTTGGTTCCGTGAGATGCATGTTCCTTTAAGGAAGTATCGAGATAAGTTTTATTATACATAAATCAAAGTCCTTTCAAATGTATCAATTAAATTTATAACACCTATAAAAAGTCAATATTGTGTTATAATTATAGCGGATATTGCAAGAAATATCAAACCCATAACGATATACTGTGATTATAAGGCAACCATTTATCAGACAAGTGACGAAAATAAAACTAGGGAGGAATCAAAATGAAGCGTTATGAATATGGAAATCCATTTGACACAGAAGCAATCGTAGAGAAGGTTGATGCAACAAAAGGAAATCCAAAGTACGGAACTATTTCACAGAAAGAAGGATTTGTATTTACTTATATTATGGATGAAGATGATATCGTTTATGGTCTTGGTGAGGCAAATCGAGGAATTAATAAGAGAGGATATTGTTATATCAGTGACTGTTCAGATGACCCGGAACATACAGAAGATAAACGTTCTTTATATGCGGCACATAATTTTATTATTGTGAGCGGCAAGCAGACATTTGGAATGTTCTTTGATTATCCGTCAACATTGACATTTGATATTGGATATACACGAATGGATACAATGAAAGTATCCTGTGAAAATGCGGATTTGAATTTGTATGTATTTGAAGGAGAAAATGCATACGATATTGTAAAACAGTTCCGCAAAGCAATCGGACGTAGTTATATCCCACCTAAATTTGCGTTTGGATTCGGACAGAGCAGATGGGGATATGAGACAAAAGAAGATTTTTGTGAAGTGGCAGCAAAATATCGTGAGAATCATATTCCATTGGATATGATATATATGGATATTGATTACATGCAGGATTTTAAAGATTTTACATTAAATGAGGAAAACTTTAAAGATTTCCCGGGATTTGTACAGGAAATGAAAGATAAAAATATTCGTTTGATACCGATTATTGATGCAGGTGTTAAAGTCGAAGATGGATATTCGATTTATGAAGAAGGTGTGGAAAAACAATACTTCTGCAAACGCGAAGACGGAAGTGATTTTGTGGCAGCAGTTTGGCCGGGAGATACACATTTCCCAGATGTATTGAATGCAGATGCAAGAAAATGGTTTGGAGACCAGTATCGTTTTTTGACAGAGCAGGGAATTGAAGGTTTTTGGAATGATATGAATGAGCCGTCTATTTTCTACTCAAAAGAAGGGCTTGCCGAAGCAAAGGAGGTTGCAAGACGATTTGCAGATGATGAAGAAGGCAAGGTGAACTTGTGGGAAGTAGGTGGAAAATTATTTGGACTTGCAAATAATCATGAAGATTATCGTAGATTTTATCATCTTGTAAATGGAAAGAAAGTGCGTCATGACAAAGTGCACAATCTGTTCGGGTATAATATGACCAGAGCAGCAGGAGAAGCATTTGAACGGATTGATCCTGAGAAACGTTTTCTTATGTTCTCGCGTTCTTCGTATGTGGGCATGCATCGTTATGGTGGAATATGGACAGGAGATAACAAATCCTGGTGGTCACACATTTTGTTAAATTTGAAAATGATGCCGTCTTTGAATATGTGTGGTTTCTTGTATACAGGAGCAGACCTCGGTGGATTTGGAGCAGATACAACAAGAGATTTGCTGTTACGCCATCTTGCATTAGGTGTCTTTACACCGTTGATGCGTGATCATGCGGCAAAGGGCACAAGAGAGCAGGAATGTTATCAATTTGAGCAGATTGAAGATTTTCAGCATGTAATAGGTGTCAGATACCGTCTGATTCCATATTTGTACAGTGAATATATGAAAGCTGCATTGAATGACGATATGTATTTTAAGCCATTGGCGTTTGAATATCCAAAGGATAAGAGGGCTGTTCGTGTAGAAGATCAGTTAATGCTTGGAAATGAGATTATGATTGCACCGGTTTACGAACAGAATGCACGAGGCCGTTATGTTTATCTTCCAGAGACAATGAAGTTTGTCAAGTTCTTATCAGACGGAACAATCTTGGAAGAAATTTTGGAAAAAGGCGATCATTATGTTGAAGTTGCATTAAATGAAGTGCCATTATTTATCCGAAGTGGAAAATGCATTCCATTGGCAGAAACTGCGGAATCTGTGGCAGAACTGGATACAGAAAATTTGAAAATGATTGGATTTGAAGGTGCACAATATACACTATATGAAGATGATGGAATTCATAAAGATTACGGTAATGTAGAAAATTATCGGAAACTAAAGATGTAAAAATCATACTGAAAAAATTTATAAAAAATAAAACGGTGACAGAAGCATAGGTGAATCATCCGGGAAAATACATAAAAGGTGCAACAAATGAAAGGTAATATTTGTTGCACCTTAAATTATCCGGCAGAATTAAAAAAGTGTTGTCAGGTCTGTGATGTCTTTGATTCTTGTCTTTGCATCAGGAACATCACCAAATCCATATTCTGCAAAAATGAAGGGAACATCAGCTTCTTTGCATGCATCGGCATCGCCTTGTGTGTCACCGACATAAACAACATCTTTCAGGTTGTTACGTTCCATTAAGGTACGGATTGTTTTGCCTTTGGATGTGTTTGTCTGACCAAAACAAAGCGTGTCTGTAACATATTTATCCAGACCGGAAGTAGAAAGCATAACTTCTATATAACCACAGGCACAGTTACTGACAATAAAAAGTTTGTGCTTTTTGGAGAGTTTTTGAAATGTTTCTTTAACTCCGTCAAATACCGGGCAAGGTTCTTCGGCAAGCAGTTGATTTTCATATTCAAAGCATAAATCTCCGAGGTGTGTGCGTTCTTTTAAAGGAAGCATAGGGAAAACAATATCGCAGATTTCATCCATTGTCTTTCCGAATATTCTGTTTAACAGTGGAGCATCTACGATCAAGTCTAAATCTGAATTCTCCTCAATCGCTTTTGTCCATGCCTTTGCGACAGCATCAGTTGAGTTCCAAAGTGTTCCGTCTACATCAAAAATAATTCCATCCATTTATAAGAGTCTCCTTTTATTGTGGTAAAAAAATCTAAATTTATGGATTGCAGTCATAAGAGTAAGAGACTGCAATTATTACGCAATATAATATAGCAGAAGGACTAAAAATCTTCAAGTTTTAGAGTACTTTCTGTTAGAACTTCCCCTTTAAAAACAAGCGGATTTAGTGTATACTCATAAAAGCGAAAGAATTGCCTTTTTGAATTTAAAAGGCCATTGAATGGAGAAGATGATATGCGTGAAAAAATTGTTTTGATAGACGGACACAGTATTTTGAACAGAGCATTTTACGGTGTTCCGGATTTGACAAATGCGGAAGGACTGCATACCAATGCAATATATGGATTTTTGAATATTTTGTTTAAAATATTAGATGAAGAACAGCCGGAATATCTTACTGTTACATTTGATGTACATGCGCCGACATTTCGCCATGAGATGTATCCGGAGTATAAGGGTACAAGAAAACCAATGGCAGAAGAACTAAGACAGCAGGTTCCTGTTATTAAAGAAGTACTGCAGGCAATGAATATTGCAACGATCGAGAAAGCAGGCTTAGAGGCAGATGATCTGCTTGGAACAATATCACATTCCTGCGAAGAGAAAGGGATGGATGTGGCGATTATCTCGGGGGACAGGGATACTTTGCAGCTGGCAACAGAACATGTCAAAATCAGGATTCCAAAGACGAAGCAGGGCCGTACAGAGATAGAGGATTACTTTGCTTCGGATGTAAAGGAAAAATATGGCGTGACTCCAACTGAATTTATTGATGTAAAGGCATTGATGGGAGATACCGCGGATAATATTCCTGGCGTTCCGGGAATCGGAGAGAAGACTGCAACAAAGATTATTGTAGAATATGGGAATATTGAAAATGCACACGAACATGTGTCAGAGTTAAAACCGCCAAGAGCAAGCAAAAATCTGGACGAATTCTGGGATCAGGCGGTACTGAGTAAAACACTTGCTACAATTGATATCCATGCAGATGTGCCATTTGATCTGGAGGCTGCCAGACATGGCAATATGTATACAAAGGAAGCACATGATTATTTCCAGAGATTACAGTTTAAAAATCTTCTCGGACGATTTGATGTAGAGGCAGATTCGAACGATGTAGAAGAATATTTTAAAGAAATCACAGAAAAAGCAGAGATTGAACAGGTATTTGCGGAAGCAATGAAGGCAAAGCTTGTGGGAGTCGGAATTTCAGAAGATGCGGGGAATGTTCTGCCATTATTTGCACACGAGTCCGGATACGGAAGAATTTCTCTGGCTTATGATAGAGAAAAAATTTATACCATTCCGGCAGACATGGAAGTGACAATGGATTATCTGTTTGGAAAGCTTACAGAACTTGCAAAGAAGGTAGACACATTTGTATTATGTAATCTGAAAAAATATTTATCATTGATTTCTGTGGAAAAAGAAGAACATTGTTTTGATCCGATTTTGGCAGCATATTTGTTGAATCCTTTGAAAAATGATTATGATTTTGAAGATATTGCCAGAGAACAGTTAAATTTGATAATTGATGAAAAAGCAGATGAAAAAACAAAATCTTGTTATGAAGCGTACACAGCATTTGCATCTGTAGAAATATTAAAGAAAAAGCTCGATGAGACAAAGATGAAAAAATTGTTTGATGAGATCGAGATGCCATTATTATTTACCTTGTATGATATGGAGCATGCAGGGGTGAAAATAGAGGCAGACGCTTTGAAAACTTATGGTGAGCAGCTCGGAAGTAAAATTGTGGAGCTTGAAAAGAATATTTATGACAAAGCAGGAGAGGTATTTAATATTAATTCACCGAAACAGTTGGGTGTGATTTTGTTTGAGAAAATGGGGCTGCCGAATGGAAAAAAAACAAAGACCGGATATTCAACAGCAGCAGATGTATTAGATAAACTGGCACCGGATTATCCAATTGTATCAGAGATCTTAGAATATCGTCAGCTAACAAAACTGAAATCTACTTATGCAGACGGACTTGCAGGTTTTATTCAGACAGACGGAAGAATACATGGAACCTTTAATCAGACGATCACGGCTACCGGACGTATTAGCAGTACAGAACCGAACTTGCAGAATATTCCAATCAGGACAGAACTTGGACGACTGCTTCGAAAGGTGTTTGTTCCGGAAGAAGGATATGTTTTTGTAGATGCGGATTATTCTCAGATTGAATTGCGTATATTGGCACACTGTTCAGGGGATGAACAGTTGATTCAGGCATACCGAGAGGCAAGAGATATTCACAGGATTACGGCATCTCAGGTATTCCATATTCCATTTGATGAAGTGACAGATCTGCAGAGAAGAAATGCAAAGGCTGTAAACTTTGGAATAGTATACGGAATCAGCTCATTTGGGTTAAGTCAGGATTTGAGTATTACAAGAAAAGAAGCAGCACAATATATAGAGAATTATTTTCAAACTTATCCGGGAATCAAAACATTTTTGGATGAATCTGTGGAGAATGCAAAAGAGCATGGATATGCAGTGACATTATATGGAAGAAGACGACCGGTACCGGAGTTGAAATCAAGCAATTTTATGCAGAGGAGTTTTGGAGAACGAGTAGCAATGAATGCACCAATCCAGGGAACTGCTGCCGATATTATGAAAATAGCAATGCTTGGAGTGAACAGGGAATTAAAGAAACGTAATATGAAATCCAGATTGATCTTGCAGGTACACGATGAATTGTTGATTGAAGCTTACCAGGATGAAGTAGAAGAAGTGCAGACGATTTTAAAAGACCAAATGGAGCATGCGGCAGAATTAAAAGTGCCGTTGATCGTAGATATGCACGATGGTAATAACTGGTACGAAGCAAAATAACAGAAGATTATTATCATAGATATATGATATGATTGCGGAGTATGAAATGAAAGTAATAGGAATTACAGGAGGCGTTGGCTCGGGCAAGAGTCAGGTCCTTGGATATTTGGAAAAAACATATAAGGCAAAAGTTTGTCAGCTTGATGAGGTGGCAAAAGAATTACAAAAAAGCGGGCAGCCTTGCTTTCAAAAAATCGTAGAAACATTCGGAGAACAGGTGGTAGGAGAAGATGGTGAGCTGAACAGACCTGTTTTAAGCAGTATTGTGTTTCAAGATGCGGATAAACTGGAAATGTTAAATGAAATTGTTCATCCCCAGGTGAAGGTGGAAGTGACCCGTCGGATTATAGAGGAAAAGAAAAAAGATACGCCACTGTTTGTGATTGAGTCAGCTCTGTTGCCAGAGTCAGGATATGAAGATATCTGTCAGGAAATGTGGTACATTTATACGAAGGAAGCTATTCGAAGAGAAAGATTAAAAGCATCCCGTGGATACAGCGATGAGCGTATTACAAAGATGATTGCATCACAGACTTCAGAAGAACTATTTCGGGAAGTGTGTACACATGTGATCGATAACAGTGGGGATTTTAAAGATACAGAGAAGCAGATAGGAGAAATATTATGAGGATGTGCAGCATTGCCAGCGGAAGCAGTGGCAACTGTATTTATGTAGGAAGCGATGATACACATTTGCTTGTGGATACAGGCATTAGCAAAAAACGTATTGAAGAAGGATTAAAAGAACTGGATGTGAAAGGAGAGGAATTGGATGGAATTCTTGTGACACATGAACATTCAGATCATATCCAGGGACTGGGGGTATTTAGCCGTAAATATGCGATACCGATTTATGCAACACCGGGAACAATCCGGGGGATTGAAAAATCTTCCAGTCTTGGAAAGATGCCGGAAGGGCTATTGCATCCAATCGAGACAGATAAGATGTTTCAGTTGGGAGATATCGATATTCATCCATTTCAGATTTCGCATGATGCAAATGAACCATGCGGATATCGGATGGAGAATGCAGGAAAAGCAGTTGCAGTTGCGACAGATCTTGGAACATATGATGATTACATCGTAAAAAAACTAAAAAATCTGGATGCAGTTCTGCTGGAAGCAAACCATGATATACATATGCTGGAAGTAGGCGGATATCCTTACCCGTTAAAGAGAAGAATTCTTGGGGATAAAGGTCATTTATCAAATGAATTGTCAGGTCAGTTACTTTGTGATATACTACATGATAATTTGAAACATATCATGCTGGGGCACTTGAGTAAAGAGAATAATTATGCAAGACTTGCTTATGAAACAGTGAAGCTGGAAGTGACGCTGGCGGATAATGCTTACAAAGGAGAAGACCTGGATATGTGGGTCGCAAAGCGTGATTCGGTATCTGATATCATAGAGGTCTAGCCTGAGATATTCAGGCATGCGTACCGGATATGATTTTCGGTGCAGACAGAAATATAATATGGAACAATGTACATCTTGAGACAATTAGGAGGAGAGAATCATGAAGAAATGTATCGTAACTGTAGTGGGAAAAGACACCGTAGGAATTATCGCAAAGGTATGTACATACTTGGCAGACAACCAGATTAATATTCTGGACATTTCTCAGACAATCGTACAGGGATATTTTAACATGATGATGGTTGTTGACGCTGCAAATATAAAAAAAGATTTCGCAGTGATTTGTGATGAACTGGAAGAGCTTGGAACAGAGATCGGTGTAGCAATCCGCTGTCAGAGAGAAGAAATCTTCGAAAAGATGCATAGACTGTAAGAGGTATCATACAGAAACAAGATCAAAAAAACGAATATGTGAGGAAATAATGTTATGATTAATATGTATGAAGTATCTGAGACAAATAAGATGATCGAACAGGAGAATCTGGATGTCAGAACAATCACACTTGGAATCAGCCTATTAGATTGTATTGATTCTAACCTGGATGAATTGAACCGTAAGATTTATGAGAAAATCACAACAGTGGCAAAAAATCTGGTTTCAACAGGTCAGGATATTGAAAGAGAATTTGGAATCCCAATTGTCAACAAAAGAATTTCTATTACACCTATTTCTTTAATCGGAAGTGCTGCATGTAAGACACCGGAGGATTATGTGACAATAGCCAAAACACTGGATAGAGCAGCAAGAGAAGTTGGCGTTAACTTTATCGGTGGATATTCAGCACTTGTGTCAAAGGGCATGACAAAAAGTGAGGAAAATCTGATCCGTTCAATTCCACAGGCACTTGCACAGACAGAGAGAATCTGTAGTTCAGTGAATGTGGGTTCAACAAAAACAGGAATTAACATGGATGCAGTACGTCTTTGCGGAGAGATTGTGAAAGCAACAGCAGAAGCAACAGCAGATAATGATTCTCTTGGATGTGCAAAATTAGTTGTATTTTGTAATGCACCGGATGACAACCCATTTATGGCGGGTGCATTCTTAGGAGTAACAGAAGCAGATGCAGTGATCAATGTTGGTGTCAGTGGTCCTGGAGTTGTAAAAAAAGCCTTAGAAAAGGTTCGTGGAAAAGGATTTGAAGAACTTTGCGAGACAATCAAGAAGACTGCGTTTAAGGTTACAAGAGTAGGACAGCTTGTTGCAGGAGAAGCTTCAAAGCGTATGGGTATTCCATTTGGTATTATCGATTTATCTCTTGCACCTACTCCGGCAGTTGGAGATAGTGTGGCTGAGATTTTGGAAGAAATCGGATTGGAAAGAGTAGGAGCACCAGGAACGACAGCAGCGCTTGCAATGCTTAATGATCAGGTGAAGAAGGGCGGAGTTATGGCTTCTTCTTATGTCGGTGGACTTAGCGGAGCATTCATTCCTGTCAGTGAAGATCAGGGAATGATCGATGCAGTAAATGCAGGTTCGCTTACAATGGAAAAACTTGAGGCAATGACATGTGTATGCTCTGTTGGACTGGATATGATCGCAATCCCGGGAAAAACAAGTGCAAGTACAATCTCAGGTATGATTGCAGATGAGATGGCAATCGGTATGGTCAATCAGAAAACAACAGCAGTACGTCTTATTCCGGTTATTGGTAAAGATGTAGGAGATGTAGCAGAGTTTGGTGGATTACTTGGTTATGCACCAATTATGCCAATCAATGAATTTGGATGCGAGGCATTTATTAGTCGCAAGGGAAGAATCCCAGCGCCAATTCATAGCTTTAAGAACTAATAAAGAAGTTTATTCTGTGTGAAAAGACATTTGTCAGGCACAGGTTGGAAATCGAACAGGGGAACAAATTAGAGATGAGTAAAATTGCAATAGTAACAGACAGTAATAGTGGAATCACACAGGAAATGGGGAAGGAGCTGGGAGTTTATGTTATCCCAATGCCATTCTATATTAATGAAGAATTGTTTTTTGAAGACATATCACTTTCACAGGAAGAATTCTATCAGAAATTAGGAGAGGATGCGGAGATATCTACTTCGCAGCCATCTCCCGGAGATGTGATGGATCTGTGGGAAAAATTACTGAAAGAATATGATGAGATTGTACATATCCCAATGTCAAGTGGATTGAGCAGTACTTGTGAAAATGCAATTTCGTTGTCTATGGAATACGATGGAAGAGTACAAGTTGTAGACAATAAGCGCATTTCAGTGACACAAGAGCAGTCGGTCAAGGATGCATTGGTATTGCGTGATGCAGGTAAATCAGCAAAAGAAATCAAAGCAATTCTTGAAAAAGAAAAGTATGAGTCAACAATTTATATTACTGTAGATACTTTGAAATATCTAAAAAAGGGTGGAAGAATCACAGCTGCGGCTGCGGCACTTGGAACAGTGTTAAATCTGAAACCGGTACTGACAATCCAAGGTGATAAGTTAGACGCATTTTCAAAAGTGCGAGGATTGAAAGCTGCAAAACGTACAATGCTAAAAGCAATTGAACATGATATCGAAGAGCGCTTTAAAGGAAAAGAAGATCAATTGATTCTTGGTATGGCGTATACAGGAAATGAAGAAGCAGCGCAGGAATGGAAAGAAGAAATTCAGAAAAAATTTCCACAGTATGAACTGACAAGTGCACCATTATCTTTGAGTGTGGCATGTCATATCGGACCAGGTTCACTTGCAATAACATGTACGAAGAAAGTAAGCCTGTAAAATTAAAAAAGTATATATACGATAATAAGAAAGCTATTGTTTGAGGAAATTCAAACAATAGCTTTTCTGCTTTGAATTTATGAAAAATTATAATTTTAAAATGCCGTGGTTATACTCGTTTTTAAATGGAGTCCGGAATTTTTCAGTAATTACAGAATTATACAAATTTGAAGCTAAAATATCTTGATTTAGCATACGTTGGCCAGCATCTGAAAGCTTGTCTTGTTTGTAAAGCTTTGTTAATAAAGGAAGCGTTCCGGTTTTAGAGATTGCAGAAATTACTTTTTCACAATCTTTTCTGAAACCAAGCAAATGTGCGTAGTAATGATATCCATCAGTTAAATAAATTTCCTGCTCTTTCTTTTTAATACCAAGCATAATATGCAATAGTGCACGATTGATTCTTGTCTGTGTTACTTCTTTTGTTTTTAACAATTCGCAGAATTGACGATAATCAAAAAAGTTATTCAGATTTGCATAAATACGATTAGCCAATTCTTCAGAAACATCCGCATACCGAATGAGCTTTTCGGGAGTTTTGTTTAATAACTTATATTTTAGAAGAAGTGAAAAATCCTGTTCTGAGATTGGATAAAGAACCTGATGGTTTTCTTCTAATAATTTAAAACAAGAGGATGGAACTTGTTTTGCTAATTCACCTGAGATGCCGGAAAAACGTGTGTTTCCACGCTTGTGAAAACCTTCTGATGCAGTGCCAAAGAAATCAGAATACGCAAAAAGTGAACGGATCGCAGAAGCAGAACTGTATGTTGTGCGCAGTGTCCGGTCATGGTAATGAGAATCCTGCCGTTTGATCGTGCAAGGTTTTATGTTGCTGTTTATACGTCGGAGTGCTTTTAAGTATTCTACACCAAGAATATTATTTGGATCGTTTAATAAAAAAGAAGAATCGGCAGTTTTCATAATGGTACCAAGTGCTTCTTGCCTTGCTGCAGGAAAAGAAAGTCCGCTTCGCAGGGCTTCTTGTAAAAGCTGTTTGTATTCTGTCGGTTCTTCGCATAAAATATCAGCAATTGCCTGGAGTCCCTGTAAATCATTGCACTCACTTCCGAAACAAAGATAATCAACGATTCCGAGCTTGTCTAATAATGATACCGCACCGAGGGCGAATAATTCCGCACTGCCGGTAGAATAGCAGACGGGAAGTTCGAAGACTGCACAAGCTCCGCAGTTCAATGCCATCTCTGCTCTCAAACGTTTGGGCATAATGGCAGGCATGCCTCTTTGTACATAGTCCCCACTCATAACAACGATAGCGGCATCCGCGCCGGTTATTTTTTTTGCCTGTTCAATATGATATTTGTGTCCATTGTGAAAAGGGTTGTATTCCGTGATTAATCCTACGATTTTCATGTTTTTAACATTTTGCTCCTTGTATATGTTGATATAAACTATTATACTATATAAAGATGTCAGATGAAAGAGGGTGGATGCAATGGAAGAATTAAATAGTGAAATATTGCTGGAATTATTAGATGCAAGAGAATTTAAAAAGTTAAAAGAAAAGTTAGAAAACATGCATCCTGTCGATATCGTTGAAGTAATGGAAGAAGTGGGAGAACGTCAGAGAGTTTTGATGTTCCGTTTGCTGGCGAAGGAAGAGGCGGCAGAAGTATTTACAGACATGAACAGTGACATGCGCGAAGATCTGATCAATGCATTGACGGATTCTGAGCTGGAAGAAGTCATGGAAGAGATGTATGTGGATGATACGGTTGATGTCGTAGAAGAGATGCCGGCGAATGTAGTTGATCGTCTTTTGAAGGCGACTGATGAAGAGACACGAAAGAAAATCAATGCACTTTTACAGTATCCCGAAGACAGTGCGGGAAGCATTATGAATATTGAGTATATCAGTCTGCGAAAAGAAATGACCGTAGAAGAGGCTATTTTAAAAATTCGTCAGGTTGGTATTAATAAAGAAACCATTTATACTTGCTATGTGACGGAGAAGAAAAAGCTGATCGGTTCGGTTGATGTAAAAGATCTTTTAACAGTAGGAGAATCCAGACTGATTGAAGAAATTATGGATGAGAATGTATTGTGTGCAAGGACACTAGACGATCAGGAAAAGGTGGCAGCCATGATTGAAAAATATAGTCTGGTAGCGATTCCAATCATCGATCATGAGAATTGTCTGGTTGGAATTGTAACAGTAGATGATGCAATGACGGTGTTGCAGGATGAAGCGACGGAAGATATCAGTATCATGGCCGGTGTTACACCAAATGAAGATTCTTATTTTGGCACATCTGTTTTTCAACATGCGAAGAACAGAGCACTCTGGCTGATGTTGTTGATGTTGTCTGCAACGGTCAGTGGAGAAATACTGGCTCATTATGAGTCGGCGATGGCGGTCATGCCAATTTTGATTACATTTATTCCGATGCTGATGGGAACCAGCGGTAATTGTGGCTCGCAGAGTTCGACGATGGTGATTCGTGGGATAGCTGTCGGGGAGATTGAATTTAAAGAGTTTTTCAAAGTTGTATTTAAGGAAATTCGAATTGCTATATTGGTAGGATTAATGCTGGCAGTTGTAAATGGAATCCGGGTTTATATTATGTATGACCAGGATATAATGCTTGCAATTGCGATTGGAATTACGATGATCGCGATTGTTTGTATGGCAAAGTGTATAGGATGTACATTGCCTTTGTTTGCAAAGAAGATAGGACTTGATCCGGCATTGATGGCAGCACCGTTGATTTCAACGATTATGGATACTTGTACAATTTTGATGTATTTTGCGATTATTACAGCATTTTTTAAATTATAAAAATAAGAGTAAACGGAGTGGTTTGAAAAATAACCGCTTCTTTTTTTATCAGCTTTTAAAATTGAAAAATACAATTGTTTCTAAAAAAGTACAAGATAGATAAAAAAATAACGAAAAAAAGGCATATTGTACTAAAAAATGCACATAGAATCCCCTTGTTTCCCTAAAATCTTTGAGGTATAATGGGAGCAGTGAGAAAAATGAAAGGTGGCTTTAAATCATGGGATTTATTGATGAAATCAAAGCAAGAGCAAAATCTGATATTAAAACAATTGTTCTTCCTGAGACAGAAGACGAAAGAACTTACAAAGCAGCAGAGGCAGTTTTAAAAGAAGGAACAGCAAAACTGATTCTCGTTGGTAGCAAAGAACAGATTGAGAAGGTTGGCGCTGGATACGATCTTACGGGAGCTCAGATTGTAGATCCTGCTACAAACGATAAGACAGAAGCATACATAGCAAAATTAGTCGAATTAAGACAGAAAAAAGGTATGACAGAAGAACAGGCAAGAGAATTGCTGTTAAATAACTATTTATATTATGGCGTAATGATGGTAAAAATGGGAGACGCTGACGGAATGGTATCAGGAGCATGCCACTCAACAGCAGACACACTTCGTCCATGCCTGCAGATCTTAAAGACAAAACCAGGTACAAAACTGGTTTCAGCATTCTTCGTAATGGTAGTTCCAGATTGTGATATGGGAGCAAACGGAACATTTATCTTTGGAGATTCAGGACTTGAACAGAATCCGGATCCAGAGAAACTTGCAAATATTGCATTATCTTCAGCAGAATCGTTCAAGCTGTTAACAGGTGAAGAGCCAGTCGTTGCTATGCTTTCACATTCTACAAAGGGAAGTGCAAAACATGCAGATGTAGACAAAGTTGTAGAGGCAACAAAAATTGCAAAAGAATTGAATCCAAATGTACGTCTGGATGGAGAATTGCAGCTTGATGCAGCAATTGTACCTTCAGTAGGAGAGTCTAAAGCACCGGGAAGCCCGGTTGCAGGACATGCTAATGTTTTGATTTTCCCAGATCTTGATGCAGGAAATATCGGATATAAACTTGTTCAGAGACTTGCTAAAGCAGAAGCTTATGGCCCTCTGACACAGGGAATTGCAGCACCGGTTAACGATTTGTCTCGTGGATGTAGTGCAGAAGATATTGAAGGCGTTATCGCTATTACAGCTGTACAGGCTCAAGCATAAGGAGGATATTATGAACGTATTAGTAATCAACTGTGGAAGTTCATCTTTGAAATTCCAGTTAATCAACTCTGACACAGAGGAAGTTCTTGCAAAAGGACTTTGCGAAAGAATCGGAATCGACGGAAGACTGACATATCAGCCAGCTGGCGGAGAAAAAGAAAAAACAGATCTTGCAATGCCTAAACATGAAGAAGCAATCCAGTATGTGATCAATGCATTGACAAACGAGAAAACAGGAGTTGTTAAGAGCCTGGATGAAATCGGTGCAGTAGGACATCGTGTTGTGCATGGTGGAGAAAAATTTGCTTCATCTGCAATTATTACAGAAGAGATGAAAAAAGCAGTAGAAGAGTGTAACGAACTTGCACCACTTCACAACCCTGCAAACCTGATCGGTATCGCAGCATGCGAGAAACTGATGCCAGGAACACCGATGGTAGGAGTATTTGATACAGCTTTCCATCAGACAATGCCACAGAAAGCATATATGTATGGACTTCCATATGAGTACTATGAGAAATACAAAGTAAGACGTTATGGTTTCCACGGAACAAGCCACAGCTTTGTATCTAAGAGAGCAGCTGAGATTCTTGGAGTTCCATATGATCAGACAAAGACAATCGTGTGCCACCTTGGAAACGGGTCAAGTGTATCAGCTGTTCTGAATGGTAAATCAGTTGATACATCTATGGGACTTACTCCATTGGAAGGTCTTGTAATGGGAACACGTTCAGGAGACATTGATCCAGCTATCTTAGAGTTCATCGCTAAGAAAGAGAATCTTGATATTGATGGATTGATGGATGTTGTAAATAAAAAATCAGGTGTTTACGGATTATCAGGAAACCTTTCAAGTGATTTCCGTGATCTGTGGGATGCAGCAGATGCAGGAAATGAGAAAGCTAAAGTTGCTCTGGAAGTATTTGCTTATCGTGTTGCAAAATACGTTGGAGCATACGTAGCAGCAATGAACGGTGTAGATAATATCGTATTTACAGCAGGTATCGGAGAGAACGACCACGGCGTTCGTGAATTGGTTCTTGGATATCTTGGATATCTTGGAATTGAGATTGATGAGGAAGCTAACAATACAAGAGGTCAGGAAATTATGATTTCTAAACCAGGTTCAAAAGTTAATGTATTGGTAATTCCTACAAACGAAGAGCTTGCAATCGCTAGAGAAACAGTTGCATTGTTGAAATAATTTCAAAGCCAGTCAGGGACGGAGAAAAGTGGCTTTTTAAAACCACTTTTCCCCGTCCCTGTTGTTGCCATGCATACGACAAAAGGTTTGGTGGATTTTTTTGTTTTGTTGTGATTGATATGGGAGTGAACAGTATCCCAGGATTTTCTCTTTTCGAAAAATCAAAATTTCAAAAAAATAAAAAAATGATTGACAAATACTTTTTACATGATATAATAGTCTTTGTGTGAATAGGAGTAGAACTATGCTGTTAAACCTATCAGACGTGTTATCAGACCGTCATCAAACGATTAATGAGACCGTACAATTGGATATGGAAGAGTTTCAGACAAGAGCAGGAACTTATTCTATTGTTCAAAAAGATCCGGTAATGATTACAGTTTCACATATGAAGAAGCGAGAATATCGGATTCAAGCTAAATCAAAGATTTGTGTTTTGATTCCATGCGATCGTTGTCTGGAAGATGTGGAGCAGGAGATTGTGCTGGATGTGGAGAAGCATGTCGATCTCGCGCAATCCGATGCGGAACTGGAAGAAGGATTCGATGAATCAAATTATATTGACGGATATTATCTTGACGTGGACAAAATGCTCTATAACGAGATACTAATAGGATGGCCGACGAAAGTTCTTTGCAGGGAAGACTGTAAGGGCATTTGTAACGTTTGTGGTCAGAACCTAAATAAGGGTACTTGTGACTGTGAAGACACGAGTCTTGATCCAAGAATGTCAGTTGTCCGTGATCTGTTTAAGAATTTTAAGGAGGTGTAACCTATGTCTATCTGTCCAAAGAATAAATCTTCTAAAGCAAGAAGAGATAAGAGAAGAGCTAACTGGAAAATGAGCGCTCCAAACCTTGTTAAATGCAGCAAGTGTGGAGAACTTATGATGCCTCACAGAGTATGTAAGGCTTGTGGTAGCTACAACAAAAAAGAAATCATTTCAGTTGACTAATTAGAAATGGATAATGACAAGGATTTGAGTAACATCAAGTCCTTGTTTTTTTTTCATTTTTTTGATAGAATTATAAACAGTTATGTAAGGAGGAAAAAATATGTCCGAGACTACAATAGTTGCTCTTGATGCAATGGGTGGAGATAATGCACCGCAGGAGATTGTAAAGGGAGCGGTAAATGCAATAAAACAGCGAAAAGACATAAAAGTTCTGTTGGTTGGAAAAGAAGAGATACTGAAAGATACATTGAAAGCATATGAATATCCAAAAGAACAGTTAGAGATTGTCAATGCTACAGAAGAAATCGAGATGGCAGAGCCACCGGTTCTTGCAATTAGAAGAAAGAAAGATTCATCCATGTCAGTTGCGATGAAACTGGTACATGATAAAAAAGCTGATGCAGTAGTATCAGCAGGTAATTCAGGGGCAGTTCTTGTCGGTGGTCAGATATTGGTAGGTAAGATAAAGGGAGTAGAACGTACACCTTTGGCACCATTGATCCCGACTGCAAAAGGGGTATCATTACTGATTGATTGTGGAGCCAATGTAGATGCAAGACCTTCTCATCTTGTCCAATTTGCTAAGATGGGTTCTATTTATATGGAACATGTTATTGGAAAGAAGAATCCAACAGTAGGTATTGTGAATATCGGTGCAGAAGAAGAAAAAGGGAATGCTTTAGTGAAAGAGACATTTCCACTTTTAAAAGCATGCAAAGATATTAACTTTATCGGTAGTGTGGAGGCGAGGGATATTCCATCCGGAGCAGCAGATGTTATTGTATGTGAAGCTTTTGTTGGAAACGTTATCTTAAAGCTTTATGAAGGTGTTGCAGGTACTTTGTTAAGTGAAGTGAAGAAAGGTATGATGTCAACTTTAAAAAGCAAGATTGGCGGACTGCTTGTAAAACCAGCATTAAAGACAACACTCAAGTCATTTGATGCAACTGCATATGGCGGAGCACCAATGTTAGGTCTGAAAGGGCTGGTTGTTAAAACACATGGAAGTTCAAAGGCAACAGAAGTCTGTAATTCTATCATTCAGTGTGTAACATTTAAGGAGCAGGCAATCAGTGCTAAGATTGAGGAAGCAATTCAGTTAGAAAAAGAACAGGAAGAAACAAAAAAAGAAGATTAAAAGAAGAGAGGATTAAGACGATGGAATTTGAAAAAATACAGAAAATCATTGCAGAAGAGATGAATTTAAATGTAGAAGATGTAAAACCGGAAAGCAGATTTGTTGAGGATCTGGCAGCAGATTCTTTGGATGTGATTCAGATTGTGTTGAAATTAGAAGAGGAATTTGATATTGAGATTCCGGATGATGCAGTAGAGCAGATTTCAACAGTGCAGGATGCAGTAGATCAGATTAAAAGTAAAAAGAATGCATAAGTAATCAATACAAAGATATAGAAAAGCCCGTAAGGGGCTTTTCTGCTTTATAAATAATGACCTTGAGGTTACAATAAGGAGAAATCAATGGAAGATAAATTAAAAGAATTAGAGAAACGAATCGGTTATAAATTTCAGGATTTTTCTCTGTTAAAGCATGCTTTGATGCATAGCTCTTATACCAATGAAAAGCATTTGCCAAAATATCAGTGTAATGAAAGGCTGGAATTTTTGGGAGATGCTGTTTTGGAGCTGATATCCAGTGAGTTTTTATTTTTGGAAAATCCAAAGGAACCGGAAGGAAAACTGACAAAAACGAGAGCAAGTATGGTATGTGAGCCATCGCTGGCATTTTGTGCAAGAGATATTGAACTTGGAAGTTATCTCCTGCTTGGAAAAGGAGAAGAAGCGACAGGCGGCAGAACACGCGAATCTGTTACTTCAGATGCAATGGAAGCATTGATTGGAGCTATTTATCTGGACGGTGGTTTTGCTAATGCAAAAGAGTTTATTCACAAATTTATTTTATCTGATTTAGAGAATAAAAAGCTCTTTTTTGATAGCAAGACTATTTTGCAGGAAATCGTACAGGCAGATATCAACAAGCCAATTACGTACCAGTTATTGAAAGAAGAAGGACCGGATCACAATAAGGCATTTTATGTGGAAGTTTTTATCGGCGATGTGGATTATGGAACCGGAAAAGGACGTACAAAAAAAGCAGCGGAGCAGCAGGCCGCATATCAGGCAATTCTAGCGCTGAAAAAGAAATAATGGAACAGGTGATATATGTATTTAAAAAGCATTGAAGTACAAGGGTTTAAGTCATTTGCGAACAAGATAAAATTTGATTTTCACGAAGGAATCACGGGGATTGTAGGACCGAACGGAAGTGGAAAAAGTAATGTCGCAGATGCAGTCAGATGGGTTTTAGGTGAACAGAGAGCAAAACAGCTTCGAGGCGGTTCGATGCAGGATGTAATTTTTTCAGGAACAGAGAATCGCAAACCGCTTAGTTATGCCTCAGTTGCAATTACGCTTAATAACGAAGACCATAAACTTCCGGTTGATTATGAAGAAGTTACAGTAACGAGAAAATTATATCGTTCTGGGGAGAGTGAATATCTAATTAATGGGGCATCGTGCCGATTGAAGGATATTAATGAGATGTTCTATGATACAGGTATCGGTAAAGAAGGATACTCCATTATCGGACAGGGACAGATTGATAAGATATTGAGCGGTAAGCCGGAAGAACGTCGAGAACTGTTTGACGAAGCTGCCGGAATCGTAAAATTTAAACGTCGTAAGAATCTGTCATTAAAAAAACTGGAAGAGGAAAGAATGAATTTGACTCGTGTTAATGATATTCTTTCCGAGCTTGAAAAGCAGATTGGACCATTGGAACGTCAGTCTCAGACTGCGAGAGAGTATTTGAAGAAAAAAGAAGCTCTGAAAACATTGGATATCAATATGTTCCTTCTGGAGACAGAACGGATTAAAGAACAATTGAGCCAGATTGAAGGACAGTTAAAAATTGCAGAGGAAGAACTGGAACAGGCTGAAGGCAATTACGAAAAAATGAAGTCGGAATACGAGTCTGTTGAAGAGCAGGTTGATATCATTGATGCAGCATTGGAAACGTCAAAAACACAATTAAATGAAACGAATTTATTGAAGCAGCAGCTTGAAGGTCAGATCAATGTTCTGAAGGAGCAAATCAATACAGTCCGTATGAATGATGAACACTATGAAAATCGTTTAAATACGATTTTCAAAGAAATTGAGTCCAGACAAGAACAAAAGGAAGCTCTGGAGAGTGAACGTCATAAGATTCGTCAGGAATTACAGCAAGAGTCTGTTCAAAACAACGATGCACAGCAGAAATTGACAGATATTCAGACAAAGATTGCCCGTGCGACAGATGAGATTGAGCAGCATAAACAGGAAATTATGGAGCTTTTGAATAATCGTGCATCTACAAAAGCACAGATTCAGCATTTTACAACAACAAAAAGCCAGATTACAACAAGAAGAGCTTCTTTGAATAAAGTAATTCTTGAGATTGCAAGTCAAGGGGCACAGAAGAATGCAGTACTTTCGGATTATGCAGAACAAAGAAAGAAGGTTCAAGCAGAGATAGCAGGCTATAATCATGCGATGCAAGAGCAGGAAGAGCAGATTTTAGCTTATCAAAATGAAATATCAAAAGTAGAGCGGGAATTACGTACAGAGCAGTCAAATTATCACAGAGAAGTTTCCAGGTTAGAATCATTAAAAAATATGACAGAGCGTTATGACGGATATGGCAACAGCATCAAGCGTGTGATGAACAATCGAGACCATGAGCCGGGATTGCTGGGTGTGGTAGCAGATATCGTCAAAGTAGATAAGGAATATGAGATCGCTGTTGAGACTGCACTTGGTGGAAGTATACAGAATATCGTAACAGATAATGAAGAAACTGCAAAACGGATGATTCAATTTTTAAAGAAAAATAAATTTGGAAGAGCAACATTTCTCCCGTTAACAAGTATGCATGGAGGAAATGGAATCCGAAATGAAGAAGCTTTGAGAGAACCGGGTGTGATTGGCTTGGCAAATACGCTGGTCCATGTTGAGAAAAAATTCCAGATTCTTGCAGATCAGCTACTTGGAAAAACAGTTGTGGTAGATCATATCGACCATGGAATTGCGATTGCGAAAAAATACAGACAGTCACTTCGACTTGTGACATTGGAAGGAGATTTAATCAATCCAGGCGGTTCTATGACTGGTGGTGCATTCAAAAATTCAAGTAATCTCTTAAGCAGACGTCGTGAGATTGAAGAATTTGAAAAACATGTTGTTGTGATAAAAGACAAGATTCAGGAAATCGAAGAATCGGTGGCTGGAATAAAACAGAAGCGTGCAGTATGTTATGAAAAGATTGATTCTTTGAAGCAGAATGTTCAGGAGGCATCTGTAGTTGAAAATACACTTAAGATGAATATGGAACAGGTGCAGGAAAATCAGAGAGAGCTATTCCAAAGACAACAGCGGTATCAGTCAGAATTAGGTGATATTGAAAAAGAACTGGAAGAAATTCGTGACAACGAGGAGTCTATACAGATGGAATTAGAGACATCTGAAAATCTGGAAAAAGAGTTGAATGAGAAGATTGATATGATGCAGCAGACTTTAGAGTCCGATAAGGTAAAAGAAAGTGAACAGCAGCACCTTTCAGAAAAAGTGCATCTTAATTTTGCAGGCTTGGAGCAAAAAGAAGCATTTGTACAGGAAAATATCAATCGTATTCAGGAAGAGATAAAACAGTTTGAAGAGGAACTGGAAGAGTTGAAACTGAATAAAGGAAATGCAGTGGAAGAAATTCAGGCAAAAGAAGAAGAAATTTCAGATTTGCAGAGAACGATTGAAGAGTCAAAAGATTTATTTGAGGAAATTCAGAAAGAAATTGAAGAAAAAACAAAACAGAGAGAAGAACTGAGCAATAAAAATAAAAGCTTTTTGGAAAAAAGAGAAGCATTGTCAAAACACATGTCAGATCTTGACAAAGAATGTTTCCGTCTGAACAGTCGAAAAGAGTCGTATGAAGAGGCTTCTGATAAGCAGATTAATTATATGTGGGAAGAATATGAGCTGACATATAATCGTGCGCTGGAGCTTCGTGACGAGAATATGACAGATCTGGCTTATATGAAACAGGCAATCCAAGGGTTGAAGAATGAGATTAGAAATCTTGGAAATGTAAATGTCAATGCGATTGAAGAATATAAGAGTGTGTCAGAGCGATATGAATTTTTGAAAACGCAGCATGATGATCTGGTAGAGGCAGAGGCATCTCTTGTAAAAATTATAGAGGAACTTGATATAGCCATGAGACAACAGTTCCAAGAACAGTTCGCACGTATCAGAACAGAATTTGACAGTGTGTTTAAACAGCTTTTTGGAGGTGGAAAAGGTACATTGGAGCTGATGGAAGATGAAGATGTACTTGAAGCCGGAATCCGAATCATTGCTCAGCCACCTGGAAAGAAATTACAGAATATGATGCAGTTATCAGGTGGAGAGAAAGCGTTGACTGCAATTTCCTTATTGTTTGCGATCCAGAATTTGAAGCCTTCACCGTTCTGTCTTCTGGATGAGATTGAGGCAGCACTTGACGATAGCAACGTAGACCGATATGCACAATATTTACATAAGCTGACAAAACATACACAGTTTATTGTAATCACGCATCGACGAGGAACCATGGCGGCGGCAGACCGTCTGTATGGTATTACAATGCAGGAGAAAGGTATTTCTACATTGGTTTCTGTTGATTTGGTAGAGGAGCAGTTAGAAAAAGAAAGAAAAGCATAATTGCGGGCAGATAAGCAATTACAAAAGGAGAGAAAAAATGGGAGAGAAAAAAGGCTTTTTTAGCAGACTGGTATCAGGTCTGACAAAAACAAGAGATAATATTGTGTCCGGAATGGACAGTATTTTTCATGGTTTTTCTCATATTGATGATGATTTCTATGAGGAATTAGAAGAAACATTGATCATGGGAGACCTCGGTGTGCACACAACAATGGAGATTATAGAAGATCTCAAAGAGAAGGTAAAAGAACAGCATATCAAAGAACCTATCGAATGTAGAGAATTATTGATCGATAGCATAAAAAAACAGATGGATGTAGGCGAGACAGCTTATGAATTTGAAAACCGCCAGTCTGTAGTATTTGTGATCGGAGTCAATGGAGTAGGTAAAACTACGACGATTGGAAAGCTGGCAGGAAAATTCCATGCACAAGGGAAGAAAGTAATCCTTGGTGCGGCAGATACATTCCGTGCTGCAGCAGGAGAACAGCTTAAGGAATGGGCAAATCGTGCACAGGTAGAGATGATTGGTGGACAGGAAGGGTCTGATCCGGCAGCAGTTGTCTATGATGCAGTAGCAGCGGCAAAAGCAAGAAAAGCAGATATTTTGCTCTGTGATACAGCAGGACGTCTTCATAACAAAAAGAATCTGATGGAAGAATTGAAAAAAATCAATCGCGTGATAGATAGAGAATACCCGGATGCGTATCGTGAGACATTGGTTGTTCTGGATGCTACAACAGGGCAGAATGCATTAGCTCAGGCAAAAGAGTTTAATGAAGTTACAGATATTACAGGTGTTGTATTAACGAAGATGGACGGAACAGCAAAAGGCGGAATAGCAGTTGCAATCCAGTCAGAGCTTGGTATTCCGGTAAAATATATCGGCGTTGGTGAGTCGATTGATGACCTGCAGAAATTTAATGCAGATGAATTTGTAAATGCATTATTTTATACAAATGACAAAAAAGAATATACAGAAGATGAAGAGTAATAACGAATAAACATACATTTTTTTGCATATTATATAAAAAATAATTGACATCGAACTCGAGAGTTCTTATGATATAACATAAGAAACGGATAAAGTTTTTTAGAAAAAGCTGAAATAGAAGTCAAAACACAAAGAAAAAAGGTGAGCAGGATGAATGAATTAACATTAGAGAAGTTCGAGGAAGCAAGTGAAATAGTTACACGAGTTACAAACCCGACAAAATTGATAAAGAGTGATTATTTAAGTCAGCAGACAGGGGCAAAGGTGTATTTAAAACCAGAAAATATGCAGCATACAGGAGCATACAAATTACGTGGAGCTTATTACAAGATCAGTACATTGTCAGAAGAAGAACGTGCAAAAGGTCTGATTACAGCATCTGCGGGAAACCATGCACAGGGAGTTGCATATGCAGCAAAGGCATATGGATGTAAGGCGACGATTGTTATGCCTACAGTAACACCACTTATCAAGGTGAATCGTACAAAGAGCTATGGTGCGGAAGTAATTCTTCACGGAGATGTATATGACGATGCATGTGAGTATGCATACAAACTTGCAGAAGAACATGGGTATACATTTGTGCATCCATTTGATGATCTGGACGTTGCAACCGGACAGGGAACAATTGCTATGGAGATTATTCAGGAACTGCCTACTGTAGATTATATTCTTGCACCGATCGGTGGAGGCGGATTGATCACAGGTGTATCTACACTTGCGAAGATGCTCAATCCAAAGATTAAAGTCATTGGTGTAGAACCAGCCGGAGCAGCAAGTATGACAGCAGCGTTAAAAGCCGGAGAAGTAGTAGAACTTGACAGTGCGAATACAATTGCAGATGGTACAGCAGTAAAAGCAGTAGGACATCAGAATCTGCCATATGTACGAGAGAATGTTGATGAAGTATTGCTGGTAGAAGATGATGAGTTAATTGGTGCATTTTTGGATATCGTAGAAAATCACAAGATGATCGTGGAAAATTCTGGTCTTTTGAGTGTCGCAGCATTGAAACAGCTTGATTGCAAAGGCAAAAAGGTTGTATGTATCTTAAGTGGCGGTAACATGGATGTGATTACAATGTCATCTATAGTACAGCATGGATTGATCCAGCGAGATCGTATTTTCTCAGTATCTGTATTACTTCCGGATAAGCCGGGTGAGTTGCAGAGAGTTGCATCTGTTATCGCAGAACAAAAAGGTAATATTATCAAACTTGAGCACAATCAGTTTGTAAGTACAAATAGAAATGCGGCAGTAGAGCTTAGAATTACGATGGAAGCGTTTGGAACAGAGCATAAGCATAAGATACTTGCAGCACTTGAAGAAAATGGATTGAAACCAAAAACAATCAGTGCGAAATTGTATTAGTGATAATAAAAAGCAAAAAAAGAAAAGGTCCGGAAACCTTTTCTTTTTTTGCTTTTATCGTTTGATATTGTGTTTTTCTAATAAAGTATGGATTTTGTCTGTTGGATTCAGTACGTTGCCGATTGTAACATCATGATTCAATGAATCAATGATCAATGCCAGGAATTTACTCATATCTGCAGTTACGAAATATGGCTTTTCGTTTACAATAGAAGGCAGATAAGTTAAGTTGGTTGTGATTACTTTGGTGATATATCCTTTTTCATAATAATCATCAAATTTATCAAATCCTTCTGTGAACAGACCAAATGTTGTACATACAAATACACGTCCGGCACCACGTTCTTTTAATTTCTTTGCAACATCAAGCATACTTTCTCCGGAAGAAATCATATCGTCTACGATGATGACATCTTTTCCTGTCACATCGTCTCCCAAAAATTCGTGGGCAACGATTGGATTCTTACCATTTACAATAGTAGAGTAGTCACGACGTTTATAGAACATACCCATATCTACGCCAAGGACATTTGAAAAGTATACAGCACGATGCATAGCACCTCATCCGGGCTGATGATCATCAGATGTTCTTTGTCGACAATAAGATCAGGAACTGCTTTGAAAAGTGCTTTCATAAACTGATACGGAGGATCAAAACTATCGAATCCGCTCAAAGGAATCGCATTCTGTACTCGTGGGTCATGTGCATCAAAAGTGATGATGTTTTCAACACCCATTGCAGTTAATTCTTCTAATGCAAGTGCACAGTCCAGAGATTCTCGCTTGGTACGTTTGTGCTGACGGCTTTCGTAAAGGAATGGCATGATAACGTTGATACGATGTGCCTTTCCGGTTGCGGCAGAGATGATACGTTTCAGATCCTGATAGTGATCATCTGGAGACATGTGATTGAGATGTCCATTTACAGAATAAGTCAGGCTGTAGTTGCAGACATCAGTCATGATAAACAGATCCGTTCCGCGGATGGTTTCTTTTAAAATACCTTTCGCTTCTCCGCTTCCGAAACGTGGACAACTACAATCTACAAGATAGCTGTTTGATTTGTAATTTGCATAGAGTGGAGAGTTTGTGATCTCGTTAATGGTGTCCTTTCGAAAAGATACAAGATAGTCATTGACCTTCTGACCAAGGTCCTTACAGCTTTCCATTGCAACCAGTTTCATCGGTGCAGCAGGAAGTGTTTTTTCCAATGCTTCAATATTGTTTGACATGATTTTCTCCTAAGTATTATTTTCGTGATTGTGCGGTGTATGAATACGTCATCATACACAGATACAATATCGTTATATCATTTTTTATATAGAAATTCAAGTGACTCAACCTTATCTTTACTAAATTTGCGGATTATGTTAAAATAACATGGTATATTGCGGAAATTATGTCGATATGAAAGAGGTTTAATTATATGAAACATAAACATGTCATCAGCACAGTGCACCCTGGCAGTATTGCTGAAGAGATGGGAATCGAACCAGGGGATAGATTGTTGACGATGAATGGAAATGAAATCGAAGACATTTTTGATTATCGCTATTACATGGAAGATGAGCTTGTTGTTCTGCTTATAGAGAAGGAAAATGGAGAACAATGGGAATTAGAGATTGAAAAAGAAGAATTGGAAGATTTGGGAATGGATTTTGAACAGGGACTGATGGATGAATATCGTTCCTGTCATAATAAATGCATTTTCTGTTTTATCGATCAGATGCCTCCGGGAATGAGAGAGACACTTTATTTTAAAGATGATGATTCCAGACTCTCATTTTTGCAGGGGAATTATGTGACACTTACAAATATGAGCGAGCATGATATGCAAAGAATTGTGAAGTACCATCTGGAGCCAATCAATATTTCCTTTCAGACGACCAACCCGGAACTTAGATGCAGGATGCTGCACAATCGTTTTGCCGGAGATGCTTTAAAGAAGGTTGATATTTTATATCAGGCAGGCATTGAGATGAATGGTCAGATTGTACTGTGTAAGGGCTTTAATGACGGAGAAGAGTTGGAGAGAAGTATTCGCGACCTGACAAAATACCTGCCATTTTTAAGAAGTGTTTCTGTCGTTCCGGTAGGACTTAGCAAATACCGTGATGGACTTGAGCCACTCGAACCATTTACAAAGGAAGATGCGAATCAGGTGTTGGATATTATTTATAAATGGAGAGAGAAGGTTTATCCAGAATATGGAATTCATTTTATCCACGCCAGTGATGAATGGTATATTCTTGCAGAGCGGGAGCTTCCGGATGAAGAACAATATGACGGATATCTTCAGCTTGAGAATGGAGTTGGAATGCTTCGACTGCTCCATGATGAGTTCATGGAAGCACTGGAGAAAGAAGAAGGGGATGACAAAGAACGTGTGATGTCTATGGCAACGGGGCGTCTGGCTTATCCGTATCTGTTGCGTCTTGTACAGGCGATGAAGGACAAGTTCCCGAATGTTCATGTAAATGTTGTCCCAATCAGAAATGATTTCTTTGGTGAATTAATCACGGTGTCCGGACTGATTACCGGACAGGATTTGATGAGCCAGATGAAAGTACAGATGCAGGGAGAACGATTATTGATCCCATGCAATATGCTGCGTATAGATGAGGATGTATTTTTGGATGATTATACGACAGATGATGTAGAGAAAACTTTACAAGTAAAGTTGAATATTGTAAAATCAAGCGGACAAGATTTGCTTGATGCAATATTGGAAAAATAAACACATAAAAAAGTAACTGATAAATAGAGAATATAAGAAAGGTAGATACAAAGATGAGTAAACCAGTGGTAGCAATTGTAGGAAGACCTAACGTAGGAAAGTCTACATTATTTAACGTACTGGCGGGGGAGATGATCTCCATCGTCAAAGATACACCGGGAGTAACAAGAGACCGTATTTATGCGGATGTTTCCTGGTTGGATAAAGAATTTACAATGATCGATACAGGCGGTATTGAGCCGGACAGCAGAGATGTCATTTTATCACAGATGAGAGAACAGGCGCAGATTGCCATTGATACAGCAGATGTAATTGTATTTATTACAGATGTAAAACAGGGACTTCAGGATTCGGATTCAAAGGTTGCAGATATGCTCCGCCGTTCCGGAAAACCAATCGTACTTGTTGTAAATAAAGTAGATAATTTTGATAAGTACATGGCAGATGTGTACGAGTTCTATAATCTTGGAATCGGAGATCCAATTCCAATCTCGGCTGCATCCAGACTTGGATTGGGAGATATGCTCGATGTTGTGATTTCACATTTCCCGGAAGGTGCAGGAGAAGAAGAGGAAGATGAACGTCCTCGTATCGCCATCGTAGGGAAACCAAACGTAGGAAAATCTTCGATCATTAATAAATTGTTGGGAGAGAACCGCGTGATTGTATCTAATATTGCAGGTACGACAAGAGATGCCATTGACACAGCAATCAAGCATAATGACAAGGAATATGTTTTTATTGATACAGCGGGACTTCGCCGTAAGAATAAGATAAAAGAAGAACTGGAGCGTTACAGTATTATCCGTACAGTAACAGCAGTGGAGCGTGCAGATGTGGTCTTGATGGTGATCGATGCAACAGAAGGTGTAACAGAGCAGGATGCAAAGATTGCCGGAATTGCACATGAACGAGGCAAGGGTGTCATCATTGTAGTGAATAAATGGGATGCCATTGAGAAAAATGACAAGACAATGCGTGAATATGAGAATAAGATCCGTCAGGTATTGTCATACATGCCATATGCAGAAATTATGTATGTATCTGCTATGACAGGACAGCGTTTGAATAAATTATATGATATGATCGATATGGTTATTGAGAATCAGACCCTCCGCGTTGCGACAGGAGTTTTGAATGAGATCATGACAGAGGCAGTTGCTATGCAGCAGCCACCTTCAGATAAGGGAAAACGTCTGAAACTTTACTATATTACGCAGGTAGCGGTTAAACCACCATCATTTGTAATTTTTGTAAATGATAAGCAGCTGATGCATTTTTCATATACAAGATATTTGGAAAACAAGATTCGAGAAGCTTTTGGATTCAGAGGAACTTCATTAAAGTTCTTTATCAGAGAGAGAAAGGAAAAGGATCAGTAGAAGATGGAACGTATCATCTGTTTAGTAATTGGATATATTTTTGGCTTGTTTCAGACAGGTTATATTGTTGGAAAACTGCATCATATTGATATCAGACAGCAGGGCAGCGGAAACGCCGGCTCAACAAATGCAGTTCGTGTAATGGGATGGAAAGCCGGTTTGTGTACATTTGCAGGAGATGTGCTGAAATGCGTATTAGCGATATGTCTTACGCGATATATTTACCGTGACACAGCGTATGCACCGAGCTGGCAATGTACGCAGGGGTAGGTGCAACCCTGGGTCATAATTTCCCATTTTATTTGAAGTTTAAAGGTGGAAAAGGAATTGCTGTACTGGCAGGACTGGTAGTTGCAACGCATCCGGTTTTGGTACCGATTCCACTGGCATGTTTTTTTATCGCATCAATTTTAACACGCTATGTGTCGCTTGGCTCTCTATTGGCGGCAACGACATTTTTTATGGAAATCATTCTTTACGGAGAGATGGGCGGTCTTGGAATGAGATTAAATTATCGTATTGAGACTTATGTGCTTGCGTGTGTCATTATGGTGCTTGCATGGTTTAGACATAAAGAAAATATCAAACGTCTGATAGCCGGAACAGAAAATAGATTCGGTTCAAAAAAATAAGAGAAAGGGGTGTTTGATGTGGCAAACGTAGGAGTAATCGGAGCAGGAAGCTGGGGTACAGCATTATCGGTACTTTTGGATGACAATGGGCATCAGGTGACAATCTGGTCGATCGATCCGGAAGAGGTGAAGATGTTGAATGAGCAGCGTGAACATGCTAAAAAATTGCCGGGAGTGAAGTTGTCCGATAAGATGGTGATCACAGGAAATCTTCAGGAAGCAATTGAAGGAAAAGATTTTCTTGTATTGGCAGTACCATCTCCATTTACAAGAGCAACGGCAAAGAAGATGTGCCCGTATGTTGCAGAGGGGCAGAAAATCGTAGATGTTGCAAAAGGTATTGAAGAGAGTACATTGAAGACATTGTCTCAACAGATAGAGGAAGAGATTCCTCAGGCAGATGTGGCAGTGCTTTCAGGACCAAGTCATGCAGAGGAAGTTGGAAGAAAATTACCAACGACGTGTGTGATTGGAGCAAAGACAAAGAAGACAGCAGAATATCTTCAGAAGGCTTTTATCAGTCCGGTATTTCGTGTTTATATCAGCCCGGATATTTTGGGAATCGAGCTTGGCGGTTCACTTAAGAATGTAATTGCACTGGCAGCTGGCATGGCTGACGGACTGGGTTATGGAGACAATACAAAAGCCGCACTTATCACACGTGGTATCGCAGAGATTGCAAGACTTGGTATGAAGATGGGGGGAAAACTGGAAACATTTACAGGGCTTACAGGAATTGGAGATTTAATTGTAACCTGTGCAAGTGTACACAGCCGTAACCGTAAAGCCGGATATCTTATGGGGCAGGGAAAATCCATGCAAGAGGCAATGGATGAAGTTCAAATGGTAGTAGAAGGCGTTTATTCTGCAAAAGCAGCAGCAAGGCTTGCTGAAAAATATGATGTATCTATGCCAATCGTAACAGCGGTCAATCAGATTTTGTTTGAAGGTAAGAAAGCGCGTGATGCAGTAAATGAGTTGATGCTCAGAGAATCTAAAAACGAACATGCATCACTGCCATGGCCGGATGAAGTATAATAGAATATTGAGTTTGGATTAAAAGAAAACAAACGTATAAACCCCTCTTGGTCTGCATACATTGGTATCAGCAGAACAAGGGGGTATTTTTATGGATTCATTTCAGTTATACAAAGATATGCAGACAAGAACTAACGGGGAGATTTATATCGGAGTAGTAGGACCGGTTCGGACAGGCAAGTCGACATTTATCAAAAGATTTATGGATTTGCTGGTGCTTCCTAATATAACAGATGAGCATGACAGGAAGAGAACGCAGGATGAACTTCCACAATCGGCATCCGGTACAATGATTATGACAACAGAACCGAAATTTATTCCAAAAGATGCGGCACAATTAAAGCTGGGAGAGGATGTAAATATAAAAGTAAGACTGATTGATTGTGTTGGATTTATGGTAGATGGAGCAATCGGACATATTGAACATGATGTTGAACGACAGGTGAAGACACCATGGTTTGATACAGAAATTCCGTTTACAAAAGCAGCAGCAATAGGGACGCAGAAAGTGATACGCGATCATTCAACGATAGGTCTGGTTGTCACAACAGATGGAAGTATCGGAGAAATTCCAAGACAAAATTATGTGGCAGCAGAAGAACAGACGATACAAGAATTGAAAAGTATAGGAAAACCATTTTTAATTGTACTAAATTGTAAAAAACCGTATTCTGAGGAAGCACAGGGTTTGAAGCAGGAGCTTGAGAAAAAGTATAAGACAACCGTGATTACTGTGAACTGCGAACAATTAAAAATGGAAGATATTAATCAGATGATTCAACAGCTTTTATATGAATTTCCAATATCGGAGGTTGAATTTTTTATTCCCAAATGGGTAGAAATGTTGTCGAGGGAGCATGTAATCAAACAAGATCTTTTGAAAGTAGTGAAAAAAATTTTAGATGAACTTGTGGATATCAGAAGTGCCGGATTAATAGAAGAAAAAACAGACAGTCCCTACATAGAGAAAGTTCGGGTGGATAAGATCGAGATGGATACAGGGAAGGTTTGCGTTCAGTTAGAGTTTGACATGCAATATTATTATCAAGTATTGAGTGAACTGACGGGTACATCTATCCAGGGAGAATATGAATTGATATCTGTTTTAAAATCTTTATCCGCAATGAAAGAAGAATATGTTCAGATAAAAGATGCATTTGCGGATGTGAAACGAAAAGGTTATGGTGTTGTTAGTCCAAAGCGAGACGAAATCGTGTTGGATGAACCAACAATCATAAAGCAGGGAAATAAATTTGGTGTGAAAATCCATTCAGAGGCACCTTCTATTCATATGATCCGGGCAAATATTGCAACTGAAATTGCTCCGATTGTTGGGAGTGAAAAACAGGCAGAAGATCTGGTACAATATATTAAAGCAGAAAGCCAGACAGAAGAAGGTGTCTGGGCAACAAATATTTTCGGAAAATCCGTAGAAGAATTAGTGATAGATGGGATTCAGAGTAAGCTTGTAAAAATTAATGAAGAAAGCCAGGTGAAGCTGCAGGATACGATGCAAAAGATTGTAAATGACAGCAATGGAGGTCTTGTTTGTATTATTATTTAAGAGTATAATAAAAATAACTGCGTAAGTGATAAAAATGAGATATTGCAAAGGTAAAGAATTTGAGAGACTACTGATAAATATTATGAAAAAGACGAGGATGGAAGATGAATACAAGAATATATAATGCAAGAATTTTAACAATGGAAGAAGGAAAGCCTGCATTTTTTGGGGAAGTGTGGATTGAGGGGGATACCATTGTTTATGCAGGACCAAAAGGAAAAGAAACGGATATCGTTTGGGATAAAGAGATTGATGCAAAGGGCAATTTAATCATGCCAGGATTTAAAAATGCACATACACATACAGCAATGACGTTTTTACGTTCCTATGCTGATGATATGAAATTAGATGAGTGGCTGAATAAACAGGTATTTCCAAATGAAGCAAAGCTGGATGGAGAAGCTGTATACTGGTTTACGAAGTTAGGAATCATGGAATATCTGACAAGCGGAATCACTGCAGCATATGATATGTATTTCTTTGTAGATGACGGAGCACGTGCAGCCAGAGATTGTGGATTCCGTTATACATTCTGTGACAGTACAAATGATTTTGGCGGAACAGCAGAGAGCATGGAAAAAGATTATCTTCGTTTGAATGAAGATCCGTCACGTATGATCAGCCATCGTCTTGGTTTCCATGCAGAGTATACAACAAAGAAAGAGCTGATGGAGGATATTGCCCAGCTTGCACATAAATATCAGGCACCGGTCAGTGTGCATTGTTCGGAGACGAGAAAAGAAGTAGAGGGTTGTCGTGCCCACAGCGGCATGACACCGGTTGCATATATGGATTCACTGGGACTGTTTAATTATGGAGGAACTATATTCCATGGTGTGCATTTGGATGAAGCAGATTATGATATTTTGAAAAGACGTGGTATGTATGTAGTGACAAATCCGGCATCAAACTTGAAACTGGCAAGTGGTATCGCACCGATTAATCGTTATCTGAAAGAAGGAATCCCGGTTGCTATAGGAACAGACGGACCTGCAAGTAATAATTGTCTTGATATGTTTAGAGAGATGTTTCTTGTGACAGGGCTTCAGAAGGTCGTGTGTGATGATCCGGAAGCAGTACCGGCAATGGAAGTTTTGAAGATGGCTACGGTAAATGGAGCACATGCTATGGGACTTAATGAATGTGATACTTTGAGCGAAGGAAAAAAAGCAGATCTAATCATGATTGATCTCAAACAGCCGAATATGCAGCCAATCCAGAATACAGAGAAGAATCTTGTATATGCAGGAAGCAAGCAGAATGTCAAGATGACAATGGTTGCGGGTAAAGTATTATATCAGGATGGAGAATTTTATCTTGATTGTCCGGCAGAAGAAGTTTATGAAAAGGCAAATTCATTGGCAAGAAAGATATTAGATTAGAAAATAAAAAGTAAAAAGTAAAGGACAGCTTTGGGATAGAAGAATATAAGCTGTCTTTATGGCAAACGCAGGGGATATAAATAGAAAGGGGTACACAAGAAGTGAAGGCAGCAGTATTTACAATAAATACAAGAGCATATGAACAGAAAAAAAGCAGCAAGACAGGCGCTGCATTGAAAACAACACTAGAACAGATCGGCTTTGAAGTAAAAGAAGGTGTGCTTCCGGAAGACAAAACAGTAGTGGCAGCTGTAATGAAGCAGCTGGCAGATTCAGAAGCAGTACAGCTGATTATTACAACAGGTGCGGTTGGATATTTGAAAAAAGATTGCGCGCCGGATGCACTGATGGAAGTGGCAGATCGTTTACTTCCGGGGATTCCAGAGGCAATCCGGGCATATAATATCCGATATACGAAGAAAGTAATATTGGATCGTGGAACAGCCGGAATCCGTAATAAAACAATTATAGTAAATCTTCATGAAGGACAAAAATCAGCAAAAGAAAGTCTGGAATATATTATAATGGAATTGGTACAGGCATTGGAGACAATGAATGCGTAGTGAAAACTGAAAAGGGAGACATATATCAGATGCATATAAAACTATATACAGATGGTGCTGCAAGAGGAAATCCAGATGGACCTGGAGGATATGGTGCAGTACTGGAGTACGTGGATACAAAAGGACAGCTGCATATAAAGGAGCTGTCACAAGGATATAAGAAGACGACAAATAACAGAATGGAATTAATGGCTGTAATTTCCGGATTAGAGGCTTTAAATCGTCCGTGTCAGGTGGATGTGTATTCCGATTCTAAATATGTTGTAGATGCGTTTAATCAGCATTGGGTGGATTCGTGGATCAAAAAGAACTGGAAACGAGGAAAAAATGAACCAGTTAAGAATGTAGATTTGTGGAAGCGCCTTATGGCAGTGAAAGCAAGGCATGATGTGACATTTCATTGGGTTAAAGGACACGATGGACATCTACAGAATGAACGATGTGATGAGCTTGCAACAACAGCAGCAGATGGGAATGCATTGATTGTGGATGAAGGACTGGACTTTTAGGGAAAATCATGGTACAATTTTTAACTGTGTTAAGTAGGACAGACAATCGCGGCTGCGGGAATCGAAAGATTGCAGACGAGGAAAGTCCGGGCTTCACAGGGCAGGATGCCGGATAACGTCCGGTAGAGGTGACTCTAAGGAAAGTGCAACAGAAATAAACCGCATATGTATTCACATATGTAAGGGTGGAAAGGCAGTGTAAGAGACTACCGCCTCGCTGGTAACAGAGAGGGCACATGTAAACCCCATCCGAAGCAAGACCGGATAAAAGCAATGTGGCTGCCCGTCACGCTTTAGGTAGGTCGCTCGAGCCTGTTGGTGACAACAGGCCTAGATAGATGATTGTTCAACGACATAACCCGGCTCATCGTCTTGCTTAACACATTGAAACAATTGGCATAAAACACAGTGAGACAACATAAGGAGATATCAACATGGGAATGAGAATAAATGCGGAGCTTCCGTTACCGGCTGATTTGAAGGCAGAATATCCGCTTTCAGACAAGATTATTAAGATTAAAGAAAAAAGAGATGCTGAGATTCGAGATATATTTACAGGCAAGTCCGATAAATTTATTGTAATTGTAGGACCATGTTCAGCAGATAATGAAGATGCAGTCTGCGAGTATGTGAATCGTCTTGCGAGAGTGAATGAAAAAGTTTCAGATCGTCTTATGATCATTCCTAGAATTTATACAAACAAACCTAGAACAACCGGAGAAGGATATAAAGGTATGCTTCATCAGCCAGACCCGGATAAGGCACCGGATTTACTGGCCGGAATTATTGCGATTCGCAAGATGCATATCCGTGCCATTGAAGAGACAGGACTGACAGCGGCTGATGAGATGCTCTATCCTGAAAATAGAAGCTATCTGGATGATATTTTGTCCTATGAAGCAATTGGAGCTCGTTCAGTGGAGAATCAGCAGCATCGCCTTACAGCGAGCGGGATGAATATTCCAATCGGAATGAAGAATCCGACAAGTGGTGACTTCCTTGTTATGCTGAACTCTGTAATTGCAGCACAGCATTCGCATTCATTTATTTACCGAGGTATGGATGTGACTACAGATGGTAATGATCTTGCCCATGTGATTTTGCGCGGTGGCGTAGATAAGTATGGTACATGCAATCCAAATTATCATTATGAAGATTTGGTTCGTCTGCTTTCATTATACCAGAAAATGGAATTGAAAAATCCGGCAGCGATCATTGATGCGAACCATTCAAATTCTAACAAGAAGTTTAAAGAACAGATTCGTATTACAAGTGAGGTACTTCACAGCAGAAGCTATAATCCAGAGCTTAAAAAACTGATAAAAGGTGTAATGATCGAAAGTTATCTGGAAGAAGGAAATCAGAAGATATGTCCGGATATGATTTATGGTAAATCTATTACAGATCCATGTCTTGGATGGGAAGATACAGAACGCTTGATTTATGAAATTGCAGAAAAGTGTTAAAAAATAAGGCTTTCGCTTTACGATGGATGTTCGTAAAGCGAAAGCCTTTTTAGTTATCATACATTCTAAAAAAGGTCCGAAGGACCTTTTTTTAGTTTTTACGATGATATTTCTCTTCGCAATATTTACAACGATAAACCTGGTTTTCTTCGTCTGTAAGTACGAAGATATGATCCAGTCCCTGCTCGATAGAAGTGATACAACGAGGGTTTTTACAACGAATCACATTTTTGATTTCTTTTGGAAGTTTGAGAAGTTTTTTCTCAACGATTTCTTCGTTCTGGATGATATTGATCGTAATATTGTGATCAATGAATCCTAAAATATCAAGATCAATGAAGTCAATTGGGCATTCAATTTTCATGATATCTTTTCTTCCCATTTTACTGCTTTTTGCATTTTTGATGATTGCAACACAGCAATCCAGTTTATCAAGGTGAAGGTATTTGTAAATTTCCATACTTTTTCCAGCTTCGATATGATCCAGAACAAATCCTTCTGAGATTTTTCCAACTGATAATGTATTTTGCATAATAATCTTTATTCCTTTCCAAAATTCAAGTGTTTTAAACTTAGTCTACATGAATATCCAGCAGTGTAAGGATCAATGCCATACGGACATATACACCATACTGTACCTGACGGAAATATGCAGCACGTGGGTCATCATCAACTTCAACAGAAATCTCGTTAACACGTGGAAGTGGATGAAGAATGTACATATCTTCAGGAGCAAGTTCCATTTTCTTTTTGTCAAGAATATAGAAGTCTTTCATACGAACATAATCTTCTTCGTTGAAGAAACGCTCTTTCTGTACACGAGTCATGTATAAAATATCAAGTTCAGGAAGACCATCTTCCAGACGGACAACTTCTTTATAAGGAATGTTCATTTTGTCAAGTACATCATGACGAACATAGTCAGGAAGTCGTAATTCTTCTGGTGAAATAAGTACAAATTTGATTCCAGGGTAACGAACCAGAGCGTGAATCAGAGAGTGTACAGTACGACCAAATTTCAAGTCTCCGCAAAGACCGATTGTCATGTTGTCCAGACGGCCCTTAACATTACGGATTGTTAAAAGGTCAGTAAGTGTCTGTGTAGGATGCTCGTGTCCACCATCACCTGCATTGATCACAGGAATTGTAGAGTGCTGGCATGCAACCATAGGAGCACCTTCTTTTGGATGACGCATTGCACAAATATCTGCATAGCATGAAATTGTGCGAATTGTGTCAGATACGCTTTCACCTTTAGCAGCAGAGCTTGAATTAGCAGAAGAGAATCCCATAATATTTCCACCAAGATTCAGCATTGCAGCTTCATGGCTAAGACGTGTACGTGTACTTGGCTCATAGAAAAGAGTTGCAAGTTTTTTTCCGTCACAGGCATGTGCGTATTTCTTTGGATTCTTCTCGATATCCTGTGCAAGATCAAGAAGTGTGTCAAGTTCTTCAACAGAGAAGTCTAAAGGACTCATCAGATGTCTCATATTTGTATACCTCCTAGTATGTTCAATGACATATATTTCTTATTTATATTGAAGCAAAACGTCAACAGTCTTACGTTTTGGTGCTTCCGGTTCGATATCAGGATAACCGATTGCAATGAGAGCAGCAAGTTCCTGATCTTCTGGGAGTTCAATGAGTTTACTTATCTCATCTTCATCAAACATTCCCATAATAACAGTGCCTAACCCCTGTTCCTTTGCTGCAAGACAAAATGTCTGGCAGGCAACTCCGGCATCAAACATCTGCCAGCGATCTCCTTTTTTGGAAGAATAAGAACCATCACGTTCGAATCCACAGCGTCCCTTTATGTAGCTTACGGCGATCAACATAGGAATCTGATTTATAATCTTAGCATTATAATCAGGCACATGGCATTTGGCTATTGTGCTTAAAATGGATTGATCTTCAATTGCAATAAAACGGGTAATCTGTGTATTTTTCCAAGAAGGGGAAAAAGAAGTTGTGGAAACAATAGAATCAATAATAGAATGGTCAATCGCGTTTGGTTTGTATTTTCGAATACTTCTTCTGCTTTTGATACATTCAATGACGTTCATAATGCTACCTCCTATCAAATATTCTAAATAATAATATAACACATTCTGGTTATTTTCAACACATTTTCACATAGATTTTGTAAAAAAAATATGATATCATGATTACTGTTCAATTTTGCGTCGATTATTGGGAAATTGCCGCGAAAGATGGAAAGGAGAAAGACTATGGCAACACTGGAAGAATTGCGAGTACAGTTAGATGGAATAGATAATGAGATCGCCCGGCTTTTCGAAGAACGTATGAAAGTATGTGGTGAAGTTGGTGAGTATAAGATCCAGAGTGGGAAGAAGGTTCTGGACAGACAAAGAGAGAATAATAAGCTTGCCGATGTGGCATCAAAAGTACACGGTGAGTTTAATAAAAAGGGGATTCAGGAGCTTTATACGCAGCTAATGTCGATGAGCCGTAAGCTTCAGTATCAGAAACTGGTAGAGGCAGGAGCATTGGGAAGACTTCCATTTATTGCTATTGAATCTTTAGAAAAAGAAAAAGCAAGAGTTGTATTTCAGGGCGTAGAAGGAGCTTATGGACAAGCTGCAATGTTTAATTATTTTGGAGAGTCCTGTAATGGCTTTCATGTGCATACATTTCGTGATGCAATGGAAGCTATTGAAGAAGGTTCGGCAGATTATGCTGTACTTCCGATTGAAAATTCATCTGCAGGGGCAGTGAATGAGATGTACGATCTCCTTGATGAGTTCGAGAATTATATTGTTGCAGAGACGATCATTCCAATCACACATACATTGGCAGGCATTCCCGGAACGAAATTAGAGGAAGTAAAATGTGTTTACTCTAAGGCAGAAGCACTCATGCAGACAACACATTTTCTTGATGAGCATGCTGACTGGCAGCGTATCAGTGTTGTGAACACTGCAGTTGCAGCGGCAAAAGTAGCAGCAGAACAGAATAAAGAACAGGCAGCGGTATGCAGTGCTTATGCGGCTAAATTACAAGGATTGGAAATACTGGCAGACAATATCAATGATGAAAAAAATAATTCAACCCGTTTCGTAATTGTAACCAATCAGAAGTATATTTGAAAGATGCGAATAAGATCAGTATAAGTTTTGAGCTGCCTCATGAGAGCGGTTCACTCTATCGTATCCTGTCTCATTTCATTTATAATGATCTGAATATGACAAAGATTGAGTCCAGACCAATCGAAGGAAGAAACTGGGAATATCGTTTCTTTGTAGATTTTGAGGGAAATATGGAACAGCCGGCAGTGAAGAATGCGCTTCGTGGGCTTCGCGAAGAAACAAGAAATCTGAATATATTAGGAAATTACTAAAAACAAAAAGTAGAATATATTTGGAAAATTATTAAGAAATAAGAAACTTGAATGTGATGGCAATTATTTAATAGAAAGAAGGAATTACAATGCATACAAATGAATTGATGCTGTACAAAAACATGGAATATGGAGAGATTCTTCAGGACATGACATTTTTGATGGAGAACTATAACAATGAATACTATAATAGAGAAGACTTGAGAAGTTTATTGTTCGAGTGCATTAACGAACTGTTAGAAATTTCGGTCAGTCATGGATTTGAAGGAAACCTATGGCATACATACCTGACATTTCTTTTATCAAATGATGAGAACGCCTATAGCACCTCCTGTGAAATTGTAGGACCTGTAGAAGGCAGCATCAATCAAATTGCCATGCATGATTTTAAAGTGTTCAAGGAATTGTTTGATTATGATTTTGAACCATTAATGAAAGAGCTGGATGCAGAAAGCTTTGCTGTTTTATTGAATTATACCAATGTAAATGAAGGAAGCAAAGTATTTAATAAACGTATTCGTGACAGAATCTGTAACTTGAGTAAATCATTAGGAGAGGCAGAATCAGTTGAGTTATTTGGGAAACGCCTGACACAATTTTACAAAGAATTCGGAGTCGGAAAATTAGGACTTCATAAGGCTTTCCGTATCGAGCATCTGGAAGGGGAAAGTGCAGAGATTGTTCCAATTACCAATATTGCACATGTACATCTTGATGACCTTGTAGGTTATGAAATTGCAAAAAAGAAACTAATCGATAATACAAAAGCATTTGTAGAAGGAAGAAAAGCAAATAACTGTCTGTTGTATGGAGATGCAGGAACTGGAAAATCATCTTCTATCAAGGCAATTTTAAATCAGTATTACGACCAAGGATTGCGTATCATTGAAGTTTACAAACATCAGTTTAAAGATTTGAATGACATAATCGCACAGATTAAAAACCGCAATTATAAATTTATTATTTACATGGATGATCTCTCATTTGAAGAATTTGAGATTGAATATAAATATTTGAAAGCCGTTATTGAAGGCGGATTAGAGAAAAAGCCAAACAACGTGCTGATCTATGCGACATCAAACCGTCGTCATCTGATCAGAGAAACGTTTAAGGATAAACAGGATCGTGATGAAGATATGCATACAAATGATACGGTTCAGGAAAAATTATCTTTAGTAGCAAGATTTGGGGTGACAATTTATTATGGAGCACCGACAAAGAAAGAGTTCCAGCAGATTGTAAAAGAGCTGGCAAAAGCAAATCAGATTCAGATGCCGGAGGAAGAGCTGTTGCTTGAAGCAAATAAGTGGGAGCTTGCTCACGGCGGATTATCCGGAAGAACAGCACAGCAGTTTATCGATTTTTTGCTGGGGCAGAATGCATAAAGAAGAGGATGATGGAGCACAAAAGCTTCGTCATCCTCTTTTTATAATCTCAATCTATTCTACAAGCTGGATTCCGGAAATATCGCTGTCGATGATCAGTGAATAATTCGTGTAATATACAACAAATCCTGGCTTTCCTCCACGTGGCTTTTTCACGTGCTTTTTCTCAACATAGTCAATCTCAATCTTGTCTTTATCCTTCATACTGGAGTAGTAAGCGGCAAGCTTTCCGGCTTCTTCAAATGTGCGGTCCGGAAGCTCGTCTCCGTTAGTCTTAACGATAACGTGGGAGCCAGGAGCCTGTTTTGCATGGAACCACCAGTCATTGCCGACAGCAAAATGAAATGTGAGTTCTTCATTTTGAAAATTATTCTTTCCAACATACATATGATATCCATCACTGGAAATATAATGCAGAGGCTGACTTTTAATCTTAATTTTCTTTTTGGTGAATTTGCGGCGCATATATCCGGCATCAATCAACTCTTCCTTGATCTGGGCAAGATCGTCCTCGGTCTGTGCGATGAAAAGTGCATTCTGTACAGATTCCAGATAATCAATATCCTCTTTGGTTTCTTCAATTAAGCGAGAGAGTGCTTCGAAGGTACGTTTCTGTTTGTTATACTTGTCAAAATAACGCTGTGCATTTTCCTGCGGTGTCTTTGTTGGATCAAGCGGGATTGTTACCATCTCATTTGTATAGTAATTAAGTGCGTCTAACTTTTTCGCATCCGGTTCAAGGTTATAACCATAAGTATGGATCAGCTCTCCGTATACTTTGAACTTATCACGATTTTCGGTATCTTTAAGCTGGCGTACCTGCAAATCATATTTCTTTCTCGCACGTTCCAGAGCCGTCTGGACTACATGACGAAGGTCTGTAGATTTTTGACGGATTCTTGTGATTGCATTTCGAGAAGAATAGTATAAATCCAGCACTTCAGAAATAGATTCAAAGTCCTTGCGGGTATAATTTGAAAAATGCGACAGTGGTAGTGAAGAAAACTCTTTTGGTTCATTCCCATTATAATAAATAGCCGGTTTAAAATCCCCCTCGGAAATAGCAGAAAAATAAATTGTAAACTGGTTATACAAATGCAGCTTGATATCTTCAGATAATTCCTTAGGCGTAATAGAAGAATCAATTCCGGATAAATAGCAAATCTCTTCCGCAACAACAGGACTGACACCGGTAAAACTAGTGTAGATAGCTTTTGCAAGTGGGAGGGGTTTGCTGTCAATAGTTTCGATAAAATCTTGAGCACTGATACTTAGCGGATCATGTTTTTCCATTGTATCGGGAATAAAATAAGTGCGTCCCGGTAATACTTCACGTACAGAACTCATCTGTGCAGGAACATGCTTGATACTGTCGATGATCATACCTTCTTCATTGCAGAAAATGATGTTGCTGTGCTTTCCCATGATCTCTACAATCAAATCCTTACGGCATAAGTCCCCCATCTCATCTAAATGCTCAATCGTAAAATGGATGATACGTTCCAGCTTTGGTTGCCATATATCAATGATACGGCCGTTTGCAATATGCTTACGAAGCAGCATGCAGAAGTTTGGTGCCGTCATAGGGCTTGGTTTATTGGTGTCTGTTAAATATATTAAAGGAAGCGATGCACTTGCCGAAATACAAAGCCGTCTCTGTCCGGCAGGAGACTTAATCGTAAGAAGAAGCTCATCGGCTTCTGGTTGTGCAATTTTGGCAATTCTTCCGTTTATTAATTCTTGTTTTAATTCGTGAACCAGATTGGCCACGACAATTCCATCAAATGCCATATCATATCCTCGTTTCTTTATGATTATATTCCTGAATATGGAATGTCAGGTTACAAAAAATTAGTAACTGATACAGAGAAAGTATAACACAGATTTATTTTCAGATAAAGAAATTTATAAAACTCAAAGTGAAATGGTTGACCTTGACTGTGGTTACGAGGTATAATGTTATGAATGTAAAAAAACGAATAAACAGAGGTTGACATCATGATAAAAAGCATGACAGGATTTGGAAGATATGAGTATCAGACCGGATCTAAAAAATTTACAGTGGAATTAAAAGGGGTAAACCACAGATATTTAGACGTTAACATTCGTATGCCGAAGAAATTTAATTTTTTCGAAACTGCAATCCGCACATTGTTAAAACAGTATGCGCTGCGTGGTAAAGTGGATATTTTTATTACATACGAAGATAACTCAGAAAGTCAGGCTGCACTTAAGTATAATGAAACACTTGCAGCGGAATACATGAGATACTTTAAGCAGATGGAAGAATCGTTTGGAATTGATAATGATATCCGCGTTTCTACATTGGCACATTGTCCGGAGGTATTGACAATGGAAGAGAAGCCGGATGATGAAGACGCTTTGTGGAGTGGTCTGCAGATGGCATTAAAAGGTGCATTTGCACAGTTTGTTGAGACACGCACCACAGAAGGTGAGAACCTGAAGAAGGATATTTTGAACAAGCTTTCCGGCATGGAGACACTAGTAGGACATGTGGAAGAGCGTTCACCACAGATTGTGGAAGAGTATCGTAAGAAACTGGAAGATAAGATCCATGAACTATTGGATGTGCCGGTTGATGAGAACAGGATGGCAGCTGAAGTAATCTTATATGCTGACAAGATTTGTACAGACGAAGAGACTGTTCGTTTGAAGAGCCACATTTCGCATATGCGGGATACATTAGAAGAGACGGAAGGAATCGGAAGAAAGCTTGATTTTATTGCACAGGAGATGAACAGAGAAGCCAACACCATTCTTTCAAAGGCGAATGATCTGGAAGTTTCGAATTATGCGATTGGATTAAAGACAGAGATTGAGAAGATTCGTGAACAGATCCAGAATATTGAATAGTTATTGAATATGGTTTTAAGTATGAGATAGTGGAGAAGAGAGCAAATGAATAAGAAGGGCATTTTAATCGTAGTATCCGGTTTTTCAGGAGCCGGCAAAGGAACTTTAATGAAAGAACTTCTGCAGAAATATGAAGAGAAGTATGCGTTATCTATTTCGGCAACAACAAGACAGCCAAGAGAAGGAGAACTTCATGGCCGCGAGTATTTTTTCATTTCAAAAGATGAATTTGAAAAAATGATTGCGAAAGATGAGCTGATAGAGTATGCTAGATACGTGGAAAATTACTATGGTACACCACGGAGCTATGTAGAGCAGAAGCTTGACGAAGGCAAGGATGTGATTCTTGAGATTGAGATTCAAGGAGCACTGAAGGTGAAAGAGAAGTTCCCTGATACACTGTTATTGTTTGTAGCTCCTCCATCTGCACAGGAACTGAAGCATCGTCTTGTAGGACGAGGAACAGAGACCATGGAAGTGATCAATTCCAGAATGAGCCGTGCTGCGGAAGAAGCAGAAGGTATGGAGAATTATGATTATCTGATCATTAATGATACATTGGAAGAGTGTGTGGAACAGATGCATTCAGTCATTCAGGCAGAACATTTAAGATGTTCAAGAAATACAAACTTTATAGAAAAGATTCAAAAAGAATTGAAAGAGATGAAAGGAGAATAAAAGTATGTTACATCCATCTTATACAGATTTGATGCAGGTAGTGAATAAGGACGTGGAAGAGGGCGAAACAAAGGTTGTTAATAGCCGTTATTCTATCGTTATGGCAACATCTAAGAGAGCAAGACAACTTATCGATGGAGAGATGCCGCTGGTAAAAGCAAAGAAAGGTGAAAAACCACTTTCTATCGCAATTCAGGAGATGAATGAAGGAAAGCTTACAATCGTTACTGATAACGCAGAGGAAGAAGAATAAAAGTAGATAAGAATAAAGAAAAGGCAGGTTCCGGCAGGTATCTGCCTTTCTGAGTGATTTGGAGAGTGATTATGAAGATATTATTTATTTCCCTGGGATGCGATAAGAATCTGGTAGATTCAGAAGTGATGTTAGGGCTTCTTGCGTCCAGAGGTTATGAGATGATCGACGATGAGCAGGAAGCAGATATTATTGTTGTAAATACATGTTGCTTCATTCATGATGCAAAACAGGAAAGCGTTGATAATATTCTCGAGATGGCAGAATATAAGAAAACAGGAAAATTAAAAGCATTGATTGTAACAGGATGTCTGGCAGAGCGTTACAGACAAGAAATCATTGATGAGATTCCAGAAGTAGATGCAGTGCTTGGAACAACGGCATATGACAAGATACTGGATGCAGTTGACGAAGCACTGGAAGGAAAACATTTTCTGGAGATGGAGGATCTTCAGGCATTGCCTGTTGTCGATACAAAACGACAGATAACAACAGGCGGACATTTCGCATATATGAAAATAGCAGAAGGCTGCGACAAGCATTGTACATATTGCATTATTCCGAAGATTCGAGGAACTTATCGAAGTGTACCGATGGAGCAGCTTATCAAAGAAGCAGAAGAACTGGCAGCACAAGGCGTAAAAGAGTTGATTTTGGTCGCACAGGAGACGACACTTTATGGAAAAGACCTTTACGGAGAAAAGTCACTTCATAAGCTATTAAAAGAGCTGTGTAAAGTGAGTGGAATTCAGTGGATACGAATCCTTTATTGCTATCCAGAAGAGATTACAGATGAATTGATTCAGGTTATAAAAGAAGAACCAAAGATCTGTCACTATTTAGATCTTCCAATCCAACATGCGAATGATGAAATTCTAAAACGTATGGGAAGAAGAACAAGTAAGCAGGAATTGATCGATATTGTTACAAAGCTTCGAAAAGAAATTCCGGATATTTGTCTGAGAACAACTCTGATCACAGGATTTCCGGGAGAGACAGAAGAACAGCATCAGGAACTGGTAGAATTTGTAGATGAGATGGAATTTGACAGACTTGGCGTATTTACATATTCACCGGAAGAAGACACACCGGCTGCAACAATGCCAGATCAGATAGATGAAGAAGTAAAACTTGAACGTCAGGCTGAATTGATGGAGCTTCAGCAAGAGATTGCTTTCGATACTGCAGAAAATATGATCGGCAGAGAGATGCTCGTTATGATTGAAGGTAAAATTGCAGATGAGCCGGCATATGTAGGAAGAACTTATCGCGACGCACCGAAGGTGGATGGACTTATTTTTGTGGAAACAGGGGAACTACTCATGTCAGGTGATTTCGCAAAAGTAACAGTGACAGGAGCAGAAGAATATGATTTGATAGGAGGATTGACAAATGAACTTACCGAATAAACTAACTGTATTAAGAGTAATCATGGTTCCATTTTTTGTATTTTTTATGTTAACAGATGTAGGTGGACCGGCGAATAAATGGATCGCACTCATTTTATTCTGTGTGGCGAGTCTGACGGACATGTTGGATGGAAAGATTGCAAGAAAATATAATCTGGTGACAAACTTTGGGAAATTTATGGATCCATTGGCAGATAAACTTCTCGTATGTTCAGCAATGATCTGTATGATTGAAATGGGAAAACTTCCGGCGTGGATTGTTATTGTAATCATTGCAAGAGAATTTATCATTAGCGGATTCCGTCTGGTTGCTTCTGATAACGGAATTGTTATCGCCGCAAGCTACTGGGGAAAATTCAAAACGGTATTTCAGATGGCTATGATTATCGTACTGATTGCAGATTTTGGCGGCATTTTCGATATCATTGCACAGATTTTGATTTGGATAGCATTGGCACTTACCGTTATTTCATTGATTGATTATGTTGTAAAAAATAAAGAGGTCTTAACACAGGGAGGCATGTAAGAAAATGTATGCAGACTGGCAGATGGCAGAAAAGGTAGATCAAAAAGATGTATTAGAAGAACGTGTAGTTGAAGTTCTTACAAAATTCGGATGGACAGTAACGACAGCAGAGTCATGTACAGGAGGTCTGATAGCAGGCACATTGGTAAATGTTTCCGGGGCATCAGAAGTCTTGAATGAAGGGTACGTTACGTATTCAAATGAGGCGAAGCACAGATTACTTGGAGTTCAGATTCAGACATTAGAGCAATATGGTGCTGTCAGCGACCAGACTGCACGCGAAATGGCAGAAGGGGCAGCGAAAGCCGCAGGGGCAGATGTTGCTTTTGCTTCGACTGGAATTGCAGGACCGGGAGGCGGTACGCCGGAGAAACCGGTAGGATTAATCTTTGTGAGCTGTTATATCCGGGGAAATGTATTTGTAAGAGAATGCCATTTCAAAGGAAGCCGCATGGAAAATCGTCTGAATACTGTACAGGCGGTATTCCAGTTATTCTTGGATAATTGTGGAGAGAATCTGGCTGAATAAGTATAATTGAGAAAATATAGAGACAGGTAAAAAAGAAGCTGCGAACTAAGAAATTAGTGAGTGGCTTCTTTTTTTTAAGTTGTTTTTTATGAATAGCATGTGTTATACTAACACAAAGCATATTTCTTATGAATCTAAGGTGACGATTCACCATCTATTTTCTAATTTCATTTCAGAAGTCTATGCTTTAGATACCAATAGTTATGTAAAGCAGGAGGCGGCTGGAAAAAGTAGATGACCTCCTGCAAAAAGGAGGAAAAGTGAATATGTCAAAACGAAAGAATGCGCAGAGAAGCAGGAAGTATTCTGTACGGAATCGGCCGGTAAAAGCAACAAAGAAGTACAAAGATACCATTTTTCGTATGCTGTTTGAAAACAAGGAAAATCTGTTGTCACTTTACAACGCAATGAATCACAAGAATTATACCGATGCAGATGCATTACAGGTAGTAACATTGGAAAATTCGATTTATATGGGAATGAAAAATGACTTGGCATTTATTCTGGATATGAATTTGTATCTGTATGAACACCAGTCTACATATAACCCGAACATGCCGTTAAGAGACCTGTTTTATATCTCTAATGAATATCAGAAACTGGTCGTTCAGAAGTCTTTGTATTCGTCAGTGCTACAGAAGATTCCGGCACCAAAATTTGTTGTGTTCTATAATGGAATGAAAGAGATTGAAGACATTAGTGAATTCAGACTTTCATCAGCATATGAATGCCAGACAGATGATCCGGATCTGGAATTGCGAGTAACCGTGCTGAATGTTAATGAAGGTCATAATCAGGAACTGATGGAACACTGTCAAACATTAAAGGAATATGCTCAGTATGTAGCGAAAGTCCGTAAATATACTTCTTTAGGAGAGCTGTCATTAGAAGAAGCGGTAGAATGTGCTGTTGAAGAATGTATAAAAGAAGGGATATTAGCGGAATTTCTAATCCAAAATCGAGCTGAGGTGATTAGCATGAGTATATTCGAATATAACAAGGATGAAGAAGAGAAAAAGCTGAGGAAGGCTGAATTTGAGGCCGGACGAGAGGCAGGCTTAGAGGAAGGCCGAATGGCTGGAATCGAAGAAGGTCGAATTGAACTGCTAAAGCAACAAATTCAAAGAAAACTTTCTAAAGGAAAATCAATAGATGAGATAGCAGAAGAATTAGAAGAATCCGTTACTATTATAGAGAACCTTATAGTTGATGGTGAAATAAAAAAATAGTTTGAATGTTAGAAGAAGCTGCGAGCTAAGAAATTAGTGAGCAGCTTCTTTCTCTATAAAAGAAAGTTACACATCTAGTAACTCGATCAACTTATCAAGAAATGCTTCTTCCCCTAATGTATTAATTTTGAAAAATACAGCTTGACTTCCTCCTGATGTAATTGCGGAAAGTTGAACAGGAGCTTTGCCGTTTTGAAAAAGTGTAATATTAAGACTAACTCTATTTCCACCAGCATAGCTGTAACGCTCAAAAACACGAACACTGCAACGCGCAGTTCCACTTTGAAAATCACTGGCATCTTCTAGTGTTGCTGACATACTGTTATTTAATATCCCATTTTCGATATTGGAAAGTAACTGATCAAAATCTTCATTTATACTTCTTTCTATTTTTGCCATACACAACCACTCCTTAATTATCTAAAAATCCTGCACTACCGTTCATACGATGCAATAATTTCTTTGCTATCTGCTATTTTATAATCAAGTGTTTCCAAATTACCAATCAAATCAAATGTTATATCTGCATTAACCTGCAATTCATCTTCGAGCTTAGAGGCAGATGGCTCAACTTTTAGAAAAACTGTTAATCCATAAGGCTCACTTTCAGACTGTATCTCTATACTGTCATATGCGTATCCTTCCGGATAATCTTGACTGCTTACAATTTTTATAACATTCGAAGAATCTCCTACATAATCTGTCTTGTACTGTGATAAATCAGGAATCTCATACATTTTTTCTTTTCTTCCACATGCAGGAACTGAGATTATTGATAATACAATTAGAATAATTGTAATGACTTTTTTCTTCATAAGCAATCTCCTCTCTACAGTAAGATAGCACAATCACCTGAATTCTTCAAATACCGATTTTTTCAATTCCATATTACATATGATCTTTCTTGGTTATTTTAATAGATCTGTAATACAAATCTTTAAATCATCATAAATTCCAACACTGATTTCATCGTCAAAAGAATATTGTGTTGAATCCTCAACATTACCAAAGTAGTAAACTTGAACCGTTTGCTTCATAGGGTTTACAATCCAATATTCCCGAACACCAGCAGTACGATATTTGAATAACTTGGTCAAATAATCCATTCTCTGACTGCTTGGTGATACGATTTCGATAATGAAATCCGGTGCACCATTACATCCTCTGTCATTCATTTTGTTTGGATCACAGATTACTGAGATATCCGGCTCTACATAATTCCGATCATCTTGATTGAGAAATACAGCGAATGGTGCAGGGTAAACTTTGCATGGTCCGTTATTATTTCTAATATAATTTCTGAGAGTTGCAGAAAGCTCCATTACTAATTCCTGATGCAACGGACTTGGTGGTGCCATGTCATAAATCTGTCCGTCAATCAGCTCTGCACGTTTTCCTTCTGGAAGAGCGTAGATGTCTTCGACTGTGTAAGTATCGTTTTTTAATAGTGGCATGTGATCACATCCTTTCTACTTGATTGTATGACTTAAGTATAACCAATTTTATCTCAGTCGAGAAGACTGAGATAAACGCTCCGCGAGGATGCGCAGTGATTCTGATAGGAATATGTCAGCTTCGCTGATCAGAATCACGCGCCAAGTCTCACGGATGTTTGACTTGAATTTATATAGGTATTGTATTTCGTAAATCTTGGTATGTCAATAAAGGGAAACAAGAAGAAGTTTGTTAAAAATATATCGATAAAACAAGAATTTTATTATATTATCAAAAACAAAAATTGGTTAAAAAGAAAGGAGAAATAAAGTTGCTTGATATTATAGCATCAAATAGCATCGTTGCAGTTCGCTTGAAAAATGTTATTTCAGAAAAGGGATTAAAGCAAAGGCTGAATCCATACGGCTCGTTAAAACTCCATAGAGACAAACCTAGAAAAGGGGCAATCTGGTGACAAGTTGTCCTTTTTTGAAAATAAAATAAATGCGTATATTATGCGTACTTACTATTGGCAAATGCGTATTTAAGGCGTATAACAAAGAAAAACGGAGATGAGTACGTGAAACGGCGTGACCTGATAAAGAAACTTGAAGACGCAAGATTTTTGTTCAAAGATCATGGCGGGAATTATGATACGTATAAACGTGGAAATGATACGGAACAAGTTCCTAGACACACTGAAATTAATGAGATTACGGAGAAAAGAATCCTGAAAAAAATGGGGATTGAAATAGATTCCCAGGCTTTCGGGCATAATTTATTGACGTCAAGGCATCGATTACTATAACTAAATAGCAAGAAAGTGAAAAAAAGATGAAAGGAGCATATCCAATACTGATTTTGATTATTCTGATGGAATATTGATTCTGGTTGATGTAGATTTTGAAAAGTTTAAACATGAATTAGACATTGAATACAACAAAGCATTAAATGCAGTTGTATAGTTGCCACCAATCAAAATGGCCGGTGGTATTTTTGTACTCATAGGCGAGAAAGATGAAACATAAACAAGAATGCATAGTAGCAAGAGATGCGGACATGATAGTTCAAAAATGGCTGTCTGTCCGCATTAATAATGATTCGATAAAGTTCATAGAAATCTATTACTACACACCAACTGGATACGCTTACAAGAAAGCTGTCTATCGTGTGTCAGACCTGAATCGAGACTGTGAGAAAAAGTCTCAGGCGTCGACTTTTTGACTCTCATGGGGCCAGTATTCTGGCTATGCAGTGGTTGTTTATATGACCGTCCATTTTCTAACGGGGTTGAATTTCTGTCCTTCTGATAAATCTCTTCTGCGGGAATCTTTATATACAAGTGGTTTGGCTTAGAAAACCCACCAGATCTTCTTACCAGTAGTCCGGCTTCTTCCAATTCCTTTAATGCAGACTTTATGGACGACCTACATTTTCCTATATGTTTTATTAATTCCGTAATCGGATAGATCACATAGATCCGGCCATTTTCATCCAACCAGTTATTCATTTGTGAGAGTCGTGCCCGGTCATACAGCAGCATATACACCACCTTCCCGTTCTGTGAAATCGGATACTTCAACAGGAACTTAGGGAACTGAAAGTATGCAACCGAAATTTCTTCCTTGGTTATGTATTTATAATTCAATTCTTCACCTCATTTCGACTTTTTGATATTGACATATAGGTTTAAGGTCTTCATATGTAGAAACGTTTTAGGGGGCTTATACAACCATTTGACTCAATTTTTTATTTTTACTAGAAAATTATTGCTTTTAACTATAAATAGCTGTTTCCCAAAAAAGGAACGCAGTTAATTAAAGACAATCCAATCACATTTTAAGTTATTTTCGATGGTCGTTTTTTTACCTCACATATACAAAAGACGAACGGACAAAAAACAGGTTCTGGCACTAAAATTTAAAAGAGTGAATAATACGAATCAATAGACTTGACAATTTTTTTTAAAATGTATTAATGACCATTAATGATAAAATCGATTCTGTGCTAAAAATACGATGTATAGACATTACGTTTTGCCTTCATTTTTCCTCATGCCCATGAGGCTTTTTTCTCTTAAATTATGAGTAAACATATCTATTCATCTAGTAACAAAATGTCAATAGTTTTTTAATCACTTTTCTCAAAAAGTCAAAAAATAGAACGTATAGTTAATTTCCATACGCTCTATCTCACATTTTATATTTAATTTTTTAATTCACAAACTTGAATTTTCTTATGCTCCTGTTCTATTTTACAACTACAGTGTGGACAATATTCTTTACTATTTATAGGTACACCCCTTAATGATTTGCCACAGAATGGACAGTGATTTTTGATTACAATTATGATTAACCTATTATAAGTTATGCCACTTCAATTTTTGCAAATATCATCCAATCTGCAATACATGAAATTAAAATAACTATTCTTAAAAATGCCGGTACTCCTGCAAATTGTTCTAAATAATTTGAATGAACTCAATATTATGCTTTTTTCTCCTTAAATGACTTCAGAAAGATCACCCATCCAAAGATCAGCAGATTCATTACCAGTGCCACAGGAATATCTCCCCAGTGGATTTGCTGATTCTGAAGTACATCCGCAGAGTACGTTCCTGAAAAAACTACCACCATATTATTATTCAGAAAATGAATAATTATCGGAACCCAGATATTCTGG
>QUJA01000020.1 GCA_003480425.1 Firmicutes bacterium AM31-12AC
CGGTGTAGCCTTCACGCAGTGAAGCTGTTGGAATAAATGCGACTTTCTTATTTTCAATTTCTTCCTTTATCAGACTTCCCACACTTGAAAAGTGCGAACATAAAAATAGTTTCATCAATATTCTCCTTTATAAATTCCGATTTACACTACTCTTCGTATTTCGTGTATTTATCAAGCTGAACATCAATATCACGACCGCCATACATCACTCGCATAATGGAAACTGTCCTATCATCATTATCTACAATATAGAGAACGCAATAATTATCTACTGGAACAATATGAAGTCCACGACTTTTCCACGGTTCTCTATCATAAAACGATAGCGCTCTGGCATATCGTCAAGACTCATAATACACTTTTCGATTCTGTCCAGCTGACCACTGGCATTCTCCGGTGACTGCAGTTCGTAGGCAATATATTCATAGATGTTACGGATATCATTATCTGCCTGATCTGTAATTTTGATAGTGTAAATCATAGATTATAATCCTTACGGATGTCTGCAAAAACTGCACTTGCTTCTCTTGTTCTTCCTGCTTTGATATCCGCATATCCTTTCTCAAGTTCTGCATTCAATTCTGCTTCTGATAAAGCGGACATATCTACCGGACGAGAAGATGGAATTTTCACATCAAAAGGAAGTCCTCTCTGAAGAATAATCTGTTTATAAAACATATTGATAGCATTGGAAGCAGGAATGCCCAGTGCGGATAAAATGCTTTCTGCCTTTTCTTTCACTTCCGGTTCAATACGAGCATAAAGATTCGCTGATTTTGCTGCCATATACAGCACCACCTTTCCGATATTTTTATAATCATATTATACTTGATTGTGCGTACAATAGCAATACAACTTTCAAAATTTACAATTTGTTCATCAAAACTTATCAAAATCTTCCTGCATAGCTAAGTTATCATATTTCACAGAATCATTTGCTTTCTCCGTCCAAATATCCATCACCATTCCAATCGTCAAATAATCTAAATCTCCGATAGAAATACCTATCTCAAGGCAACGCAGGAGGAATAAGGGCGTGGTCATCTCCCTGCTACTGCGTTTAAGTTTTTTTAGACTCAATATCTGTAATGAGGTTTTCTTTATTGTTATTATGCATTAAAAGCAATGCACTTGCAATTCACTATAAAACTTTTTTCTTTTCCCCCACTGTAAAACAGTCTCTGAGCGTTTCGTTATATAGAGGGATACAAATAAGAGCAAGATCCACCCATGTTTAACGGTATTGCCATTTGACCTCCCGTCAACCTATGGGTTTTATCTTGATGGGAATCTCCCCATACCCTCTTCATAACAGACGTTTCACTCGTCTGTTGGTTCCACCTAAAGGTGTTCACAGCACTATTTCTAATATCGGAAGGGACAGCCGATATTGAAATACGTGGACTCCCAAAGGGAAAAATCATCGCAAAGGAAGGAGGATTATGAGAATAGTAAATAAAGAAAAAGAATTAAATCACAGACATTTTGTTGCAGTACGACTGACAAATGCTCATTTTCATAAGAATAAGAAACATGAAGATATCAAAAGTCACCACTACATTATCAGCTACGATCCACCGTATTCTTAACACAGAAAGAATATTTGCGAAATGCGATTAATGAATGCGCTGCCACATCCAATAATTTTGATGAATTCCAATCCAAACTTCTGGAACAATTTCAGATCTCTGTGATTGAGCATCGTGGCAGATACAGCTATCTTCATCCTGATCGCCAGAAGCGGATTACTGAACGTGCACTTGGAACACGATATGGAAAAGAACACCTGGAACAGGCCTTCTTACGCAAGGATCCATTGGCCATTCTCTACATCAGATCTCACCTGCGCCTGGTTGTAAATCTCCAGACAAATGTGAAGGCAATGCAGAGCCCGGCTTATGCTCATCGGGTAAAACTTTCTAACCTGCAGCAAATGGCAAATACCATTATCTACGTGCAGGAGCATGGATTTGATACGCAGTCAGATTTGAAAAATACACTGGTTGCATCAAAGCAGGAATTGAAAGAAATGCAGACACAGTTTGCTCAGCACCGGTCCGATCTAAGGATTTTCAAACTTATAATTCCTTTCAAAGAAAGAAGTTCCACATCATGCCCAGCTTCTTTTGCTCCCTTTGCACACTCCTTTGCGAGTACATCAGAATTGCTGCCTCCTCGAAAACTTGTAGATATGATCAATACTTTTTTTTGCCACAATTAAATTTCTCCTTTTTCAGCGTCTTTTTTAACCTTACGTATAACTTTCGCAGGCACTCCTGCCGCAATCATATTGGCCGGAACATCTTTTGTTACAACTGCTCCGGCTGCAATGATCGAACCTTTACCAATCGTAACCCCTGGAAGAACCGTTACATTTGCTCCAATCCATACATTTTTTTCAATATGAATCGGCTGAAATATCATACCAGCTCTTTTCTCAGGATCTTCCATATGATTGATTGTTGCCAGTACTGCATTATGTCCAATCAGGACTCCATCCTCTATATAAATACCACCCTGATCCTGAAACTTACATCCTGCATTAATAAAAACATTATTACCTATATGGATATTTCGCCCACAATCCGTATAAAACGGAGGAAACATTCCAAAACTCTCATCTATTTTCTGCCCGGTAAGTTCTGACATAAGCTGTACAATTTCTTCTTTTGTATGATATTTGTTATTCAGCTCCATCGTTATTTTTAATGCCCTTTGAGACAGCTCATGCATGATCAGATGGTCTTCACTTCCACCATCTACAGTATATCCGGGCTTCATATTACTCAAATACTCTTCAAATGTCATGATTAACCAACTCCGTTTTCTTTAAAAAATTTCTGGATTTTATCAAATGGGATTACATCCAGATTATCGTAAAGATCTGTATGAACAGCCCCTGGAATTGTCAGCAGCTCTTTATTGGATGTGTACTTGCTGTCCTTGATCATATTTTCATAAGCATCTTTTCCAAAATAATAACTGTGCGCTTTTTCTCCATGAACGATAAGGACTGCACTTCTGATTTCATTACAGTACTTTAATATTGGCTGATTCATAAATGACATACATCCAATACTGTTCCAGCCCCCATTGGAATTCAGGCTCCTTTTATGATAACATCTGCCTTTATAATACTCACTATAATCTTTTACGAAGAGAGGGGCATCTTTCGGAACCGGAAGTGGAACACAACCACCGCTTCTGGAATACTCGCCTTTACGGTATTCTTGTGTTCTGAGGGCATTCAGTGACTGTTTCTTTGCATAACGTGCTTCTTCACTGTCCTCAGAATCAAAGTACCCATTTGCATTTACCCTTGTCATATCATACATGGTAGATGCTACAGTTGCTTTTATTCTTGTATCCAATGCAGTTGCGTTAAGAGCCATTCCACCCCATCCGCAGATTCCAATGATTCCTATTTTATCCGTATCCACATCTTCCCGAACAGAAAGAAAATCAACAGCAGCCATGAAATCTTCTGTATTAATATCCGGAGAGGCCATGAATCTTGGATTTCCTCCACTTTCCCCCGTAAAAGAAGGATCAAATGCAATCGTTAAATATCCTTTTTCAGCCATCGTCTGCGCATATAATCCAGAACACTGTTCTTTGACTGCACCAAATGGTCCGCTTACGGCAATCGCAGGATATTTCCCTGACATATTTTTCGGCTTATACAGATCTGCAGCAAGTGTGATTCCATAACGATTTACAAATGTCACTTTCTTATGGTCTACTTTTTCACTCTGTGGAAAAGTTTTATCCCATTCAGATACCAACTTTAATTCTTCTGTTTTTAACATATTTAACATCCTCCATATGCAAAATTTCTTGTAATTACACTAACAATAGTATATGATATAAATATCATACAACCTAAAGTTAACTTTAGGTCAAGCATATTTTGAAAGAAGGTTTTTTATGTATACAATCGGTCAGGTCTCTGCAATGTTTAGTCTTCCTGTTTCTACCTTAAGATATTATGACAAGGAAGGTTTTTTCCCTAATCTGGAACGTAAAGGAAACATCCGTTATTTCAGCGATAATGAGTTGGAAGCGCTTCGTATCATTGAATGTCTGAAGAAATCTGGGCTCGAGATCAAAGATATAAAGCAATTTTTTATCTGGGTATCTGAAGGCAGCGCCAGCTATGAAAAAAGGAAAGAATTATTTGAAGCCAGAAAATCAGCTGTTGAAACTGAAATCCAGGAACTTCAAAAAACTCTCTCCCTCTTAAAATTTAAGTGCTGGTATTATGAAACAGCAATGAAAGATGGTAATGAAGATACGATAAATACCATGTTACCTGATAAACTTCCAAAAAATATACAGAAACTATATGACAAAGGACATGAATGATTTTTGTTTCTTCTTCAAGCTGGAAGTTGGCTATTTCGTTGCAACAATACTTATCCAATGATTTTTTGCATTTGAATACGTTTTGATCTCTGTAAAACCCGCTTCTTTCAAAGCGGCAACAAGTTGTTTAGATGTGTAAATCTTCATACCATTGATCATCTTTGTCCATTTTTCATCTGCGGCATTCGTTCCGTCACTCTCGTTACAAATCAGGAATATGCCTTCGCTTTTCAGCACACGGTTGACCTCGGAAAAGCATTTTACTAATCCTGGCCAAAAGTAAACTGTTTCGAAGGCAGAAACATAATCAAAAGTCGCGTCAGAAAAGGGTATAGCAGATACATCTCCTTGAACTACATTACATTTCCCTTGTTTAATGGCGAGGGCGTTCAATTTTTGAGATTCTGCCACACTAACCTCAGAATAATCCATTCCTGTCACGTGGCCATTTCTACATCTATCAAGCCAGACCGCAATATTTGCTCCGCCGCCACAGCCGACGTCCAGAACTTCAGCATTAGACTTCGCGGAGATATTTGAGAATCCCCATTGCGATAATTTGGCGTGACCGCTGTTCATCATCTTCGTCATCAATTTTCCGCCGAAGCCTTGTGGCTTACGGGTATTTTCAAAAAATCTCATTACAGAATTCCTCCTCCACAAATTCCGATTTTTCGTTCTCAGCGACTTCCCAATAATGGGAATTTAACGTTCTCTTTTATGCCTATCAATAAGCAACAAAACAAACATAATAAACCATATCCCCCATGCAATCAAACAACCAATTCCTAGATATTGGATATCTATGATTATTCCAATAATAAAAGGAACTGACATAAACATCATTCTTTTTCCATATGCCTTACACATAGCATTCTCATCGTATTTCTTTCGTTCATCCGCTGATTTCATATTATAACCCGACAAGAAATTAGCAGCTTTTCCTTCTGATTTATAAAACCACATTCCAAACAAAAACATAATCACTGCCATCATAAAGTCAAAAACAATATAGATCATATAATCATAGAACATATAATACAATTTCTCCTTTCAGCCAATCACTCTTATCTCTTTGAATTTTCTACATTACTCCTCATCTTTGACCAAACATAGCAAATCAGTATATCCTGACTGCATAAGTAATTGCTTAAAACCAGAAAGCACTTCTTCTTTTGTATAATTGTTATTTTTCAAAAACTCACTATCCTTCTCACTAAGGTATTGGTAGAAAAGAGCTGCTGCCATTACCTCATTTCTGTCTGTATAATCAATGCTATCTAAAAGTATATTCTCTGCTTCGTTAATTTTCCCAGAATCAATCATATCAAGAAAATCTTTCAAATTTTTCCCTGATACTTCATATTTATTTTCTTTTTCAAGTTCAACAGAAACATACTTTTTCCCAAACATTAAAGAAAATAATACTCTTACCATTTCTTTTATCATTCGCATAATATAGTCTTTTTCGTCTGTGAAATACATTTTTCACCTCCATAACTACCGATTTTCCAACAATACAAGCAGGAAATTATTTATCATCTGTATTGTTTTCCTTTTTCTTATGAGTCGAACCCAAGCAAAGAAATGAAGAACCAAGACATAACCATACTATAGCCATAGAACTTTCATTTCCACTCGTAAAGCCAATAGCTGACGCTATGAAAAACAGAACTGATGCAATGTAAAATAAGATTGATTTGTTTATCCCTTTTTTCATAAATAAGCATCTCCTGCAAACAATAATTTATTTTAATAAATATTTTTTAAACGCTTTATGATTATCAAAGTGGACTTCTCTAAAAAACAGAACTAACCAAATAATATAGGTTGGTATAGCCATATATGGGGTTAAAAGGCAGGATAATGTCGCTCCTGCTAACATTATAACAGTCCATATGAAGCACTGATTTCTTATATCACGAGAGATCTGAGCTTTATCATACATTGCTTGTTCTTCTTTAGAAAATGAATTAAATCCTGAAACAAATTTAGTTGCTTTTTCCTTAAAAATCGCAAATAACACACCTATAATTACAAATGGTATAACCAAAATTATACATGACCAAAATCCTATATTCATAATACATACCTCCTCTTAAAATACCAATTTCTCAGTTTCAAAAACTGGAAGTTATTGATCTTCTGAATCCAATCCAAGTTCTTTCAGCTCTTTTTCGTTTTGGATATCTTCAACAGTTTTCTTTCCAGTGATAGCACTGTAGGCTTCTTTGATGCCATTTTTCACTGCCCATTTGATAACGAAATACAGCGCAATCAAAATAACAATTGCGGTTCCTCCACTTATACCTAATTCATTCCACATAATTCAATCCTCCAAATTTCGATTTCTATTTTCGTTTCCATAGCATAGTGTACTCTTTTTCACCAGTAGCTTCATCCAAGCCTTCACATTGAATAATGAACGCTTCTCTTTGGTAAAAAGAAATTGCTCTGGCATTCTTCTGGTATACATTTAATCGTAAGCTAACTTTTTTATCCTTAACATAATCTAATAAAAGCTTACCTATGCCACATGACTGCATTTCATCGGAGACAAAAATACCTTCTATATATTTATCATTTAGTCCTACAAATCCTTGTATCATTTTATCTGCTTCAAACACATAAACTTCGTATTGTGACATCATTTCTTTTACTAATTCATAATTACTTTTCCAGTATTGATTGGAAATAAAATAATGGGCTTTCAGATTTGTCTTTAACCATATGTCAGCAATTCTATCGATATCTCCGTTCAGCAACTTTCTAATCATAACAAATTTTCTCCACAACTACATCCTTTATGCTTTTCTCTTTTTTTCATTCTATCACAAGCTCACCATTAATCATCATTTTTTTGATATTTTTTCTTTTCCCCCACTGTAAAACAGGCTCTCAGCGTTTCGTTATATAGAGGGGTACACATACAGAGCAAGATCCACCCGTGTTTAACAGTATTGCCACTTGGCATCCTGTTCTCCTATGGGTTTTATCTTGATGGGGATCTCCCCATACCCTCTTCATAACAGACGTTTCACTTGTCTGTTGGTTTCACCTAAAGGTGTTCACAGCACTATTTCTAATATCGGAAGGGACAGCCGATATTGAAATACGTGGACTCCCAGTGGGCGGAATAGTAGCAACGGAAGGAGGAGTATGAGAACAAAAAACAAAGATAAAGAACTAAATCACAGACATTTTGTTGCAGTACGACTGACAGATGTCGAACTCAATTTGCTGGATCAAGGAGCTACTTGTTTTTCAATCTCACGATCTGAATATCTGAGAAAACTTCTGCTTGAGAAGCAAATCAATCATCAGATTAAAGTTGTTGCAGACATGAACGATCTCAGAAAACTGGTCAGTGAATATGGAAAGATTGGATCGAATCTCAATCAGATTGCCAAGCATTTTAACAGTGGTGGCAGTCAGTCACGTGCTATAGAAAATGAGATTCATCAGTGCATCACGGACTTATTCCTATTAAGAAAAGAGGTACTGAAACTGGCAGGTGGTATGAATGGCAATCGTAAAACACATTAAAAGCAGAAATGCAAATTACTCGGCTGCTATCAATTATCTTCTGTTTGAACATGATGAAAAAACCGGGAAAAAGATTGTAGATGAATCCGGACGAAGCATCCTGCGAAAAGAGTTTTATATGGATGGACTGAACTGTGATCCGATGTCTTTTGACAAGGAATGCGAACTGACAAATGCTCATTTTCACAAAAATAAGAAACGTGAAGATATCAAAAGTCACCACTACATTATCAGCTACGATCCAGCCGATGTTACAGAAAATGGACTTACCGGCGAGAGAGCACAAGCAATCAGTTTGGAACTTGCAAAGCAGATGTTTCCTGGATATCAGGCACTGGTAGTTACTCACACCGATGGCCACAATGAATCCGGAAATATCCATACTCACATCGTCATCAACAGTGTGAGGAAGACTGCAGTGGAAAGGCAGCCATATATGGATAAACCACATGAGGAAGCCGCCGGTTACAAGCATCGTTCCACTGATAAATTCATGAGCACTTTTAAGAAAACTGTCATGGATCGGTGCCAACAGGAAGGACTTCACCAGATAGATCTTCTTGCTCCGGCTGAAAGAAAAATCACGCAGAAAGAGTATCAGGCACAGAAACACGGCCAACAAAAACTTAATGAGATCAATCAGAAAATCATCGAAGATGGTCTCAAACCAACATCCACCGTGTTCCTTACACAGAAAGAATATTTACGAAATGCGATTGATGAATGTGCTGCCACATCCAATAGTTTTGATGAATTCCAATCTAAACTTCTGGAACAATTTCAGATCTCTGTGATTGAGCATCGTGGCAGATACAGCTATCTTCATCCTGATCGACAGAAGCGGATTACTGAACGTGCACTGGGAACACGATATGGAAAAGAACACCTGGAACAGACCTTCTTACGCAAGGATCCATTGACCATTCTCTACGTCAGATCTCACCTTCGCCTGGTTGTAAATCTCCAGACAAATGTGAAAGCAATGCAGAGCCCGGCTTATGCTCATCGGGTAAAACTTTCTAACCTGCAGCAAATGGCAAATACCATTATCTATGTGCAGGAGCATGGATTTGATACGCAGTCAGATTTGAAAAATACACTGCTTGCAGCAAAGCAGGAACTGAAAGAAATGCAGACACAGTTTGCTCAGCATCGGTCCAATCTAAGGACTCTCAACGATCAGATCCGCTACACCGGACAGTACTATGCAAACAAGGAAGTTTATTCCCAATTTTCAAATGCAAAGTACAAAGGAAAGTACCGGAAAGAACATGCGAAAGAAATTCAGAAATATGAAGAAGCCAGAGATTGGCTGAGATCCTTTTATCAGGATGGAAAGATGACAAGCCTAAAAACCCTGACTTTACAAAAAGAAAAACTGCAACAGCAGATAGCTTCCGAAGAAGAAGCAATAAGCAGCTTGAAAGAAAAATTAAAAGATCTGGACACTGCCGATCAGAATGTTGATGCCATTCTTCAGATGCAGATTCCAGAACCAGTGAAATCAAAAACCAAAGATCTCGAACGATAACTATTACAAAACAAAGGAGGAACTATCACATGACACAAGAAGAATTTAATGTTGTATTTGAACTTCAGATGAGAAAGTGTGCCGATATTCTGGCACATAAAAAGAAAGAATATACCGGTGATAATATTGACCGCCTCAGTGCATTCAAGATTGCTGCCGCTTTACAGAACTGTGATCCAAAAGCAGCACTGGCCGGCATGATGTCGAAACATGTCGTATCCCTTTACGATATGTGTTATTCCACTCTGTTACATTTTGACATGGAACAGTGGGATGAAAAAATCACAGACTGCATCAATTATCTGATCCTTTTAAAAGCTCTGGTAAAGGAGGAACAGGCCTATGGATCACATTGAAACAGCTATCTTAAACCGCTATGGAATCCGGGAAGCAGAACAAAATATGGTCTTTGCTGCCAGGCTCACACAACACGGTCATACGATTCAGAGCATGGCAGATCTGATGGACCTTTACCATCAATCCTACAGTCAGAAGACCGTAGAAAACATTGCGGGGCTTCCACATCCAACCGTACAGAAATTCATGGTCATTACCGTGGCTGTTGTTGGTGCAAGCAGACGCTTCCTGGCACAGATCACAAGGCATCAGAACGAAGTAAAGTACATGAGTGCATCTCTGCAGTACAGCAATTATTCCGGTCACGCTGCATTTGCTATTCCATATGGGATCATGAAAGCAGATAAAGAAATCCAGGATATTTACAAAAAAAGCTGTCAGTCAGATCTGGACCACTATACAGAACTCTGTGCCTTAGGCATTGATCATGATTCAGCCGGATATGCCACACCTCAGGGACTTCGAAACGTACTGATCATCAGTGCAACGCCTTACCAGTGGAAGCATATGATCGGTCAGAGAACCTGCAGAAGAAATACGGATGAAACAAGGATTGTGATGCTACAGATCTGGCAGAGATTGTACAAATTAAGCCCGATTCTTTTTGCACCGGATCTGACCGGTCCATTCTGTCAGAGAGGAAACTGTATGGAAAAACAGATGTCCTGCCAGAATCCTATTTCAAAACTTTGGATACCGTCAGATATCTTAAAAGCAGATTATCCATTGCTCATCAGAAGGGAGGTGAGCAGCCATAAAGATTAAACTGATTGACTTTGGTCTGAAAGCAGATCATTATCCCTTCCGGCCACATGAAAATGATGCCGGTGCTGATGTATTCATGCCTTATGATTGCGTATTAAAACCAGGTGAGGTTGCAAGAATTCCACTTGGATTTGGTCTTATCATCCCCGATGGATTTGCCGGATATGTCTTTCCACGAAGCAGCATGGCAGCAAAAGGACTGGTATGCGAACTTCCACCGATCGACTCCGGTTACCGTGGTGAGATCCATGCCATTATCAGCAACGTAAGCACATCTTCTCAGACCATTCATAAAGACACACGCGTCGGTCAGCTGGTGATTACACCAGTCGTGATCGCAGATTTTGTCCTGGACCTTGGTAATGAACGAGGAACCGGGGCTTTTGGAAGTACAGGAGAATAATACTATGATTACATTTGGAAGAAAATTAAAACACTTAAGACAGAAAAATCATCTCACCCAGAAAGAACTCGGCATGGCTGTTGGATTTCCAGAAAGCTGTGCTGATGTCCGGATTTCTCAGTATGAAAGCGATGTCCGAACACCGAAAGAGGATCTTATGAAACTCTTCGCATCAAAACTCGGTGTTCCGGTTGAACTCTTTACCGTACCGGTACTCTCAGAACCCAGGGAGTATGAGGCAGCGGAGTATTGGAGATATGAGTTAGGGGCAGAACTAGATTAAGTGTCATAATACTGAAATGAGGCAACGGCTTTTCCGCTGCCTCTCTCTTATCATTTTTTGGGGTAATAATTGAAAATATCCTGCGTTGAGCAATCCTCTTTTTCTGCGCTTTATCTGCATATCTATATATTTCATTTTATTTCTGTTCCATCGATAAAAAGCACATATTTATCTAGATTATGAACAATATCATAATCTTTTCCATATTCAATCGTTCTAAATTCTATCTGCATAATGGATTTTCCATTTTCGATATCTTCTTTCCAAGAATATACGGTCATATCAAGGCTGGTTGCATATCCATGATCTGTAGAAAATTTTATTGAATGAAATGAATTCTCTTTGTACATTTTTAAAAGCAGTCTTGCAAATGCTTCTTTATCAGAAATATTTTTTCTGTTAGCAACTACTGTAAGATTTTCATCTCTATTCATAGAAAAACTGCCAACTACATCTGGCTCACCTTCTTTATACTTTAATAAGCTTTTTCCAATTATCATTCCAACAATAATCGAAAAAACGATAGCAACAAATACAAGTGTTATATTATTTTTCTTCATTTTATTAAGTTCCTCAGAATTATATATAAGTCTTTAGAACTACTATATCATATTTTCACGTTAAACCAAATAAAAAAGAAGAGCAATAAGCCCTTCCATCTTCTTATTCATGTATTTATTCCACCAATGCCCTCACCGCATTGATAATTCTCTGTTGCTTTTCTTTAGGTAGTTTCTCTATCATTTCAGATAACTCATTCGTAACGCCAGTAACCGAATGTGTCACAACATCAATCAATAGTGTATCTGCTGAAACATCTAATGCATTTGCAATCGCAATAAAGGTATCAAGTTTTGTTACTTTCAGTCCTCTCTCTATAACACTTACATGAGTTGGACTTAAGCTTACCAGTGCTGCCAATTCTTCTTGTGTAAGATTCTTAGCTTCCCTTGCAGCTTTTATTCTCTGACCAACCGCCTTTAAATCCATTGTGACACCTCCTTTAGAACGATAATTCGGTCTAAAACTAGTATAACGATTGATCTTTAAAACATACAGAATCTACAGATTGTTAACTTGTTCTTTAGAACTATTTTAAATTAAAAAGGCCCAAAAGGGCACTTTCCCTTTTGAGCCTATACACTTTATCAGCTAACGTATTTTGCTTTCATTTTTTCTCATGGTCATGAGGCTTTTTTCTCTTAAATCGCATTCTATGAATCCTTCGATTGCTCTTTCTGTTCTTCAATAATTCGTTCGGTTGCTTTATGAATTCTATCCTTGGAATAGGGTGGTCTTAAATTCAATGATAACCGCCCTTTTTTAATCATATACGTTTCACTACCATCTCCGAAGATCCTTTCAACCAGCAATCATCCGGATACTTCTCCGCAAAAGACCTCAACCGTTTCTGCAAGTTCTGATTGAAGGTATACACATCATAGAATCCATCATCTTCATTAGTCAGAATAATCGTTTCTTTTTCACACTTTAACCTTCGCATATTCTATCCCCGCTTTCTTTCCATTTCCTGATCCAGGTACTTTGGTATCGGCTTTCCGGACCGGCGAGCAATGGCAATCTGTTTCTGATGCAGTCGTTTGATTACGGACCTCGTTTCTTAGGTTTATTATTTTGTTGATTTCGGGACGTCTGTTTGTTATTGCGTGCATCAGAAATTTTTTCTAGGTTCTTCTTCTGATTATTCACCAGACCGTCCACCATATCATAGTTAGCTTCTGTACCAGATTCTCTGCTTCGTTCATAAGTGCCGTTCTGGTAGAATTTCTGGTAATGTTCCAGACGGATTTTACCATCTTGTTTTAGCTGTTCGACCGGATTTAGCGGTACCTGCTGTTGGATGTAATCATGAATCTTTTGTTTTGTCTTTTCATCGAATTTCTTACATTCTTCGACAACCATTTTTCCATAAGCATCCAGGATAACACCCTGGGCCTGATCTCGGTATACCTGATGTTCCATCAAATAAAACTGTTTTCCATCAATAATGACGGTGTCTGTTGCAATCCAGTTCCCCTTTTTCCCATCAATCTGATAATTCTCAGTTTCCATAGTGATCAGTGCACCGGATGTGTTGATACGAATAAATCCGGCCAGATACTGTGGATAGTTCTCATCTACATAGTAGCAGCTGATTTCTCCATTCTTGTTCAATACGAGCACGTCACTGACTTCGCATTGATTTTTCGTCCGTTTCCAGATGTCAGCGACTTTTTCATTTTCCTGCATTTCATGAATCGAGATTAATCGGTAATTTTCGACAGTAATCGACACATTCTGCTGTCTTGCCTCTTGGTATGGCAGATGCCACAGTGCTTTTCCTGCTGTCTGCTGATCTACTCGGTAGACTGCAAATTGATTAAGCTTCATAGGCATCATCCTCCAAGTTATTCAGATAATAATTCAGATCCAGAGAATAGTAGTATTTGTCTTCGATCTGCTGTAATTTTCCAACTGTAGAATTGATGATCTCAATCATTTCATCATTCTCAGGATCACTTTCTTCCTGTTCCAAAACTTCCAAAGCTTCTTTCAGTGTTTGGATTGTTTCTTCCTTTGTGTGCTGCTGGAAGATAGCAGTAATAGTCAGTTCGTTTTCTTCCAGGTTTACATTTCTCATAGGCTCATTTCCCCCCTTTTCTTTTTCGGTATTGGTTTCATCTGTATATTCAGCTCCTTCTCGTTTTTTTCTTCGCTTATATTTTTTTCGTTATCCACTTTCTTATTGGATTTCAGAGGATTTTCCACATTTGGATGTCTTTCTTCCAAGTACTTTTCCACACGACTGATTGCATTTTGCACATAAGAGTTTTCTCTAAATCCAGGAATCGAATTCAAAAATTCTTTCTGTATTTTTCCTTCAATCATCAGGCTCTGCATCCCTTCATAATCACTTCCGTCCTTCAGATCAAAGCCAACACATTTCAGTCCATGCATACGTTCTGATGGGATTTTCTCATAAGCTTCCAAGGCTTCCGGTAATGTCAGGTCATAATGTACTTCACCCATTACAGGAAATTCAGCACATTCAGCCGCATAAAAGCTGATACATGTAAGATCATTTTCATAATCCACATTTTCTATTTCCGGGACAATATCGAGTATTTTTTCTCTTTGTGCTGCAAACTCTGGAAGTTCTGCAAATCCAAATCGATCCACGTAATATGCCTGCATATCCCCACCACGGTTTGTAATGATAACATCACTGACCGACATAGAATGTGCTTTATAATCTGCCGGTGGATTATCGTTGAATACGGCATACAAATCATCCAGCTTTTCATTTTCATGTAATCTGCCAGAATAGACACACTTATAATTTGCTGCATCGATTGTAATGCCATCTTCTTTGACCATTGCCATATTCATAAATAAATGTTGTTTTCCCGGTGTGTCTTCATCCACATGATAAATCGCATAGCGGTCACCATTACCTCTGAACATTTCTTCCTCTAGGGTATAATCATACTTAAATGGGTACATAGCCCGATCAACTCTCTCCGAAATATCCGTCCCTTCTGTAATCGTGTCTTCCAGCCAGTTTTGGATATCTCCCCATGATTCAAACTGTAGATAGCCGGCAATTTCATGTGTCCCATCCGGTGCCAGTACAATATGTCCCGGTTCGCTTTCCCGATAATCATAGCGGTATCCGGCTGCTTCCAGTGCATCTACCAGAATGCCGTATTTTTCATGTAATTCTGTTTTCTGTTTTTCTTCAAGAATGATTTCCAGTTCTTCTGTCAGCTGATCAATCATTTCACCGGCTGTCTTGCGGATCACATCCATAGATGCTTTCATTTCTTTCATTTCCCGGCTGCTGCTCCAACCTGCAATGTAAGGAAAACTGTAATCCGATGTATCCAAACCAAAGGAAGAACACACACAGTAAGCAACGGATTCAGCCTCGACCTCTTTTGTCAGACGGTCTTTTTCTACACCCAGGCTTTCCATGATTTCACTGTCATGCAGTTTTGCATGGGCGGTTTCATGAATAGCAGTCTTTAAGGTCTGGCTTTCACTGAGTCCTTTTTTGATCACGATTTCCTTATCTGCATTGTGATAATATCCATTGGCATTGCCATCGATCTCATCGAATCGTATCGGCACTGGGGATATTTTCTGAATAGCCTGCATGAAAGAATCAAAATCCTGCACAGCTGCAGTCAATAATTCCGGTGCCAGTGTCTGGATTGGTTCCCCGGATGTCTGAGCAATATCAAAGACAGTAACTGCTTTAAAATGTGGAACCGTAACTTCCACTTTTTCAGTCTTAGGTTTTCCATCGGTTCCCATGATCGGTCGCTGATTTTCATCCAGGACCTCTTTTTCCTTCATTTTCTTATATGGTGCTGGTGCGATGATCGTAATTCCTTTTTCGCCTTTCATGACCTGTCTACCCATGGACTGCCAGTTTTTGTAGCTGGTAACAAGTGTGGCATCCGGTCGTTGCATAGCAATCAGCATTGTATTGTTAAAGGAATAATTGTGAAACTTTGCCATGGTTTTAAGAAATTCCTGATAGCGGTTACTTGTAAAAAGTTCTTCCACACCGGATTCCAGTGACTGCATAATGCTGTCCATATCTTTTCCCTGAACCGGTAATGGAATTGTTGTTGTCTGCACCGTTGGAATATCTCTTACGTTATCTTTTTCTTTTGTATCTGTTACTTCTTCATAGGGTGCGATGGCTTCTGTCACCATTCCTTTAGTTAAATCAATGTCTTCAACACGAGTTGAAAAACGGATCCTGCTATCTGGAAATTCTCCTTTATCTCGAAAGGAATAGTAATTTCCATCCCGTCCTGTAATGATGTGATCAACCAAGGAAATCCCCATCAATTCACCTAATTCCTGCATTCTTGCCGTAGTCTGGATATCCGATGTAGACGGTGTCAGATTTCCGGACGGATGATTATGAATGAGCATCATTGAATGAGCATTAGAAAGAATTGCACTCTTAAATATTTCTCTTGGATTAATCAATGCTTCATTCAGCGATCCTACCGATACGATATTCATATTGATTGGTGTTAAATCTGCCTGTAGATTAACAATACAAAAGAGTTCGCGATCCATCTGAGAAAGAAATTCATTCATAACACGAATGGCGGCATCCGGATTGTTCATTGGTTCTTTACTATAAAGTGGTGGCTCCTCTACCATACGAATTGCTACCTGCTCTAATTTATCTGCCATCAACAACACCTCCAATCGGCACATTTATAATAAATTCCTGATCATGTAACATCTCAATTTGCTTCTTCAATTTTTCAAACGAAAATGTGTGTAATAATCTTTTTTGATACTGGCTGTATCTTAAGCTTGTATTTGTTTTAATGTTTTCTTTCGTCATAATCTTCTCCTTTTCAAAAATGCCCCACGACATTTCTTTATGCCGCAGGGCGTTTGCTCATTTAACGGTTTTCATGCTTGGTATTAAAGTTCCATATCATGTTTCTTTGTTTTCGGTTTCTTATCCGGCTGTTCTTTTCCGGCTTTCTCTGTTTTTGCAGCTTGCGCTTCTTTTTCTTTCTGACGTTCTGTGAATCTATCTGCCTTTTCAAAGACATGATCCTTTGTATCAAAGTGATATACATCATTGGTAAGGCGTTCTGCAGGGGCTACCTGAGTGGCATTGACTTCTTTTACCATATCTCTTAACATTTCTGCATCCACTTGCCCGTCATCTGGCAAGACCAGCATTTCATGGATGGATGATGGCAAAATGAAGAAATCATTTCCAAGAAGTTCCCCCATGCTATCCATGAATTCCGGATAAAAGATCACACCGGCTCCATCAATTCTGTCTGTATTCGTAACAACAAAGAATGTCGGCATCTCGCTTGATTCCTGCAATGTTTCCTGCAGCATTTCACGTTCATCTGGTGTCAGCATGAGAATATTTTTCTGGTACATTTCATCTATCAATGCACCTATACTTGATACCTCCGGGATCATGACATGTGGTGAACTTTTCATCGCATCTTCATGAAGCTGTTCTGCCGAGATTCCATACTGTTCAAGCAGATCATTCTTGATAAACATGGAACTTAATCCATCCTGATCCTTGCCTACTGCCACATGATAGGTAATTGCGAGGTCTTCCTTCAGCTGATGCGGCGCATTTTCGAGGACTTCCTTATTTGCTTCGGCTGATGATACACGGATAAACAGCTTGTCCTTCACGTCTTCATAATTTAAAATGGATTTCAGATCAACCTGTATCGGTGCCTCAATGACTATATCTGCAATCTTTCTGCATACAGTTTCCATTGTTACGCCAGGCTGTGCTTTATATGCTTCATACAGCTGATTAAGATTGATCGTCGGGGTAAGCATCTCACCTTCTTTTCTCACCATCAATCCCGTATAGGCACGGTTCAGTTTCTGACACTCCATCGTTGATACTTCTGCATTCTCATAATCCTTTGGTAAAAAGAGTTTGATATTGTCCTTTACTTCATTTACAAATTCATTAAAATTCATTCTTCGTTTCCTCCTCTAATCTGTTTTTTATTTCTTTTTGCTTTTGTTTTTTGGTTTCTTTTTTGGAAAGGATAAAGAAAAATTCACCCTTCCGGTTTCATCTGCATCCATATGAAGATCTGCCTCAAAGTACATATTCTTCTTTCTGGAATACAGGTCTTTTACATGCACACATCCACTTTTCAGAAGTTCTGCAGCCATCTTTTTATCCATGGTTTTTTCCATGCTCTGCAGATAGCGGTTATCTTTCCAGAGAGCAAAGTGACAATCATGGTTGCTACAATAGAAGTTGGTTTTGCTTTCATATACCAGGCTTCCACATACCGGACATGTTCCAATGCTTTCTCTGGTCTGAAATCTTCTTGTTTCTTCTTCGGAAATCGCATCGCATCCATTCAGCATCATGGTCAGCATGTTTTTGATCCCGGTCATAAACTGTTCCGGTGCAATCTCTCCATGCTCCATCAAGAGCAGCTGATTTTCCCATTCTGCAGTCATACTTGCAGATTTCAGAAAGTCTGGCAGGATCTCCACAAGGACTTTTCCATCATCTGTTGGAAGAATCTTTTTTCCTTTTCGGGTAGCATACTGGGAATAAATCAGTTTTTCGATGATACCGGCTCTTGTTGCCGGAGTTCCTAATCCTTTCTTTTCCGTATCTTCATCAAATTCCTTATTTCCAGCTGTTTCCATTGCCGCAAGGAGAGTATCTTCGCTATATGGTTTTGGTGGGGACGTAAAATGTTCTGTCTTTTCTGCAGCTACAGCATAGAAAGTCTGTCCCTGGGTTACTTTCGGCATTCTCTCTTTCATTTCCTGATCCGGATCTACGATTGCCATGCGATCCTTATTTTTGAAGCAGTTTTCAAAGAGTTTCCATCCATCCTGCAGGACAATTTTTCCTTTTGCTTTGAAGATTTCTCCCTGGCATTCCACTTCAATCTCTGTTTCCTGGTAAATGTGATCCTTACTCATTGCCATGACCGTATGGACTGCGATCAGGAACAGAATCTTTTCTTCCCAGGATTTCAATTCATCCAGATGGCAGGATGCAAGCTCCATCGTTGGGATGATTGCATGGTGATCTGTCACTTTACTGTTATTCATGACTTTCTTCACATCTGGCTGCTCCGGCTGATCAAACGGACCTGTCAGTTGATATTTCTCATAAATCTGACGAACCACATTTCTTGCGGTCTGCTCCATATCTTCGGTCAGATACTGGCTGTCCGTTCTTGGATAAGTGATCAGTTTCTTTTCATACAGGCTCTGAGCGGTATCCAGTGTCTGTTTGGCTGTCATTCCGTAGATACGGTTTGCTTCTCTCTGCAGTGTGGTCAGATCATAAAGCTTTGGTGCTTTTACTTTCTTTTCCGTTTCTTTTACTGCTGTGACAATAGCTTCACTTCCTTGGCATCTGCTTCTTAACTGTTCCGCCTCATCCGAATCAAAGATTTTTGGCTTTACAGCCGGAATTCCATCACAATCGAGTTCCACATTGAAATACTTTTCTTTCTGGAAATTGCTGATCTGTCCGGCACGTTCCACCAACATGGCAAGTGTCGGTGTCTGAACCCTTCCAACGGTCAGCTTTTTGAAGTACTTTGTGGTGTAAGCTCTGGTTGCGTTCATTCCTACCAGCCAGTCAGCCTGAGAACGGCATACAGCAGCTTCGGCCAGATGTCGGTATTCCTCTGCGGATCTCAGATGCTGCATTCCATCAAGGATTGCGGAATCTTCCAGAGAACTGATCCATAATCGTTTCACCGGCTTTTTACTTCCGGATAAGTCATAGACATGTTTGAAGATTAATTCTCCTTCACGTCCGGCATCACAGGCATTTACGACGTATTCAATTTCCGGACTGTTGAGCAGTCTTTTTAAGATATAGAACTGATCTTTCTTATCTTCTGAGACTGTAACTTTCCAGTCTTTCGGGATGATCGGGAGATCTTCATATCTCCACTGGCTAAATTTCTCATCGTAGACATCCGGTGAAACATACTCGACCAGATGTCCGAAGCACCAGCTGACCATACAGTCGGTTCCTCTTAAATATCCGTCTTCTCGTTCCTGTGCTCCAATCACTTCTGCGATTGCTCTTGATACACTTGGTTTTTCTGCAATTACTAAATACATGATGTATTACCTCCTTCATATAACGAAACGGAGAGAGCATGTTTTACAGCCCCCTCCGCTAAAAAAGTTTATTTATTTTTCATTTTCTTCAAAATCTTCGTCTTCAGACTCTTCCTCATCCGGAATTTCTTCCAGTCCACCTGTTTCCAACCCTTCCGGCTGATCATCCTCATCTTCCTCTTTCTTTGGCTTATAGATCTTGAAGTAGTAGTATGCTACCACACCGCCGAGAGCCAAAATCAGGATTGTTGCCATTGCACCCATATTGGTTTTGGTAGATGCTGTTTTCTCCGGATCAACGGTAGCTTCCTTGTCTACATCCTCATTATTTGTTTCATCCAACACTACCTTTGATGTATCCGGCTGTGGTGTTACGACAGTAGAAGTGCTGTCTTTATCCAGAAATTCAGACAGATCATTCTCATCAATCTGGGATAACATATAGACATTCTTGGATGTGGCACTGCGGTCGATCACGATATAGAAAGTGTTATTATTCTTCGTTGTAACCGTAAGAAATTCCTTTGTGGAATCATCGGTAATGTCATCCTTGACTTCGCCATTTCCTGGTGTCGTAAAGGCAGTTCCCTTGTCTGTTCCATCTTCCGGCAGCACCTCACTTGTACTTGCCACCTCATCCTTTTTCTCTTCTTTGTCTGTTGATTGATCTGTCTGAGTTGTCTCTACTTTGGATGCCTCTGCTGATTCATCTACATAGGCAAATGCTGTGGTTGATGCAGTAAAAAGCATCATGACTCCTAACAGCAGTCCTGCCATTTTCTTATTCATTTTCTTCCATTTCACCATTCTGATATTCCTCCTTATTTTCTTCTGTGAATACAAAGGAGCCTGAACCTTCTTCGTCAGACTCCCTGCTTACCTGAAATTTAACTGTTCCATTCTGGATACCATCCAAAAGATCATACAACTGACCATTCTCCATCTTCATACCACGGATGCACCTGATCATCTCATTGTCCTCTTCCTGCTTTAATGCAGCCTGGACACCCCTAAGATATTGCTGCAGATCCGCGATCTTTTTCTCTGTCTTGGCAATCTCATCCAGATATTTTTTAATCTTTTTATTCAAACTTTCACCTCCCTTCAATCACCCATTTATGGCAGTCTTCCAAAGCACATGAAGTGTTGCTGCCAGTAGGATGTGCTGATATTTGAGTAATGGATCGGATCCCCACAATGGATCATCATATTGTTACCGACATAGATACCCACATGGCTTGCACCGGATGTGTTATACGTTCCCTGGAAGAAGATCAGATCTCCTGGTTTTGCTTCTTGCGGTGATACATAAGTACATACGCCTCTTAATCCATCTGCGGTCAATCGTCCATAGTTCCAGCCATTACCACAGTGGTTAATGACATAAGATACGAATCCTGAGCAGTCAAATCCGGACGGAGAGTAACCACCCCATACATAAGGTACTCCCAGATATTTTTCTGCTTCTCGGATCATCCGAGCAAATTCTTCATCCTGCAGTGCTTCTGGTGGAATCTCATAGCTCATTCCATTACCGCCTGATCCACTGGTCACATTGTTTACATCCCACAGATAATTTCTGTTTCCATAGGTCGTATTTAATGCATTGTAAATGATCAGCTGCTCGGCATTCAGATTGGCTCTTGCCACAGCATCAAAGCTTCCATTTGTCAATGTCACATATAGGATCTTCTTGGTGCTTGTACTGGTAACGGTTACTTCCTGACTGCCATTGTCATCTGCGATATAGGCTTCCCAGGTCTGATGTCCATGAGCAGAAGCGGCCGCGTGGTTATCATAGTAAACGTCAAACTGCACACCATATCGTGCAAAGGCTCCGGTATCCTCAACTGTGTATTCCACACCATTCATTACTACCTTAGTGCCAATCGGCACAAATGGATTGGATGCATCTACAGCAATGGTATGGTTTGCAGTAGGATATGCCCCACTGGCAGTTGGACCTCCGGACCATACACCACAGCAGATTCGACAGTTACAATATCCGCTGGTCACTACCTGTCCCAATGATTCTCCGACTCGAACATTTCTGGTTTCTGTCACCGTTTCTGTTCGACCTTCTGTATTCAGATGATATTGTGCTTCAAAAAGAGCTTGCAGTTCATTTTCAACATCCGAGTACGTCCAGTCCCCATATTTTGCGGTAAGATACGAGATAAGATGGTATGGATTATGACCAATCTCAGCAATGTTGTACTGATACTCGTCATAATTTGGATGTCTTCGTTCCATCTCATTGATCTGCTGATTCAAGGCACTTTCCAAAGCAGCATATCTGTTTTCGGCAGCATAAATATCCTCGTCTGAACTTGGATACGTTGTAATACCGATCACAGATCCAGCACCCTCGATAGAAGCACTGCAGCTCCCCAGAGATACCGCTATGACAAGAAAAAGAAGCGCAAAAATACCGATGCCTGCGAACATGGCACGATTACGCTTTATGATCTCTTTCAAGGCGATCTTTGCTTTTACCGTCATGTTCTCGACACCGGCAATGGTTGTTGCTCCACCCAGACTGCCAGCGGATTTTCCGGCTCTGGCTGCCCGGTAAGCATCCTTATATCGTTTTTTCTGGAAGAAGCGGTTATAGAAATGTCTCTTTTGTTCGGCTTTCTTTACCGTTTCTGCATTCTTGACTCCTTCCATACTTTCTGCAGAACCAAATTTCAGTTTCTTTTCTACGGTAGCCTCACGATAACCTCTGCGATGGGTTTTCACATCCGTCCGTTTGCTGCGGATCTGAGCATGACGCAGACCACGTAACGCATCTTCTGTTTCACGCTCTACAAGTCTGGCACTTTCCACACCTGCATTTTCATCTGTTTCTTCCTCTTCGGAAGAGACTGCTTTCATGCCAGATATAACAGCTTGTGTAGCAATGTATTTCCCGGCTGTCCCTCCCGGTTTCATGCCAGCACCTTTCACCATCTGATTTCCTTCATCATCAAAAGATAATCTTCCAGCTTTTGCCTGTTCTTTGGTCATCTGTTTTTGCAACTGTTTCTTCCGAATGGATTTCTTTTGGCTGTTCAGATTATTATCATCATCCGGGATTTTTTCATAACGATGCAGTTTCTTTCGATATCCGGATACTTTTTCTTCCGGTGTAACTTCAACTGTATCCTCAACAGCTTCCTGCCGGACAGAAGATTTACGGACTTTCTCCATCTGCAGTCGTTTTCCTTTTCCCGATTTTGTATCTTCATTTTCAGCCTTTTTTCGTTCCCGTTCAGGAACAAATTCTTCTTTATTTTCCGGTCGCCCCCGACTCCTGTGACTGATATCTTTTATGCTGCCATCACGGAGATTTTCTTCTATCAGACCATCTCTGGTCATCTTTGCGACCTTTTTATCTTTGCCTTTAAATTCTTTTCCAGCTATAGGTCATCACCTCCTGGCACAACTTTTCTTTCTGTACTCATTCAGTTCCTGGCGTCCTATAATCGGGATACCAGGATAACCATCTGCCTGTGTCCTGATTGCTGGAGAGCTCGCCTGGATATGAAATACCCAATTCAATTCACTCGGATCTCTCGGCCAGAAACCATTGATCAGCATAGCCTCCTTGAACTGATTGTTGTGCAGATGGATCTGGGTACGTTTATACAAAACTTCTTTCAGATCATCACTGGTAAGATGCGGATAGATTTTCTGTGCCGGATAAAAATTCCAGAATACCCAGTCAAGGATAATGTTCTGTGTTTCCAGCGGAAGTTCATACAGATGATGATCATCATTGACTGTATGAACACGGTATCCAGGCTGTGCATTTTCCAGATTTTTCATCTGAATGTAAGGATTATCCTGGTTCCACTGCCTGATTCGGATCTTATCGATTTCCTTCATGCTTTTCCGCCTCCATTTCTTTCTCTCGTTTTTCAACTTCTTCCGGTTTTGTAGTCATCAAACTGTACAGCTTCAAGTTCTTATCGAACTTGTCTTTAAATGGAATAATTGTTGTTCCATAGAAAAGAAGTCCTTCTCCTTCCCCGGAATTCGTCACATAAGACAACTGATATGGGGAAATATTCAGCTGTTTTGCAAGGATCTGTCTGTCACCTGCAGCCTGGTTCAGCATCAGAATAAAATCACTGTTCTCAAAGATATTTTCAATTTCCCTGCTGGCAAGAAGATCTTTGATATTCTGTGTGATTCCAGTCGGTACGCCTCCCCATTTTCTGAATCTCTTCCAGATTTCTACGGAATAAGCTGCTGTCTGTTCTTCTTTGAGCAGAAGGTGGAATTCATCGATATAGTACCTGGTAGATTTGATGCCACGGTTGATTGTAACTCTGTTCCATACCTGATCCTGGACGATGAGCATTCCAATCTTTTTCAGCTGCTTTCCAAGTTCTTTGATATCAAAGCAGACAATACGGTTATTCAATTCCACATTGGTTCTATGGTTAAATACTTTCAGTGATCCATTTACATAGATTTCCAACGCTGTTGCAATTCTCTGGGCCTGCGGTTCTTTCTGCTTTCTAAGACAGTCATACAGGTCACCGAGAACCGGCATATTTTCCGGTTTTGGATCTGCAAAGTACTTCTGATACACCAGTGGAAGACAGCGGTCGATCACTGATTTTTCCTCTGCTTCAATTCCATCCCTGCTTCCCATGATCAGCTCGCATAAAGACAGGACAAAATCGGATTTCACTCCAAGTGGATTGTCATCATCGGAATAATCCATATTGATATCCATCGGATTGATATAATCCTTACTGGTCGGTGAAATGTGTACGACCTGTCCGCCAAGTGCATGGACCAGTGATAATACTCACCCTCCGGATCTCCGATGATAATGTCATCCTTCGTGACAAAGAAAGCGTTGGTGATTTCTCTTTTTGCAGCAAAGGATTTACCGGATCCAGGTGTACCAAGGATTAGTCCATTCGGGTTTTTCAGCTTTTTACGATCCACCATAATCATGTTGTTGCTGAGTGCATTTAATCCGTAATACAGGGATTCTCCTGCCATAAAAAGTTCCTGAGTGGTAAACGGTACGAAGATAGCAGTGCTGGTCGTGGTCAGTGCACGTTTGATGGGGATATGATTGACTCCCAGCGGAACACTGCTCATCAGTCCTTCTTCCTGCTGATAGTCCAGACGTTTCAGTACACAGTTGTATTTCTGTGCAATTCCGGCAGTCTGGAAGATGGCATTGTCCAGTGCCTGTTTGGTCTTTGCTGTATTTAAAAAGAGCGCTGTTACAAGGAACATACGCTCATTTCGTGACTGCAGGTCTTCTAACAGACGCTTAGCTTCTCCGCCATACGTGTTCAGATCCGATGGAATGATATCCATATCGTATCCGGCCCGGACTGCTTTTTTCTGTTCTTCGATTTTCATACGGTTGATATCCGTCACTTTGCTTTTTACCAGCTTGATTGCCTTCATCTGATCCACAGACTGGACATGCAGGTTGACGATCAGGTTCTTATCGATATCCAGAAATTCTGCCAGCATCTTATCCGTAAGCTCCGGTGCCAGGATCTGCAGATAAGAGACAGCCCCGATAGTATTTCCCATCTGGAACGTATTTCTATCCCGGAACACAAAACTGGTCGGTGCCACATAATCCTTTGTATTGAGTCCTGTCCGGATCATGGAACCATAATCAAACTGGAAGTCTGTCATGATATCCGGATTGAAAGTCTCATACAGTATCTGCAGACGTTCCACGCCATTCAGCGGATATGCCGGAACTCCAAGGATCTTGAAGTTGTTCAGGATATCTGATTCAATACGTTCCAGCTTTGGCTTTGCTTCCCGGATATTATCCGCTTCGATGGAAAAGGTGATATATTTTGACTTCACCAGACCGTTGTTTCCTTTTGCCAGCTGCTGTTTCAACATCTTTGCGTATTCCATACGGACATCATCAAAAGCATCCTCCTGTGGTCGGATCCGGATGACCTGTTCAAATTCTTTCATGCTGCTTTTATGATTGATAAAGCTCAGCTGAAAATGGATACTGGCATCAAAGTAATTGAGGAAATCGCACCAGTTTTCAAAGATCGCATTTTTGTCCTCGTTCTGAGCCAGCTGGTAGTTGATGTCATAAAAGCGGATACACTTAGAATACGTTTTTCCCTGTACCCTGCAGATTCCATCCTTTCCCATTTCCTTATAAGCGATCGACTGCTGGACGGACAGTTTTTTCTGCCTGCGTTTCTCTTCCTGCTTTTCTTTTTTCTTTTTCTCTTTTCTGTCTACTTTTTTGTACCCGGTATCTGCGACAGTTTTCTTATTTTTCTTTTTTCGCAACCGTTTTTCCTCCTTTCGGTTTTCCTGTATCCGGAGACTGCTTGATCTGTTCCGGATCTGTTTCATAATAGTTTTCAGTTTCATATTTTCTGACGGGCGGACGAAGAAACTTCACCCGGATCATATGCATCAGAACATCTTCCAGATGCATCCCGTCTTTTTCGTACATGGCAAATAAAAATGCCGGTAACATTAAAAGCACCATGACCGTTGCTGCATTACTGTTTCCCATCACATTACGCAAGAGAAAATAGCTTGGAATTCCCATTGCAGCACCTATCCCGATACAGATCAGCTGTCTTTTGGTCAGGTTAAATGCTACTTTATTCTTTACCTTCGTTAAATCTTTCGGTACGCTAACATATGCCATGATTTTCACTCCTTCCTGTAATTTAGTGCGCGTTAAATATCGACTTACTTAAGGATGCCGTCTTAAAGAGGCTGTAACATAAGATCACCGTGTAAGCCATAACGCCAAATAATGAAGAACTCAGATTATCTGAATACTGGATACCTGCAACAAGCACTGCATAGATTGCAACGCATACCATCATCAGAAATGCCTGGAAAGCCAGGGCAAAGAGTCCTCTGAAATAATTCGTGCCGATCTGTCCCCATTCTCTGTTACTCATAGTTGCGAATGGAATCGGCGCAACTGAGGTATATAGGTAAATCTCTATCATACGTCCATACATAATCACTGTGATCAGTACAGACAGGATTCTCATACAGAAGCCAGCAATAAGGGTTTCTAACGCCAATACAACAAGTTCTCCGATTTCCATACTTTCCAGGGTTGCGGAAAGATCCGTCAATGCCGAAGAAATATCAATGGCGGTACTTCCTGTGATAACACCGGCCGCAGAATTAACTACGTGCTGGCCCACATCGAATACCGCCATTGTGATCGTAAATGTGTTACTCACCAGATATACAGCGATCCACATTTTTACGAAGTACTTGAAAAACATCCAGGTATCAATATCATGCATGTTGTTGCGCTCGGTCAGCATAGAAATCAATTCGTAGCAGAGTACGAGTGTGATAATAATACCTGCGATCGGCATGATCACGGAATCCGATAAGTTCCGGATCATACTGAATATGCTGCCGTTCCACCCTTGCGGGGTCTGTCCAACCTGGGTAGCGATCTCACCGGTCTTTTGATTAACATCAGTGAACATCGTGTCCAGGTTGGAAGTGATCATCCCGGTTAAGAGTTCCCTCATCCATTCCTCAATCGCATCAAAAATCTGACTGAACATGGATCTCTACTCCTTTCTCTTAACCAAATAATCCACTCAGAAGCGGGATCAGCTGTGTTCCGATCAGGATAACACCACCACCGCTCATCAGCTGCTTAATTCCCTGGGATTTTGCACCCGGGTTGTCGTTTCCATAACCTTCCATCAGGTTGATTACACCCCAGACACCAAGGCCGGCACCGATTGCAACGACCAGTGTCTGAAGGATATTGATTGCACTGCTAAAAAAAGCCATAATCAAATGTATGAACAAACGCTTTTTCTTATGGTCTGTAAGCGTTTGGCTCTACTCCTTTCCCTTTTATTCAGACCTTTTTGTACCCTTATCAGTAGTAGCAGGGTGCTCGAATTCTTTCTTTCATATCAGTCCTCACCTTCCTCAGCTTCAATTGCTGATACGTCTTCTTGTGTTACAGTTACTTCATACATTTCAAATTCTGTATCTTCCGACATCACCAGTCGGTGTGCCAGATACTTTTCGACATCAAACGCATTATTCTTATTAAAATCGGCAAGCTCTTTGTACCGTTTATGCTTTGTGATGTCATATTTGTTGCTTAAAAACGGCCGGACTCCTCGAAGCTGTAAGATACATTTTTCTCCATCCATGACCGCCAGCTCATCTCTACTCATCAGTTCCTTTCCAGTCTTTTGATAATTCAATCCATAGGACCGGTTGCTACCTCTGGTATCTGATGTGTTGTAAAGATCAATGGTTTCCTTTCCCAGGGTTTCTGATATTTCTTTCAGTGTGGAGCTTTCCTTTCCGCCCAGGAAAAGAACGGTGTCACAGTTGCCTGTGATCGTCTCAGCAGCATCCTTATAGATGGTTTTCAGCTGAGATTGTGACTGCAAGATGATAGAAGCGGAGATCTCCCTGCTTCGGATCGTAGCAATCAATTTGTCGAATTTTGGAATCTGTCCGATATTGCTGAACTCATCAAGGAGCAGCCGTACATGATAGGGAAGCCTGCCTCCATGCTCATCATCTGCTTTATCACAAAGCAGGTTAAAGAGCTGGGTGTACATGATCGCTACCACAAAGTTGAATGTGTCATCTGTATCACTAATGATGACAAACATGGCTGTTCTCTGATCACCGATCATATCCAGTTCCATTTCGTCATAGGACATGATTTCTCTTAGCTCCTGAATATCAAATGGTGCAAGTCTGGCACCACAGGAAATCAAAATCGACTTCGCGGTTTTACCGGCAGCAAGCTTGTACTTGCGATATTGCCTTACTGCAAAGTGTTCCGGATTTTCTGCTTCCAGTTCTTCAAACAATTCATCCACCGCATTTTTAAATTCTTCATCATCCTCCCTGGTCTCACTGGCATTGATAAATTCCAACAGAGTAGAAAAGTTCTGTTCTTCCTCTGGTGCCTCATACCAGATGTATCCGATCAGTGCAGAATACAAAAGACGTTCGGCCTTTACCCAGAAATCTTCAGTTGATTTTTCGCCTTCACCCTTGGTATTTGCGATAATGGTATTGACCAGCTTCAAGATGTCTTTTTCACTCCGGATATAATGGAACGGATTGTAATGCATGGACTTTTTAAAGTTGATCGTATTTAATACCTTGATCCGGTATCCTCCATTTACCAACATCTTCCCGCATTCGACGATGATCGTACCCTTCGGATCAGTGACCACATAGGATACGTGATCCGTCATCTGCATAAGGTTGGGCTTCACATAGAATCTTGTCTTACCAGATCCGGAACCACCGATAACGATCACATTCTTATTTCTGGCATACTTCGGAGCTTTTGGTCGGCTGTTCATGGTCAGACGTTCCGTTTCTGTGAGGATGACATTGTTTTCAAAGACCGGATCCATGAAGGGTTCGATATCTTTTCTATTTCCCCATCTGGCCGATCCATACTCCACACCTTGTCGGAACTTCTTTGCATTTTTTGAACGATAGTAGACCACCAGTTTTAATGCACCTGCAACCAGAACACCTACTGCAAGGTCCTGCAAAGCGACACTTGGCAGCCAGCTTAAAAATGCCAGTCGGAAATTGACTAACATCACGCCAAGTCTCTGGACCATGCTTTCTCCCAGGCAATGCCGGTACAGCCAGGATCCTTTATCTGCTACATAGAAAATAAAGAAATATGGGAGATTTAAGATCACCAGCCGTTTGACCTGGATCTTCTGTAATTTTTCCCGGATCATCGTTCCTGACCTCTAGATTTTTGTCTCTGCTTCACACGCTGGCGGTGCTTTGCTTTTCTTTCTACAGATTTCTGCAGTTTCTTTCTGACGGATGGTTTCTTCGCCTGTTTCTTTTTCAGTTCTACTCCGGCATATTCCCGGAAAGCCGCTGTCATCACATCCACATCTTTGGCCTTAAAGAAGACCAGATATTTCGGTGGATCAGCACCGACTTCTTTCTTCAGGCTGTAATCAATGCCGTATTTTCTTGCCACACGATCAAAGGATTTGATATTTTCATCTGTGATCTTTAAGTTGGAAAGCTGTACTCCCTGTGCATTCAGCTGCTTGATAGTCTGCTTTCCATGTGGCTTTTTCTTTTCAATCTTTTTTCGGGCTTTTTCCCTTCCTTTCTCCTGAGCCCGTCCGGTCTTTTCTGCCATTTTCACCTGCGATGCTTTCTGTTTCCTTCGGTTGTCCATTTCTAGGAACTTCCGAAGGGCTGCTTTTAGCACACTGGCAGTGATCTTGACTCCCTGGATGCTCAGGCTGATCACTTTCTGATTTACTTCTTCCTGCAATTACCCACGTCCTTTCTTTCCTTTCATTTCAGAATGAAGACGGGCAATACAATATCCGATGCATGGAACATGTTTTCCATACGGACAGCCACTACATGGTGTTGTTTTCTCTGCTTTTTTCTTTTCTGGAAGCAAATAGTGACACTGCTTCAAATTACAGCCTTTCTTTTTACCTGCCCACCAGTAACAGTACTTGCAGGACCATGGCTTTTCTTCGCTGTACTTTCTTCCCTCTATAGCTGCATTTGGTTCTATGATCAGATCTTTATTTGTCTTCATTCTGTTCCTCCTCTTTTCTCATGATTTCTGTCAGTTTTTTCTCTGCCTGACTTCCGGCAGCAATGAGACAATACAAAACTGTAAATATTGCCGCTACTCCCAGAAGAGCAACAAAAATAATGATATTTCTCATGGTTTCTCCCATCTAAAAAAGCGTCCACAGATTCCTTTCGGTTTCCATGAACGCTCACTCTTATTTAACTAGTGTTTCTTTTTTCTCATAAATGCAAGGGCTCCTGTACCAGTCGCACCAATGCCGAGAAGCATAAACCACAGCCACAGATTGGTGTTATCCCCAGTCTTTGGTGAATCACTGACAGGTTTTCCACCTTCCGGTGTCTTTTCTGCCGGTTTTTCCTCATCCACCATGGTTACATGCTGTACTACACTGGTATCCTTTACTTTGAATTCCACATCTTTTGCAACCAGATAGCCATCCGGTGCTGTTTCTTCACGGAGAGTGTATTTTCCGATCGGAAGCATTTCGATGTAATGTGCTTTCTCTGTACTGGTCCAGCTTTCCACAACTTTTCCATCCTGATCAAGGATTGTGAGTTTCGCTCCCGGAAGTTCTTTTCCGGCGATATCCTGTTTGGAGATTTTCACCTTCGTTACATCATCCTTCATCTCAACTTTCTGCACATCGGCAGTATCTTTGATGGTGAACTTCACGCTTTCAGCTGTCACATAACCATCGGCCGGTTTTGTTTCAACCAGTGCGTATTCTTTTCCGACAGTCAGCTCACGGATCACATGTGCTTCTTTACCGGAAGTCCATTCATCCACGATATTTCCATCGGCATCTACCACTTTCAGCTTACATCCTGGAAGTTCTTTTCCGGTTGTCAGACTGGATTTGGTAAATTCTACAACGGTTGGCTGATTCTCAAAGGTAAAATCATAGGTTACAGTCGGCTGATTCTCACCTGCATACTCAAAAGTAAATTCCTTTACTTCATCGTTGGTTACGAATCCATCCGGTGCATAGAGTTCTTTTACATAGTAAGTGGCTCCTATTGGAAGATCTGCAACAAATGTGATCTTTCCTTCTTCATCCGTAGATTTCAGTTCAATGATCTCATTGGCTTCGATCAGGACTTTACCAGTTGTCTCAGACTTAATGTCTTCTTTGGCAAATAATCCAAAGATAGCGCCTTCCAATGTACGGTCAGAATCTTTTTCTTTCTTAAGTACACTGACTTCTACTCTCTGGCGATTGTTCTGCCAGTCTTTGTCATAGACTACAACTGGTGTATTCTGATCCACGTAAGTCAGATCTACATGACGGATCTCACCATCCAGTACATGACCGTAAGCAGTTCCTGTTTCTTTCACATAGTATTTACCAAGTGGAAGATTTTCCAGTTTTGCAATACCGGTTTCATCTGTCTTGATCGTTGCGATCAGTTCATCCTTTTTATAGTAATCGTCACTGACGCCATCGGCAGCCTTAATGTCTTCCTCAGCATAGACTTCAAACGTAACATCTGTCAGCTTTCCAGTTACATAGTTGAAAATGTGTTCCACCACACCTTTGACCTTATCGGCCAGTGTAACAGAATCCAGGAATTCTCCCTTCTTGTTGATGATCAGTTCACCAACCGGTACCTCGTCCTTCATTTCCACTTTTTGAACCTCTCCGGTATCTTTGACTGTGAATGTCACATCATTGGCTACCAGATAACCATGCGGTGCAAACTCTTCATGTAGGGTATAAGTCTCACCCACTTTCAGATATTTGATCACATGCGGTGCATCTTTGGAAGATGTCCAGCTATCTACTACATTTCCATCTTTATCCGTTACTTTCAGATAAGCTCCATCCAGTTCTACACCGGTTGTTGCATCTGATTTTGTGATCTCAACAGTTGTCGGCTGGTTCTTCTTTACGGATTTTAATGTTACTGTCTGTACATCCTGCCCCTGATAAGAAGCATCAAATCTCAGTACTTCATCCGAAGATACGAATCCATCTGGTGCTTTCAGTTCTTTTACATAATAGCTTCCAAGTGGAAGATCCAGTGTACATGCTGCCTGACCTTTTTCATCAGAAGTCATTTCCTGTAAAAGAGTATCTGCTTTGACGATCACTTTTCCATCTTTCGTCTGAATGTCTTTTGCATTGTAAATACCGAACACTGCTCCGGCTACTGTATTGCCTGTCTCAGCATCCTGTTTTTCGACAGTAATCGACACTTTCTGTCGTTCATCTGTGACAGAGATTTCTTTCTCGATCACTGCAGTATCCTGATCCGCATAAGCAAATTCGACATTTTCCGGCACAGTATTTAACACATAAGTGTCCGGTGCATTCTTCTCTTTAACATAGTACCTGCCAAGTGTAAGATTCTTTACGGTTGCATAACCATCTGCATCCGTTGTGACGGTTGCTACCAGTGCATCCTTTGCAAAATACAGAGTTCTCTGTCCATCTGCACCTACCTGATGATCGGCAGTATAAATATCCTCTGCCGCATAGACTTCAAATTCAGCACCTGCAAGTCCAGCCATTTCAAACTGGAATTCCTTATCAAATCCCTTTAACACTTCACCCTGTTTATAGATCTTTAACTGACCTTTGACCGGGGCATTGGTATATTCCACATCAATGACTGCATCTCCTGTGACAGGATCGGTCAGATAAGCAGTATCTGTATCAACTGCAACTGTCACATAGTTTTTGGATATTGTGTACCCATCGGGTGCCGTCACTTCCTCAATCCTGTAGTTACCAGGTTTCAGATTCTTTGGCAGTACCAGGTATCCTTCTTCATTTGTGAAATAAGATTTGTGTACCGTTGGCTTTGGATAGGATGTTGTCTGTTCCACATATTTCTGATTATCCAGGTCATATACCTTGAATTCAGTATTCGCCAGGAGTACAGATTTCTGTGTTTCTGCATCCTTTTTGATGATCTTTAATTTTGCTTTGAATTCCTTATCCAGAAGCACTCGCCATGTCTGTGGTGTATCCGGATGATTCTCTGTGATCTTCACTACAAAATCATCGACCGGTGCATAGTTGTGTTTGCTTGTGGTTTCTCTTACCACATAAGTTCCATATGGAAGCGGAATCGATCTTGCATATCCTTTTTCATCGGTAAACATTTCTGTCTGGCCATCTGCAGTCAGTACAACTGGTCTGGCTGAATCAAAATCATAACTTCCATCTGCTTTTACTTTCAGATCACTGACAAGCCATGCCGAAAAACCAACTCCCTTAAGAAGATCTGCATCGGTCTTTCCGTTGTTTGCGGCTTTAATGATCTGGAACGGCTGCTTAATGACTGTTTCTTTACATACAGAAGTTCTTTCTACTGTCGGAACAGTAGCACCTTCGTAAGTACAGTCCACCTCATGTTCTGTCGGATCCAGTACGTATCCCACCGGAGCACTAAGCTCTTTCAGATAATACTTTCCAAGATAGAGATCTGATACAGAAGCTTCGCCATTCTTATCCGTTGTCAGGGATGTGATCAGGCTGTCTTTCTTATGGATTGTTCCGGTTCTTCCATCCGGATGAACAATATCTTCCCTTGCATAAAGACCATATACTGCACCTTCCAGCGTTGCATCACCCTGTGCTGCATTCCCTGTCTCAGCATCCTGTTTTGCAATGTTGAGCTTTGCATTTACACGTTTGTCTGTTACATTTTTGGTCGTTGTCTTTCCGATAGCAAGAGTCACATTATAAGACTTTGTATCGATCTGATACCCTGTTGGAACAGAGATTTCTTTCAGATAAACAACTTCCTGTGTTTTCTCCATTGTGAGCTGTGAAGCACCATTCTGATCAGTTGCAGGCATCTCTGCAATCAGCTTTGTACATGCAGCATCGGAATAGATCCCGTACACTGCACAAGCCAGTGCATTTCCTGTATCCTGATCTTTCTTTACAATGGATACTTTGCATTCTTTTGTCCAGGTTACTTTAAAATCCACATATTTCTCATTTCCGACACCTTCACCGAAAACAAGAGCCAGGTCCTGTGTCCCAGATCCTGTTGTGATCTTATAGGCTGAATATTCCTTATCAATACTTCCTTTCATCTTAGAAGAGAAAGTAGCACTGACATTTTCTGCCTGATTAAGTGGTGCTGTCAGATAGAACTTTGTACCACCGGAAATCTCCACATTAGCCCCTGCAGCACTTGTTTTTCCGGTTGTCACATTTACAAGTTTTACACCTTTCGGCAGCTTGAAAGTAACCGTCTGCAGTTTATCCGCTTTGAATGTGATCACACTTGTTCGCTGGCTGTTTCCTTCCACATAAGCCTTTACATTAGATTCGGAAAAGCTCATATCTACAGACGGAATGTCCGGCATATTTACACAATAATTGTAAAGCTCCATTGCCAGGTTCTTTCCTGTTGCATTAGTTCCGGATGCCCAGTCACTGGATCCATTTGCATAAGCTGCTGCAAGATGGGTAATGATGAATCTCTTTCCTGCCGGAAAATCCGGATGTTTCTCATCGAAGAAACCATTCTCATCACTTGCTTTTGTTCCGTAATAGCAGACCTTTGCAAGTGTCTTTCCATCGGCAAGTTTCTGGATCGTATAAGTTCCATTTCCCGGTCCTTTTTTCGATGGTTCAACACAGTATGCTGTCGCATTGATGCTTCCCCATTTCACATAATATGGACAAGTCAGATAAGAACCTAATCCATAGTCTGCATAATAGTACCAGGAACCAGCTGTAACAGTGACTGATTTTGTTCCTGTCTCACCAGAAGCAAGCATCATTGGCATATCAAAAGTAATACTTTCGCCTGCTTCAAGATCTGCAAGAGCAACATCCTGGTCAACAGCTTCCTGCATAACCTCTGAGAGTGTAATCCCTGTTTCCGGATCAACGGTCTCCTGATCCTCCGTTTCTTCGATCTCTGCATCAAATTCTTTTTCTGTCAGTTCTGTTTTGCTCTCCGTGTCAGCCGCATCAGTTTCCTCTGTAGACGAGTCAGCCTCAGAATCCTCTGTTTCTGTCTTATCGGAAGAACCAGTATCCTGATCAGAAGAACTTTCTGACTGCGAATCTTTCTGTTGATCCGCTTCTTTTACCACGATCTTTCGATTGATCTGGTAGGTTGGGTGATTCGTTGTCTGTGGTTCTACATAATAGACTGCCTTATAGGAATTGGCATAATCGGTAGAAAAATCATTCCCGTCCGTATCTTTTGCTTCCTGAAATGTAACTTTTACTTTGCTGTCATCCTGGATCGTAAGACCGGTATAATCATTCTTTACATCGAAATTGTCTCCAACCTTGATCTCATAATCCTTTGCAGTTACCACTTCATTTTCATCCAGCTGATCCTTGATCTCTTCATAATGCGGAATCTTTTTTACAGATCCAGCATCATCAGAAGCATAGGCAACAGCGGGAGAGAGTACCGTCGATAGAACCGTTACTGCAGTCAGTAAACCGGACATCACCCTGCGTGCTTTCTTTTTCACGTTCATTCTCTTAAATCCTTCCTTTCTGATTCTTTTGTGTATGGTTATCTGTTAGTTTCTGCATATTATCTTTTATACGAAGATAATCACCTCCTTTCTTGAAATTTGCGCTATTTGGGACAGTCAGCACAAGCTGAGATAACAGCACAAATATATGGCGGTACCTGTTTGTCACAAATACCGCCACATGATTTCTACTGTCATCCTCTTTTTAGATTCAGACATTTTATTTTGATTTAAGATTTAAGCGTTTTCCTGTTTTCTTTCCCAGATCCGTTCCTATATCAGTTTCCATCTCTGATACGTTTTCTTCTGGCAGACACGCAGCTTTTCGCTCTATGCATGTTCAAACCAAATATCACTCCGGGCAGGCTATTCATTTTTCAAGGTACATAAAGGTGTTCTATGCAAACCCTTCATATAACGAAACGCTCAGAGCCTGTTTTACAGTGGTCTAATTCAATTTTTTTAAAATTCTTCGTTTTCAGCCTTTTTTTTCATCGTTTTTAATGCCCTGTTCAGGAGGTCATTTACACTCTGCTGTTTGATTCCCAGATAATCTGCGACATCCTGCTGGCGCATTTCTTCGAAATAAATCAGATTGAGTACCGTCTTTTGCCTCTCTGTCAATTCCTTGATCAGCGCATTCAGAATTTCTCTGTCGATAACATCGTCAACAAAATCTTTTGAAGATCCTCTCATAATCTCCGCATCATCTGTAACATCGCTGTTAGAAAATACACCATGATTGGTGCTGATTTTGCTCTGGCTGTATGCCATACGGTCTTCAGCCTCCATCAGCAGACGGATATACCAGTTTTCATTATCAAAGAACTCTTTATTGAATTCCTTGTTATCGCCAGTTACACTCACATATTCATAGTCATCACAACTATGAAGCGGAAATACGGTTGATTGATTTCCCGCTGTATAAAGCACATATCCGTGATCATAAACAGAGATCGTTGTATCTGCATTGATCATTTCTTTTACTACAACTTTGTGTTCTTTCAAGGATTTCATGCTTGGGATTCTTTTCTCCATATCAGCAACCTTCACGATCTTCTTCAGTTCTTTTAATGTCAACATAATGACCACCTTTCTGCCTTTCGGCTCCGGGTGGTTCTTTCCATCTTTTATGAAATTTCTGCACAGACATAAAGAACTGCAGCGCAAGAGGTCACGAACTCACCCGTTTTTTTTGAACGGGAGTCCGCGACTCCTTGATAACGCATAATCTGCTTACATAATTAGTATGTTAGATTACTGCTCATTTTGGGATTTGCACTGAATGCACTCTGATTTATTCTCTGTTTGCTGTTTGCGGAACATGGAATAATCGCCCATAGCATCGTAAGGACAACGCCTTACAAATTCCTGGTATTCGATTTCAGTCATCTTTGCTTCCTCCTTTGTGTCATATTATCAAAATCTCTATTTACAATTATTTTTGCAAAAAAGAATTCAACCTCTATATAACGAAACGCTGAGAGCCTGTTTTACAGTGGTGTACGACAAAAAAATTTAAAAATTTTTCGAAATACGTCAAAAAAGCCCGACAAAACAAATACTTCAACAATCTCCAAAACCAGAAAATACTTCTGATCTTGCAGTGTATCCGTAAATGTTTTGCCGGGCTCTTAGTGATTCCAGTCAGGTTCAGCTCCTTGACAAACTCTTGCTGTCTGGTGCGTTCTTGATGGTTCCTGCCAAATCCAACGCTTACTACAGACAGCTCATTCTATTCTGTTATGATCCCTGATTCATCATCTTTCGGGAATACGTCCGCATCCTGGACTTTAATTGTTCATCTCGGATGTGGATCGGACGAACCGACACCATATCATCCTTTACAAATATCTCCAATGTACTGCGACATTTTTTGCACTCCACTTCTGAATCGCTTTGTGCGCTCTTTTCAATAAATGCTCCACATACAGAGCAGTGTACATGCCATTTAATAGCACCTGATCCCATATAGGCTTCCTCCTTTAAGCAATAAGATATTTCTCCATTTATTACTCAACGGACCAAAGGGAAATCAAATCCGCCTTATGAGCATCATGCCATCCATTCCGTAAGTGCCAAAGCTACACGAACAGCACGATTTCTATTCTGATCAGATCTGCTTTGTCGATCTGTGCATCCTTTTTTATCCTTTCACCAGCTACCACTCACTCTTTCCGGTATAAAAAATTCCGCTGTGATTCATTAACATGATATTTCAATAGTTTCAAATACATCACCAGTCAGATCACAGATGTCCTGGATCTGAATCTCGGTATCATCAATCCGTAAGTGGACTGATGGATCAAAAAATTCTACGGTTCCAGATAATGTATGGTACTGACCAATTAATGGATTCTTCCATGACTTTTGAAAATAAGTTGCCTGTATCTTCATTCCATATGCCAGGATCCTTAATTTCATATCCAGCTCATTTTTCTTTTCCTCAGATAAATCTCTTTTTGGTTCGTAAATGATTTCCTGTTGCCGGATCGTTTCATCCAGTCCACGAAGTGCCGCAAATGGAGCAAACTGTTTTGCCCTGCGTCCTACGTCCATGGGATGTCTCCTGGAAACCGGTCTTGGTAAATATAAATACGGTTGATATGCACTTGCCAGCACTATTCGCACCTCCTCTAAGCACGGTGTCCTCCAACCTGTTCATTGCGTTCTCTATAGGTGGAACACTCCAACAGATTGGATCCACGCATGATCGCATTCTTTCCATAACGCTGCTTTACATTCAATACTGCTTCCTGTAAATGCCGTTCTTTATCGGTCTGTTTGGGATCATCAAACAGGCTGTACTGCACATAACTTTCAGGAGCAACCCTGTTCGCACACACCTCGATTCTTCGGATTCCGGTATATCTATCCGCAATCCTGAGATATAAATCTTCCACTGCATCCATGATCTTTTTGGAACTGTTACTTCCTTTTTCGAGTTTTACGGTTCCTTTAGATGCCTCATGCTCATACCTGTGGTCGTATGCAATCCATAAGGTGATAGAACTTGTCACCAGTCCCTTTTCAAACAGATCCAGGACCAGATTATCTGTCATTTCCCTTACGATCACAAGTGCTTCGCCAAAAGAATAATTTCGCATCAGCACCTGACCATTTGAAAGGCTGTGTTCCTCCGAATGATAGTTCTTGATGTCACTCATCCGGCATGTTTCATAGCCCCATGCATGATCGATCAACAGCTCTGCATCAATCCCAAACATCTTATACAGCCAGTCTTCGGATCTTAAAGAAGCCATTGCGATATCGCCCATCGTATGGATTCCATAACCGGCCAGTTTTTTTTCAGTCCGGGATCCAATCCTCCAGAAGTCACTTAATGGTTTATGATCCCATAGCTTCTCTCTGTAAGAGAATTCATCCAGGATTCCGATATGGTCATCCACATGCTTTGCTACGATATCCATTGCGATCTTAGCAAGATACAGATTGGTTCCCACACCTGCAGTTGCAGTGATGCCAGTTTCCTCCATGACTGCCTGCATAAGCTTTACCGCCATTTCTTTTGCAGTGAGATGATAAAGCTGCAGATAGTTTGTCACATCAATAAAACACTCATCGACACTGTACACATGGATATCTTCTTTTGAGACGTACCGCAGATAGATTCCATAGATCTTTGCGGAATAATCCATATACAGCTGCATCCTTGGCATGGCTGTGATGTACTTTACACAATCCGGTATCTCATGGATCCGGCACCGGTTCTTGATGCCAAGAGACTTCATAGCCGGAGTGATTGCCAGGCAGATTGTTGACTTTGATCTGGTCGGATCTGCAACCACCAGGTTTGCTTTAAACGGATCCAGTCCACGTTCTACGCATTCTACAGAAGCATAAAAGGACTTTAGATCAATACAGATAATAGAAGTCTGATCCTGACTCACATTGTCACCTCCCATACGTCTTTCCTCTTTTTGTAACATGTATCCCATTTTGACTATCAATGATTGTCTATCCTTCCTGTTTTCATTGAATTACAGGAAATTCATTTCACATATCCATTGACAAAAGAGGAAATATTGTGTATCTTATAGGAAAGATGTTTCCCTTATCTGTGATTCACATTATAGGAGAGATATTTCCCTTTGTCAAGATTAATTTTTATTTTTTAGGAGACACATTTCCCGTTTTTCCTTGAAGCGGCTAATGAAACTTATAAGACAAGGCTTAGAAAGAGGTATGTTTATGACATTCGGTGAAAAAGTAAGATCATTAAGAAAAGAAAAAAAGATGAGTCAGCAGGAACTGGCCAGTATGGTTGGTGTTTCATATAGGACCATTCGATCCTGGGAAGTAGAAGGACGTTTTCCAAAACAAAATGTTCTGTATCAGAAACTGGCAGATGCATTACAGTGTGACGTTTCTTATCTCATGAGTGAGAATGAAGCTTTTATCACAGAAGCATCCGAACAGTTTGGTAACCGTGGTGCCAGACAGGCTCAGCAGATTCTGGAACAGGCTGCAGCTATGTTTGCCGGTGGATCACTGACAGACGAAGATAAAATAGCTTTTATGGATGAAATCCAGAGCCTTTATCTGGATTCCAAAAGACGTGCAAAGAAATTTACACCGAAAAAATATCTGAAAAACCAAGAGGAAAAATAATAGAAGGCGGGGTTATTGTACACCTAATCTGTTACCTTATAGTTACAAGGATATTTCTGCCCTTTTTATTTTTTACTTTTGAGGTGATTTATTTGAGAAACACTTACATATATACAGAAACAAAGAAATTAATCAAGAAATATGGCACCAGGGATCCCTTTGAGATCATGGATCAGATGAACATTGTTGTTGGGGAAACTTCAAGATATAAAACACTGAAAGGCTATTGCTTCATGAGCTGTAAGACAATCTATGTCATGATCAGTAGTTTCCTTTCAGAAGAAGAAAAGATGATCGTTGCCGCCCATGAATTAGGACATATCATCCTGCATCGTTCCCAGCTGAAAATGGCTCCAATGCAAGATGATACACTCTATAATATGACGGATAATACAGAATACCAGGCCAATCTGTTTGCTGCCGATCTTCTGATTGATGATGAGGAGATCGAAGATATGGTTCAGAACGAAGACCTGGATTATTTCGGACTCTGCAGTTCTCTGAATGCAACTCCGGAACTCATGAGCTTTAAACTATACAGCCTGACAAAACGAGGCCAGGCTTATCATATGCCGATGGAGATTCAGAGTAATTTCCTAGCAAAATAATAAAGGATAAGCGCATTCTACAATAAGAAAACTATAGATTTATCTCACTGAAAGGAGGAACATTTATGTCAAGACATCATATAGAAAAAGTAACTTGTCCTTCCTGCCATCAGGAGGGGGATTTTGAGCTCTGGGACAGTATTAATACTGCACTGGATCCTGAAATGAAAGAGAAGGTACTTAATCAATCTATTTTCCTTTATACCTGCCCGAGCTGTGGAGAGACCTTTCGTTTAAACTACTCCACACTCTATCACCAGATGGAAGATCTTGTCATGATTTATCTGGTTCCTGAATCAGAAGTAAAGAAGACATATGAAATATTTTATGAAAAAAATGCTTTGGCTGATTATCGTACCGAAAAGTACTTATACCGGATTGTGACATCAGCAAATCAGCTCGTTGAAAAGATCCAGATCTTTGATGCAGGTAAAGATGACAGGATAATGGAACTTGTTAAATTACTTGTGACAGATTCTCTTCACGAGAATAATCCTGATAAAGAATTTGATGAACTGCGCTTTGCTGTCGACGACGACGGAACAAATATTCTTGTAATCATTAATAAGGGTGAGATCACTGGTGCAGTTGACATTGACAATATGTATGAATTTGCTTCTTCACACTGCACTGATTTCAAAGATCTCCGCGATGATGAGGATATTGTTATCAATAGGGAGTGGATCCTTAACAAACTTACCGAAGAACAAAATTAATAATATATTTGGTGGCTACACCCCCAAGCCCCTGTAGAATAAATAACGCCAGTACTGGATATCAAAAATCCCGCACCGGCGTTATTTATTAAAATATTTTGTTTTTTAATCTTCAACACTCTCTACTGAAACTTCTTTTTTTTCCTACTTTTACCAGAAATCATCTTGTGTCCTGTATAAATAGCCATAATCATGCAAAGCAAAGAACTTGCTGCAAAGTACTTATGGCCTTCTTTTGATCCCCTATAACCTGTATAAAAAGTTCCAAGCATTGTAATCAGTGCACCGATAGACCAATATTTATGTGCTTTCATTCAGATACCTCCTGCCGTTTTTCTTAATCATATACCTTTTAAAAGATATATACAAACTGTTAAGGAAACAATCGGAGTTGGTGTAAACGAAAAAGCAGCCTTGAGATTTTTCGTTTGCACCACCTTCGATTCTTTCCTTAACGATTTTCTCAATCTTATGTTATCTAAAATGCTCTTTTGCTCATCAATCAAGAGTATTATCTTCTCATTTTCTCCCGCATATTCCCGCATATGTTCTAGTCCTACCAGTGCAGCGTAAATCTGTTCATCTTCCTCCTCTTCTTCTTTCCAAATCCTCTGTTCTTGAAACTTTAATTCCTCTTTATTTTTCTCCATCTTCTTCAAATGTGCCCGAAGTTCTTCCTCAGACATGCAATTAACCTCATTCACATAATACCTCCTTTATTTTTGTTGCAACAATTTATTAAGCTTCCTTATTTTCTGTATTCTTTTTTAAAGCAATCCATAAAACTATAAAAAAAGCCACATACACAACCATCCCCATCATAGTCGATTCCCTAGCATACTTTGTTGACAAATTTAATATACCCTGCTCTTTCCCAATTTCTTTTACCACATCCAAACCAGAAAATTTTTCCATCCAATGTTTGAGTTGCCATAAATAATAGACAATTACAGCAAAATATATACCTATAATTCCGCCTAATCCCAAAGTATAATTTTTCATAGATTTATTCCATAAAATTTCTTTCTTCGCTACATAAATATATAAAGCAAAGATAATGATACTCCCTAAAATAAGGATTCCCATTTCCATCATAAAGGCTGTAATAATCAAATTACTTGCAGACTTTGCAAATTGTTCTATAATAGCATCTACACCCATTTTTAAACATGCTACCGCTAAACCAAACATTACTCCAACAAATCCAATTTTTAAATAATTTTCATTTTTTCTGTTTTCTATTTTAATAGCTACATACAGCGCAGCACTATAAAATGTCCACAAAATAAATGCTGCTATAAACAATTGATCAAAATATCCCCATGCCATATATGGAACTCCAACTAATATCTTAGAAGCACCTCCGAAAATAAGCGTTGCAATTATTACAATCAAAATATCTTTATTCTTCTCCATCATTCATTTTCCCCTTTCAATAATTCTTCTAATAATTTCTGACTATCCTCGTCCGCAAAAGATGGTGTAGATAATTTATCACTAAAATCTAAAATTTGTGTTCGGCCAAACTCCATAAACCCATCAACAGATTCAATATATGCTTTATCACCAGAATAGGTTAACGGTGTATACATTAATTTTCCATCCGTTGAATATGATAAATAACCCGAAATATTTGTATCTTTATGTCTTTCATCCAAAGTGCCCGTTATCGTATAAGTTCCGTCTGGATTTGGAACATCTTTTCCCGAAGCTATTTTATATATTCCTGCTGCATAATCTGATGCCCATATTTTTCCAATGCCAGGTTCTGAGTCTCTATATGTATCCATTGGAATATTATAATTCCAGTTCTGAAAAGTTGCTCTATCTTCTGAATTTCCAACACAAATAGTGCCTCTATTTCCACCTTCTGAAGACTGGAAAATAACTGTCACTTCGCTTTTGGATAATGAAGAAAGTGTAAATTGCGTTAACCCTAATAACGCACTCAAACCTGCTGCTGCCTTTACATTTGGATCTGTTGAAGATAATTCTCCTGATAATACCTTATGTCCAGATGTTGTATATATATCTTCTTTAGGTATTTCTTCCAAACTAAATCCTAAAATTCCCTCTAATGCATCAAACTCCATTGCTGAGATTTCTTTTTTCCCATCCAACTTCCAAATAGGTTGAAAAGATATTTCATTATCTGGAACATAAATAGGATATATCTCTCCTTTATAAAACAACGCTTTTTTATCTTTTGAAAGAAATACTAATTCTGTTCCTTCTGTACGTTTTATACACGCAATATCCATTGTCGTTAAAACAATTCCTTTTTGTTTCAAATACTCAGTTTCTGATTCGCTTAATTTTAATTCCTCTTTAGCTTTCAACCACGATTCCAGCTTTAAGCATTCCACCTCCATAATTTTTTTCCAATCGAAACCTGTTCTGGGTATGTATGTTCCACTTTGAAATCGTCCGCTCATACTATTAAGTGCAGTTGTGATAGCTTCACGCAGACTACTTGTCGTTGAAAACAATATACTTGTACTACCTTCAATTTCATCATATTTATCTGATTTGCTTTTCCATTCATCATACAACTTCTGACTAGATTCAGCCAATCGTTTATAGTCATTTACCTTCCAACTATAATATAAATCTATGATAGAATTAGAAGTCTCTTTTTTCATTTCATACTCATCTGCTTTTTCCAAATAAAACTCCTTGTTATCAAGTGCTTTTTTCATTTGGCTTTGAATATTCGCTCCATCAAGAACTTCATCTCCTACCAAATCTTTTAGTGTTGAAAATTCTGCAATATCATACGCATTCGCCGACTTTATTGCATCAATTACAGTTATATAATCGGCCAACTGTTGCTTTAAATTCTCAAAAGAAACGCTTTTAATTTCATTATCTGTAGAAAATGCAGTTACACTCTTAGAAACAATATCCAGAGTCTCATTATCATTTTCGAGCTTATGGATTGCCTGATCACATTGGCTTTTTATATCATTCGGGTTTAAATAATCACTTTCTTTCATAAACTTTCCTCCCTAGTCATCGGCGGCTTTAATCACTGGATATCTAGTTCCATGTTGTGCAAGTTTCCCCATCATCTCATCAAACTGCGAAAAACTAAGATTCAGACTTCTTATATTGTGAACATCACCATCTAAGGTCTGCCCTAATAATTCAATTCCTTGCTGTGCATATCCGTATGCCTCTTTACTTTTACTGTTCGCTGAAATTGTTGTCTTAGAATCCTGTGGAACTAACGGAACATGACGAAAATAACTTTTAGCCGTTTCAATTTGAGTTGCAACTTCGTTTACATGCCCATTATTTACTTTTATTCCTTTTGACATCGTCACCATCTCCTTTACTAAATTTATAAACATGCACTCTTATATTTAATACTACTTTATTTACCATAACATTCAGCATAAAAACTTTATTATTATTTTCATAAATTAATATTTCCATTTAAACCTAATGTTTTATATAATTTCCTACTTCTATATTTGTGACACTTGTGTCAAGTTTT
>QUJA01000021.1 GCA_003480425.1 Firmicutes bacterium AM31-12AC
CGCTCGACTTGCATGTGTTAAGCACGCCGCCAGCGTTCATCCTGAGCCAGGATCAAACTCTCGTTAAAAGTGTTTGTTCTAGTCAAGATTAACTCTAGCTAATCTATCCTTTTACTGTTGTTTTGGTTTGTTATAAACCATTCTTAAAAAATGTTTCTCTTAAAGAAATTTTCAAGGATCTGTTGTCTATTGTTTAGTTATCAATGTTCTTTGTTTTGTTGTCGTTTGCGACAGCTTATTTAGATTATCACATCTTTCGCTGTTTGTCAACAACTTTTTTAATTTTATTTTTTGCTTTATCGCTTCAAGTTCATTCTCTCGATGTCTTGTTTGCGACAGCTCAGTTATAATAACACATACTTTTCTATGTTGTCAACCATATTTTTACATTTTTTTACATTAATTTTTACACTGCGTTAAAACTACATTTCTATTGTCAATTCTTACAACAATTGATATAAAAATACACCTTTACTGCCCCTCTCCATTCTAAATAGTCACAAAGCGTGCGTTAGAACACTTGTTCTGTCATTCAAAATATGTTATCCTCTTTCTATATGATAATTCAAAATTTTTAATTTATACAGATGAACAACTAAACATCATATAATATATCAGATGTGAGATGACTCCCACCTCTGTAGGTGCGAATAACAAATCAGTATCAGTGGTGGGAGTCAATCCCCATCTGATATAGCCTCCGGCAGGATCGCAGAGATGCGCAGAAGAAGTATGTCATGCATTGCATGACGCGCATCTCGCAGCAAGAATGCAGAGGCATTCTTGAAATAACTTATAGGAGAAACTTACATATGGATGGCTATAAATTTGAATCTCAATGTGCCACAATTTTAAAGAAGAAACATTTTAAGAAAATCGAAGTAACAAAAAGCTCTTGTGATCAAGGGATTGACATTATTGCATATAAACATGGGAAAAAATATGGCATACAGTGTAAATATTACACTTACCCCGTTGGTAACAAAGCAATCCAGGAGGCTTATGCAGGAGCAAATTTTTATGATTGTGACAAAGTAATTGTTATGACCAATATAACATTTACAAAATCTGCAATTGAATTGGCCGAAAAACTGGATGTAGATTTATGGAGTAATTGTCCTACTAACCGTTTCTATAGCATTCCTTTCCGTTTAATGGAAATTTTTAACCTTGCACTTTTAATTTACGGAATTTTAGCATTATTTTCTGCAAAATATTCATCCATTCATTTACCGATTCCGATTGATACGATTACACTCATTTTTCTTCTTTCTGCTTCCATATTCGGCTTATTAGGATGGAGGTTTGTCTTATGCAATCTGGTTGCTACTATATCCTGCCTTTATCTTGCACTTCGTTTAATAGTATTACCAACGCTAACTTCAGCAGGGTATACATATTTGTTTCTTCTTGCTTTTATTCCATCCGGAATATACCTGGTACATGCAATATGGCTTTATCTCAGTCGAAAAGTTTTCGACTGAGATACCTTTCTCTTCTTTTCCAATTCAACTTCTTCGGCACATTTAATATCTTTATTTCAATTTTATTATTCAAACCAGATATCTGAATCTGTGGATGAAACACTTATCACTCCCGCTTTAAGAAGCGCCATCACGTCTTCTTTTTCCCGGATCATCCCACCGGCAATTACCGGCACTGACAATATGGGACAAATATTTTCTATCACTTTCGGCATCATTCCAGGCAGCACTTCTACAACATCCGGTTTTGCTGCATTTACCTGAGTTTTTAGATTTTCACACGCCATAGAATCTATCAGAAATACTCTCAGCACTGTAAGCAATCCTAATTCCCTTGCTCTATGTATAATTGTTGGTTTTGTAGAAATAACACCATCTGCCTCTGTATATTTTCGGATAAAATCTGCCGCAATGTTTTTAGAAGCCAAACCATGTATCAAATCCAAATGTACCACAGCCAGTTTTCCTGCTTTCTTCACTTTGGAAACAATTTCAGAAATTGTACATATATCTCCATACAAAATAAATACAACCTGGCTTTCACTTTTGAGGCAGGCATCTACACCTTCGTCATCCTTCACTGCAGTGATCACCGGCGATGCTTCTAACGCATTTAAAAATTTATAATCCATATATTACTCCTCATTTGACTTTGAATCATACCTGTTCAATAGAATTATCTTTTATTATACGTTACCAGCTTTGTATTCGTCTAGGTTTATGCTTCTTTATATTCCACATTTCCGGCAGCAACGATATTGACTCCTGTATCTGCTACATTTTCCAAAATAATATCTCCTATATGAACCGGAGCTTTCATTGTCACTCCACGAAGTGCAGCAATGCACTCAAAAATTTTATCCTTCGGTATATCTCGTTCTGTTTTCACATTGATCATCGGTACTTTTCCTCCGTCAACCCGGACTGTAGTAGTTACAATACGAGTTGGATTCGTTACCTCTTTCCTTGCATAGGACTCTCCGCGCGGACATGTATTTCCCGTGACAGACAAAACTTTCCCATCTTCCATTTCTACAACAATCGAACATCCCATTGGGCATCCGATACAAATTAACTCTTTTCTTTTCATTTCTTATGCCTCCTCAATCCGAATGGTGATTTTCTTTGTTTCTGGATATTCTTCCAGTTTCTTTTTCTTTAATATCACCTGTTCCATTTCTCCGGGTGCCATTACCTGGCGTTTTTTCTTCATTATGAGTTGTTCGTCGAAATATACCGCAATCACTTTATTTTTAAACACATCTCCAACACGAAATCGAACTGTCAAATTTTCTTCCATTTCAGAAGGTCTTACAAAAGATGGGACTGTATAGCGTACTCCACCTTCTGGATTGATTGGAAGCATCAGCGCCTGCACATCCTTTTCTCCTGTTTTTATATAAGCGGCCGCATTTTTCCCTGCTACCGAAGCTTCCTGCGATACGAAATCTACCAAATCATGCACATGCAATACATTTCCACAAGCAAATATACCATCCACACTGGTTTCCAGTGAATCATTTACAATAGGGCCTGAAGTAATCTGCGAAAGCTCAACACCTGCACTTTTTGATAGTTCATTTTCTGGCAAAAGTCCGCAAGAAAGAAGCAATGTATCACAAGTATATCTTTCTTCTGTTCCCTGAATTGGTTTGCGGTCCGGTCCTACTTGCGCAATTGTAACAGCTTCCACACGATTTTTTCCTTCGATATCAATAACTGTGTGACTTAACTTCAATGGAATATCAAAATCATCAAGACACTGTACAATATTTCTCTTCAATCCGCCGGAATAAGGCATCAGCTCTGCAACCACCTTGACCTTCGCACCTTCCAGCGTCATTCGTCTTGCCATAATCAGCCCAATGTCACCCGATCCTAAAATGACCACTTCTTTTCCCGGCATAAGCCTTCCATATTCACAAGATGCTGAGCAGTTCCCGCAGAATAAATTCCGGCCGGACGATATCCGGGAATATTCAATGCTCCTCTGGAACGCTCACGACATCCCATTGCCAGGATAATTGCCTTTGCCTGCAAAAGCAAAATTCCGTCCTCTCGATTTGTAGCTGTTACTACTTTTTCCTTTGAAATATCCATGACCATTGTATTTAATTTATATTCAATGCCACGCCCTTCTACCTGTTCAATAAAACGAGCTGCATATTCCGGCCCTGTCAATTCTTCCTTAAATGTATGCAATCCAAACCCATTATGAATACACTGCTGTAAAATACCGCCGAGACTCTTATCTCTTTCTAAAATCAATATACTATCTATTCCATTATCTTTTGCTGCAACTGCTGCCGCAAGACCTGCCGGACCTCCGCCGATTATGATTAAATCATATGCTTTCATCCTATTCATCCTCCAGTTCTTTATTTTCACCTACGATAAATTCCGATCCAACACCATTCTTTCCAATCTTATCAACTGACATCGGAACTTCTTTTTTCAGAATCTCCATACCTTCGGAGAACAGAATCCAGATTGACAGCGTCCCATACCGGCTCTTGTCCGACGTTTCACTCCATCCAAAGAACGTGCACCTAGTGGACGGTGAATTGCATCCAGAATTTCTCCTTCTGTGATCATCTCACATCGGCAAATAATATTTCCATAAGCTGGATTTTCTTTAATTAACTGATTTCTTTCTTCCAAAGAAAGTGTATCCAGATCTAATATTCCATGTCTAATTGGATTAAAATCAAGCTTTTCTTCTGCATTCAAAATATCTCTTACAAGCTCTGCAACTGCAACACCGATTGCCGGTGCCGAAGAAAGTCCTGGCGATTCAATACCTGCTGCATTGATTAGTCCTTGTACATCCGATGCTTCACCAATAATAAAATCATCGCCATCTTCGTGTGCACGAAGCCCCGCAAAAGACGTAATCACTTGACGAAATGGAACATCCTTAACACTGCGAGAAGAAACTTTTGCAATCTGATTCAATCCATCCATCGTAGTATTTACAGCCTCTTTATCTTCGATATTTACTGCTGTAGGACCCACAAGTAAATTGCCGTGAACTGTCGGTGTAACAAGTACCCCTTTTCCCATCTTCGATGGAAGCTGGAAAATCGTACTCTTCACATAATCTCCGACTGTCTTATCCAAAAGCATGTACTCACCTTTACGTGCAGTGATATGAAGTTTTCTGTCTGAAAGCTGATTATTGATTTCATCTGCATAAACTCCGGCAGCATTGACAACAATCCTTGTCTCAATCATCTCATCATTACCATTATCAACATGATGAACCTGAATTGTAAATCCTGCCTCTGTCTTTTCCAGCTTTTCTACTTTTGTATTCAAAAAGAATTGAACACCATTCTCATATGCATTTTCTGCATATCCCATTGTCATATGAAATGGACAGACAATGCCTCCTGTCGGAGCCCACAATGCACATGTTACATCATCTACCATATTTGGCTCTTTTTTCAGCAATTCTTCTCTATTTAAAATTTGAAGATCCGGAACACCATTTTTCTTTCCTCTTTCCATTAATATTTGAAGTCCTTCCGGGTCTTGCTCTTTCGTACACACAACCAACGAACCGTTTCTTTTAAATGGAATATCCAATTCTTCTGCAATTTGATCCATCATGGAATTTCCTATTACATTTAGTTTTGCTTTTTCTGTTCCCGGTACTGCATCAAATCCAGCATGAATAATCGCACTGTTTGCTTTGGATGTTTCATTACAGACATCCTCTTCCTTTTCAATTACACATGCTTTTAATTTATATCTGGAAATTTCACGTGCAATTGCACTTCCTGTCACTCCCGCACCAATAATAACAACATCAAACATATTCATTTCTCTCCTTTTGATTCGCATAATAAACAAAAAAGCAAAGCAAATAAAACGACTCTCCGCCGTTTTATCTACCTTGCTCAAATCTCTGGTATCAAATATTTATCTATCTCTTATTCTAGCACATTTTTTTCAAGAAGCAAGTCTGATTTAATCAGGGCAAACGCCCTCGAAAGACTTCGAAACTTTCATTCTTTCCACCTTCCCATTCCGTTACAGTTTTGACAAACTACTTTTCAGGCACAACCGCCCCGAGGATGTCAAGTCATTGCTACAAAAAATATGCGGCTTTTTTACCACGAAAATGGCTTAAAACCGCATATTTCTGTATAGAGGACGTTATATAATTGTCACAAAGTAAGTGGGGAGGATGTTACGTCATTGTCACAAAATTCTTTCAGTATCATTCCCATCAATTCCTGTACAATGCTTTCTGATTTAATTCTTATCAGATTATCCCATGCGTCCACTTTGCCTAACAAATTCATTTTTTCTATCAAAATCAGATAAAAATCTGTATTCCCATAGCATCTATTTTCTGGCTTTGTTAGAATTACACTTACTTTTGCTCTCTGCAGTCTCTTTGTCCATTCCGCAACCAGAATCCCGAACTGTCACACAGACAACATTTTCTTTCACTTCCGATATAAAACATTAAACTACCTGGGAAAATTGGAACTTCCTCTCCGTTTACATATGCCGCCATCTCATCTCTGATTAACACAATATCTCCAGACGGTTTTCATTTTTCATCTAATGCTGTAATAAACAATTTGCCATACTCCAGTCCTCTGTATATCTCTCTTTAAAGTATAGAAAATTAGTATTTAAATGTCTCTATTCTAAAACATCCCGGCATATTATATAAGACTGATACGATTTTTTCATCGCCGTTCTGTCTCTGCTCACATACCCATTTACCAACATGGAAAGTCCCTGCTTCTTTTGTGAGAAAGTCTACTCTCCTATGATCCCCGGGTTTCGTATGGAAACGGATACTGCACATCATTCCTATGATCAGAAACGTATTTTCATCCAGTTCAAAGACGACTCCTGCGGCTGCCGGTGCACCGTCTGTCCTCGGGAGATACTGTATTTCTATATCATAGTTCTTAAACTTCAGATAGCATCCCTGCTCTCCATCTGACTGTTTCAGAAAACACTTCATATGTTCTGTCCCACGGTATTTCAAGTACAGCGGTCTGATCTCTTCCAGTAGCCGGTACACCTCGCCCAATGTCTCTTTAGTCCCGCTCAGATTAAAGGAAAGCGGATCCAGTTTCAGAGCGTCTATCACTTCTGCCGAAAGATCCGAAGGCTGGTCTGCCCACAGATCTTCCACTCCAAAAGGCGCATAGCATAACGCATGAAAATGCAGGAATGCATAAAGGGCATAGGAAGCTGTAACTGCATCTTTCCGCACTTCGGGGATTAAAAGCGGATTATCCGGCCGGCTGTACGTCTTCATAATGTCAGAGACATATGGCACATAGATGTCCGGACCGATGGTAAAAAGTGAAGGCGCCGCTGCTTTCCATACCCACAGCATATCCTCTACCGGTCCTCCGGACGGATAGGAACCCGGATACCACGGAAACTGCTTCAGCCATACGTTCGTAAAGCAGGGAAGCGGACTCTGCGTTCTTCCAGAGACCGAACCAGAGCAGGATCAATTTCTTTTTATATTTGTCCGCCTGCTTTATAAGCGCATCCACAAGGGTGAAATCAAACTTTCCTTCTTCCGGCTCCAGCGTTTCCCAATACACCGGCACAATCAGCGTATTCAGATTACTCTGCTCCATCTTCTCCCAGATTTCTATTTCCATCCTTTCCGGATCATACGCAGCGGAATTATGTACCTCGCCTGCAAATGCCTGAAAGGGTTGACCGTCTACATATAATGTAGAAATTCCGTTGTCATTTCTTATCTCTGCCATGTGCTTCATTCCATTATTTTCCTTTCTTTAGAAAAGAATCTTAGTACGGGCAAGCCAAAGGCGTATTCCACTTATAAGCGCAGAAATCCCAACTGCGATCGCAAATGCTCCTGCCACGATATTCATGATTCCTGAACTTTTCACTGTATGATACATTTTTTCTTCCATATACCTACCTGTTTCATCTACATCCTATTATCACATTTACTCGTTACCCTAATCATCAATCTGCCAGCCTGATTCTCTTTATCATAATCAGCAGATGACGCACTGCCTGTTCCAATTCTTCTCTCGTCACTCTGCCTTCTTCGTATCCTTTTAATATCTGGCGGATTACCGGAGGACCGCCGGGCATTACGATATCGTTTCCTGCCGCAACAGCGTCCGCGCCGTCCACAACCATATCCATATCTCCCCAATCCGTTACAACAGCCCCTTCAAATCCCCATTCCTCACGCAGGATATGTGTGCACAGGTCATGGCTGCCGCCGGAAAATGACCCGTTGATCTTATTGAAGGAGGTCATGATGCATGCGATCCCGGCATCTTTGACTAACATCTCGAACGGCTTTAAATACTGTTCTCTAAGTGCCCTTTCTGTCAGGATTGAGTCCACTGCATCTACATTTTTCCCTGCATTTCCGCGGCGGAATGTCTCCTGCTCATTTGCCGCGAAGTGCTTCGGGCACACAATAACCGGACGGCTATTCTGTACGCCTTTTGTAATCTCGCAGGCGCAGACCCCTGTCAGGTACGGATCTTCAGAAAAATATTCAAAATTTCTTCCGCACAGCGGATTCCTGTGGAGATTCACAGCAGGAGCAAGCCAGACATTCACCTGCTGTTCTTCACATTCTTTCCCTACTGCATCTCCAAACATCTGCCACAGTTTTTTGTCAAAGGAGCACGCAATGAGCATCTCTGTTGGCCATGCAACACCGCCAATCCCGGCAGGGCCGTCTTTATAGAAAACGGACTTGATTCCTTTTTCCTCAATTGCCGGTGAAACATATCCCGGGTATCCTGTCGGATGGCTGTTTGTTGTCATAGGTTTTCCTTCATCATCAAAAATTGTAGATGGATCACTGCGGTCACCGACAGCTGCAAAGGGTGTGCCCGGTCCATAGCCCACACAGAGAGCGGCCAGTTCTTTAATCGACAATTCTGCCAGATTCCGTTCTTTTTCCCTTTCGGAAACGGTCGTTTCTGCTTTCGATATAGTCTCCTTGCCGCACTTTCTATTTTCCTGAACATCATGAACGTCCTCCGGTGTAACAAAAATTATGTTTTGGCCGGATACATCTTTGTTTTGTTCAGTTATATTCAAAACAGAAGCCATCTCTGCATCGTTTTCTTTTTGTGTCAGAAATTCAATCTTACCATTGTTGCACTCTGTAATATTAAGGCAGTTTGTACACTGTTCTGCAAGGATTGTTTTTTCTACGCAAATCAATCCTTTTACAAACGTATCTCTGGAAGATTTTCCCATCTTCAGGAGATAATCGCCTGACTCGATGACCCAAGCGGCTCTTTCCTCATCATAAACCGCCAGTTCTCTCCATGGGATCCAGATCTTAACCTGCTCTTTTTCACCCGGAGCGAGGTCAGACGTTTTCTCGAATCCTTTCAATTCCTGATAAGGACGCTCCACGCCCTCTGCTGGATATACCTTAGACAGATAAATCTGGATTACCTCTTTCCCCGACATTTCCCCAATATTTTTCACATCGGCTGTCACCAGAATACCGCCGTTTTGCTTCTTGACCAATGCATCGCTGATCGCAAATGCAGTGTAAGATAGTCCATAACCAAAGGGGTAAAGCACTTGTTTTCCGAATGTATCGAAATAACGATATCCCGTATATATATCTTCCCAATACACGGTTACCGGACTCTTCGTAAAACCTGTACTTCCGTTTTCTTCTGACGAAAGACCGTAACTCTCATAGTCCAGAATATTCTCCAGATGCTCCTTATCCCACGAGAAATGATCTGCCGACGGATAATCTTCATAGTGTTCCGCTATAGTCACCGCCAGTTTCCCGGAAGGATTAATCTCCCCTGTCAAAATACCAGCCAGCGCAGAAGCCCCTTCTTCCCCCGGGATTCCAATAAACAGAAGGCTTTTTATGCTCGCATATTTTTTCATCCACGACAGATCAATCAGTCCGTTTACATTCAGGACTATCACTACATTAGCAAAATGGGTACAAATATCCTTTAACAGGCTTTCTTCTGATCTGGTCAGGTAATAATCCTCCGGCAGATGACGGTCACACTCTTCTCCACCGGAGTTTCTGCCGATCACGAAGATTGCTGTGTCTGTTTTTTCCGCCGCCTGAAAGATAAGTGTCTCCGGCACATCATATTCATCAAGCGGAGCCTTGTATTTCCCAAATATTTCGTACATGATTCCGCTGTTTACCATTTCGCTGACCTTCGTCCAGTCAAACTCATCCTCTTCCGTTACCTGTTCTGCACTTGCTTTATACTCATAAAATTCTTTCAGCAGCGATTCAGGTTTTATCCCTCTCTTTTCACATTCTTCCAGAATTGTGCCGCACCCGGCTATATTAGCACCACCGGATCCATTTCCGGAATACAAAGTGCCTATCTGTGTCCTTCCGAAAAATGCAATCTCTTTCTTCTCTTTTAAAGGGAGTATATGATCCGCATTTTTAAGCAGAACAATCGATTCTTCTGCTATTTTCTGGCAATCTTTTTTTTATCCATTTTTTATCCTCTCCTGTTTTCTCATTTCCTGCCGAACCTGACAGCCGACCTGCTGTATAAATCTAACGGATTTATAGTCTTACTTCCCGTGCTTTCGCATAAAATGCCCTTTCCATTCCATTGATCCATTTATCTTCTGTGATTCGGTATGTTCCTTTTAACCGGATATCCTCAGAAGAACTTCCAATTTCTGCATCTATATCCCCTTTTTCCACCTTCCAGCGCATCTGCCTGTCAAGAAATGCTGACTGATCCGCCTGCACTGTAAATGTGACCCGCACTTTTTCTTCCGGCTCCATATGGATCCGCTTAAATCCGGCAAGCTCTTTCACCGGACGTGTCATACTTGCGAATCTGTCCCTGAGATAAAGCTGTACTACCTCATCCCCGGCACAGTTTCCTGCATTCTTTACCACACAGCTAATCTGTACCGATTCTTCTGCTCCAATCTCTGCTGCCGATATATGAATTTCTGAATACTCAAACCGTGTATAAGACAATCCATGCCCGAAGCAATATCGCGGTGTATGGGGAAGATCCACATAGTTGACAAATCCGATACTCTCCTGCTGGTGCCATGCAGAACCGTTCGGGTGATTATAATAAATTGGAATCTGTCCGGCGTGATATGCCACGGATACCGGCAGCTTACCGCCCGGGTTATATGCACCCAGCAGGACATCCGCCACAGCCTGCGCTCCCGTTTCCGCTGGGTTCCAGGCTTCTATGATGGCATCCAGATATTGGTCTGCTGTGTCACTGGAGATTGGTCTTCCATCAAAATGAACCCCAATCAAAGGCTTACCACATGCAGCGGCAGCCTGAATAAATGCATCCTGACATTCCGGCAGATTGATGTCGGCAGCGTCCACACCTTCGCCCATGGTCGCCATAGAGCATGTGCCGTGCTTTCCTCCCAGAGTCAGGATCACAGCATCTGCTTCCCTGACTGCCTGCAGCGCTTCTTCAAATCTGCCTGATCCTTTCCGGCAACCGGATACCCGTATGCATACAGAATCTCCGTGTCTGTCATCCGCTCCTTCAGTTCTTCTAACAGGCTTCTGCAGTCCGGCTTCTGCAGGCGCAGGATATCATCAAAAAGCTCCGCTTCGTCTGACTGGATCTTTGTACCTGGGACATAATTCACCGGCTCACCATTTGGCAGCATTGCTCCGCTGATCTGCCCGGACTCCGGGCTGCCCTCTACCCCTGCGATGGAGCTTGCGACAGCGTAGACCGACTCCATCATGCACAGATGGGTATATCCGCCGAAGAACTTTCGGGCACAGTCTGCATGAGGCCCGATCAGGGCAAGCTTCTTTATCTTACCTGACAAAGGAAGTATCCCGTTGTTTTTCAGGAGTACCATGGACTCTCTTGCTGACCGGAAAGATAACTCCGCCCCCTCTTTCTCTTCAAAAATCTTTTGACAGGACTCACCATCCATGGCGAACGGATGCTCAAACAGACCCATGCGGAACTTGGCTTCCAACACCCGCAGAACGGTCCGGTCCAACAGTTCTGTATCCGCCTGCCCGCTTCGGAACATTTCTTTGAGTTCTTCTCCATATCCGGTCGCTTTCGGCATCTCTATGTCCATCCCTGCTTCCATGGCAAGAAGCCCTGTTTCTCCGATAGTCTCCCCGATTCGCTGGACCTCGTGGGCATTGTTAATGCCGCCGTAGTCGCTGACACACAGACCGTCAAACCCCATCTTTTCTCTGAGAAGTTCCGTGAGCAGCCTGTGTGAAACGGAAGCCGGCTCGCCATCGATAGAATTATAACAGGGCATGACCCCTTTCAGCTCGGATTCAGAAATCGCAGACTGGAAAGGCTTGCCGTATATTTCTTCCATGAGCCGGGACGGCGTATCACTGTTCGTTCCGTGAATACCGCCCTGTGAATTGTGAAATCCGAGAAAATGCTTGGCGACACTTTCCGGTCTTCTTCCGCCTGCCTCTGTTGTCTGGATTCCTTTCGTATATGCCGCTCCCAGAGCTGCCGCCAGAGCCGGGTCTTCCCCGTAGGTCTCTCCCTGTCTTCCCATGCGGGAATCCCTTGAAATATCCAGCACCGGAGCCAGAATGTGAGTGATGCCGCAGGCTGCTTCCTGTTTTGCCACCACTTTGGCTATCTTCTCTTCCAGCTCCGGATCCCATCCTGAGCCTCTGGCGATTCCGGATGGGAAACTGGTTCCTTCCTGAATAAATGCTCCGCACAGTCCCTCCATATGAAAGATTGCCGGGATATGATGAGGGCTTTGTCTCATCACAGTCTCCTGCATCTTCCTCTGCCATCCGGCGGCCTCTTCCAGCGTGCCTATCCTGCGCATTTCCAGAGTACTCACCTGTCCAATCCCGTAAGGCATCTCCAAAGCCTGCTGTTCCATATCATCATAGCTGTCGCCAAATGGGAAAATGCAGCCAAGCTGCGCCATCTTCTCGTCTAAAGTCATTTCTTCGAGAAGTGCCCGTGCCCGTTCAGCCGGAGTTCTCTCGGTGTCTGTATATTTTACCTTCTGCTGTACCATTTACTTTCTTCTCCTTTTACATCTGCGCATTCAATTCTTTTAGTACGGCTTCATAAACCGCTTTTACCTCTGGGGCAGAGCTGATTCCTTCAGCCAGAGTCATTTGCCTTGCATACTCGATCATTGGATTGTGTACAAGCTCCGGCAGCATCTCTTCCATCATCTTCATGCCAAGAGGTTCGTCCAGAATCTCTCCCAGTGTACTGTCCAGAGTGAATTTCAGCTCTTTTAAACTTGTGTTTGTGTCATATTCATACACATGTGTTCCCGATCCCACCTCAAAGGATTCCTCTTTTTCCGGCAGGAACAGATCCGCCCTCGTATTGGCAGGTACGCTGACCTCCACACGGATCTTTCCATTGCGGCAGCTCCAACAGGAAACAATCTTTCCGTAAGGAGACTCCAGCTCTGTCCTTGCCTCTTCGATTCCCCTTACAAACATCGGCTTTACATAAAATCTCCTGTATCCGGCTTTCGTCTGGTTTATACCGCCGATTTTCCGATACATCCAATCGCCGATCGCTCCATTTGCATAGTGGTTCATAGAATTAAGCCCCGGATCCTGCATGGTGCCGTCCGGCAGGACGGCGTCCCACCTCTCCCAAAGCGTCGTCGCGCCCTTATTCACAGCATACAGCCATGATGGCAGATCCTCTCTCATAAACAGGAGTCCGGCCGTATCATGCGCTTTGTTCTCAGACAAGGCATGACATAAATACGGCGTCCCTACAAATCCTGTGGTCAAATGATTCTGATGATCTTCTATATTGCTCACCAGCATTTGTACAATATTTTCCCTATCCTTTTCATATGCCAGGTTAAAATAGAGAGACAGCGCGCATGCAGTCTGAGTCTCGCTGACGATCCTGCCTCTTGCGGTGTAATATTCTTTCCTGAAAGAGTCCAGCGTCTTTTCACGGAGCACTTCATAATATGCCGCCTCTTCATATTTTCCCAGCACATGAGCCGTCTTTGCCACAAGCTCTGTGACGTATATATAGTAAGCGTTTGCCACAAAGTAAACATCTGTAGCTCCAACGCTTTTATCTCCCATCTCACGATCCAGTGCCAGCCAGTCGCCATACTGGTAATTGGTCATCCACAGCCCGTTTTCATTTACATGATTGTGAATATAATCTACCCACTCGTGCATACATTTCCATGATTCTTCTAAAATACGTGTGTCTCCATACGTCTGGTAGACTACCCATGGTATGATCACTGCCGCATCGCTCCACGCCGCGGAACTGTAAGTTCCCTGTATGTCCGGTACTATATGAGGCACTCCCCGTTCCAGTGAAGATGCCGCCGATACATCCCTCATCCATTTTGTAAAAAACAGAGCCGTCTCCCGGTTGAACGCTGCTGTCCACGAGAATACCTGCGCATCTCCCATCCATCCAAGCCGCTCATCCCTTTGAGGACAGTCGGAGGGGATATCAAAGAAATTATCACGCAGACTCCAGGAAATATTGCTCTGGAGCTGGTTCACTTTTTCATTGGAGCAGTGGAACTCCCCGGTCTTTCTCATATCTGAATGCATTACGCAGGCTGTAAACATCTCAGGTCGGGGATTCTCTATTCCCTCCACGGCAGCATACCGGAATCCATGGAATGTAAAGTGGGGCATGAGAACCTGTTCTTCCCCGTTTAAGATATAGGTGTCCTCGGATTTTGCCGTCCGCAGAGTGTCCGGGTAAAATACACCGTCCTGATCCAGAGTCTCCGCATGGCGGACAGTGATTTTCTGGCCTTTTTCTCCCCGGATTCTGATTTCTACAAGACCTGTAAGGTTCTGGCCGAAATCTACAAGTATATTCCCTTTGGGATCCGTGAAAACACTCTTTGCCTTCAAGCGCTCAGTCACCCGCACCGGTTCATTTAGCTGCGGCGTCAATACAGTCGAATGAAATACGGCTTCTGGCACGGCAGATACTTTTCCCTCTCTGATATCAGGGGCATTTGTATCAATTGTCTCTCCCATGTAAATCTCACTGTAACGAATCTGGCCAGTACGCACATGCCATGTCTCATCCGTAGTAATTACCTCTTCTGTCCCGTCTGTATAACGCACATGAAGCTCTGCCCAAACAGCAGTCCGATCCCCATACCTGTCCGGCTTACAGTCAAAGCTGAGAATCCCTTTATACCAGCCATTGCCCACGGTCAATTCCAGGACATTTTCCTTTCCTGTCCCTTGCAGCCTGTCTGTCACATCATAATATTGATACTGCAAAATCTTATGGTAATCTGTCCAGCCGGGTGCCATGTAATAATCTTCTACCCTTTTTCCGTTCAGAGTAATCTCATAAACACCAAGTGCCGTGGCGTAAATGCAGGCAGATGATACTTCCTTGTCCGAAGAAAATTTCCGGAAGAATACCGGGCACGCCGTCTCCTCAGGAGGGAAATCATGTGTGATCATCTTAGCCTGAAAATCTCCGGTATCAAAAATACCTGTTGTAAAAGCTGTTTCTGCTTTTGCTCTATTTCCATAATTGTCCCAGATTTCGAGAGAAACCTGATACTCCTGTTCTCTGGTAAGCGCTTGTCCGGCATAAGGAACCAGCACAGACTGATCACTCTCAATCTTTCCACTGTCCCAGAAGCATTTTTCTGCACTGCTCACAATCAGATGCCATGCTGTCTGCACCACATTGTTGTCACCTGATGCGATCTTCCATGAAAAGCGGGGAATCTTCACAGCCAGTCCTTTGGGCTGTTCCCTGTATTCTATCCTGAAATCATAAATTTTCATTCTTGTCTTCTCCTTCCTGCCTGTCCATTTCCCTATTACTATTTTCCGCCTATAACTCAAGCCGCGCTCCGATTCCGACGGAAGCGCCGGCTCTCATAATTACAATGTTTCTTTCAGCTTTGCCTGCTTCTTGATAATATCTGTTTCTTATTTTTCAATGGTCTTTCCTGCTCTGCGCGCAGCGATTTCCTCGCGCATCTTCGGCAGCTTTTCTTCCAGATCGAATTTCAGGAAGATTACAAACATCACAAGGTTGATCACAACCGGAAGATAATTTGAGAATCCATAGATGGAATATATCATGGATGTACTTGCGACTTCCAGCGTGGCATCATATGCACCGATTGCCAGGAACGCCGACAGTATTGCTGCACCAAGGCCATTTCCAACCTTACTGCCAAAGCCGATTGCTCCGCCCGACATTGCCACCAGCTTCTTATCATATTTCCACTCATTGTAATCAATGGTCATGGATGTCAGCACGCCATACAGACTCATCATCGGAATCTGTACAAAGCTGCCTAATAGACCGGTCACCACACAAACTGTAAAGTTCGTCGGTATAAAGCAGCGAATGCCTGCGAGTATCGCCGCTCCTAAGAGCCCGATGGAGATTGTCCTCTTGATTCCAAGTCCAGCAATAATCGGCTTGGATAAGATGAATCCCACTACGGTAGCCAACATACCTGCTGCTCCGATTATTCCGACCAGATTATCATTTCCGAAAATCCATTTACAGTAGTATATACTGCCAGATGCCGCGATACCGCTCGTAACACTTGTGGTCAAGTTAAAGAGCAGGATGATCACCCAGTATTTATTCTTCAGAAGCATTGTCATTGCTTCTTTGAAAGGAACCGGCTCTTCCTCTTCTTCAGCAGCTCCCTCGGTTTCTTCTTCTTCGTAATCACATGCAAATTTGGCTTTGCGGCCGTTATGGCAGCAGATTGCAAACAGAACAAATACCAGTACACCAAGTACCACGCCGTATTTGATCCATGCGGACTGTGTGCCGCCCAGCATATTTGTCACCGGGATCGTGAGAATGGAGATCAGCATTCCAGCGCCATAATTGGCAACCGCACGGAACAGCCCGATACTTCCTCTCTCGCTCAAGCTTCTGCTTCGTACAGTCATAACTGCCGCAAACGGGGTCGCAATAAAGGTATAAAGACCTGCGGACAATACCAGATTCGTAATCAGCGCGTAGATTACGCCCGGAATCTGTCCTGCCTGAATCGGTACGGTAAACATCAGAACCATAATCAAGGCTGCCGGAATAATCTGCGGCAGGATCCATCTGAAATACTTATGGTCGCCTCCTTTTGAATGATCGATAAAATTCCCCGCAATCACATCCGTGAATGCATCAATCACCTTTGAGATTGCCAATACAATACCAACACTTCCGACAGCCAGTCCTACCTTGTCCGTGTAGAAATAATTGAGCTGTCCGACCAGATTCGCCATCAGCTAATGCGAGCTGTCCGCCGAGATCTGCCAAATAATCTCTTTTGCGCATTACGCGCCTTGCGCCCTGCTTGTCGTAACGGGGTGCGTTTTTGTCTTTTGCCATCTTTACTCTCCTCCTGTATCATTGATGATAGGTTTACTATACTGTTTTTCTATAGATAATTATTGTAAATTAATTTACAAAATTGTAAATTTCATCCTCGTTTTATTAAAACGTCTATCCTATGCTGCTTAGCATCCTGATAGTCTGGTATCAGCCCGGAATCGCAGATTGAACCGTCAGCATAAACCTCGGCTTTTCCATTCTTAATATGTTCGGGATTGCGGATGATAATATGATAATCCGCACCTCTGAAGTATCTCGTCACTTCTGCCTCTTCCCATTCTTCCGGAAAGCAGGGACTGATCCTAAGCCCTTCATAATCCCGTTTTACACCCAGAATACCTTCATACAGCCCCATCATGCACCATGCGGAAGTTCCTGTTGTCCATGACTGATAGGATTTTCCGTAATATCCCGGGTTCGTGGAATAGCAGTTGGTAAATACATAAGGTTCTGCCCCGGACTTCGCCGACGGGTTCTCTTCGCTGTCAGGCATAATCTTTTTCAGCGTTTTCAGTGCCTTTTCCCCTCTGCCTGTACAGCAATCCATGAGGATCTTAAAGCCGGTAGCATGACAGTACACTCCACCGTTCTCAAAAAGTCCCGGCAGCATACCGGACATCCTTCCCACATGGGCATCATACTCCGGGTACGGCGGCAGATTTAAGGGGAAGCCAAAATCCTGCTCCATGCTGTCCACAGCTTCCAACACGTAGGCCAGCCTTTCTCTGTCCGCGACTCCTGCCAGTACAGCCCATGTTTGTGCGTTCAAATAGATTTTGCTTCCGGCGCTGTCCTGCGTTCCTACGTTTCCCTTGCTGCTTAAGGCCCTAGCATACCATTTCCCATCCCATGCATAGCGGTTGATATCTTCCTTCAGCTGTTCATATTCCTTCTCCAGAAATCCGGCATATTGTGTATCCCCCGCATACTCCATCATTCTCTTTAATTCTCTCAGAGCCAGACAGAACTGGTGGGACAGCATCACAGACTCTGCCTCCGGATCATCCGTAATATTTAAGGCGTCATTCCAGTCGGCGAAATAAATCTTCACCAAACCATGCTCCCCTTTATCAAGAATTAAGCGATTAACCGCAGCCTTTACATGTTCCAGCACGGATGCTTTGCCGCCGTCCTGCCATTCAATCTCCGTATCAAGAATTGACAGATCTCCCGTCTCCTTGATCAGTTCGCACACCGCCCAGATGATCCAGAATGGTTGGTCTGAATAACGCATATCATCATAGGGATACCATGTAAGCACTCCGTGCCCGTCCTGGAACTGATGGCGCAGACATTCCAGGATTTCTTCTTTTGCTTTCTCCTGACGGTAATTCAACAGCGCTACAGAAATCTGCAGGTTGTCACGGACACCTTTCTTTCCTACGATACAGAAATCTGCCTGCTTTTTTACCCAGTTGTTCATCATATGATTAATCTTTTGGTCCGGTGTTTTCACAGACAAAGAGCTAATCTTCTCATAGTTATACGTCTCCGACTCTGCGAACTCCCGTTCTGTGGATTCTGCATCTGCATACCGTTTTACTGCACTGCATGCCTCTTCACAGGAAGAGCTGATCCCGAATACCACCTGAATCTCTTTCTCCTCTCCCGGCATCAGCGTGATCTTATGCTGCAGCACCCCGCCAAGAATGAACAGCGAGGCTTCGGAATTTGTACAGTCTTTTCCATTCACGACAATATCCGGTCGCTGGAACAGGGCGCAGGTCGATGCATCCGGAAGTGTCAGTGTACTTGTGGAACCGCAGAACTTCGTCAGGTCACCGTCCCATGCATAAACCGGCTCGGATGAGGCCAGAAACCCATGATACAGTTCATGGGGCGCGAAGGGATGGGCGGAATCACAGTAGATTCCGTTCAGTTCCCGTTTGAATTCTGTCTTCATGCAGCGGTACATTTCGTAGTATCTGGGATAAGAGAAGCCTTCCAGATAGAAACTGACCGCAGAGAACATGCTTAACCTTTTCTCTTGCTCTGCTGTATTGCGAAGTTTCAGTGTCCACACCTCATGAAACCCTTTCTTGGGCACGAAAATCCTCCAGGATCCCTCGATTCCGTTTTTCCTTGAGCAAATCTGTGTGTGCCCGATACTATGTGTACAGCAGTAGTCTTCCACCTCTGTGTTAAGCGGCCCCTTCCCGATATTCCAGCATGTTCCGTCTGCATCATCTCTTAAATATACGTATCTGGCATCATCCCGGTTGATCATACACATATCTGCTTTTTCGCTCAGATAATAACTGCGCCCGTGTCCTACCTGTGATATCTGAGCGCAGTAGCGGTCTTCATTCCACAGGTAATTATACCAATAACGCGGTGTTTCCGCATGATAGATCCGGCAGCCGTTCCCGTCCGGTGCGAACTCATACAATCCATTTTGTGCACTTTTCTTTAACTCAGAATTCATCTTTCTTTCAATCTCCTGTTTTATTATTTTGTAATCTCAAAGCACTCCCTTGGGAACTATGCTTATTCACCGACCACAAGTCTGTACTGGATGCCCGGAACAGAACCGTCCATTGCAAACCGTATTTCATCTCCTGTTTTTTCTCCATTCATTTCGGCAATTACTTCCCCGATCGGATTTAACACCTCCAGTTTCGCATTCTCCGCTTTCACACGGATGCAGCCTTCCAGTGTCTCTGCGTACAGTTTGCCTTTGAACTCCACAGCGGCAAACGGAATCCCCATCAGCTCCGGTCCTTTGCCAAATGTTGTCTCGTCCATACCGGTTGTCCCCATTGCCGTCAAAATATATTCTGACGCGCCATCCATCTTAATTTCATCTTTTGCGATCAGAGCCAGTGTAATCCTTTCGTTTTCCGCCTCCACACAGATCTTGTCAGAAAGGGAAATCTCTTCTTCCGGTGCGCCGCTGAAATAGCCGCAGTAAGGTGTGTGGATAGAGAAGCGTGCGTGATCCGGGTCAAAAACGATTTCTTTTGTGTCTGAAATCAGCCTTCCTTCCACATAGCCGGTATCTTCCGGCAGAATCCCCCACTCTTTCATCGCACTGTCCATGATTTCGGCAAACGTCCGGTAATCTCCGTTGCCCGATGTCTCTCTGATCCGGTCGAACACAAGTGCTTTTTCTCCAAGATGCACTCCCGGCTGAATCTCTTTCGTGTCTTTCACAGCATTTTCCAGACGGTTTTCTTCTTTATAACACCGGAACGCATCCCTGTACTCAGACCATGCATAATATACTCCATGTTCCGCATCTGAGAGATCAGCTCCGTTTAAGAACCCGGCATTTACCGCTATGTCCGCATTGCCCTGATACTTGTCTCCTCCGTCCAGAAATACATTGCGCATGGACGTGATATACGGGAAAAATGTAGTCGGCATTGCATGGAAAAGAGGCAGCGTTTTCAGGTCATTCTGTGTGTAGACCACATCCACGCAGTTCTTTGCCACGGATACAAGCCCCTTCAGGAAAACAGAGGCCATGAATCCCCACTGACAGATTACTGCCGGATCGTTATATACATCGAAAACATTCAGTATCTCATCTGCCGGCTGGTCATCCCAGTTCTCGGAGGTATGGTGATTATAAAGGATCAGTCCGTCCCAGTCGTTTAAGCAGGCATATGCTGCCATCTGCACAAACGCCGTGGAATGGAAAGGATGCTCCCCATACTCGTTCCACTCGCTGAGCATAAAAGGTTTTCCTTTCACAATCGCCAGTGATCCCAGACTTAAAAGGGTTGTTGCCGCCGATCCCACGCCGGTCTGCATGGTCAGAGGATTCGTAGAGACATATTCCATGGGCCGGCCACCAGGTATGTATTATTCTCTACCGGAAGGAGAGGATGGTTAAAATAGCTGTTATTCTCCATCAGGTCGCCGTCTGTATGCCCATACACATCCGCTGCCCCGGCAATTAAATTGCTGGTAACGACAGGAACTTTTGCCCCGAGGAAATGGATATAGTCTTTCATATCCTGATAGAACTTCCGGTTCATATAGATGCCGAACTCCATAAAGTCGGCATATCTTGCCGGTCCTTCCGGTGCATCCCACTCTCCTTCCGGGTCGCTGACCGGCTGGTAGAAACTGCCTTCAATCCCCCGGACGGTTCCCCGAGCCGGATCTTCTTCCTCCCCCAGTGCGCAGCAACCGTCCTTTGTCCACGCTTCTTCCAGATGCTCCCGTGTGTGGTACTTCATCAGCAGGAAGTCGTTAAAGCGCTCCTGTACTTCTGCCCGGTAGGGTTTCATCTCTTCCCCTGCATCGTCGCCCATATTACCCTTGATAGCAGTGTCCTCGTTGTTGATTTGGATTGTCACTACCGCCGGATCATCGATAAGCGCCAGTCCCGTATAGGGATTCACATGGCAGAGTAGCTCCTTTGCATACTCTTTCTGTAGTTCAATCATCCGCTGGTTGTACAGACAGTACCGTTTGATACAGGAGGGTGCACCGCCCGGATACTCCATGCCGTCTCCCTCTTCAAACTTTCTCGCTACAATCAGGTCTATATGGAGATAGATGCCCTTCTCTTTCAGCTTCGCCGCAAAGTAATCGAACCGGTCCAACCCATCCGGGTTGAATTTCCTGCTGGTACCGGATGCATAGTCCAGAAGAGGTGCTTCCTTGCAGCTGCTCCAGCTTCCCGGCTCCTCTCCCACAGGGCGTCCGCCGCATGGAGACGGATGATGTTCACTCCCATGCTGGCGAACCGTTCCGCCATTCTGTCCGCCGTCTCATGATCCGGCGTATTGGAACGCGCCGCCACATTGAATCCTAAAAACCGCGCTCTCGTACCATCTTCAAAATAAAGATGCCCCTTTTTCGCTTCGACAAACCCATGTTTTCCCGCAGGCGCATCCAGCAGATGAGAGTAATTGAGGACTCCCGTATTCGGTTCTGCCTTGTGTATCCTGATTCGTTGTTTCATTCTGATCTTCCTCCTATCTCTTCCGGCTCCTGCTACCTTATCATTTTTCTTGCACAGCAACCTTTCTGATGTCAGACTATCACATGACAATTTATAAATATTGTAATATTCTTTTAATTATTGTAAAATAGAATATATAATTTTAGTTTAAGGAGAGAATGACCTATGGAAACAGATTATCTATCTATGTGTAAGAATTTTTATGCGGCGACAAAAATCCCGGTCACATTACTGAAAGGCAAATATGCAGTCTATACTTCTTTTAATGATATCACTGGCACATCTCCTGCATACTTCCGTGAGGATCTCTTTCCCATGAGCGATCATAATCCGACCTTTTGCAGTGATTCTCCGGATATCGGCTACGGACGCCTTTTAATCGAGAATACCGACTATAATCTGATTCTCGGCCCGGTATTCAACGTTCCTGTCACCGAAGAACTAATTCGCTATTCCTCCAGAGAGAGTGGAGTCTCTTTAGAGAACAGGGAACAGTACGCAAAATTGCTCTATGCAATCCCCCTGCTTGGTCAGGCACAGTTTGCCAATTATCTGGTATTTCTCCATCAGTGCATCAACCACAAGACTGTCCCCGCAGAACAGCTCTTTCTGGAAAATGACAAGCTCACACTGGAGCGCTTTAACCAACAGACGGATCAAATGGTAGAAGATAAGGAAGAAGGAAATGTTCATAACACCTACTATTTTGAACTGGAATTGTATCAGATAATCAAGAATGGGAATACAGACGCCCTGAAGAAATTTCTCTCTGCCACCCGTGCTCCCCTCAAGGAAGGGAAGATGGCAGGCGCACCCTTGCGGCATGCCAAAAACCTCTTTATCAGCGCTGTAGTAAAAGCCGGTATCATGGGTGCAATCCCGGGCGGTGTGGATATCGAAAAAACATACCAGCTCATAGACTATTACATTCAAGAGTGTGAACAGCTGCGCACAATTGAGAAAATCAATCAGCTCCAGTATGTCATGCTTCTGGATTTCTGTCAGCGTGCCGAAGAAACACGCATCCCGGAAGGTATCTCCCCGGATGTCTATCAATGTATGACCTATATCCGGAACCACACAAATGAGCCTATCTCTGTAGAAGCTGCCGCCGCTCATACAGGGCGCAGTGCCTCTTATATGATGAAACACTTTAAAGGTGAACTCGGCATCCGGATGGGCGCTTACATTATGCGCTGCAAGCTGGAAGAAGCAAAAAGTCTTCTGACCTACAGCGAAAAAAGTCTGGCTGAAATCAGCAGCTATCTCTGCTTTTCCAGCCAGTCCTATTTTCAGAATGTATTCAAAAAGCAATACGGTGTCACACCGCTCCAATACCGGAAACAGACAAAAGGACGGTCAAACTGAAGCGCCTGCGAGTTCCACAGCCATCCGGCAGATCCGGATGGCATTTTTTATCAATTCCTCTCTTGTAATATGACCGTTCTTGAGAGCTGCCGTAAGGTTATCAATTTCCTGCTGGCTTCCCGGCATAAAAAGATCATTTCCTGCGAGAGCCACCTTGTATGCCTCGGGTGCAGGATATTTCGCATCAGCACTTAATATATCAGAGGATGTTACCCAGTCTGTCATTACAATGCCGTCAAATTCAAATTCACAGCGGAGCACATCCTCAAGAAGTTCTCTATGCTCAGAGGTATGCTTCCCGTTTAACAGATTATAAGATGTCATCAGGCTTTAGGCTGTGCCAGACGAACACAGATTTCAAACCCTTTTAGATAGATTTCCCTCAGCGCACGTTCACTGACTATACTGTTATTGTTATACCGATTTGTCTCCTGATTATTCGCCGCAAAATGCTTGATGGTAACCCCACATCCGGGATGGCTCTGCACCCCTTTCGTAAGTGCTGCCGCGAATACGCCGCTTATCAGCGGGTCTTCTGAAAAATATTCATAATTCCTGCCGCATCGTATGGACCGATGGATGTTAAGAGCTGGAGCCAGCCACAGATGAATGCCAAACCGCTCCATTTCGCTTCCTACGATATCCCCGCAGCGTTCTGCAAGCAATGGATTCCAGCTTTGGGCGATCGCGGTGCCGATGGGAATTGCCGTCGCATACTGCTCAAAGATCTCACTGTCCTCTCCGGGCTGCGGAATCATGCTGTTCATATATGCGCGCTCATCCTCGGTCAGAAGATTCTGCATTGTCTCCGGCATTGTACTCCCCAGACTATGTATTCCATTCTCATCCCGGAAGCACTTTTGAGAAAGCCGCAGTCCTGCCGGTCCGTCTGCCATAACGATCACGGGGATTTCTCCCACTTTTGCCGTCTCGCCTGCCGCGCCTGCAACCGACATAGAAGCATTACCGATGATGCCTGTCACTCCGCCTCCTGCAACGAAAGCACCCACATTCAGGCTAATCAGTTCTTCATCGGAAAATCCCTCCATCTCCGGCATTGGCTCATCTTTATGCTCATAGACTACTTTCACTATATCCACGCTGGAAATATCTGCTTCCAAAGATTGTATCTTTTTTCCTACTCTGTCCTTTCTCTTTCTTTCCGGCTTCCAGTCTGTGAAATCCGGTTTTCCAAAACAGTTTTTTACTGATTTTATAACCAAAGTTTCCGGTACTGATATGACACCGCAGACTTCCGTATCTCTGCTGCTGTTTCCCATTCGGAGGGTATATTCCCCTTGTTCCAGAATCCATGCCGCCTGTTCTTCGTCGTAAGATGCCAGATCCGTCAGTAAGAATGAAAGTTCAACTGTCTGTTTCTCCCCCGGTTTTAATTCTTCTGTCTTTTTCCATGAAGCCAGAGTCTGATAAGGCTGATCCAGCTTTCCTTCCGGCACAGAAACGTATAACTGTACGACCTCTTTTCCACAGAAATCACCTATATTCACCACTTCTGCACCTATTTCGGCAGTCATTTTATCCAGTTTCAGACCCTTAAAACGGACTTCAAAATTTGTATAGGAGACACCGTATCCAAACGGAAACAGTACCTCTTTATCCACACTGTCAAAATATCGGTATCCCACATAAATTCCTTCCTGATACCGGGTATCATCCTGTTCTCCAAATGACGCAAAATCCGGATAATCCTTCCATTTTGTCCAGGTAGTCGTCAATTTGCCGGAGGGATATGTTTTCCCAAGAACAAGATCCGCAAGAGCGCTTCCTGTCTGCACTCCAAGCTGCGACAGAATCAGGATATTCTCCACTTCCATGACAGGTGAAAGATCTACCGGACCTCCTACATTCAGAACCAGCATAAACCTTCTGTACTGCCGTTTCAGCTCAAGGATTGTCCGTCTCTCGCTTTCTGTCAGGAAAATATCGCCTTCCCTCGCTTCCCTGTCATTTCCCTCTCCTGATATCCTTGCAAGGACATAAATGGCTGTCTCACCTTTTACATTCAGTGGCAGATCATATTCCGGCTCCGGCATGACAGCTCCCATCCTTCGATTACGGGATGTGTATGATGCTCCTGCGCCCTTCTTCGGATTTCTTCTGTAAAACCAGCCTGCGCTTTGTCATATATTTCGTCATAGGCATCAAGCCAGTCTCTGGAAACAATTTCAAACCCAGCTTTCTGAAATCCATCCTCTACTATCTCAAAGAATCGGGAATTCACCTCTCCGGAACCGGTTCCTCCTTTTACTGTCTTACGCACACCGTTACCATACAGTGCAATCTTTCCCGGCTTACCAAGGGGGAAATCGCCGTTCTTCTTGAGAAGTACTGTACACTCAGGAAGAAGCGGCCGCAGTATATCCAGATGCTCCTGTTCGTATTTCTGAAGTTCCATAAAGCATGCTCTCCTTTCTGCAAAAGTTCATTTACTGCAGATATTTTATCAAAAGTGCTTTGGGGAATCTTTCAAAATAGTGGATAGAATTGTAAATTAATATCTATAAAAGTCAAAATTTTACTTTTTGTGTGGAAAAGCAAATCCATGCGGAATTTTACTTTTATAAGAAGTATTCTGCAATATCTTTTATATTACAGAAAATACTATTTAGTAAAAACAAGCTTTAGTGTACCCGGGACCAAAAATTCCCTGCACCTGCCTGTATTCTTTACATGAACCGTTTCCACCTGCCCATTGATCTCCACATGTGCAATAAACCGATTGGGACGGTCTATGAAACGACCCTCTGTGATATGTTCGTACTTCATTTTTTCTGCTTGACCACGCTTTCTATTTTTTCTTTGTTCCTCTTTACACACTGTATATGCCATAGCATGTTTTCCTTATATCTACAACATTCTCACTTTGGGAAACTATTCTCCAGGCAAAGTGCCCCATACCCCACCTGATTATTCGGATACTTCCAAACTCCCGGCAGTTCCTTTGCACCTTTTCTTAAATATGCCTTCACCTTCTCTCCATACAAATACGGATCATTGCCTTTTATAATTCCCCATTCCATCAGCAGGGCTGCGCTTCCTGTCACAAATGGAGTCGCAAATGAGGTCCCTGATACTTCTTCATATCCGCCTCCTGCTCTCACAGTCGTCACCTTGACTCCCGGTGCCACTAAATCTGGTTTAAATGCCGCTGTTCCTTCCCATCGCTCCAACGCTCCTCGACCGGAAAAATCTGCATATGTGAGGGTCAACGCATCATATGCTCCAACTGTTATTACTCTCTCTGCAGTAGATGGAATTGTAATGGTATCTGAGCTATTTGGAAATAAAAAAGCTGTTCCTATATTCAATGTACTCTGACTTGGCAGCCACATCTGATATTCTCCCGATACAATTTTCTTTGGTGTCAGAACAATCCGCCACACCCCTGCATCTATATATGTTTGCTTTGGCAAAAAATCAAGATAGATTTCCTGTCGCACACTATAAGGATTTGGTTCTCCGTAATATAATAAAATTTCCGTATTTCCAACCGTAAAACGTTGGGTACCTAAGATTGATGAAACAGGTCCGACACTCACCCCTGATGGATTGACCAATGATATTTCTATTTCGTCCACATAAGATTTCCATATCTGTACATTCAATGTCCGTTCTCTTATCTGAACTCCAAGTTGTATTTCTTCTTCTCGATTCTCTGTCATTTTTCCCTCAGTATGTCCAGCTGTCGTCCCCTCATTTCCTGCCCCAACACAAATTACTGTTTTCCAGACATTTGATATCTCATCTAAAAACCTCTCTAGCAAAGATGTTCCATCATGAGAACCATAAGTATTTCCAAAGCTAATGTTAATAGCAACCGGCATTTGATATTCAATCGCTTTTCGTACTGCGTAATCTACTCCCTGCATTAATTCGCTCGTTCTGGGAAATCCATCTTCACTTGTATTTCTCATCTTCACAACAATCAGCTCACTCTCCGGTGCCACACCAGCTAATGCCCCACCGCTTGCTCTTCCATTTCCCGCTGCAATACCAGCCACTGCTGTTCCATGTCCTGATATATCCTGCGTTGCCACAATTGACTGTCTGTTTATAATACTTTGTTGGTTTAAGGCATCGTTAATCTGTTCTCTGGTATATTCCACTCCGATCACATATCCTTCCGGCGGTCTTTCTCCCTTTCTTGGAATCAATGACTGATCCCACATTGTCCGAATCCTTGTCGTTCCATCTGCATTTTGAAAATCTGGATTTGCATAATCGATTCCAGAATCTATCACTGCTATCACCACGCCTTGTCCATATAAAGAAAGACGAGTGCTCTGTACCTCTTGGATACAGGACACTCGTCTCCCATTCGCCACTTGAAAAAATAATCGTTTTGGCTTTTCTACATAATTCACTTCGGTAATCTGCGACAATCGTTCTATCAATGATTCTTTGATCGTAATAATTGCATATCCATTTATTAACTCCACAACAGTACTGGCAAACTTACGGACTCGCTCAAGACTTCCTGTATATTGCACAATTAAAGTCCATTCTTTGTCGGCAAAATCATATCCTACATCAAGATTCGATGAGTTTTCTCGCTCTGTTTCGGTTGCATCCAATGCAAGATTTAATAAATTCTCGAGTTTTTGACTCGTCATGATAAATTGCTCCGATTACTTTTCTATTATTTTCTATATTTATTCTGTAATTTACAATTTATTCCGTCAATCCCAACAGCCAGTCTCTTGCATTGACCCTAAAAGCATATAAAAAGAACCGGGAATTACACCCGATTCTCAATAACTTGCTGCAGTATACATCCCACTGCATCTGAAAATTCGCTGATATTTTGAATCTTCACCAAATCGTGGCCGAATATTTTTCCGGCCACTGCTCCTCCACACTCGCTTCCCATGAAGATTCCTATAACCTGCATTCCTTTTCTCCTCAATGCCTGCACTTCTTTTGTCGTATCCTGAATAGCAACTAAATCTGTATATTCGTTGTTTTTGTAAAATGCGCCTTCCCCTGCATCCTGGTCATCTTGCGGACTTGCATCCGTAAGTACAAGCAATATTTTTTTCGACTTTTCACTTTTTTCTGCCAGATGTCCTGCTGCCCGAAATGCCAGCCCATCTCTGTTGTTTCCTGCTGCTACATATCGAAAAATTTCGTCTTCTTTTTGATTTTCTTCATAGCTTTTAAAAATCCGCATCACTGTGTATCCCCGAATACTGCAATATGAATAAATCTGTGCCGGAATCTTGCACATTTCCAAACTTCTCGCCAGAATATACGCCTGTGCTGCGATTTTTTCCTGCATCGGTTTACGCGACGAAGAAGCATCTATCATAATATCCACGGAGAATCCCGGTATCTCTACTTCTTCCTTCTTCTCAAATACTCTCGGGTTATCCAGATAGATGGCTTTCCATACTTTTGAGGGGCAGATTTTCCCATGGGTTGCCATCGTCGGAAATGTTTCATCTTGTGTTTCCAGACATATTTTCAACTTTTCCGTCAATCTACGGATGCTGTTTCGATAAACTACACTATTTTCCTCAAAATACTTTTTATTCTTTTCGTATTGCTTCTCAGAATCCATCTGAAATTCTACTATCTCTCGGTTTTCTCTTCTACTTTTCCACGAATCTTCCCTGACTGAAGCAGCTGCCATCTTTCCCTTTGTAAAAAGCAAATGACTGTTTTTATGATTTCCAACACATAAAATCTTCTCTACCTGTTCTTGCTGCCGCTCTGTGTATATACTTTTCCCAAAACAGCTTTCTACATATCTCCCTGCATCCTCTGCATCACCATGAAAAGTAAATTGGACAAGGTAATGTTTTGCCTTCTCCATCGTACCTGCTTTTCCTTCTACATCCACATTCGCATCCTCATAATTCTTAGCTCTCACGTAAGTAGCACTTACCTTTCCAACCGAGTGAAATGCCCCAACTACTTTTTGTAGAAAATATGTCCCCTCTTTTTTTGAAACCAATGCCGGTTTATAAGTAAAATATGCCCAGAAAATTTCCTCTGTGCGTTTCAATATCTGTTCTGTCGTCATCTCTTCTGTAAAAGAGAATGCATGTAAAATCTTGGCATCCTCTTCATTTAATCCAGCATCCATGCCAAGTATCTCTCTGCAATGTCCATTTCGTATTTGCTCGATCTTGGAATATTCTTTATTTTTTCGATAACGATTCAAATTTTCCTGTGCATACTCCCTCCGAAGCTCCGTCAAAGCTGAACGTAAGTTTTTTTCCTTTTGATACAATGCATTCTCAAGTCCGATCCACAACAAGCCCTCATACAATTCTTGTTCTTTTCCGGCAAGCATATTAAAAAATGCATCTATTTTTTCCTGATCGAACCACTTATAAGTCAAACCGATTATCATATTCAGATACATATCTGCTCTTCCATCTGGTGAAAATGCCAGATAAAGCGGTTTCAGTTCATAATTTTCCGCTGCTGTCCATATGAAATTTCGTGCACGTTTCGCTTCTCTGATATCCTGCTCTTCCATCATTGTCCTCTTTTTTCTTCCACTCAAAAAATCTGCGGAATCTTTTGTCGTATACATAGCAACAAAAGCCTTGCAACTGACGTCACAAGGCTTTCTAAATTAATCTGTAAATATATCTTTTTTCTCTGTTTTTCGTGAAATCCTTGCCCGGATGGTATCCCGTATCAATGTCTGTTCATAAGGATCAAAGGATTTGTTTGTAATTCCCATATCCAATGCCGTATAAATGTCCAGCCCTTTCTCCATCAAACCAATTGAGCCTAATAGTCCTCGCAAATCCAGTGCTTTCGAAGATATCTCGGCATTTTCACATTTCTTCTGTAAATCCAAAAATACTACTGCCAATTCCTCCGAAGCCTCTTTTCTGATATCTGGATATTGATTGCAGATCAGTTTCACCAGGCTTTCTAATGATATCATTGGCATCTGGATTACCGCAAAACGAGATACCAATGCCTCGTTCAATTCTTTTGTCCCTGAATATCCGTAATTCATCGTTGCAATAAAACGTGTTGCCGGATGTAGCTGAATCCTCTCATAGCCTGGCACATCAATCGTTTTACGGAAATCTAAAGTCGCATGCAGTACTGCCATTGCCTCACTTTTCGCCATATTAATCTCATCCAGTACTGTAAATCCGCCTGTCCTGGCTGCGGTGTACACCGGTCCCGGACGAAATGTCACTTCCCCGTTTCGAAATGTATCCATCCCGATCAAGGATGCAGCATCCATATTCACATGAAATGACACATCCCAGCGTGGCCTGCCGAATACCCCTGCCAGATTTTCCGCAAAAATATTCTTTCCGGTCGCTTTATGTCCTACCAGTAAAATATTTTCTCCGCACAAAAGTGCAGTGACTGCCTGCTCCCATACCTCTTTACCATAATAAAACTGCTTCGGTAATGGGACTCTGGAAGCATATGCTTCCTCTACCGGATAATTCTTTCGAAATTCTGCTATCTCATCAATCAGCTCTTGTCTGATTCCAAGTTCACTTAATTTTTCTAACAACTGTCATCGCTTCCTTAGTTAAACCCAATCAATCTTCTGGCCACAACATATGCCATTGAAGATACTTTTCTTCCTGAGCGTCCCGGCAGATTCATTGTCTGTCCCAAAATTCCATATCGTATCTTCATAAATACTCCATAATCCTTTTGTTTTAAATACTGCCAGAGTTCTTTCTTCTTCTCCAGATTTTCTTTTTTCTTAGAACGAATACATAAAATTGAAGATACTGTCATCATGATTGCAAGATAATTCAACATGTACTTTCTTAATTTTTTACTCTGAATCCTGCGCAGCTCGTACATATCGATCATCGTCTTTGTCACGAAAATCTGCTGATCTATTCTACTGATCATCACCTTCTCATTGACAGACTGATCTTCTCTTCCAATAAAATAACGGTAGAAATCTACATTCATATAATACAATGTCCGTACATGTGGAAGTGGGTAATATACATAAATATTGTCTACATAAAATGTATGCTTTGGCAAAGTCAACTGACAAAGCTTCAACATATCTGTACGATAAATAACGGAATGCATCAAAATATACTGTCCGATATGGAATTGTCCAATCTCATCCCATTTTAAAATCTGATTTTCCGGAAGTACATTGTCATAACGAATTACTTTTTTATGCTCCATTCCAACTTTCTCATATACATAGTTTGCAATGAGCATGTCTACTTCCTGCTCTTCTTCTTCAAAATTTTTTAGTACATTCAGAATTTTCATCAAAGAAATCCGATCTACCCAGTCATCGCTGTCTACCACTTTAAAATATTTTCCGCTTGCATGTGCTAATCCGGCATTTACAGCATCCCCATGTCCACCGTTTTCTTTATTAATAAGCTTAACGATTCCCGGATACTTTTCTTCATATTCTTTTCCAATCTCAGCTGTGCGATCTTTTGACCCATCATTTACAATGAGAATTTCAACATCTTCGCCTCCCGGAAGATGGATTCGATTGCCTGTGCCATATAAGTTTCCGAGTTGTAACACGGAATCGCAAATGATATATATTTCATTGTTCTACCCCTATTCTTTTTCTTTTATACTCCCACAAGTATACCCCAGATTCTCTTATTTTCCAACAAATTTCTTATAATATGTCTCTTCTGGCTTGTCAACTCATATTTCCAATGTTACTATAAGGGCATGAATTTTAGGAATTTTTTATAATTATTTTTGTCGGTTACAGTATACATATGTATCATATCCGGCAACAAATCATTTCATTGGAGGACATATAGTATGAAGAAAAATGCAATTGTCGGTCAGTCCGGCGGACCTACCGCAGTAATTAATGCCAGCCTGTACGGAGTTGTCTACGAAGCTTTGAATCGCGAGGATGTATTCGGTAATGTTTATGGCATGATCAACGGGATTGAAGGTTTCCTGCATGACCAGCTGATGGACATGAAACCTCTGGATGCATCCGGAGAACTTGAATTGATCAAAACAACACCGGGCTCTTATCTTGGTTCCTGCCGCTATAAACTGCCGGAAGATTTAAGCGACACTGTTTATCCAAAATTATTTGAAAAATTTGAAAAATATAACATCGGATACTTTTTCTATATCGGTGGAAATGATTCCATGGATACAGTCAGCAAACTTTCCCGCTATGCTGCATCAATCAACAGTGATATTCGTTTTATGGGACTTCCTAAAACAATCGATAATGACCTTGTACTCACCGATCATACACCTGGTTTTGGAAGTGCTGCCAAGTATGTTGCTTCCACAGTAAGAGAAATTGCTATTGACGCTTCTGTTTATGACAACAAACAATCTGTTACCATTGTAGAAATTATGGGACGTCATGCCGGATGGCTTACTGCTGCCAGTGCATTGGCAAGAAAATTTAAAAATGATAATCCAGTGTTGATCTATCTGCCGGAAGTTGCATTTGACCAGGATGCATTTATCGAAAAAATAAAATCAAGTCTTGAGACAACTTCCAACCTGGTTGTTTGTATTTCAGAAGGTATCCACACTGCAGACGGAACATTTATCTGTGAGCTTGGCAGTGAAGTCGGCGTAGATACATTCGGTCATAAGATGCTGACTGGTTCCGGAAAGTATCTGGAGAATCTGGTTAAAGAGCGTCTTGGAGTTAAAGTACGTTCTGTTGAGTTAAATGTATCTCAGCGTTGCTCTAGTGCAATGCTCTCCAAAACTGACCAGAAGGAAGCCATCGCTTCCGGTTCTTTCGGTGTCACTGCCGCAATAAAAGGCGAAACCGGAAAAATGGTCGCATTCAAACGCCAGTCTCCTCTCACACTTGATGCAGACTATGTGTTAAATTATGCAACAGAAGATGTGAATGAAATCTGTAATAAAGAAAAGACTGTCCCTCTGGAATGGATTTCCGAAGATGGCTCTGATGTTACAGAAGCTTTTCTTGCATATGCAAGACCTCTTGTTCGTGGAAATGTTTTGGTTCCAACTGATGAAGATGATCTTCCGAAATTTGCATACCGTAAATAATCAAAAAAAGAATGTGCCACGGCACATTCTTTTTTTGATTATTTTTATTTCTCTTTACGTCTTTTTAATCTGCGGACAATTTTTCGAATCAGGAAAATAAGCAGAACAATAAGTAAAATAATTACGATAACAACTCCTACTATCATCACAAAATACTTATTCGGATGCTTTACCAGATCAATTATATTTTTACTGTCATCTACAACTTTACGTCCATGTGTTGTTGCATAATACTCTGGAACATTTGCAATTCCATCTCCATCTGTATCATCAAAAGACTGCATATATCTTGCAATTGCATCCCAGGCTTTTAATTCTCTGTCGCCTTCCATGATTGCCTGATCTTCCAGGTTTTCTATCGGATTTCCATCCTTATCTTTCGGTGTGATTGCCAGTAAGCCATATGACATATCCATCACTGACCCAAGCATTTGTCCTGTATAAAGGTCTGTCACTACATGATATAATTTATCATCTTGAATCTCTACTCTTTCACCATCTGCATCTGTCAGATAGCAATCTGTAACTTTATTTAAAATCATTCTGTGTGGGTTAAATGTAAAGTTTAACCCGCTGCAATACAGTCTTGCGGTTGTCATAAAATCCGAAATTGAAGCATCTAATTCCGCCGCCAGCTTTAATTCTTTGCCCGTCAGATACGCACTGATCAAAGGATATCCGGCAAGTCCGTCTTTTCCGATTCCCAGTGAAAATGAATTATAAACTGCCTCTACTGTAATATCGCCTTTTGTATACGTATCTCGGACTGTTCCACTAGGAACAACAGCCACGTCTACTGCATCTCCATCATAATATTTTGAATTTTCGACAGCATATACATAAGCATCTGACATGATATTTCCAAGATTTAACTCTTCATGCTTTGTACCCATATCTTGCAAACTATTGAATTCCACATTATTTTCCGCAAGAATTTCCTCTCTTGTATACCCAAAATTGGAAAGGTATTTTTTATCTACAGTATCCATCAATGCATCAATCTTCCGTTGTGTTTCTTCATCTGCTTTTATCTCATCTGATACTGGAATTAATTTATACGATGTTAAATCCCATCGGCCATCTTCTTTCTGTGTCAGCGAAAGCGAACCAAGATTTCTTCCGTATTCCCCACAGGATACAATATATGTATTTCCATGTTGAATTGGCTCGTCTAACTGAGAATGTGTATGTCCACTAATGATCAAATCAATATCCGGCACTGCTTTTGCAATAAGCTCATCCTCAGACTTATCTTCGTCATCCCAGGTTCCACTATGAGATACACAGGCAATCATATCCACTTTCTCATTTTTCTTAATTTCTTCTACTGTTTGCTTTACTGCTTCTATCGGATCTTTAAAAATCAGTTCACATGTCGGTGCACATGTCAATGCGTCTTTTCCAAACACCCCCAGCACAGCAATCTTTACATCACCTTTTTGAACCACCACATAATCTTTTACACCATATGTCTCAAATGCTGATTTTATCTGGCTTTGTCCCTCGCTTAAACCAGCGTCTTCCATCGCATCCCAATCTACATTACACACTACCAGATTCGGTACTGTTTCACCGGAATTCTTTGCCGCTTCCAGCATATTTGCAAGACCCTTGGAGCGATAATCAAATTCATGATTTCCCAGTGTCGTCACATCGTATCCGAGATACCCTAACATACGAAGTTCAGCTGCCTCTGTATCATATACTGCCTGAATCAGCGTTCCCATCGAAAAATCCCCACCATCCAACAAAAGCGTATCCGGATTGTTCTTTTTTTGCTCGTCAATCAATGTCTTGATTTTCGCAAAACCTCCCACTTCTTCCTTCTCACCATTTATAACTGTTGAGAAGCTGTTTAAATGCGAGTGTGTGTCGTGGGTAAATAATACATCCAGTTTCTTTGCCCCATCCGCTGCCTGAACCGAAAATCCCAACAGCAATGGAATCAGCATTGTAACTGAAAGTATAAATACCACTACTTTCTTCCATTTTTTCATATTGCATTTACCTGCCTCTTTTTATATTATTTATTAATTTTATCATTTAATTGAGGCAATAGCAATAGACCAACAGGGGAACCAACAGGGATGGGGATGAACCAATGGGGACGGGGATAAGTGGCATTTTGCCTGAGCAAAAAGCCACATTATCCCCGTCCCCATTGGTTCATCCCATCTCTATCCAGGAACATTCTTTTTCGGATTACCGGTTCCGGTGCTGTTTTCTGATACCTGCAGATACTAAGCAGTAATCCAAGCAAAATATAAGAAGCCAGGATTCCTGATCTTTCCGTCCCAAAAAATGGACAGTAGATTCCCATCTCACCAACTCCACCCAGATTCTCTAAGATAAAAACAATTGCCTGAATCAGGAACAACGCCGTGCATCCTGTTCCCATCACCATTCCAAGCTGGTTCTTCTGATTTAACGAAATCTTGGCAAACCGAAGAATCAGAACTACCAGACAAAGAACCAACAGAATACCTGCTAGGATTCCGTAAGCAGCTACCACACTGGCAAGCAGATGGACTCTTCCGTCTACGTATGTCAGAAGTTCTTTAAACTGCGGATTGCCATGAAATGCTGAGCTTCCGGAAATCATTTCCCGAATCACATTGACTCTTGGGAAATCTACTGCATAATCACCGATCGAGAAAATAGCCGCTATACGCTCTTTCTGGTAAGCCATGCCAAAACACCAGATGCCTCCTGCAAGCAGTACCGGTATCAGAACAACAACTACTCCGATTCCAGTAAGTACTGCTTTTTTACAAACCTGAAACCAGCCTTTGTAAACAGCCGCCGCCAAAACCACACAATAAACCACTTCCAGTATCATTGCCGCGATCAGGCTCTGGCATCTTATGATCAGAAAATAAGACGGAATGATCATCCAGAGGATTGCCTTTAAAATTCCTCGGTATCCCTGACCTCTGTAACTATATAATACCGCTGCAAACAACGGAATTGTCAGCCAGAGCAAATCAATCAGATTCAATACAATATTTCCGAAAGGCATTATGATATATCTTGTTGTCCCATACATTTTCGCACCGGCGACCTGCAGTCCAATGAAAAGTAACACCTGATATGCGATCAAGATTGGTTTTGCATAAACCGCAATCCTCGTATAATCCATATAGCAAATGCCGATCATCAGCACAAGTCCGAGTAAAAGTGCCGGCAGTTCCAGAGATGTATGCCAGCTCGATGACGTTCCTACCCAGAACAATTCTTCTGTTTTTCCCGCACTCTGCTCAATGCCTAGAACAGTCTGATACATAATGCTTCGTAAAAGATAACCTGCAAGACTTAATCCAACGATCAGTGCGATCATCCCCCACGCCATTGTCGGCCGGTGGATTCTGTCCATCTCAAGCCCGACTTCTACCGGATCTCCCATCTCTCGAATCGCAGCTTCTTCCGCTTCTGTCTGGCCCATTCCCTCACCTAGGAATTCTGCTTTCTGATCCTCAATGTGATCATTGATTTCCTGTTCTATCGTCGCTCTTGCCATCTTACAGCGAATCTGTTCTGTTAATATATGCAAATACTCCTCTCGTCTCATCAAACATCACCCCTTCTAACAAAGCGCTGCATTTAGCACATTCACTACAGCTGATGAATAAATTTCCCACTCTTCTTTCTTCTCTGCTAAAACTTTCCTCCCAGTTTTCGTAATACTGTAATACTTACGGACCTTGCCGCCAACCTCTTTCTCATAGACCGTCAGATATTTCTTATCTTCCATCCCATGAAGTAATGGATATAATGTTCCTGCCTTTAATTCAAATACATTCTGGGACTTTTCTCTTAAGGTCTCGATCATCTCGTAACCATACATATCCTTTTCAGATAAAAGCTTTAATAACAACATCGTTGTGCTTCCTGATACCAGACTTCTATCAACTGCCATAACAATTCCTCCTAATCTTCTGATTTCACGTTAACCGTACACTTCTTAACATTCTCATTGCAAAATGACGCGCACCTCTGCAATCCTGCCGGAGGCTATATCAACTGGGGGATTTACTCCCAGCTGATATATCGGTTATCTATATATCTTAGCTTGATTATATATCGACTATCTATATATGTCAATAAAAGAATCCTCAATTCTTTACATTTTCAATATATAAAAAAACAAACAGACAGTAATTGTAAGCTAGCAACAAAAAAAGACCAATGAATACAATCATTGATCTTTTCCTACAGTGAGCGTGCGGGGATTCGAACCCCGGACAACTTGATTAAAAGTCAAGTGCTCTACCACCTGAGCTACACGCCCATATTAAATTATTTTGATTAACCGAACTTGTATAATCGGCAAATTTTCTTTTGAAAAGGGTGGGTAGTGGGACTCGAACCCACGATATCCGGAACCACAATCCGACGCGCTAACCAACTGCACCATACCCACCATACCGAGCCTGGGGGGATTCGAACCCTCGACCTACGGCTTAGAAGGCCGTTGCTCTATCCAGCTGAGCTACAGACTCATATCATATTCCCCTTTTCTCTGGTTTCCTACGAAAATTCCGTAAGAAAAGCGGTGATGGGAATCGAACCCACGTATCCAGCTTGGAAGGCTGGTGTTCTACCATTGAACTACACCCGCAAAGTCGGGGTGACAGGATTCGAACCTGCGACCTCCTGGTCCCAAACCAGCGCTCTAGCCAAGCTGAGCCACACCCCGATATTGTGCTTTGTTTCCGTCTCATCCGTAAGACAAGAGTTATTATATTGCAAGGAAAAGGAAAAGTCAACACCTTTTTTTATTTTTTTTATTTTTTCTTTTGTGGTGTACCATGGTTGAAATATATGGAACACCGAGAAAATTTACTTTTCTTCTATCTAATGTATCTATATCCTAGGTTTATTCACTGTCGTAGATGTTCTTTGGGCAACTGATGTATCTGCACTGCCTTGATATTTGCTTCCACAGATACTCTTTTTCAGGCCAATGTATCTACAACTTGCTCTTCTTTGAACTTGCAGATGCTTTTCAGCCTGCTTGGCCTGTATAATTGCATCTGCATCTTGCCTTTTCTAGAACTTGAGGATACTTCCTTCGCAAATTTTGCATCTACATCACACGTTTTCGATAACGTGAGGATGCTCCTCAGTAAAATTACTCATCCCCAACCTACTCTTTCTATACCTTGCAGATACTCTCCAGTAAAGTCCTGCTCTTTCATTCATCAAGCACGCAATAACGTACTGTAAGAAAACATCAGATATGTATTTCCCGCTGACGGAGTCTGACAAAAATTCATATCTGATGTTTCTTATAAGACCTTATCGCTACTTAATACCCTAAATATCAAGATAACGCTCTTCAAAATTCATCTTCCCATCCGGTTTCACATCAAGAAGCATATAACTTCCCTTTCTTCCAATCTGTCTTGGGTACGACAGACTTCCCGGATTAAGAAGCGTAATTCCATCTTTCTGTTCAAAATACGGTTGATGCGTATGCCCGAACATTACAATATCCGCGCCTCGCACCTTTCCTTCTTCGAGAATCTGCTCTTTTGTCATAGATACAGAATAATTATGCCCATGCGTAATAAATGCTTTTTTATTTCCTATATAGAACTCATCCTCTCGTGGCAGCTGTGAAAAAAAATCATTATTTCCTGCCACAATATGTTTTTCACATTCTACTACTGCTTCAATATAATCTTCTCCACCCTCTACATCACCAAGGTGGATAAACATATCAATTTTGCCTGCATCTTCCAGTGCCCGATCAAGATTGTAATGTTTTCCATGTGTATCACTGACAATTAATACTCTCATTCTGTTACCTTTCCGTATTTCTTTTCAATCATTTCACGCATTTTACGAAGTGCTTTCCCTCTATGGCTCAATTCATTTTTCATCTCCGGATCCATCTGGGCTGTTGTACATTGACACTCCGGATAATAGAAAATCGGATCGTAACCGAATCCATTTTCCCCCATAATTTCATGCGCAATTCTTCCCTCAATAGTTCCTCTGGCTGACTCTACTGCCCCATCAGGGAACACAGCGCAAATAACACATACAAAACGTGCAGTACGTTTCTCATCCGGAACGCCTTTCAATTTGTCCAGCAACAGATTATTTTTAATATCATAAGAAGTATCTTCTCCCGCAAAACGAGCCGAATAAACACCGGGAGCTTTATCCAGATAATCAATTTCCAATCCTGAATCATCTGCCAGAATAATATCATTTGGCAAATGTTTCGCAATTGCTCTTGCTTTAATCTCTGCATTTGCTTCAAATGTCTCTCCGTCTTCTACGATATCTTCCTCAATTCCTAATTCCTTCATCGAATAGATTGGCATTCCCAAATCTTCCAGTATCATACGGATTTCTTTCATCTTATTTTGATTTCCTGTTGCAAAAACAATTCTTCTTTCCATGTTTACGCCTCTCCTTCGTTCTTTACAGTACGTTTTGGTGGTCTTGGTCCAATAAACTGATAAAAATATGTCTTCAACATACCGTTATAAATCTTTCTATTCTTATCTGCTTTTCTTCCAAAATATCGTTCTGTATCTTCATAGCTTGTAATCATATAGGCAGACCAGCTATCCAGCTTCTGAAAACTTTCCCCAAATTCACTGTATAACTTCGGAAGTGCTTCTTTTTCTTCAAGACGCTCTCCATAAGGTGGGTTCGTAATTACAAATCCATATTTTTTCGGATGCCTAAGCTCACTGACCGGTCTTTGCTGGAAATGTATCAAATGTGCAACACCTGCATCTTCTGCATTTTGTCTTGCAGCACGAATCACATCTGCATCAATATCATATCCCTGAATATCCACTTCGATATCATCATTTACCAATTCATTTGCCTCATCAATCGTATCATACCACAGCTTTTTCGGAATCAGATTCGTCCAGCTTTCTGCTGTAAATGAACGATTCATTCCCGGAGCGATATTGGCAGCCATCATTGCCGCCTCTATTGGAAATGTTCCACTTCCGCAAAATGGATCTACAAGAATTCTGTCTTTCTTCCATGGTGTAAGCATGATCAATGCTGCTGCCAGCGTCTCCGTAATCGGTGCTTTACTTGAAAGCTGACGATATCCTCTCTTATGCAGAGATACTCCCGATGTATCAAGACCGATTGTCACAACATCCTTCATTAAGAATACACGCACCGGATAAGATGCTCCTGTTTCCTCAAACCATTTTTTATGATATTGTATTTTCATTCTCTCAACCATCGCTTTTTTCATAATAGACTGAATGTCCGATGGACTGAACAATTTACTTTTTACCGAAGCGGCCTTTGTAACCCAGAATTTTCCATCCGCAGGATATAATCCTCCCATGGTAGGCTCTTTGTTTTTTCAAATAATTCATCAAATGTTCTCGCTTCAAATTCGCCAACCTTCAGCAAAATTCTTTCCGCTGTTCTTAAAAATACATTTGCACGGCAAATTGCCTCAGCATCTCCTATAAATGTAACCCTTCCATCTTCTACTTTTGAAATCTCATATCCAAGATCTATGATTTCCCTTTTCAGAACTGATTCCAGGCCAAAATGACAAGGGGCAATTAATTCTACTCTCTTCATTCGTTCCTCCACATCTAAATACATGCTTTTTTATGTGTGTTTATCTTGTTACTGTTCACTCTCAATGAACTGTAAACCCATTTTACTATAAAAAAAGGGCATAGTAAAGATTTCGCTTTATTCCTTCACAACCTTTACCATGCCCTTATTCATTTGTTACTGTGAACAGTAACATCCATTTTACATTTACTTATAGGAAATCACAATCAGCTGCTTTTATTCTGATTCTCTACCTAATAGTTATCTCTTACATCATATGCATTTTTGCTCTGTGTATTTGATGCATTCTTATTTTTGGAATTTACACTATTTTTACTCTGTGTATTCGATGCATTCTTGTTCTTTGATGATGTGTTACTTGTATTTTTGTTCTGTCCATCTGAAACATCATTTCTACTTGTTTTTGGGTCACTATAATTTTTTGTCATTGTTTTTTCCTCCTAAAATATTGGTACATTGCTATTATGTCTTTTTCCGCAAATATTATTCTCAACTTTATATATATCTTTTATTTTTCACTCTTTTTCCTTTTTTTCCATATTTTGTCAAACTTTTCATGTTTTACTTGCATTTTTGAAAACTGTATATTATACTTAAACTCGTAGAAAGTTCACTTTCTACAACCCCTTATTAATTATTTATACTCCCCTCAAAAGACCGATGGCTCCCCCATCGGTCTTTTATCGTTTAAACAAAGAATGTGCAAGGCACATTCTTGCGCCTGCGGCGGTCGCTTGCGACACCTACATTGTACGCCGCAGTGCGCATCCTTAGCGGAGCGGTTTTTATATTAGGAAAGCACTTTCCTAATTTCAAGAATGCCTCTGCAATCCTGCCGGAGGCTATATCAGATGGGGGATTGACTCCCACCACTGATACTGATTTGTTACTCGCCACCTACAGAGGTGGGAGTCATCTCACATCTGATATAAAAAGCCCGGTATCGCTTCTTTCAAAGAAATACCGAACTTTCATGTGTTTCACTTTATTCTGTTGTTCACGATCGGAGCCTTCCTATCAATCGAATAATGATCATTACGATCAACAACGGTATCAAAACCGGTGCCAGAAAACTTACAATTCCGCTGACAATTGCTACCACCAATACAACAATCATCACAACAAATAAAATCAATAATAATTTCTTCCACCATGCATCAATTCCAAAAACATGAACATTTTGTCTGACATAGGAATCCTCTTGTTCCGGTTCCGAATAATAACTTTTATGTCCGGACTCATATACGATTTCCTCATCCGTGCCATCCAATGCAGCAATAATAGTTTTTGCAAGAATCCATGGATCCCCTAGCATCTGGAGCACTTCTTCCTCAGTCTTTCCTTTCTGCAGTTCTTCAGATATATATTGATTATAATATGCCACATTTTCCTGAACTACATGCTCCTGCACATTTCCTTGCAAAGCACTTCGCAGCTGTTCTAAAAATTCTGCTCGCGTCATATTTTTCCGCCTCCTTCACTTTCGTTTAGAATAACATACTCTCGTATGCTTTCCAATAAAAGTTTTCTTAATTTTTCATAATATCGAAAATGTTTTTCCAAATCTTTTTATCGAAAGCCTTCTTCCTGCGGTTCATCATACAACACAGCATTTTTTTCTTCTCCCTTAATTGATTTTTCTTTCATCTGCAATATTAATTTATCTCTCTGCTGGCGAAATACATTTGCCTGAATTGTCATAAATGTCCCATATCCTATTAATGATAATGTTATAATTCCCAGCACTGCATATTTTCTTACCTGCTGCCTGCTTCGTTCTTTTATAACCGGTATGTCCCTCTTCACCTGCGAAAAATCATCATACTGTCTTTGTGCATTTTCTCCGATGCACTTATCTATTATTTTTCCTATCTGATATGTTTCCTTTCTGGTCAACGCAGGTTTAATCTCCGTATTTGCCATAATAAACTGAACTGTCTTCCCATATCCGTATGAATCCATAGACACCTGCACATTCTGTTTCATCCGCACGATTGGCTTTACAAAATGACTTCTTACCGCCCGCTTCTGCAAATTTTTCATAACAAAAGCATTGCTTTCTGCCTCCAGATCCAATAGAAGCAATTTATCTTCTGCTGTCACAAGCACACTATACGGATTTAAGTAACGATAGCCTTTATTATTTCTGCATCTTTGATATTGCTCTAATTGTACAACCAATTCCTTCAACCAGGAAAATAACATTGCTTTCTCAATAACAGGCTCTCCCCGTAGTCTTTGTAACAGTAATTGTCCTTTCACGCAATCCATTGTTGGCCAGCATCTTCCTCCATGCTCCACAAAACGAATCACCTCATAATTTGCCTCGATGTTAATCTCCCCTTTCATATTCTATATCAATTGTTCAAACTTGAAATTAGCTCGAATAATAAGCAAGATTACTGTATTCAGTAATAGATTTTTAAAATGTTTAGACTGTACTATTCACATCATCTTGTAAATAGTCTTTTAATCTCAGTCGAAAAGACTGAGATTAACGCTCCGTGAGGATGCGCAGTGATTTTGATAGGAATCTGTCAGCTTCGCTGACCAGAATCACGCGCCAAGTCTCACGGACGTTCGACTTGAATTTATAATCAGAGTATTTGTATCATACTTTATTTGCATACCTTTTGCAATCTCTTTCTATAAATTCGCATAGAAAATATACAGTAAATTCTTCTCAAAATCCCATTCAAAATTTTTTTGTAATTTTTTTATTTTTTCTATTGACAAAATCATTCTTATGCACTATACTAGTTTTTGTTGTGAGCGACAAGTTCAACAGCATGTGCGATTAGCTCAGCTGGATAGAGCGTCTGGCTACGGACCAGAAGGTCGGGGGTTCGAATCCTCTATCGCACGTATTTAACCGTCTCTTCGGAGGCGGTTTTTTTGTATTCGATTGCAATACCATCCCTTCTAGAAAATATATCGTCTCCCGTCCCCGTTCCGACCGCACCTAGTATTCATAGTGCTGTTTTCTATTTTATCTCAGTCGAGAAGACTCCCACCTCTTTCAGTTGGTGAGTAACAGCAAATTTGTCTCAGTGGGAGTCCAATCTCCGACTGAGATAAACGCTCCGCGAGGATGCGCAGTGATTCTGTAAAGAATGTGTCAGCTACGCTGACCAGAATCACGCGCCAAGTCTCGCGGCTGCTCGACTT
>QUJA01000022.1 GCA_003480425.1 Firmicutes bacterium AM31-12AC
GTAAAATTAGTGTTTTTACTTGTTCAATAGAGTAAAATGTTGTATTATATAACAGATAGTGTAATTAGAAAATTGGGTGAATGTTTTATTGGATTACATATTATGTAAAAAATAAGAGGTTAAAATAAAATGATTAAAGAAAATCAAAAATTGCTGAATCAAATTCAGGTTGTACTAGATGGAATTGTAATCATATTAGCTTATGCGTTGTCATGGTATATCCGTTTTCGGAGTGGTATATTTGAATTAGATGAATGGTATCTGTCTTTGCAGGAATATATGAAATGGTTATGGGGGATTGTTCCTGGATTTTTGATGCTATATTATATTTTTAAACTGTATGTTCCTAAGCGGGTTCTTGGTAGAAGACTAGAAGCGTGGAGAATTTTACAAGCAAATATAATCGGTGTTATGGCATTGATTGTTGTATTATACGTTATAAAACAGCCTAATATATCTCGAACAATGCTTTTTGTGTTCGGTGTAGTTGATGTGTTTGGAGAAGTTCTGGAAAGAAATCTAGTACGTATGATATTGCGTAAGATACGAAAAAACGGATATAATCTAAAGCACATTATCTTAGTTGGATATAGTAATGCAGCAGAAGAATATATAGATCGAATCAAAGCAAATCCTGAATGGGGATATCAAATAAGAGGAATTTTGGATGACAGCATTGAAATAGGTTCAGAATATAAAGGGATTAATGTAATTGGCTGCACAGACGATTTACAAATTATCCTTCCTGAAAATAAACTTGATGAGATTGTAATTACATTAGGGTTGGACGAGTATAACAAATTAAGAAAAATTGTCAATATGTGTGAAAAATCGGGAGTTCATACAAAGTTTATTCCCGATTATAATAATATTATTCCTACAAAACCTTATACAGAAGATATTCAAGGACTTCCGGTTATTAATATAAGACATGTGCCTTTAAATAACTGGATCAATCGTTTTATGAAACGGTCGATGGATATATTCGGAGCGTTAGTTGCAATTATTTTGTTCTCTCCGATTATGTTAGTTGTATCAATTATAATTAAAGTAACCGATCCGGGTCCGTTGATATTTAAACAAGAACGTATTGGATTGAAGAATAAACCGTTTTATATGTATAAATTCCGTTCTATGGTTGTACAAAAAGAAAAAGATGAGAAAAAAGGATGGACTGTTAAAAATGATCCGCGTGTGACACCTATAGGAAAATTTATTCGAAAAACAAGTATTGATGAACTACCACAATTGTTCAATATATTAAAAGGTGATATGAGTCTTGTCGGACCTCGTCCGGAAAGACCACTATTTGTAGAAAAATTTAAAGAAGAGATTCCACGATACATGATAAAACATCAAGTCAGACCAGGATTGACAGGCTGGGCACAGGTGAATGGATATCGTGGAGATACATCTATCCGTAAACGTATAGAACATGATTTATATTATATTGAAAATTGGACATTAGGATTTGATATAAAGATTATTCTGTTAACGTTTCTTAAAGGATTTATTAATAAGAATGCATATTGATAAACAAAAATCAATTACACATAAGTAATATTATAATGTAAGATATTGTGAAAAGGTGCAAAATGAATAAAAGTGTAGATATAATTATTCCGACATATCGACCAGACGAAACAGTTGTCTATTTGATAAAAAAATTATTAAAGCAAACTTATCCGATTCATGAAATTCATATTATTGATACAGAAACAGGTATATTTCCTAAAGAATTAAAAAATTTAAGTGATAAAATCCGAATTTCAAAAATAAAGCCGGAACAGTTTGATCATGGGGGAACCAGACATGAAGGTGCAATGCAATCCCATGCAGATATTATTGTTTATATGACCCAGGATGCTATGCCGGTAAATGAATATTTAATTGAAGAATTAGTAAAAGCATTTGATAATGAAAAGATTGCAGCTGCTTATGCGAGACAATTACCGAATAGTAAATGTAATGTGATTGAGCGATATACAAGAGCATTTAACTATCCAGAACAGAGCAGAATAAAATCAATGGAAGATTTAGAAACATTAGGGATTAAGACATATTTTTGTTCAGATGTATGCGCAGCATACAGGAAATCGGTTTATGAGTCATTGGGAGGCTTTGAAGAAAAAACAATATTCAATGAAGATATGATTATGGCTGCAAAAATTATTCAATCCGGTGGACTAGTAAAATATGTTGCAGAAGCGAAAGTGATTCATTCACATAATTATAATTGTAAACAACAATTCCAGAGAAATTTCGATCTTGCTGTTTCGCAGGTTGAACATCCGGAAGTATTTCAAAACATTAAATCCGAGTCAGAAGGAATGCGTCTGGTTAAAAATACAATGATTTATTTAATTAAAATTAAAAAGCCGTGGCTTATTATTAAATTGATTTCGCAGAGCGGATTTAAATATATGGGTTACTGTCTTGGAAGAAAATATAGTCAGTTACCGATGTGGTTGATTAAAAAATGTACAATGAATCAGAGATATTGGTAGAAAATGGATTGATGTTTTAAATAAAATCATGTATGATATCAATCAGCGGAGTACAAACGGTAAGAGGAAAGGAAATAGTATGTCAAAGCGAAATAATCGTTCTGTGTCAAATCAGAAAATGAGAAAACAAGCGAATAGAAAAAAATCTCAAAATGTAAAAAGAGCTCAAAAGAGAAGAGGCATGACAACGGGTAAAAAAGTTTTGGTTGGGATTTGCATTGTGCTTTTAATTTTTGTTATTGCTGCAATTGTTGGTGTGGCTTATGTTGGAAGCAAAATGGGAAAACTTAATGTTGGAAAATTAGATGTTGATGCCCTTAGTATTTCAGATGAATTGTCTTATGATGAATCCGGATATTTAAATGTTGCACTGTTTGGTCTGGATAAAAGAGCAAATAATGACGAGATGGGTGAACGAAGTGATACGATCATGGTTGCCAGTTTAAATAGAGAAACAAAAGAAGTAAAGATTTCATCTGTATATCGAGACACTTTACTACAACAAAAAGATGGAACATACAATAAGGCAAATTCAGCATATTCATTTGGTGGGGCAGAACAGGCTATCGCTATGTTGAATAAAAATTTGGATTTAGATATACAACATTATGTTACAGTTGATTTTGCTGCATTGGTGGATGTGATTGATGCGCTGGGTGGAATTGATATTGATGTAACAGATGAAGAAGTTGAATATTTAAATGGTTATATAATGGAAATAATTGAGAATACTGGTGTTAATACAGTTGCAGTAGAACATTCAGGTCTTCAGACTTTAAGTGGAGTACAGGCTACAGCGTATGCTAGAATCCGTTATACAGCAGGGGATGACTTTAAGCGTGCAGAGCGTCAAAGATTAGTATTGGCTAAAATAGCAGAAAAAGCTCAGCATGCAGATTTAGCAACAATAAATAAGATTATTGATAAAGTATTTCCTAAAATAGAAACAAACTTCACTTTAAAAGAGATTTTGGCTTATGCAAAAGATGCCATGAAGTATCAGCTGGCAGATACTACTGGTTTTCCGGAAGTAAAAGATACTATGGATTATGAAGATGCAGGAAATGTTGTCGTTCCTCTAACATTAGAAAGTAATGTTAGAACTTTGCATCAATATTTATTTGGTGAAGATGGATATACACCGTCATCTACGTTATCGGCTATTAACAGTGAACTTGAAAGTATAAGTCAAAATGGCAGTACGGGTACGACAGACAGTTCGGATTCTTATTATAATGACGGATATACTGATTATAGTAACCAAGGTTATGATGATGGAATTAATTATGATGATAGTACAACATATGATCCGGGGCAAACAGATTATAATGATTCAAACGACTATAGTGGTGACTATAATTATGGTTCTGATTCAAGTCAAAGTGATACAGGTGCAGGATATTAAATAAACTGTTTAAAATACTTAATGAGAGGATGAAAAGTTAATGAAAAAATGTATTAGCCGAGGGTACATGGCTTTAGTGACAGCACTTGTTGTATTTCTTGCATATGGGATTATAAGTTTTGCTGCTGAAGGAAAAGTACAAATTACAGATACTACTGGTAAGGTTGGAGAGGAAATTACAATTCCGGTTTCTATTAGCACAGCGGGAGAACCGATAGGAGATGGAAGTCTGACATTGAATTATGATAGTGCTATGTTAGAGTTTGTCGGTGGCGATAATGCAAGCGGTGGAGATGGAGTGGTTTCTTTAAACGCATCAGGAACAGGTACAGAAACAAGTTTAAATTACACAATAGTATTTAAATGTATAGGTGAAGGAAATACCGTGCTTCAAAGTACTGGATCTACGGCATATCTATTTTCAGATGAGACATTATATTTACCGGATGTTTCAACTAATATTACAATTGCAGCTGCAGGAACATCGGAACAAGTACTGGCAAGCGGTGGAGATGGACTACTTGAAATCTCAGGAGTGCAGTATACAATTTATAATGATTTTACAGATGCTTTAATCCCTGTAGGATTTTCTAGAACGACTGTGAATTATAATGGCGCAGATTATAATGCAGTTGTGCAGGATGCATCAGGAGTTAAATTTGTCTTTGTGAAATCTGGTGACAGTGATCCGATTTATGCAATGTATAATGAATCAGATAATCATTTTGTACTGGCTAAACAGGTACAGTTAATAAATGATCAGTATATTTATGTTTTAGGAGAAGCTTCTAATACAGATAAATTGCCTAAAACATTTGGAGAAACAACATTAGATATGAACGGACTTGTTTTTCCAGTTTGGCAGGATAGCGAAAATAAAGAATTTTATCTAGTAAATGCATTAGGACCTTCTGGACAGATTGCTTTTTATCAATACGATACAACTGATAAAACATACCAAAGGTATGTAGAGCGTACTTCTGAGAAAGTAGGGGAGACAAAAGAAAAAGGACAGCTACTAGACCAGATTAAGAATGAAGTGTCAGACAATCTATTAAAAATTGCAATTATAATTGTGGCAATTATTATAATTATGTTGATCATAATTATTGTTATAGCATCCAAATTAAGAAATGTAACGGACGAACTTAATCAATTATATGATGATTACGATGAAAAAAATGATTTGCCAAAGAAGAAAACGCGCGAACAATTTATACGCAAAGACGACGACTATGAAATAGAATATGATGATTACATGGAAGAAGACCATGATGCTTTTATGGATGATGAGTATGACGATTATGATGAATTCGATGATTATGATGATGAATCATATGAAACAAAACCATTACCACAAACGAAAAATAAAAAATCAGCTAGTAAAAAATCTTCTAAGAAAAAATATGATATAGAGTTTATTGACTTGTAGAAAAAATAAGAAAGTATATAAAAACTCCTTTTCTAATAACAAGAGTACAATATAGGGTTGTTTCTTGTTGCTGGAAAAGGAGTCATTTAGTTAAACAAAGTTTTTTTATACATTGAACACAAAATCATCACAAAGAATGATTATTATATCATTATAAAATACAAGAGAAAGAGGGAACTGATATGGAAAATCAATATAATTATTATAATCCGGATGATAACCAGTTTCAAAATAATTATTCACAGGGAGAACCTAATCACCAAAAAAATCCGAAAAAAATAACAAAAGTTATAGCAGTGATTGGATTAGCAATTATCTTTGGAATTGTTTCTTCAGGTGTATTCTTATCAACAAGTTATATTGGAACAAATATATTAGGATTAAATAAGAACTCGAATAGTGATGTAAAAGCAACGACAACAGCTGTTACAAAATCGTCCAGTGTTGTAACTTCAGATGTTTCTTCAATTGTCAATGATGTAATGCCATCAGTCGTTGCAATTACGAATATGAGCGTTCAGGAAGTACAGAATTTTTGGGGTCAAACATCCCAATACCAGAGTGAAAGTTGCGGAACCGGAATCATTATTGCGAAAACAGATAATGAGCTTCTTATGGTAACAAACAATCATGTAATTGCAGATAATGAATCTTTAACGGTTACATTTGATGATAATACAAGTGTGGATGCAGATGTAAAAGGAACTGATTCAGAGCATGATCTTGCTGTAATTGCTGTTCCATTGGATCAGATTTCTTCGAAAACAATGGAAAAAATTGCGGTTGCAACATTAGGAGATTCGACAGCTCTCCAGGTTGGTGAGCCAGCTATTGCAATTGGAAATGCTATGGGATATGGACAGTCAGTTACAACAGGTGTTATCAGTGCAGTAAATAGAGAAAGTACTACAACTGATGAGCAAACAGGTGAAACTGAAGAAACCGGCGTAAAATTAATTCAGACAGATGCTGCAATCAATCCAGGAAATAGTGGCGGTCCTCTTGTAAATGCAAATGGCGAAGTGATTGGTATTAATTCTTCTAAGTTAGCAAGTACAACAGTTGAAGGAATGGGGTATGCAATACCAATTAGTGATGTTTCTGACATTATTGATAATCTGATGAATCAAGAAACAAAACACAAGGTTTCTGAAGAGAAAAAAGGATACCTTTGTGTAAAAGGATATGATGTAACAGAAGAAAGTGCTGAAAAATATAATATGCCTACAGGTGTTTATGTCGCTGAAATAGTCAAAGGCGGCGGGGCAGAAGAAGCTGGTATTACAAAAGGCAATGTTATTACAGCACTGAACGGAACAACAGTTAATAGTATGGAGGAACTACAGAAAGAGTTGGGATACTATGAGAGTGGTAAAACGGTATCTGTAACTATTCAAGTTCCTGAAAACAATGGAGAATGGACTGAAAAGACAGTAGATGTAAAACTTGGAAAATCTTCTAAATAAGAAAAAGTAGCTCTTACAAATGTCGATTTACAGACGACAGAAGTAAGGGCTACTTTTCTTATTTAGATTAGAGTTGAAGCATTAATCAAATTCCGGATTAATTGCATAGAAATTTTTACTGTCTAAATTATCCTGCACAATTCTTAAACTTTCACCGAAACGTTGATAATGAACAATTTCTCGTTTTCTTAAAAAGCGTATAGGATCACATACTTCAGGGTCTTTCACAAGGCGTAAAATATTATCATAAGTAGTACGAGCTTTTTGCTCAGCTGCCATATCTTCGTGCAAATCAGTTATTGGATCTCCTTTAGATTGAAAATAGGTAGCGGTCCAAGGAGCTCCGCTGGCAGCTTGAGGCCAAAGAGCTAATGTGTGATCAACATAATACTTATCAAATCCCGATTCTTTTAACTGTTCTGGAGTTAAATCTCTGGTTAATTGATACACTATAGCACACACGATTTCCATATGGGCCAGTTCTTCCGTTCCAATATCAGTTAATGTGCCTGTTACTTCCTTATACGGCATCGTATATCTTTGAGACAAATATCTCATAGATGCAGCCAACTCTCCATCTGGACCACCGAATTGTGATATTATAACTTGTGCGATCTTTGGGTTAGTTTGAGTTATTTTAACAGGATACTGCAATCTTTTTTCATAATTCCACATTTAGCATCCTCCTTCCTGCCATGGCCAAGGTTCATTTATCCAGTTCCATTTTCACAATCAGATTGTACAGCAGTATCAATTGTTAGTGGTCCATAATATTTGGCATACTCTTTTAAAGCTTCATTTCTCATATAACTATATTCTCTAAAATAAGACAAAGCTTCTTCATCCCATGGATGTGTATCTAAATATAACTTTACATCATCAACTGCAAAACTGACTTCATAAATTTTATTTAATAAATCTCTTCTACATGGACAGGTTGTCATCGATTACATCCCCCTTTCCCTCGAAAAGGTTTGTCTAATTGTTCAAATATTGTTCCTCGGTGAAATCCTTTTTGAATATCATATATCTTTTCCCATTTTTGCCAAGGAACATATGCCATCGCAATTGGTAAATCAAATAAAACATCTTGTTCTCTTTGACAAGGACACGCCTGATTTACACAAGAAGTGTAATTTGAATTAAAATATCCTTGACGTTGATAACGCATATTATTGGAAGTATTTATCAATTTAATTCTCCCTTCAACATTTTCCAATATTAAGATATGAGAATAATGAAAAAAGGTTACGAAAGCAAGATGCTTTTCGTAGCCTTTTTTTATTACATCAATTTACTCACATCATCCAGTGCAGCAGCTATTACTTTATCCATATCATAATATTTGTAATGTCCTAAGCGACCGCCAAATATAATGTGTTCTTCTTTATCTGCCAGTTCTTTATATTTTTGGTAAAGAGCACTGTTTCTTTCATCGTTTACCGGATAATAAGGTTCCATGCCAACAGTCCATTCGGAAGAATATTCTTTGGAAATTACAGTTTTCTCCTGCGTTCCAAATTCAAAATGTTTGTGTTCAATGATTCTTGTATAAGGGACTTCTCGATCTGTATAATTTACAACAGCATTTCCTTGATAATTATCACAATCTAAAGTTTCTGTCTCAAATCTAACAGAGCGATATTCAAGTGCGCCAAATTGATAATTATAATATTCATCAATCATGCCGGTATAAATGATGGTAGTAGCGATATCGGGATGGGATTTATGAAATTCAAAAAAATCAGTATTGAGTTGTACATCTATACCTTCTAACATTTTTTCAATAATTGCTGTATAACCACCAATAGGAATACCTTGATATCTGTCATTAAAATAATTATTATCATATGTGAAACGAACTGGGAGGCGTTTTATAATAAATGATGGAAGATCTTTACAATCGCGACCCCACTGTTTTTCAGTGTAACCTTTTACAAGCTTTTCAAATACATCACGACCAACAAGAGATAATCCTTGTTCTTCTAAATTTTTAGGCTCTTTAATACCTGATTCAGAAACTTGTTTGGCAATCATTTCTTTTGCCTCTTGAGGAGTACGTATTCCCCACATTTTACTGAAAGTATTCATATTAAAAGGAAGATTATATAGTTCATCCTTATAAATAGCAATAGGTGAATTAATATAGTTATTAAATTCAGCAAATTGGTTTATATAATTCCATATTTTTTTGTCTGAGGTATGAAAAATATGAGCGCCATATTTATGTACGTTTATTGCCTCGATATTCTCGGTATATATATTTCCGGCAATATGCTCACGTTTATCTATAACTAGACATTTTTTGCCTTTTTTCTTCAATTCATTAGCTGCAACAGAACCATATAAACCGGCTCCAACAATTAAATAGTCATATGTTGTCTGATTCAATTTTAAATCCTCGTCTTTCTTGAGTAATACTATAATATTGTATCATGTAATTAGAAAACTGCATAGTGTGGGAGAAAAAATGTCAAGGAATATAAGTTGAAACTTAATAAAAATCATGATAAACTCATGTTGATTATATAAAAATAGAAATGTTGAAGGACGTAATATGGATAATAAAAATATAAATACAATGATAAACTCATGTTGATTATATAAAAATAGAAATGTTGAAGGACGTAATATGGATAATAAAAATATAAATACAATAGAAAAGAACTGGCTGAATACAATATTTTGCCTTTATATATTGAGTTATGTATTACCGATAGGTAAAATTTTTAACATTCCGGTTCAAAAAATATGTATCTGTTTATTTTTGGCTGTAAGTGGCTATATATTTATTAAATTGAATGATTGGAAAAGCATAATTAGGACTTCAAAATTGGAGATTGTGGTTTTAATAAGCGGGGCATTATGGTGTGTGGTTAGTTGGTTGCAAGGTTGTGAATATAGTGTGGAGTGTGCTTCGCTTTTATATCTTTCTTTTATTATGTTTTTGATCATCTTGCATTTAATAAAAGAAAATTTACTGGATTTACACAAGATAATGAGATGCTTATTTTGGATGATGCTGGCAAAAATAATTGCAAAAATAATATTAGAAGTTATCTTTTTATGCAAGTTAATTCAATATGAAGTTTTGTATCAGTTATATATACAAATTTTTAATGTAGAAGCAATTATGATGACAATGAAGTTAGGAAGTCTGACATTTGTTAGAGTTCAAAGTACTTCAGATATTCTTGTTATTGGATTATTGCCATTTTTTTTATTACTTCCAGAAATAAGACGAAGTAAAAAATTTTGGCTTACGGTATTATTAGCAATCTATACAATGATTGTATATTCAAGATTGTATATGGTAGAATTTGCCAGCTTTATGGTGTTATTATTGCTTTTCGAATGGAAATATATTTCCAAAAAAGTGCGATATATTGGAATAGGGGGAGCAGTTTTAACTTCTTTTATTTGGTTTAAACCTATATTTAAAATAGTGCAATATCGTTTTTTCTCTGCAAAAGTAGTTGAGTCAGATTCGGTTCGGCAGATTCAAATACAAGAATTGACCAAAGGAATTTCAGAAGCCCCTCTTTTTGGTCATGGTATGGGAAGTTATCTTCCAAATTTGATTAGAAGTACGACAGCTCCTTTTTCCTATGAAGCAGAATACCTTTCTTTTCTTTATCAGTTCGGCTTAATTGGATTTGTTATGATAATTTTAGGGATTATTAGCGTGTATATCAAGGAGATTTGGCAGTATGTAAAATATAATAATATTCAAATAAAATTATTTACTTTATTGTGCTTAGCATGGATGTTGGCAAGACCGATATTTAATCCGTCTTTTTATGGTATACAAAATGGTTTCTATGTAATAGGATTACTTTTAATAAATGCTTACTTTAATATAGAGAATAATAATTCCAAAATGGTACAGGTTCAGGATAATCTAGGAGCACAAATTAGATGACAGGACAAAATAGCACAGAAATATGGTATGAACAAAAAAAATTAAAAACTGGATATACAACCGGCAGTTGTGCAGCAGCAGCTACGAAAGCAGCTTTGGAAATGTTATTGTCTGGAAATGAAATACAAAATATTTCTTTGCTCACACCAAATCAAACAGAACTCTATTTAGAAGTAAAAGATATTTCAATAGCGAGAGATTGGGTGAGTTGCTGCATACAAAAAGACAGTGGAGATGATCCGGATGTGACAAATGGCATTTGCGTGTATGCAAGAGTTGAAAAACAATCCGGAACAGAAATTATCATTGATGGTGGCATTGGTGTAGGGCGTGTGACAAGGAAAGGGCTGGAACAAAGTATTGGTCAGGCAGCAATTAATAAAGTTCCTCGTGAAATGATAATTAAAGAGGTAAAAGAACAATGTGCAAAATATGGTTATCATCAAGGCTTGTCCATTGTTGTTTCTGTACCGGAGGGCGTTGAACTTGCAAAAAAAACGTTTAATCCAAGATTGGGGATAGAAGGAGGAATTTCCATATTAGGAACAACGGGAATTGTGCAGCCTATGAGCGAAAAGGCATTAACAGATACAATTTTTCTTGAAATGAAAATGTTAAAGGAAAATGGTTTCGATTGGTGTTATGCAGTACCAGGAAATTATGGAATTGACTTTTTAAATGATTCATTAGGATTTGATGCGGATATAGCAGTGAAATACAGTAATTATGTAGGAGACGTTATTGATGATGCAGTAAATTTGGGTATGAAAGGACTGTTATTTGTCGGACATATCGGAAAATTGATAAAAGTTGCAGCAGGAGTAATGAACACCCATTCTAGACAGGCCGATTGTAGAATGGAAGTTTTGTCTGCACATGCAGCATTATGCGGCGCTGACAGAGCGGTTATACATGAATTAATGAATTGTATTACAACAACGGAAGCAATTGATATATTAAAAAGAGAAAACTTATTAGAGACAGTTATGGAATCTGTTATGAAACGGGTTGAATTTTATTTGCAAAATCGAGCCGGAGAAGAGTTGAAAATTGGTGCAATCCTCTTTTCTAAGGAAGAGGGGGTTTTAGGAGAGACAACACAGGTGTCAGAACTTCTTAAACATATACAAGATCAGAAACGACAGGGGTATAAACTAGAATGAAAGGAAAATTTTATGGAGTAGGTGTTGGTTCAGGTGATCCAGAATTATTGACAATAAAAGCACTTCGTGTAATGAAAGAATGCGAAGTAATTGCGATTGCTTTGTCAAAGGAATATATAGAAAAACCTATAATCATTAATTTCGATGAACAAGCGGAATATGAGGCGGCTTTACAAGATTGTGTAGCCTACCAAATAGCTTTGGAAGCCATACCTGAGTTAAAAGAAAAAGAATTATTGTTGCTTCCGATGCCGATGATTAAAGATATGCAGAAATTAAAATTGATACATGAAGCAGATGCAATAAAAGTTATAGAAAATCTAAAAAAAGGAAAATCTGTCGCTTTTATTACATTAGGAGATCCTACTGTTTATTCAACGGTTTTATATGTCCACAAACATCTTCAGGATAAAAATTATGAAACACATTTAATTCCTGGGGTCCCTTCATTTTGTAGTGCTGCGGCAAGGTTGAACATAGGCTTGGTTGAAAATAGAGAGGAACTTCATATTCTTCCGGCATCCTATGAAATTGAGCAAGATCTACGATTACCAGGAACAAAAATATTGATGAAAACTGGAAAACAGTTAGCAAAAGTAAAACAGTTATTAAAGAATGAAAATTATCAGGTTGAAATGGTAGAAAATTGTGGTATGAAAAATGAAAAAATATATCGAACGATAGACGATATACCAGAAACAGCGGGGTATTATTCATTAATGATTATAAAAGAAGCGAAAGAATAGAGGAGGAAGATACGTGATAACATTTGTAGGAGCAGGTCCGGGAGCGGAAGATTTGATTACAGTTAGAGGATTGAAACTTCTTCAAACAGCAGATATTATTGTATATGCGGGCTCACTTGTCAATCCAGAGCTGTTGAATAACAAAAAAGAAAATTGTATTGTCTATAATAGTGCAGAAATGACATTAGAAGAAGTTATGGATGTTATGGTTAATGGAGATCACGAAGGAAAAGAAATTGTGCGTTTACATACAGGAGATCCATGCCTTTATGGTGCGATTAAAGAGCAAATGGATTGGCTTATGAGGAAACAAATTAAATACGAAGTATGTCCCGGAGTAAGTTCTTTCTGTGGAGCAGCAGCAGCATTAAATGCGGAATATACATTGCCCGGTATTTCACAGTCTGTGATTATTACAAGAATGGCAGGGCGTACACCTGTTCCGGAAAGAGAATCAATTCGTTCCTTTGCATCGCATCAGGCGACGATGACGATCTTTTTAAGTACAGGCATGCTTTTGGAACTACAAAAAGAACTTATAGCAGGCGGCTATTCACCGGATACACCTGCGGCAATTGTTTATAAAGCAACATGGCCGGATGAAAAAGTGTACCATTGTACAATAGACTCATTAGCAAGAACAGCAAAAGAAAACGGAATCAAAAAAACAGCACTTATTGTTGTTGGCCGTATATTAAACAGTGAATATCAACGCTCCGAGTTATACCACCCTGATTTTACAACTGAATTTAGAAAGGGAAGAAAGGAGTCTTGATATATGAAAAAAATTTATGTGGTTGGTCTTGGACCAGGGGCCAGAAAGCAGATGACAGGAGAAGCTTATACCGCTTTAGAACAAAGTGAAATAATTGTTGGCTATCCAGTGTATTTAGATTTGATTCGGGATACATTTCCAGATAAAATATATAAAAGTACTCCGATGAAACAAGAAGTTGAACGATGTCGTATGGCATTTGGGGAAGCAATGCAAGGAAAAACAACAGCCATGGTATGCAGCGGCGATGCAGGAGTTTACGGAATGGCCGGGCTAATGCTTCAGATAGGTTCAGAATTTCCAGAGCTTGATGTAGAAATCGTTCCAGGTATTACTGCAGCAATTGGCGGAGCAGCAGTTTTAGGAGCACCGCTGATGCATGATTTTGCTGTGATCAGTTTAAGTGATTTGATGACCCCATGGGATAAAATTGAGATTCGATTAAGAGCAGCTGCAATGGCTGATTTTGTTATCTGTCTTTATAATCCTTCCAGCAAAAAACGTAGCGATTATCTGAAAAAAGCTTGCAAGATTATGAAAGAATTCAAGAAACCAGAGACTATTTGTGGTTTGGTCCGAAATATAGGAAGAAAGGAAGAAACAAGCCAGATTCTTACACTGGAAGAGTTAGAACATACGGAGACGGATATGTTTACAACGGTGTTTATAGGAAATGTCCAAACAATGTGTTTAAATCATAAAATGGTCACACCTAGAGGATATAATGTAACAAGATAAGGATTATAAAAATGAATATAACAAGACAGATTTATTTGATTGGGATAGGAATGGGTTCGAGAAATACACGAACATTATTAACAGAGAGCATTTTAGAGCAGTGTGATTGTATTATAGGAGCATCCAGAATGCTGGAATCTGTTCAAGAATATAAGAAACCTCAATTTTGCTCTTATAAACCAGATGAAATTTGTCAGTGGCTGGATACACATTTACAATATCAGAATATAGGGATTGTTTTATCTGGAGATACAGGATTTTATAGCGGAGCAAAGAAACTGGAAAATGTAATTAAAACAAAATTGGGAAATGATGAGCAGTGTATACAGGTATATCAGATTCCTGGTATTTCGTCTGTTGTATATCTGGCAGCAAAGTTGCATACATCATGGGATGATGCCAAAATTATAAGTGCGCATGGTGAAAAGCAAAATTACATCCAGACTATTGCAAATCATAATAAAACCTTCTTACTTCTTGGTGGAAATGATATTGCAGAAGAAGTTTGTAAGAAAGTAAAAAAATATCATTTGGACGATACTCTATTTTATATAGGTAAAAATTTGTCTTATGAAAATGAATTAATAGTAATTCGGAAAGGTTCTGAATTAACAATAGAAGATTTATCAGGCCTATGTACTGTAATGATAAAAAATACAAGACCACAAAGTTGGAAGTATAAGGGAATTCCAGAGGAAGAATGGGTACGTGGAAAAGTTCCTATGACCAAAGAGGAGATACGAGAAATCAGTCTTCGTAAATTAGGGTTGACAGAGGATGCTGTATTGTATGATATTGGGGCAGGAACAGGTTCAGTTTCAATTGAGGCAGCGTTATGTTCAGAAAAAATCCGGGTGTATGCAATAGAAAAGAATCCAGAAGGAATATCATTAATAGAAGAAAATAAGAAAAAGTTTTGTACAGACTGGGTTACAACTATTGAGGGAGTAGCGCCGGATGTACTGAACAAATTAGAAAAACCAACGCATGTCTTTATTGGAGGAACATCAGGAAATTTAAAAGCTATATTAAAAGCTGTGAGAGATAGAAATCCCGAAGTAACCATCGTATTGAATGCAATTACATTAGAAACAATTAAAGAAACAATGGAGGCAACGGATGAACGGCTGTTGCTAAATCCTGAAATCATACAGGTCTGTGTATCAAAAGCAAAGACACTTGGACAATATCATATGATGCTTGGACAGAATCCGATTTATGTTGTGACGGATAGAAAGGAAGGCTAAAATAGCTTATGCAAATACCGAGAATAATGATAGCCGGTAGTTCCAGTGGAAGTGGCAAAACTGCAATTACATGTGCAATTTTATCCGCACTGAAGCAGAAAAATATAGACGTGGCCGCATGTAAGTGTGGACCGGATTACATAGATCCAATGTTTCATAGGGAGGTACTTCAAGTGCCTTCCGAGAATCTGGATCTTTTTTTCAGTACGAAAGACTCTCTGCAGGAGTTATTTGTAAAACATGGGGAAAATAGAGATATTGTTGTGACAGAAGGGGTTATGGGGTATTATGACGGCCTTGCACTGGAGTCTGATCAGGCAAGTTCCTATGATGTTTCGAGAAGCTTATCTATGCCGACTGTTTTAGTTGTTCCCTGTAAAGGAATGGCGTTATCCGTTGTTCCTGTTATTCTGGGAATGTTAGAGTTTCGAAAAGATCAGCAGATAAAGGGAATTATTTTAAATCGTATATCAGGAATGTTATATCCACGTATGAAGCAACTCATTGAAAGTGAATTGAAGAAACGCGGTTATGATATACCTGTAGTTGGATATGTTCCGGAACATGAAGCTTTTCAATTGGAAAGCCGTCATTTAGGATTGAAGCTACCAGAACATATAATCCATATTCAGAAAAAGCTACGTGAAGCTGGTGAGCTTATTAAAAGTACTGTAGATTTGGAACAGATTTTACAAATAGCATGTCAGGCACCACAGATAGAAACAATAATAAAAAATTCGTTGGATGAAAAGAGTATTGTAAAAAATAGAGTTCGAATCGGAATAGCCAGAGATGAGGCATTTTGCTTTTATTATGAAGAAAATTTACGAATGCTTCGCGAAAAAGGATTCGAATTGGTAGAATTTAGTCCATTGGTAGAAAAAAAACTGCCTGAAAATATAAAAGGATTGATTATAGGCGGGGGATATCCGGAACTGTATGCAGAAAAATTGTCAGCAAATATATCTATGAGAAAAGATATTCAAAGCAAAATAGATGCGGGTATGCCAACAATTGCAGAATGTGGAGGGTTTTTATATTTGCATGAAACACTGGAAAATCCAGAGAGGATGAAAATTAAGATGACAAATGTAATAAAAGCTGAAGCGTTTAAAACGGACAGATTAAGAAGATTTGGATATATTACTTTAAAGGCAGAGAAAAACGGAAAATTTTTAAAAAAGGATGAAATAATGAAAGCTCATGAATTTCATTATTGGGACAGTACACAGAATGGAACAGATTGTCTTGCAGTAAAGCCGGATAAAAAGAGAAGTTGGAATTGTATTCATATGCGAGATAATTTATTTGCAGGATTTCCACATCTTTATTTTCGGTCTAATCCAAACTTTGTAGAGCGTTTTATAGATGCCTGTAAAGAATGGGATATTACAGTGAATCAGACGAACGAGATAGAGGAAGTAAGATAAAAAATGACAACGCTAACAATAGAAAAATTAAGAAAACAAATAGATAAAGCAGATAAAATAAGTATGGAAGCTGCAAAAGCGAGATGGATGTCCGTTGCAAAACCATTGTTCAGTCTTGGTAAACTGGAAGATGTAGTGGTACGTATGGCTGGAATGAAAAAGACAGCAGAATATCAGTTGGATAAAAAGGGATTGATCATTATGTGTGCGGATAACGGGGTGGTTGCAGAGGGCGTAACCCAGACCGGGCAGGAAGTGACAGCAATCGTAGCGGATAATTTTATGCATCATGCGGCAAGTACAAATATTATGGCCGATATAGCAGGCGTTGATTTAATACCGGTTGATATCGGAATGATCACAGATGTAAGCTCCATAACTGTTTCAGAAAAAAAGGTCAGATATGGTACAAAAAACTTTGCAGTAGAACCTGCTATGAGCAGAGAAGAAGTATGGAAAGCAATTCAGATTGGTATTGATACAGTCAAAGAGTGTAAGCAAAAAGGCTATGATATTCTGGCAACTGGTGAAATGGGAATAGGAAATACAACTACAAGCAGTGCTGTTACGGCAATATTATTGCAAAAACCAGTGGAGAAAGTAACTGGGAAAGGAGCTGGTCTTTCATCTGTTGGATTACAACGAAAGATTACTACGATTGAAACAGCAATCAATAAATATAAACCTGATTCACAAAACATAATAGAGGTATTAGCTTGTGTAGGCGGCCTTGATATTGCCGGATTGACAGGAGTATGTCTTGGAGGTGCAATGTATCATGTACCAATTGTTTTAGATGGCTTTATTTCTACAACAGCTGCTTTATGTGCGGTGAAAATGATTCCGGAAACCAGGGATTATATAATTGCGTCACATGTTTCCAATGAACCTGCCGGACGAATGCTTCTTGAGGAGTTGAAATTATCTCCGTTTTTAGATTGTAATATGTGTTTGGGAGAAGGAAGCGGTGCAGTAGCAGCAATGCCTTTACTGGATATGGGCTTGCAGGTATATCGACAAATGGGAACATTTGCAGATATTAAAGTAGAACAATACGAGGTTTTGGAATAGGTATGAAAAATTTGTTTGAATCAATGCTCATTGCATTTTCCATGTATTCTAAAATTCCGATGCCGAAGGTAGAATGGAATGATAAAAATATGAAATATGCAATGTGCTTTTTCCCAGTGATTGGAGTTGTGATTGGTGTATGTGTGCAGATAATCGGTACATTACTTATAAAAAGTACATTTGGCAGTTTGTTTTTTTCTGTAATCATGACTTTACTGCCAATAATGATAACTGGAGGAATTCATCTTGATGGCTTTTTGGATACAATAGATGCACTTAGCTCCTGGGGGGATAAAGAAAAGAAACTACAAATATTGAAAGACTCGAATTCAGGTGCATTTGCAATTATTGGGATGGGATGTTATCTATTGTGTAATATTGCATTGTGGAGCGAAGCCAGTGTTGAGATGTTGCCATTGATTTCTTGTGGTTACGTGCTATCCAGAGCATTGAGCGGTTATTCTGTTGTAACATTTCAAACTGCAAAAAATAGCGGGTTAGCCAAAACCTTTCAAGATACGGCACAAAAAAATCGTGTTAAAATGACGATGTATTGCTGGATAGTGATAAGTACTGGCTGTATACTGGTATACAATTTTAAAAGTGCGATATCTCTGTTTGTGGCAGGAGCACTTTTCTTTCAATATTATAAACGCTTATGCAAGAAACAATTTGGAGGCATTACGGGAGATTTGGCAGGGTATTTTTTACAAGTCTTTGAATTGCTCATGTTGGGAGTAATTGTATTAGGAACAAGATTATATGCTTTAGTATGACAGGAGAAAAAATGGAAATTTATTTGATTCGTCATTTGAAGACAAAAGGAAATGTAGAACATAGATATATTGGAACAACCAATGAATCTTTGATAAAAAAAGAAGCACAGCTTGTTATAATTGAGCAAATGCAAAATAAATTAAAAAAATGTCAGTTACCGGATATGCTTATTTCAAGTCCATTAAAAAGATGTGTAGAAACCGCAAAAATATATTTTTCGGATATTGCATTACAATTACAGCCTAAGCTTAAAGAAAGTGATTTTGGGTTATTTGAAAACAAAAATCATGAAGAATTACAAGCATTTCCGGAATATCAGGCATGGCTGGAATCAAATGGGACTTTACCTTTTCCAAAAGGAGAAAGTCGTGAAAGCTTTTTAAAGCGATGCAGAGACGGATTTGAAGAATCCATATTTCAGGCGATAGAACAACATAAAAAATGTGTCTGTTTTGTTATTCATGGAGGTTCTATTATGGCTGTTCTTTCGCAATTTTCGGAACAAGCTTCTGAGTTTTACGATTGGTTATTAAAAAATGGAGAAGGTTATCAGATGTATTTGGATGAAAAAGAGTGGAAAGAGGGGCGAAAGAAAGTGCTGAGGGGGATTAAAAAGCTATGATTTCATTGGCAGCCTGCATTGGAGGATTTTGTTTAGATTTTCTGTTTGGAGATCCGGTATGGTTGTACCATCCGGTTCGTATTATGGGTAATGTTATTTCATTACTGGAAAAAGCGGTCCGTAAAATAAGCCGAAATTCAAAATCCGGATTATTGATAGGTGGGGGATTGTTGTGGGGGCTAGTTATAATTTTATTTACGGGAATCCCATATGGATTGTTAGAAATTTTGAAAAGCAAAAATAAAATTGCAGCATTTTTGCTGGAGATGTTCTGGTGTTATCAATTGCTTGCAGCTAAATCGTTGAAAGCAGAAAGCATGAAAGTATATAAGAAATTGAAAGAGAGTGATTTAGAGGGAGCAAGAAAAGCGGTATCAATGATTGTTGGGCGAGACACAGCAAAGTTAGATTGTGAAGGAGTAACAAAAGCAACTGTTGAAACAATAGCAGAAAACACATCTGATGGCGTGATTGCTCCCCTCTTTTATATGTTAATAGGCGGTGCCCCTCTTGGAATGTTATATAAAGCAATCAACACAATGGATTCGATGCTGGGCTATAAAGATGAAAAATATTTATATATAGGAAGAATAGCAGCAAAAATGGATGATGTTGTAAACTATATTCCGGCTCGAATTTCGGCAATTATGATGGTTTTGGCAGCATTTTTATGCGGATTAGATTGGAAAAACGGATGGAAAATCTTTTTAAGAGATCGTTACAATCACAGTAGTCCGAATTCGGCACAAACAGAAGCAGTATGTGCGGGAGCGTTGGATATACAATTGGCCGGTGATGCGTGGTATTTTGGAAAGTTATATAAAAAACCATATATTGGGGAACCAATTCGTTCAATACGTATTGAGGATATTTGTCAAACAAATCGTTTGATGTATGTTACAGCAATTGTTACAATGATAATATTCGGAACAATTAAATTATTATTCTATATAATCTAGAGTATAATTGCATAAAAGATGGTTGTATACAATTATACAAAAGAAGACAAGCTAAGAGGAAATAAAAATGCGATATGTACACGGAGGAGACATTTACAACTATAAAGAATATGATAAAATATTGGATTTTTCAACGAATATTAATCCATTTGGTGCTAGTAAAAATGTAATTGCAGCTGCACAAAGTGCTTTAAAAGAGATTCATCATTATCCGGACAACAAGTGCCGTGCATTGGTTAGAAAGATAGCAGATTATTTGGAATTGCCAGAGTCATATATACTGTGTGGAAATGGGGCTGCAGATTTAATCTTTTCCTATGTACTCGCAGAAAAACCAAAAAAGGCATTAGTTACAGCACCAACATTTTCAGAATATGAGCAGGCACTACGAACAGTTGAGTGTGATGTACAGCATGTATACTTGTATGCAGAGGATGGTTTTGAAGTAAACGAGAACATTCTTTTGAATTTGACTTCGGATTTAGATGTTGTATTTTTATGCTCTCCAAATAATCCGACCGGGAAAAAAATTCCTAAAAATTTACTAATGCGGATATTAGAAAAATGCGTAAAATTCCGGATTCGTTTGATATTAGATGAATGTTTTTATGAATTTTTAGAAAATCCCAAAGAATCAACTATGCAAGCAGAGGTAAAAAATTATTCTCAATTAATTATTTTACGTGCATTTACTAAAATGCATGCAATACCCGGACTAAGATTAGGATACATATTGTGCAGTGATAATTCTCTGTTGGAAAGAATACAGAGGGTACGTCAACCCTGGAGTGTATCGACAGTAGCTCAAGCGGCAGGACTTGCTGCAATTGAGGATGAAGAACGTGTTGAAAAAACCAGACAATATATTACAAAAGAGCGTAAAAGAATGGAATTAGAGTTAGAATCCATTGGAATATCCTATATTCAATCGGACGCAAATTACATTTTAATATATTATGAAGGAAAAGAGTCTTTGTATGAAAAATTGCTTGAAAAAAATATCTTGATCCGTGACTGTCAGAATTATATCGGATTAAAAAAAGGGTATTATCGAATAGCAATAAAAAGAAAAGAAGAAAATGATCGATTACTAACAGCTTTAAGAGAAGAGGTAGAGAAATGGCAAAACCTATTATGATACAAGGAACGATGTCGAATGCAGGAAAAAGTATTCTTGCAGGAGGATTATGCAGAGTGTTTGCACAGGATGGATATAAAGTGGCTCCGTTTAAATCACAAAATATGGCTTTGAACTCGTATATTACAGAAGAAGGTCTTGAAATGGGAAGAGCACAGGTGATGCAGGCTGAAGCGGCTGGGATTAAGCCCTCTGTTTTGATGAATCCGATTTTATTGAAACCTTCCAGTGACACAGGCTCTCAGGTTATCATAAATGGAGAAGTGATGGGGAATATGTCTGCTATAGAATATTACCGCCATAAAAAAGAATATGTTCCTGCAATTATGCAGGCCTATGAGCAACTCAACAAAGAATATGATATTATCGTGATTGAAGGGGCAGGAAGTCCGGCAGAAATAAACTTAAAACAAGAAGATATTGTAAATATGGGAATGGCAAAGCTTGCAGATGCGCCGGTAATATTAGTTGGAGACATTGACCGTGGAGGTGTTTTTGCACAGATTGTTGGAACTATTGAACTTCTGGAAAAAGAAGAACAAGATCGAATTGTAGGGACTGTTATCAATAAATTCCGCGGAGATAAAAAAATATTAGATCCAGGATTAAAAATGTTAGAAGACAGAACAAATAAACCGGTACTCGGGGTAATTCCATATTTTCATTTAGATATTGATGAAGAAGACAGTCTGTCAGAAAGAATCCAGAATAAAAAAGAGGTGTCGTTAATTGACATTGCAGTAATCCGTTTTCCAAGGTTATCAAACTTTACAGATATGATGGCTTTAGAATGTATGGATATGGTTTCTGTCCGTTATGTAAATAGTGCGGCAGAATTTGGGAACCCGGATGCAGTAATTCTTCCAGGAAGTAAAAATACAATGGAAGACATTTTATGGATGCGACAAAATGGCCTTGAGATGAAAATCCAGAAACATGCAAAGCATGACAAATTGGTATTTGGTATTTGTGGAGGCTACCAGATGCTTGGAGAAGAAATAGAAGATCCAAACGGGGTTGAGAAAGCCGGAAAACTCAGAGGACTTGGATTGCTTCCGACAAAAACGGTATTTCAAAAAGAAAAGAAAAGAACTCGTGTGAAAGGAACATTTCAAGAAGTTCCCGGAATGCTTTCAGAATTAAAAGGAATTGAAATTGAAGGATATGAAATTCATATGGGAAAAACGAGTTATTTGAATGATACACATGGTATTTTGAAATTAAATGATATCGTGCAGAATACTGAAATAATAGATGGGGCTGCAAAAGGAACAGTATATGGAAGTTATGTACATGGGATTTTTGACAAACCAGAAGTTGCAAGGCAACTTATCATTGCATTATTGAAACAAAAAGGATTAAATATCAATGAAGTAGAGGCTGTGGATATGTCTGCATATAAAGAAGAGCAGTATGATAAACTTGCAGCTATTATTCGTGAAAATCTGGATATGAGTGCAATATATAAGATTTTTAAATAAAAAATAATATTATGAAAATAGTGAAATCATACTAATAGATGGAATTATCAAATAAATCAGGAGCAAAATGTTATGTTATACCTTATAACAGGAGGAAGTGGAAGCGGAAAATCAGAATATGCAGAAAACAAACTTTGTGAATTAAGTAAAAAAACAAACAGTTCGAAAGTTTATCTTGCTACAATGATTCCATATGGAAGGGAAACCGAAGAAAAAATAAACAGACATAGACAAATGAGAGCAAAGAAAAATTTCCAGACGGAAGAAGGTTTTACAAATTTGTCAGAATTTGTTAAGAATATGAAACTTCAAAAAAACTCGGATAAAAAAGAAGTTGTGCTATTAGAATGTATGTCAAATCTTGTTGCAAATGAGTTGTTTGATGAAACAGGTGTAAATACAATTTTAAAAAAACAGTATCCTGCATTATCTAATAACGAAGTAGTTGAAAAACTCACGGATTACATTTTAAATGGCGTGGAAAAGTTAAACGATATTTACGAAAATATTGTTATTGTAACAAATGAAGTTTTTTCGGAATCGACAGTTTATTCAAATGAAATGCGGATGTATAAGCAGGTTTTAGGAAAAGTAAATTGCGAACTGGCTAAAGCAGCAGTAGAAGTAGAAGAAGTAATATATGGACAGGCAGTTTTATATAAAAATGAAAAGGTGAAGTGTATGAACAAAAAAGCAGGATTGCATTTAATTATTGGTGGTGCATATCAAGGAAAACTAGAATATGCAAGAAAACTTTATCCTCAAATACAATGGGCAGACGGAGAAATAGATTCTTTTGAAAAAATTCAAAACGCAATTGGAATTTATCACTTTGAAATTTATATAAAACGAATTTTAAAGAATGAGAAATTAGATATCAAAGAAATAATAGAACAAATTTTTGCGAAAGATATACAAAAAGTAATAATTTGTGACGAAGTTGGATATGGGCTTGTGCCGGTGGATTCGTTTGAACGTTATTATAGAGAACAGGTTGGAAGAATCTGTACCACTCTTGCAAAACAGGCAGACAAAGTAACGCGAGTAGTTTGTGGTATTGGCGAAAAGCTGAAATGATCAGAAAGAAAACAGGTGAAAAAATGGCTATAGAACTAGAACAGGTACTACCAAAAGATATTGAAAGAAGAAGTTTTGAGATTATCACAGAAGAACTTGGAGATACACAATTGATTCCTGGAACAGAACCAATCGTGAAACGATGCATTCACACAAGTGCGGATTTTGATTATGCGAAAAATTTAGTTTTTTCAAAGGATGCTGTTCAAAAAGCGTTAGATGCAATCCGACAGGGCGCATCCATAGTAACAGATACACAGATGGGAAAATCGGGGATCAACAAAAAACGACTTGCAAAATATGGTGGAGAAGTATTTTGCTTTATGTCGGATGAAGACGTTGCAATGCAGGCAAAAACGAACGGTACTACGAGAGCTGTTGCAAGTATGGAAAAGGCAGCAAAGCTTAATAAAAAGTTGATATATGCGATTGGGAATGCACCTACAGCACTGATACATTTGTATGAACAGGTCGAAAAAGGAATCGTTGATCCCGAACTGATTATTGGTGTTCCGGTTGGTTTTGTAAATGTAGTTCAATCGAAAGAGTTAATCTTAAAATTAGAAGATACGCCTTATATTATTGCCAGAGGAAGAAAAGGTGGAAGTAATATTGCAGCATGTATTTGTAATGCACTTATTTATATGTTAGATGAAGATTTGTGAGATAAAGCAAAAAACAGATAAGATTAGCTGAAAAATTCTACTTGTTAGAATATGGTATAAGTGATATGATGAACAACAGCGAAAGCAATCATAAATTGAAAGGAAACAAGAAACGTGACCTACGAAGAAGCAAGGGTATATTTGGACGAAGTGTCGAAATACGGAAGTGTACTTGGCTTGGATACGATTCGAGAGCTGTTGTATGAACTGGGAAATCCCCAGCATGATTTGAGGTTCATACATATTGCGGGAACCAATGGAAAAGGGTCTGTGCTTGCATATATTTCTACAATATTAAGTGAGACCGGATTTCGTGTTGGCAGATATGTTTCACCAACAGTAATTGGATATCTGGAAAAAATCCAGATAAATGGAAATTGGATCTCGGAAAAAGTATTTACAGAATTAGTTGAAGAAGTTCAGAGAGCTATTGTGCGTATGGAGACAAACGGAAAGGCTAGTCCGACCGTATTTGAAGTTGAGACCGCAATAGCTTTTTTATGTTTTCAGAGAGAGCATTGTGATTATGTAGTATTGGAAACTGGTCTGGGCGGCATTTTAGATGCAACAAATATTATTTCCAATACAAAAGTGGCTGTGTTTACCAATATAAGCAGAGATCATATGGGATTTTTGGGAAATACATTAGAAGAAATTACAGAAAATAAAGCGGGAATCATAAAGCCTGGATGTGTTGTTGTTTCAGCAGCACAAGAAGAAGCAGTAAGAAAAGTATTAAAAAAAGCAGCAGATAAAAATCATGTACCGATACAATTCGCAGAGCCTGATAAAGTACAAGTTTTAGATGAATCTTATCATGGACAGACATTTTCTTATAAACAATTTGAAAATATTCATATTCCGCTGGCGGGATTGTATCAGATTCAAAATGCTGCAACTGCATGTGAGGTTCTACTGGCATTACAAAGAATTGAGCAGACAGAAAATAAATGTGAGAAAACATCGAAAAAAAGTGTATATTCGATGGAAGCTATTAGAAATGGCTTTCTGAAAACGAAGTGGAAGGGTAGATTTACTTGCATACATGAAAATCCGGTGTTTATTGTTGATGGGGCACATAATGAAGATGCTGCAAAGCAATTGAAAAAAACATTAGAAAGATATTTTCCTCAAAAACAGTTTATCTTTATAATGGGAGTTTTCAAAGATAAAGAATATGAAAAAATTGTACAAATTATGTTGCCGTTAGCAAAAAAGGTATATACAATTAATCTTCCGAATAAGGATAGAACATTGGATGCAGACTTATTAAAACAGGTAATTGAAAAAAATTGGGAGGCAACTGCCACAAAAGAAGAATCTTTAAAAAAATCAGACGAATCATATGAAGTTTGCAGTATGCCGTCATTGAAAGATACAATTGATACTGTCATGTGTCAGACAAAAGAAGATGATATTATTGTTGCATTTGGATCATTATCGTATCTTGGAGATGTAATGAGACTTGTTGGAAAAGAAGAAAAGATTGAAAAATGAGGATGAGTAAATGATAGATCACGAAAAGGTAAAAGAAGGAGTTCGTCTATTACTGGAAGGAATCGGAGAAGACGTGACTCGTGAAGGATTAGTGGAAACACCAGATCGTATTGCAAGAATGTACGAAGAAATATATGGTGGAATGGAAGAAGATGCTTCAGAACATTTAAAAAAACGTTTTCATGTAGATAATGATGCAATGGTATTAGAAAAAGATATTACATTTTATTCTACTTGTGAGCACCATTTACTTCCATTTTACGGGAAAGCACACATCGCATATATTCCAAACGGTGAAGTTGTAGGGTTGAGCAAGCTAGCCCGGACAGTGGAAGTTTTTGCAAGAAGACTTCAGTTGCAAGAACAATTGACAGGGCAAATCGCGGATGCACTGGAAAAGGAATTGAATCCAAAAGGTGTTATGGTGATGATTGAGGCTGAGCATATGTGTATGACAATGCGTGGAATTAAAAAACCGGGAAGTCAGACGGTAACAATTGTTAAAAGAGGAATTTTTGAAAATAACAAAGAATTAGAAGATACATTTTTTAGAATGTTACGGTAGGCTTTGAAAATGGAAAAATTAATAGAAATAGAATACATTCGAAAGCATTCATTATACCAAGAGTGTTACATACGTCTGCAAAAAGCGGAAGAAGTAAGAAAATTTTGCCGACACACAATGGAACATTTTATTGATGTTGCTCGCATTGCGTGGATATTGAATCTAGAGCAAGATTTTAGAATTCGTAAACCGGTTATTTATGGAATGGCTTTATTGCATGATATTGGGAAATACAGACAGTATGAAGAAGGATATCCACATGAAAAAGCATCCGTAGAAATTGCGAAAATCATATTCCGTGATCTTCCAGAATTAAGTTTTACAGAAGAAGAGAAACAAGGAATTCTCACAGCAATCCAAAATCACAGAGTTCAACAAAACGTGTGTATAGACCAGGCAAAAAATACAAATCTATCCGATATATTAAGTTGGCTGTTATATACTGCGGATAAAAAATCAAGAGCATGTTATAGCTGTCTTGCAGAAAAAGAATGTAATTGGACAATAGAAAAAAAGAATATGGAGATTGAAATATGATTATAGGTCAAAAAACATTTGATACAGAGCATCATACATATATCATGGGAATTTTAAATGTAACACCAGATTCATTTTCAGATGGTGGAAAATATAATTCGTTAGATTCGGCACTATATCATGCCAAGGAAATGGCAGAAAATGGTGTAGATATTTTTGATATCGGAGGAGAGTCTACAAGACCGGGACATATACAGATATCAGATGAAGAAGAAATCGAACGTGTTGTACCGATAATTGCAAAATTAAAGACTGAATTTGATATTCCGATATCAATAGATACTTATAAAAGCAATGTGGCTGAGGCAGCAATTCAGGCAGGAGCAGATTTAGTTAATGATATCTGGGGACTAAAATACGACGAGAAAATGGCAGGAGTGATTGCTAAAAATCAGACTGCTTGTTGCCTGATGCATAATCGCGATAATACAGAGTATAGCAATTTTATTGAAGATGTTCTGGATGATTTGAAAGAAACCATTCGACTTGCAAAACAGGCAGGGATAGAAGACGATAAGATTATGTTAGATCCGGGTATCGGCTTTGGAAAAACATATGAGATGAATCTGGAGATGATGAAGCATGTAGATTCCATTCAAACATTAGGATATCCTGTTCTTCTTGGGACGTCTCGAAAGTCTATGATTGGTTTGACACTGGATCTTCCGGCAGATCAAAGAGAAGAGGGCACTCTTGCGACAACCGTTATTGGAATGATGAAGGGATGCTCCTTTGTAAGAGTCCATGACGTAAAGGCAAATTATCGCGCAATCAAAATGACAGAAGCAATTATGAGAAAACATGAAATTAATTAAAATTCAAGTCGAACGTCCGTGAGACTTGGCGCGTGATTCTGGTCAGCGAAGCTGACATATTCCTATCAGAATCACTGCGCATCATCGCGGAGCGTTTATCTCAGTCGGAGATTGGACTCCCACTGAGACAAATTTGCTATTACTCACTACCTAAAGAGGTGGGAGTCTTCTCGACTGAGATAAATTGCTTCAGTCATGTGTGGAAATAGAAAAGATTAATTATAAAATTAACGGAGATTATTTAAACATAATGGACAAAATAAAAATTGAAAATTTGGAAATATTTGCAAATCATGGAGTGTTTCCAGAGGAAAATAAGTTAGGACAGAAATTTCTTGTATCAGTAGTTCTATATACAGATACACGCGAAGCAGGGAAAACAGACGAGCTGACAGCGTCTATTCATTATGGCGAAGTAAGTCAGTTTATTGATAAATATGTAAAAGAGCATACATTTCAATTGTTAGAACGATTGGCAGAAAGTTTAGCAGAACAATTACTTCTTCAAGTGACTCATCTCGAAAGGGTAAAAATTGAAATAAAGAAACCGTGGGCACCGATTGGACTGCCTCTTGAAACAGTGTCTGTAGAGATTGACAGAAGCTGGCACACAGTATATATTGCGTTGGGGTCTAATATTGGAAATAAACGGCAATTTCTTGATGACGCAGTTACTGCATTAGATCTGCTGGAAAACTGCAAGGTGACAAGGGTTTCAGAGTATCTCGTTACAGAACCATATGGGGTCACAGATCAGGATGAATTTTTAAATGGCTGTCTAAAGATGCGTACTTTGCTTACTCCACATGAATTATTAGATGAATTGCATCGAATTGAACAAAATGCCGGTCGCGAGCGAAAAATACATTGGGGTCCTCGTACTTTAGATCTGGATATTTTATTTTATGATGATTGCGTGATACAGGAACCTGATTTTTGCGTTCCACATGTTGATATGCAAAACAGAGATTTTGTCTTAAAACCATTATGCGAGATTGCTCCGTACAAGAGACATCCTGTATATGGATGGACAGTAAGTGAAATGCTATCAAAACTATCTTTAAAATAATAGTTTGATTTAAACTACAGCTAAAAAAGAGAATCATAATTTGCCTGGCAAAAAATGATTCTCTTTTTATGTGCTATTTTATATCAAAAGGCTATAAAATAAGAAATTATAATAAATTTTCGAATGAATCATAAAAAGTAGGATAAGAGACATCGACACATTTGCTGTCAAGAATTCGAGTGGTATCTTCTGCAATTAATGCTGCAATGCTAAATGCCATTGCAATACGATGATCCAGTAAGGTATGAATGGTTGTGCCATGAAGTGTTTTCCCCCCATGAATGATCATTCCATCATCTGTTGCAATAATATCGCATCCCATAGCTTTTAAATTGTCAACAACAGTTTCGATACGATTTGTCTCTTTTACTTTTAACTCAGCTGCATCTTTTATTATAGTTGTACCTTCTGCAGCAGCTGCCATTATGGCAATAATCGGAATTTCATCAATTAGTGTTGGGATAATATCCCCTGAAATAGTAGTACCATGAAGCTTGCTTGTCCGAACCAGGATATCTGCAATTGCTTCACCACCTTCTGTACGCTCATTTAACAAAGTAATATTTGCGCCCATATCTTCACATACTTTTAAAATGCCCGCCCGGGTTGCATTGATTCCTGTGTTTTTATCAGAATTTCTGAATCTGGTACAAGAAGCCCGGCTGCAATAAAGTAAGCAGCAGAAGAAATATCTCCCGGGACCATAATTTTTTGTCCATAAAGTTCACTGCAAGGCCGAATAAATGCAGTTGCTTTACTTGTGTTTAAATCAAATTGAGAACGAATATCTGCACCAAATTCTTTAAGCATTAATTCCGTATGATTGCGAGAAAGAGAAGGCTCAGTGACAGAAGTTTCTCCGTCAGCATACAATCCAGCTAATAAGATGCTTGATTTTACCTGGGCAGAAGCAACAGGAGAATCATAATGTATTCCGTGAAGTTTTCCGGGAGCAATATAGAGGGGAGCGCAACCATTTCTTAAGATGCTTGAAATATGCCCTCCCATTTTTGTTAAAGGCTCCATAATACGTTTCATAGGTCTGGAATTCAATGAATTATCACCAGAGAGTTTGGATTCAAAAGGTTGTCCAACCAAAATTCCAGAGATAAGACGAGTTGTAGTTCCGCTGTTTCCGACATCCAGAATTTCCGTTGGTGCAGTTAATCCATGAAGTCCCTTTCCATGTACAATGATCTTTTCTTCTTGATTTTCAATTTCGATTCCCATTCTACGAAAACAATTAATCGTTGCAAGACAATCTGCTCCTTGCAAGAAGTTCGAAATTTCTGTAGTCCCACTGGCAATAGAACCAAACATAATGCATCTGTGAGAAATAGATTTATCCCCAGGAATATTTACTTCTCCTCGAAGTCCCGTGATTTTAGCTAATTCCATATTGTAATACCTCCCTTGGCTAAACTTCATATACGATATAATGATATTTCTTCAGTAGTGCCGCAGCTTGCACAGAAGAATCCTGATCATAAAATTCAATTAATAAAACACCTTCTTCAAATTCTCGGTTATGAATAATACCAATATTTTTAATACTGATGTGATTCGTCGCTAAAATCGTTGCAATTGTTGCAATTCCACCGGCTTCATCCACAATATCACAATACAATAAAAATTGACGCTGGATAGGTCCCGCTGAACTATTAGGCATCGAATTGCGATAATCTCTGGAACTTTCAAACATACAATATAATTCCCGTTCAGAAGACTGGTCAATTAATTTTTTCGTTTCAGATAAAGAATCAATAAAACCACCGAGGATTTTTGAAATTGGTTCTTTGTTTTTTAAACAAATCTGCTGCCACATAATTGGTGACGAGGACGCGATTCTTGTAATGTCTTTAAATCCTCCGGCTGCAAGCATCTTCATTAGCTCATCATCTGTGTCAGTTTTTTTAACAAAATTTACAAGATTCGAAGCAATAATATGCGGAAGATGGCTGATAGTTCCGGTAAGCATATCATGCTGGTGATAATCAAGTTCAATAGGCAATGCCTTTAATGAAGAAACAAATGTCTTATAGGCTTCCACTTTTTCTCTTGAAACATTTGCTGAAGGGGTAAGAATATAGTAAGCATTCTCAATAAGAATTGCTTTTGAATTTACAAAACCACTTTTTTCAGAACCTGCCATCGGATGTCCTCCGATAAAATTTTCTTCTAATCCAAGTCGAATGATTTCTTCGTGGATAGATGTTTTTACGCTTCCAACATCTGTTAAAATACAATTTGGTGAGATATAATCCTTTAATTGGCTTAAATAAGCATTGTTAAAAGAAATTGGTGCACATAAAAAAATATAATCACAATCTCTAAAATTATCATCAATAGAAGAAGAAACAGTATGGATAATTTCTTCTTGAACAGCAAGTGCAAGTGTTTCTTTATTTTTGTCAAAGGCAAGAAGTTCATAGTCAGGATAATATTGGCGAATTGCTTTTGCGATAGAACCACCAATCAATCCAAGACCAACAAAACCAATTTTTTTTGCTTTCATAATAGCTCTCCTTCTTTATATGTATGCATATATTTAAGTATATTATCATTTTAACGCGTAAAAGTAAAGAAGAGTAGAACTTAAAAAAAGAAGAACGGAAAAAACATTGTGTAAAATATATAAAAAGGTTGTAATATTGAAAAAAGTTTAGTACAATATTCACATATCATATGTATGCGGAATAAGAACGAGAAAAGACATGCATAAAAACATACAAGGAGGCAGCAACATGAAGGTTTACAGAACAGACGAGATTAGAAACGTGGTATTACTCGGACATGGAGGCAGTGGAAAGACAAGTCTTGCGGAGGCAATGCTTTATGTATCAGGAGCAACAACTCGCATGGGAAAGGTTTCAGAATCCAATACAGTAAGCGATTTTGATAAAGAAGAACAGAAGCGTGGTTTTTCAATCGGAACAAGTTTGATTCCAATCGAGTGGGAAAAGCAAAGATTAATATTTTAGACACTCCGGGATATTTTGATTTTGTAGGTGAAGTGGAGGAAGCTGTCAGTGCAGCAGACGCAGCAGTTATCGTTGTATCAGGTAAAGCGGGCGTACAGGTTGGAACTGAAAAAGCATGGGAACTTTGCGATAAATACAATCTTCCACGAATGATTTATGTAACAGAGATGGATGTGGACGATGCAAGTTTTCGACAAGTAGTAGAAGATCTTACATCACGGTATGGTAAAAAAATCGCACCACATTTCCAGCCGATTCGTGAAAATGAAAAACTAGTAGGTTATATTAATGTAATTAAGAATGCAGCAAGACGTTACACAGAAATAGGTCAGAGAGAGGAATGTGAGATTCCAGATTATTGTCTGCCAAACCTTCAGATATTAAGAGATTCCTTGATGGAAGCTGTTGCAGAGACAAGTGAAGAATTTATGGATCGTTATTTTAATGGAGAAGAGTTCTCTATCGAAGAAATTCGTGCAGCTATGCGTACAGAAGTAATGGACGGAACAATTGTACCGGTAGCGATGGGATCAAATATACAGGCTCAGGGTGTTGCGAATCTTTTGTCTGATATTGTTCGCTTCTTCCCAAGTCCGGATAAAAGAACTTGTGTTGGTATTAATCGTACAACGAATGATATTTTTGAGGCTAATTATGAATTTTCAAAAGCAAAAACAGCTTATGTATTTAAAACTATGGTAGATCCATTTATTGGAAAATATTCATTTATTAAAGTATGCTCCGGAGTATTAAAAGGAGATGATGTATTATATAATCCTAATTCAGACGCAGAAGAAAAACCTGGTAAGCTTTACGTTATGTGTGGAAATAAACCAACTGAAGTATCAGAATTGTTTGCAGGCGATATAGGAGCGGTTGCAAAGCTTTCTAATACAGCTACCGGAGATACACTTGCTACAAAAAATACACAAGTACTGTATCCGAAGACAGATTATTCTGTACCTTATACATATATGAGATATCGTGTAAAAAATAAAGGTGATGAAGACAAAGTATCTCAGGCAATATCCAGAATGATGGCAGAGGATGTAACATTAAAAGCTGTTAATGACAGTGAAAATCATCAGTCTCTGTTGTATGGTATGGGCGAGCAGCATTTGGAAATTGCTGCAAGCAAGATTGCTGCAAGATATAAAGTGGAAATCACATTAGAAACGCCAAAAGTAGCATTCCGAGAGACAATCAAAAAGAATTCCGATGTGGATTCAAAGTACAAAAAACAATCTGGTGGACATGGTCAGTACGGACATGTAAAGATGAGATTTGGCCCATCTGGAGATCTTGAGACACCATTCATATTTGAAGAAGAAGTAGTAGGAGGAGCTGTTCCAAAGAACTTCTTCCCGGCAGTAGAAAAAGGATTGCAGGAATCTGTATTAAAAGGACCTTTGGCAGGATATCCTGTTGTTGGAGTGAAAGCTGTTTTATATGATGGATCTTATCATCCTGTAGATTCATCAGAGATGGCTTTTAAAACAGCTACGATCCAGGCATTTAAGAAAGGATTTATGGAAGCCGGCCCGGTTCTTCTTGAGCCAATTGCATCCTTAAAAGTAACAGTTCCTGACAGCTATACAGGAGATGTTATGGGAGATTTGAATAAACGAAGAGGAAGAGTTCTTGGTATGAATCCTGTTGCAGGTGGTAAACAGGTAATCGAAGCAGATATTCCGATGACAGGGCTGTTTGGTTATTGTACAGTGCTTCGTTCCATGACAGGTGGAAGAGGAAATTACGAATATACATTTTCTAGATATGAGCAGGCTCCTTCAGATGTTCAGGAGAAAGAAATTGCAGCAAGAGCACAGGAAGCATAATATAAAAGAAAATCATAAAATAGTAGAAGGGAGTGGCGCTATGGAAGCGAGCCACTCCCTTCCATAGTGTAAAAAAATTTATAAAATAAGATTGTACATTTATAAATACGTTTTATCTGTACAAAATCATTGTACTTTCAATATAAAAGTGCTATAATTCATCTACTGTTCAAATAGATGAAATCTAAAGAAAAAAGTAGAGGAAAAGAAAAATGAAGATTGTCATTATTGGTGATGGGAAGGTTGGATACAAGCTTGCAAAAGCTCTTTCAGCAGAAGATTATGATGTTGTTTTGATTGACAGTAATGAAGAAAAACTAATGGAGGCGATGAACCGACTAGATATTATGTGTATCCCAGGTGAAGGTGGAAGTGCAGAAGTGCAAAAAAATGCAGGTGTGCCGGATGCAGATTTGGTGATTGCCTGTACTTCAACAGATGAGTGCAATATGCTTAGTTGTCTCATTGCAAGAAGGATTGGTGCAAAACATACGATTGCGCGAGTGAGAAATCCAATTTATTATAAACAAATTGACTTGCTTAAAGAAGACTTGCGATTAAGTATGGCAGTAAATCCAGAACTTGCAGTAGCCGGAGAGGTTTCACGTGTACTTTTGTTCCCGGATGCCAGTAAGGTTGAAACATTTGTAAAAGGCAGAGTAGAGCTTGTTGAATTTCTTATCAGTAAAGGAAATAAGCTTGCAGGCATGTCTCTTGCAGAGATTAATAATCAGTATCAGATTAAAGTATTAGTCTGTGCGGTAGAACGCGGGGACGATGTGTTTATTCCAGACGGAGAATATGTAATTCAAGAAGGAGATCGTCTTCATGTGGCAGCTTCGCATAAGGAAATTGGACTGTTTTTTAAAGTGTTTGGAAGTCGAAGAACCAAAATTAAAAAAGTCCTGATCTGTGGCGGCGGAAGTGTAAGCTATTATCTTGCATTACAATTATGCGGATTGGGAATGCAGGTGAAGATTATTGAATTGAATAAAAAAAGATGTGAAGATTTGTGTGAGATGCTTCCAAAAGCTACTATTATTTGTGGAGATGCAACAAATCATGATCTGCTTATGGAGGAAGGCGTTCAAGATGCAGACGCATTTGTAGCTCTGACGGGTATGGATGAAGAAAACATCATTTTGTCATTATTTGCAAAGAGTCAGAATGTAGGGAAAATTATTACAAAAGTAAATGAAGATCAACGTGCACAGATGGTAGAGGACTATGGAATTGACAGTATTGTGTCTGCTAAAACAGTGACTGCGGATGTTATTTTAAGTTATGTTCGGGCACGAAAGAATTCACAGGGAAGTGCAAATGTAGAAACAATGTATCGGCTTATTGATGAAAAAGTTGAAGCATTGGAGTTTATTGTTAAGAAAGAAACTCGTTATACAAATGTTCCATTAAAAGAATTACAATTAAAGAGTAATAACCTAATTGCATGTATTGCACGTAAACGAAATATTATTATCCCTAATGGAGATGATTCTATTCAGGTGGGAGATAATGTGATTGTAATTACAATGGCAAGACAAATTCGTGATATTGAGGATATTTTGTTGTAGGTGTTGATATGAATAAGAAAATGATAATATATATATTAGCAAAAATGGTGGGCGTAGAAGGTCTTGTGCTATTACTCCCAGCAATTGTATCTTTAATATACAGAGAAAAAAGTGGTTTTTGTTTTCTGATAGTAAGTGCGGTGTTGATATTGATGTATTTTTTGCTGGGAAGAAAAGTTCCTAAGAACAAAAGAATATATGCAAAGGACGGATTAGTAATTGTTGGTGCGGCATGGATTTTATGGTCACTCTTTGGTGCTGTTCCATTTTATATAAGCGGAAGCATTCCAAATTATCTAGATGCATTTTTTGAAACAGTATCTGGCTTTACAACAACAGGTTCTACGATATTAACAGATATTGAAGTTCTTCCAATGGGAATGTCTTTCTGGAGAAGTCTGACACATTGGATTGGCGGAATGGGTGTTCTGGTCTTTGTTATGGTACTGACATCTCTTGATGATGATGATTCTATGCATTTAATGAGAGCAGAGGTTCCAGGTCCAGAAGCAGATAAGCTTGTGCCAAAGGCAAGATATACTGCAAGAATTTTATATGCAATGTATTTTGTATTGACAGCGGCAGAAGTTATATTTTTAATGTTCGGAGGAATGAATTTCTTTGATGCATTATTACACGCATTTAGTACTGCTGGAACAGGTGGCTTTTCCAATAAAAATAGCAGTGTTGCGTATTATGACAGTGCTTATATTGATGGTGTAATTACAGTGTTTATGATTTTATTCGGAGTTAATTTTAATTTATATTTTCTCCTTCGCCTAAGAAATTGGAAAGAAGCATTAAAAAACGAAGAGCTACATGCATATCTTGGAATTATTGCAGGCTCTATAGCTATTATTAGTTTAAATATTGTAGGAATGTATGGAAATATTTTACATGCATTCCGATATGCATCATTCCAGGTAGCATCAATTATCACTACAACAGGATTTTGTACAGCAAATTACAATCTGTGGCCTGAACTGTCTAAGACAATATTATTGTGTCTTATGATTATTGGTGCATGTGCCGGATCTACAGGCGGTGGAATTAAAGTTTCACGATTATTAATTATGTTAAAAAGCATAAAAAAACAAGTAAAAAACATGTTGCATCCAAAAGCAATTACGATTGTAAAAGTAAACGGAAAGAGAATAAATGAAAGTACCATGAAAGGTGTATATATTTATTTTATATGTTATATAATGATAACGATGGTATCAGTATTACTTGTCTCTATTAATAATTTTGATTTTGCAACAACATTCAGTTCTGTGCTTACAACATTAAATAATGTTGGTCCGGGTATTTCGCAGATCGGTCCAGTTGAAAATTTCTACAAGTTTTCGGCATTATCTAAAATCGTTTTTTGCATGGATATGTTACTGGGAAGATTAGAAATATTCCCATATTTATTGTTATTATCGCCAGAACTTTGGAGAAGACGATTCTAATAGTAATTAAAAGACAGGCTTAAGTGGATAAAGGCAGGAGAGAAGAAATGAAAAAAGGAAAATGGAAGCTGGTATCGGTAGTAGCAGTACTGATTCTGGCAGGATTATATTATTATATAGCATTACCGGCAATTAATGTTCATGCAACAGAGATATGGATGTTCATGCTGATCGTAGTAGTTTTAATAGGAGCAGTTTATCTTGCAAAGAAAAAGCCTACAAAATTTGAAATGAAAAGATTATTAGGCTTTAAGATTATTGCTGGAATTTTGATTTTGCTTATCGCAATTTATTTGATTGGCAGTTTGTTGTCTTCGCCAATTATAAATGCAAAGAAATATCAGAAATTATTGAACGTAGAGACCGGAAAATTTACTACAGATGTAGAAGAATTATCATTTGACCAGATTCCGTTGTTAGATAAAGACTCTGCAACGATTCTTGGAAATCGTAAAATGGGAAGTATGGTGGATATGGTTTCACAGTTTGAGGTTGATGATCTTTATAGCCAGATTAACTATAAAGATCAGCCTGTTAGAGTATCTCCGCTTCGTTATGCAAGTTTAATTAAATGGTTTACGAATCAAAAAGAAGGTATTCCGGCATATATTCGTATCGATATGGCAACACAAAATACTGAGCTTGTCAAATTAAATGAAGGTATGAAGTATACGACCAGTGACCATTTTAACAGAAATATTTATCGTCATTTGCGTTTTAATTATCCGACTTATATTTTTAATGAATTAAGTTTTGAAGTAAATGATGAGGGAGTTCCATATTGGATCTGTCCTGTTAAACAATATAACATTGGGTTGTTTGGTGGCGTAACAGTAGGAAGGGTTGTGCTTTGTAACGCAATTACAGGAGAAACACAGGATTATGCAATAGAAGATGCACCAGAATGGATAGACCGTGCTTATTCTGCAGATTTACTTGTGGAATTATATAATTATCATGGAACTCTAAAGCATGGATATTTTAATAGTATTTTAGGACAGAAAGATTGTCTGATGACAACAAGTGGATATAATTATCTGGCAATTGATGATGATGTCTGGGTATATACTGGTGTAACATCTGTCAGCGGAGATCAATCAAATGTTGGTTTTGTTCTTATGAATCAACGTACTATGGAAACAAAATTTTATGAAGTGGAAGGCGCAACAGAAGATTCGGCAATGTCTTCTGCTGAAGGGCAGGTACAGAATCTGAAATATAAGGCTACATTTCCGTTGCTTTTAAACATTTCCAGCGAGCCGACATATTTTATTGCATTAAAGGATGACGCCGGACTTGTAAAAAAATATGCGATGGTTAATGTTCAAAAATACCAAATTGTTGCAATAGGAGATACAGTAAGTGCCTGTGAAGAAGCATATGTTCAATTAATGTATGAAAATGGTATTAAAGTGAAAGATGAAAGCGTTAAAGAAACAGAAGTTATTTCTGGGAAAATAACAAAAATCGTACAAGGCGTAGTAGATGGAAATTCTCATTACTATATGATGTTGGAAAAATCAGATGAGATTTTTGATATTTCAGTTATAGATTATATTGATGTGATTAAATATAACGTTGGAGATGAAATTACATTGGAATATCAAGAAGGAAAGCAAACAAATACTGTAATCAATATTAAATAAAAATAACAATGAAAAATCCTGCAGGAAAAATTCTTGCAGGATTTTTTGACCGATTAGCTGGTCATGATAAATTGTAATTCATTTTATCCGAAAGGATTAACATAAAACCTTATATGCCGGATCATCAATATTAGGAATGTCTTCTTTGGATGCACTTACACTTACAAAGAACTCAATGTTGTTTGTAGTAGCAATTTTATCCAGTTTCTGAAGAAAATCTGGAAGACTGTTAAGTGTAATATCTGCCTGTTTCAATGCTCCATCAATGAAAATCGTATCAATATCATGATTACCTGCAACCATACCATATAAGAATCCAACAAATTCTTCTAGTGTCTCGATATCTTTGTAATCATCCATACAAATTGCACGAACATTAAAGTCTACGCTGTATGTATCTCTGTGACTTTTTTTGATTAATACAACGTTACCGTTAGAAGTCTTAACCTTCTCGTTTGCAAGTTCAATGATCTGCTGTGTTTTTCCGCTACCTTTCGGACCTGTGATTAAATTTACCATGGCAATTCTCTCCTTTATGTAGAAAAATTTTTGAGTATTAATCTGCTCAAATCTCTTATAACCATTATACACCAAAGGGGTATTATGAACAACAAAAAAACATAAAAGTTCAAAAAAATCTTGAAATATTTATCGGCGAGTGGTATTCTTGTCTACAGTGCTATAAGGCACTAAACTCAGGAGAGTCTCTTCAAAAAATCTAAAGGAAGAGCGCCGAAGGTGTACGCAGCAATTTGCTGTTAATCTCTCAGGCAAAAGGATGGAGGAATAAAAACATGTTTGAGCAAATCAACAACTTTATCACATGGTTTGATGGGGTCGTATGGGGACTCCCATTGATCATTCTAATCCTGATTACAGGATTTCTTTTAACAGTTCGATTAGGGCTATTGCAGGTAAGACATCTTGGAAAAGCCTTAAAATTCATGGTGAAAAATGAAGATGACGGACATGGAGAAGTAACAAGTTTTGGAGCTTTGTGTACTGCATTGTCAGCAACTATTGGAACCGGTAATATTGTCGGTGTAGCAACAGCAATTGCAGCCGGAGGACCCGGAGCATTGTTTTGGATGGTAGTTGCAGCCTTTTTTGGAATGGCTACAAAGTATGCAGAAGGCCTGCTGGCTATTAAATATCGTACGATAGATGAAAATGGTCATGTCCTGGGTGGACCATTTTACTATATCGAAAATGGTATGGGAAAACAGTGGAGATGGCTAGGTAAGATATTTGCCTTTTTCGGAGCAGGTGTTGGATTATTCGGAATTGGAACTTTTACACAGGTAAATGGTATTGCATCCGCAATTAAGAATTTCTTTGACCCGGACATGCTTCATACAGTCAATTTGTTTGGTGGAACATATTCTTGGGCAACAGTTATTTCATGCCTTGTGCTTACAGTTTGTGTAGGTTTGGTTGTAATCGGAGGAATCCAGCGTATTTCAAAAGTTTCACAGATTGTTGTTCCATTTATGGCAGTATTATATGTGGCACTCGCTTTGATTATTATGGTTACACACATTACAGCTATTCCGGGTGCAATCGTGACAATAGTAAAATCAGCATTTACAGGAAGTGCACTTGCAGGTGGAGTAATGGGTACAATGGTTGTAGCAATGCAGAAAGGTATCGCAAGAGGTATCTTTTCAAATGAATCAGGTCTTGGTAGCGCACCAATCGCAGCAGCTGCAGCACAAACAAAAGAACCTGTACGTCAGGGACTTGTTCCATGACAGGAACATTTATTGATACAATTGTAATTTGTACAATGACAGGTCTTTCTATTGTAATAACAGGAACTTGGAATACAGGTCTTGAAGGTGTCGAGATTACAACAGCTGCATTCCAGCAGGGCTTACCATTTCCACCTGTATTTGCATCCTTTGCATTAATGCTTTGTCTTGTATTTTTTGCATTTACAACAATCCTTGGATGGGACTATTACGGTGAAAGATGTTTGGAATATTTGTTTAACCGTAACCAAAAAGCAGTGAAGACTTATCGCTGGTTATATATTTTATGTGTATTTTTTGGACCATATATGACAGTTGCAGCGGTATGGAATATCGCAGACATTTTCAATGCATTAATGGCATTTCCAAACTTAATCGCACTTTTAACATTAAGTGGAGTTGTTGTGAGGGAAACAAAAGACTATTTCAATCGAATGAATGCCTAGATAAATGACTTGACTTCTATATAAATAGTTCTTATAATAAAGAAGAATATTGCAAAAACGAAGATAAGAATTAGTAGAAGAAGAAAGTCTTACAGAGAACTGCCGGTTGGTGCGAGGCAGAAGATGGAATTCTTTGAACTCATCTTGGAGTTCTTCTGTTGAATCACCTAGTAGACAGAAGCGGGTATTCCCGTTATAGAATATAATGAGTGCATCTGACATGACATTATAGAGAGTGTCGGATGAATAAGAGTGGTACCACGGAAGTAAGCCTTTTCGTCTCTTGATGATGGAGATGAAAAGGCTTTTATTTTATATGAAAGGTAGGAATAATAATGTCACAGAAAATTGTGTACAATCACAAAGCCGTTGAGAAAAAATGGCGTGAAAAATGGGAAGAAAATCCGGTAAATCCTAGAATGGATGATAACGGAAATAAAAAGCAAAAATATTACTGTCTGGATATGTTCCCATATCCATCAGGAAATGGTCTTCATGTAGGACATTGGAGAGGATATGTAATCTCTGATGTATGGAGCCGTTATAAACTGCAGCAGGGATATTATATCGTTCATCCAATGGGTTGGGATGCATTTGGTCTCCCGGCAGAAAATTATGCAATTAAAATGGGAACTCATCCAGCAATATCAACAGAGGCAAATATTACAAATATCAAACGTCAGATCAATGAAATTGCTGCATTGTATGATTGGGATATGGAAGTAAATACAACAGATCCTAATTTCTACAAATGGACACAATGGATTTTTGTTCAGATGTTCAAAAAAGGTTTGGCATATGAGAAGGAATTTCCAATCAACTGGTGTCCTTCATGTAAAACAGGTTTAGCAAATGAAGAAGTGGTTAATGGTAAGTGTGAGCGTTGTGGATCAGAGGTAACAAAGAAAAATCTGCGTCAGTGGATGCTGAAGATTACAGCTTATGCAGATCGTCTTCTGAATGATCTTGATAAACTCGATTGGCCTGAAAAAGTAAAGAAGATGCAGGCTGACTGGATTGGAAAATCTTACGGAGCAGAAGTTGATTTTCCAATTGATGGAAGAGACGAGAAAATCACTGTTTATACAACAAGACCAGATACTCTCCACGGAGCAACATTTATGGTACTTGCCCCAGAACATGAATTAGCTGCATCATTAGCTACACCTGAAACAAAAGAAGCAGTAGAGAAATACATTTATGACTCTTCTATGAAATCAAATGTAGATCGTATGCAGGACAAAGAAAAAACCGGAGTATTTACAGGAAGCTATGCAATTAATCCATTAAATGGAGCAAAGACACCAATCTGGTTGTCAGATTATGTTCTTGCAGATTATGGTACTGGTGCAATTATGTGTGTACCTGCACATGATGATCGTGATTTTGCATTTGCTACAAAATTTGGTATTCCAATTGTTCAGGTTATTGCAAAAGATGGACAAGAAATTGAAAATATGACAGAGGCATATACAGAGGCTGTTGGAACAATGATCAACTCTGGAGAATGGAATGGCATGGAATCAGCTGTGCTGAAAAAAGAAGCTCCACATATCATTGAAGAGCGCGGTATCGGACGGGCTACTGTGAACTTCAAATTACGTGACTGGGTATTCTCACGTCAGCGCTATTGGGGAGAACCTATTCCGATCATCCACTGTCCAAAATGTGGTAACGTTCCAGTTCCAGAAGAAGATCTTCCACTTCGTTTGCCTGATGTAGAATCTTATGAACCTACAGGAACAGGTGAATCACCACTGGCAGCAATTGATGAGTGGGTAAACTGTAAGTGTCCTGTATGTGGCGCAGATTCAAAACGTGAAACAAACACTATGCCTCAGTGGGCAGGTTCGTCATGGTATTTCCTTCGTTATGTAGATAATCATAACGATAAAGAACTGGTTTCAAGAGAAAAAGCAGATGAAATGCTTCCGGTAGACATGTATATCGGAGGAGTAGAGCATGCTGTATTACACTTGTTATACTCCAGATTCTATACAAAATTCTTAAATGATATCGGAGTCGTTGATTTTGATGAACCTTTCCATAAATTATTTAACCAGGGAATGATCACAGGTAAGAATGGAATCAAAATGAGTAAATCAAAAGGTAATGTCGTATCACCAGATGACCTTGTGCGTGATTATGGATGTGACTCATTAAGAATGTATGAACTGTTTGTAGGACCACCTGAGTTAGATGCAGAATGGGATGATAGAGGAATCGATGGTGTAAACCGTTTCTGAAACGTCTCTGGAATTTATTGATGGATAGTAAAGAAGCCAATGTTGAAGCTACAAAAGAGATGGTAAAACTTCGTCACAAACTTGTATATGATATTACATCTCGTCTTGAAACATTTAGCTTAAATACTGTTATTTCAGGATTTATGGAGTATAATAACAAATTTATCGATCTTGCCAAGAAAACAGGTGGAATTGACAAAGAAACATTAGAAACAATTGCTGTATTACTTTCACCATTTGCACCACATTTTGCAGAAGAAATGTGGGAGCAGCTCGGACATACAGAAACAATCTTCAAAGCAGGCTGGCCTGTATATGATGAAAAAGAAATGGCAGATGACGAAATAGAAGTTCCTGTACAGATTAATGGAAAAACAAGAGCTGTTATTTCTATTCCGGCAGATGCATCTAAGGAAGATGCAATTGCAGCTGGTAAAGAAGCTGTTGCAGATAAATTGACAGGAACAATTGTAAAAGAAATTTATGTTCCTAAGAAAATCATTAACATTGTACAAAAATAAATATTCAAGTCGAGCAGCCGCGAGACTTGGCGCGTGATTCTGGTCAGCGTAAGCTGACACATTCTTTACAGAATCACTGCGCATCCTCGCGGAGCGTTTATCTCAGTCGAGATTGGACTCCCACTGAGACAAATTTGCTGTTACTCACCACCTGAAAGAGGTGGGAGTCTTCTCGACTGAGATAAAAA